>JBOEGD010000010.1:0-301865 GCA_050633245.1 Calditrichia bacterium | reverse complement strand
TCGTTCCGTTTTACGGACAGGGCATGAACTGCGCTTTTGAAGATTGCGCTATTTTTGCCGAATGCCTGGATGAACATGGCGATGACTGGGAAACGGTCTTTAGCGCTTATGAGAAGGCTCGCAAGGCTGATGCCGATGCCATCGCCGATCTGGCGTTGAACAACTTCATTGAAATGCGCGACAGTGTAGCCGATCCGGTATTCCTGATGAAAAAGAAGCTGGAGCTGCGTCTTGAAGAAGCCTTTCCGGGGCGCTTTATTAGCACCTATGGCATGGTGACCTTTCATCGGGTGCCCTATGCACGGGCCTTAAACCAGGGGGCACTGCAGGAAAAGGTGCTAATGGATATTTGTCGCAATGCGACTTCGCTGGAATCTATTGATCTTAACTCGACGCTGGAGCAAGTCGAACGTTATCTTGCCGAGCATATCTGAGATGAATAAACCGCTAAAGCGTGCGTTTTATGAGCGCCCAACTCTGGACGTTGCACGTGATCTGTTGGGCTGTCGGCTTGTTTTTGATCAAAATGGATATCGTGTAGCCGGCCGGATTGTCGAGACAGAAGCCTATATCGGAATGGATGACCCCGCATGTCATGCCGCCGTTGGTAAAACTGCACGCAATGAGGTCATGTTCGGCCAGGCGGGAATTGCCTATGTCTATTTTATCTACGGCATGTATTTTTGTTTGAACGTTGTTTCTGAGGCGGCAGGTTTTCCGGCCGCTGTTCTCATTCGTGCCGTCGATCCACTGGAAGGTATTGAACGGATGCAGGAGCGGCGTAATAAGCAACGTTTGCGGGACCTCACCAGCGGTCCGGGTAAACTCTGTCAGGCGTTTGACATTAACCGCAATCAGAATGGCCTGGATTTCTGTCAAAGCCCTCTAATTATCCTCCCAGGCAAAACCCCGGATACTATTGTTGAAACGACTCGAATTGGCATCCGGGTAGGCACTGAAAAACCGTGGCGCTTTTATGACGCAGCTAGCGAACACGTATCGAGGAAATGACCATTGTCCATTGACATCTGTGTTTTAAAAGTGAATAAGGCAATAGGGCAGTGAGGCAGTGAGGCAGTGAAGCAGTGAGGCAGTGAAGCAGTGAGGCAATAAGGCAATAAGGCAATCTTTATTTCTCCCGCTCTCCCGCTCTCCCGCTCACCAGGTCTCATGTTCATCCGCTCTCCCGCTCACCAGGTCTCGTGTTCATCCGCTCCTTCATTTCTGTGCTCTGTGTTCCGTGCTCTGAGTTCTGTCTTTCACGTATTTCAAAAAACTTGTTTCCTCTCGAGAATCCTTCCTATATATTAGTATTGTGCCGGGAATCTATGACGATTCAATTTGAAAAAAATTATATGGTTAACCCCGGCGTAACAGAGCCGTTCGCAGGCAGTGTCGATTCCTGTCCAAAAGCTAAGAGCGAGCGAAAAAAAACCTAAGAAGAATGCGTTAAGCAATAGAGGTGAAAAATGGATTTATTGCAGATAGGCATCGGATTGATCGTTGGGCTTATTGCAGGCGCCGCGTCGATCTTTTTGATGAACAAGCAGAAGAAGCGAAATGCTCAGAAAGAAGCAACAAGCATAATCAAGCGCGCAGAGATAAGCGCAGAAAAAATGGAACGCGATGCCTACTTGAAGGCAAAGGAAAAATATCAGCAGGAACGCCAGCAGATGCAGCGTCAATTCAAGAACCGCGAGAGCGAGACATCCAAGCGCGAAGATCGCCTGCGAGTTCGTGAGAAGCAGCTTCGGCGCACTGAGAACGATTTAAAAGAAGAAGAGCGGTCGTTGAAGAAAGAACAGCAGCGTCTGCGAGATCGCGAAACTCACCTTGCTAAAAAAGCAGAGCGTGCCGATGCAATAGTAGACGAGCAGCTTGCTAAACTGGAAGCGATTAGCGGTATCAATCGTGAAGAAGCGAAGAAGAATCTGGTCGAATCATTAAAAGATCGCGCCAATTCTGAAATTGCTCAGCATGTTTTGGATATTAAAAATGAGGCTGTGGAGAAAGCGCGTTTCGAAGCAAAAGAAATTCTTGCCTTCGCAATTGAACGAATGGCAACAGACTACACGATGGAAGCCACGTTGGTTACGGTTTCTCTGCCCAGCGAGAGTATGAAGGGGCTTATTATTGGTCGCGAAGGCCGCAACATTAAGTCCTTTGAAAACATCACCGGTGTTAAAGTAATAGTTGATGATACACCGGAAACCGTGGTAATGTCCAGCTTCGACCCTGTAAAGCGCGAGGTTGCCAGGCGCGCCATGGAAGCCTTGATAAAAAAGAAAACGATTAATCCAAAAGCCATTCAGCGTGAATCGGATCGTGCGCAGCGTGCTGTAGATGAAAGTGTGCGTCAAGCTGCAGAAGAAACGCTGAAGGAACTCGGATTGAAAAATGTGCATCCCGAAATGCGTAACTATCTTGGACGTCTGAAATATCGCAGCAGTTATGGACAGAATATTTTGCATCACTCCAAAGAGGTTGCCTGGTTAGCTGGTAACATGGCTAATGAACTTGGGTTAGATGTTGCCCTTGCCAAGCGGGCGGGTCTTTTTCACGATATTGGTAAGGCCGTGAGCAATGATGCAGAAGGTAGCCACGTAACAATCGGGGTTGATATTACGACGAAGTATAATGAGCATCCGGTTGTCATCAACTCAGTTTTGGCGCATCACGAGGAAGCAGATCCTATTTCGCCGGTTTCTGTTCTGGTAACCGCAGCAGATCGCATTTCCGGAGCACGTCCCGGGGCACGTCGTGAGTCTGTTGAAGCATATGCACAACGTATTTCCAAACTGGAAGAGCTGGCTAACTCGTTTGACGGTGTCAGCAAAACCTATGCGATTTCAGCCGGTCGGGAAATCCGAGTGCTTATTCAGCCAGATAAAATTGATGATGCCAAGGCAAATATGCTGGCCTCGGATATTGCCCGAAAGATCAAAGAAAGCCTCGAATATCCGGGACAGATAAAGGTAACGGTGGTGCGCCACTTAATTGCTACCAGCTCGACCGATGAATATTTGGGCAAGAACAGCAATGGTAAGGGAAAGATTGCTGTATAAGTATTGATATCAAGACCGCAGGTGTTTCGCTTGCGGTTTTGTTCTTTTTGCAGTAAGCGACTACTACGATATGGAAGCCGGAAGAAGCGTGCATACTCATTCTGAAATACAGCGAAAAATAAGTTTCCTCCTCGAGCAGGCACCGGTCGAGCAATTGCCCGATGCTTCGGCTATTTCCTCAATTATTATTCCCGCTTCAGACTTCAGCCGATCCGGTGGCGTTGCCGCAAAGGCCGTTCGGCAAATCCTCAGCTTTTCATACAATACGGTAATTTTGCTACATCAATCTAATCTGGTGAAACCATACTGCTATGTGGCGTCTGAAAACACGCTGCCGGAGTTTTGTAGCAATTTGTCTTATGATGAGCGCCTGCGCCGCGAATTACTTTCTTTTCCGGGGATAGAAGTATTAGAAACAGACGGTGCCGGAAGCGAAGCTCTGCGCTCGGCGATGCTGTATCTTAAATGGCTGGATAGGCCTGTTAGCGTTTTGCCGATGGTTTGCGGTGAACTGGAAGAAACCGATGCACAGGCTTTAGCAAAGCACATTGGACTTGCAACCGGCACACGCTCAAAAGTTTTGTTAATGGCGGCAACGGATATTATATCTAATCGTTCTGTGGAAGATGCCGCCGGTTTGGTCGATTGGCTGCAACCGTCAATTGAAGATATGGAGGCTGGTCTGCTTTATGGAATTGCACCGGAGTCAGCTGCATCCATTGACGTTGCCGTTCGTTTTGCCCGCGAAAAAGGTGCCGCTATGGCGAATGTGCTTGTCTATCGCACGACTGCTGACCTTATTGTCGAGGCCGATCATGTTGATGGCTATCTTTCTGCAATCCTCTACTAACCACCACACCATTCCGCAAAAAATCCACTTTTAGGCGCGTCTAACTATATGTTTATTTGACTTTTCTATGTATATTTTGCGAATTCCTGCAGGCAATCTTTTATGAAAACATAAAACTGAGGCGTTTAATATGGGTGCAAATAGAGGTGAATTTCAGTCCCGACTGGGATTCGTTTTAGCAGCTGCCGGTTCTGCCGTCGGGCTCGGCAATATCTGGCGTTTTCCTTTTGAAGTTGGTAATGGTGGTGGCGCAGCGTTCGTCATTCTTTATCTGATATTTTGTTTCTTGCTGTGCTTTCCGGTTATGGTTACTGAAATAGCAATTGGAAGAAAAACCTCGAAGAACCCCGTAGGTGCTTTTATCGGACTTGGCTTTAAAAACTGGGCTATTGTTGGAAAGATGGGGCTGTTTTGCGGCGTGTTAATTTTGTCGTATTATAATGTGGTGGCCGGCTGGGCATTTGGCTACTTTCTGGAAATGGTGCAAGGCAACTTTGACATCGGCAGTAATTTTGGTGGATTTGTATCAGATTGGATGACAATTGCCATGTATGGAATTCTGTTTATGAGCGCTACTGCATTTATTGTCTCCGGTGGTGTAAAAGGTGGAATTGAGCGTGCCGCAAGAATACTGATGCCCGCGCTGATTACGATTATTTTATTCCTCGTTGTTTACGCGTTTACACTGCCCAATGCCATGGCCGGTGTAGAATTTTACCTGGTGCCTGATTTTTCTAAAATTACCGGCTCGGTTGTATATGCCGCTCTGGGACAAGCATTCTTTTCATTGTCGCTTGGAATGGGTGCTCTGATAACTTATGGAAGCTACGTGTCTCGTAAAGAGAACATTATCACCTCTGCCGCGATGATTACCCTGATGGATGTGGGCTTTGCTTTTATCGCTGGTTTGATGATGTTTCCGTTTGTCTTTTCACAGGGACTCGAACCTACTGGTGGAGCAGGGTTGATTTTTGTTACACTTCCGGGTGTATTTAAAACGCTTGGCCCCAACTTTGGCATTATTATCGGTTCATTGTTCTTCCTATTGCTCTCCTTTGCTGCCTTAACCTCAACAGTTTCTCTGCTGGAAGTGCCGGTTTCCTATATGGTTGATGAGCATAACTGGCCACGTAAGAGGGCGGTTTGGGCAATTGCCGGATTTATCTTTGTTATTGGGATTCCGTCTCTGCTGTCGAACGGAGCAAATGACTTCCTATCTACATTTACAGGCTTCTTTGGTGCAGCAGAACCCAAAGATTTTATGACCTTCATCGGCTATATTGCCAACGATACGCTATTACCTCTCGGCGGCTGCTTAATTACGATTTTTGCAGCGTATGTCTGGAAGAAGGAGAATCTGAGTGAGGAAATCGCTCTGGGCAATCCAAACTACAAGGGATCAAATGTCGAATCGTATATAAACTTTGCAATCTCTTACTTTTGCCCGGCACTACTGGCAATAATCACCTTCTTTACAATACTTTCCCGCTTTTTCGGGATCGATGTTATTTAAGGTTAAAAACATTTCTGTCGATTGACTTTATAACCGCCTGCTCTTAGCTTGAGCGGGCGGTTTTTATTTAAGCAATCATCGAGAAGGAAATTATAATGGCTAAGAGTAGAATTAGTGATATACCTGCAGCACGTGTACCCGAAGAAGTACGAAGCTGGGAACTGGTCTTTCCAAATGACGCAAACCCGCTGGGCAGCATGTTTGGTGGACGCGTAATGGCAATAATGGATAAGATTGCCGGAATTGCAGCTGGTCGCTTTGCCGGCATGCCGGTTGTGACGGCATCGACGGAGGCGATAGATTTTAAGCTGCCGATCAGGGTAGGGGATCGTATCGAGACGGTCGCAAAGGTCGTTTGGGTAGGAAAGACCTCGATTGTTGTAAAAGTTGGCGTGTATGCGGAAGATCCGCAAACTTGCGATTATGTATTATGTACCAGCGCACACTTCAATTTTGTAGCACTCGATAGAAACGGCAAGCCAACCAGAGTTCCTGAAATTATTATTGAAAGCGATGAAGAAAAACGAGATTTCAAGATCGCTGAATTTGTTAAAAAACAGGCGCTTGAGAGGCGAAAAGAACTCGGGTGACGCAATGATGATTGATGAATTATGAATTATGATTGTCCATTTATAATTGATCATTGATTATTGATCATTGGAAAATTGATTCCAGTCGCCCAGTCGCCCAGTCGCCCAGTCGCCCAGTCACCCTGCTACCTCATTACTTTTTTACGCACTGCGTCATGAAATCACTTGACAATGTTGACGCATTGTGTTATTTTGTTTCATCATAATGAAAAGAGGATGAAATGAAAGCTACTCCCGAACAAACACTATCTACAGAGATTGACCTCCAGCCACTGTTACGCAATGTCTGGCTTTCCGGGCTTGGCCTCTTGAATGTTGTTGGACAAGGTGCAGGACAATTGGTAGATTCTGTTGCACGGCAGGCGAAGGTTATGCTGGAAAAAGGTGGTCAGTTGGAAAACACTGTTAGTACGACAGCAACAGGCATACGTGCAGATGTCTTCGAGCGCGCAGATGAAGTCTTACAGCTGCTTGAATCATCAATTGATACCGGACTAAAGACCTTTGGCTTTTCAACCCGCAGGGAAATTGATGAATTGAATGCAAGAATAGATAAGCTGGCTGAAGCAGTCGAAGTGCTGCAAAAGCGTAGCTGATGACGTTGAATTGAGGGGAAGAACATGAGTCGAATTATTAAGCGCTATGATAACCGCAAGCTATATGATACCGAGAGCAGAAAGTATATTTCGCTGGAAGAAATTGCCGGACTTGTTCGTGATGGCGTTGACGTAAAGGTTATTGAGCAAAGCACAGAGAAGGATATCACTACCCAAACTCTGACTCAGGTGATTTTTGAAGAGGGGAAGAAGGGGAGGAATCCGCTTTCTACCGAGGTCCTGCACGACGTTATTCGCATGGGAAACCATATGCTCGATGACGGTTTTCAGGAAGTGAAAAAGCGCATCGATCAGTTTATTCCGGAAGGCCTTAGTTTGAACAAATTGTTCAACAGTGGTGAAAGCGAAGAGATGGACGGCCTGAAAAAACGCATTGAATCTCTGGAAAGCCTGATAACAAATTTGGCCAATTCGCAAAAAGGCGATGATAAGAAAGACAGCTAGAACTTTCAATAAAATGTTGAGACAGGAGAAAACATGACTGACGATAAACAAAAAGATTTGCAGGATAAAGCACGAAAAATTCAGGAAGAAGTAACCGAGCGTTCACGCGAAATCTGGCTTGCCGGATTAGGCATGTTTTCTACGATTGAAAAAGAAGGCGCCAAGCTCTTTCAGGATTTTGTCGAACGCGGTGAAGGCCTGCGTCAAAAGGGCAAAGAGCTCGAAGATGAAAGTGAGTCTTTTATCAAAGGTTTGCGTGATGACGTTGCTGTTAGAGCAGGCGACGTTGCGCAAATTGTCGAAGAAAACCTGTCCAATGCAATCAACTCCTTTGGGTTTACTCGTGGAAACGAAGTAGATGAGCTGAAGGTAAAGGTCGAGAAACTGACTGCCAAAGTCGAAAAGCTCAGTAAAAAGCTAAAAGACCTCGAAAAATAGATAAAAGTTATTTTAGCCCACGGTTTCGACCGTGGGCTACTTGTCGCCAATCCTCATTTTTTCAATAGTTACTACCTCCGCCAAATTTGCATTTCCGCCGCCAAAGCATTATTATTTTACATACATAGCCTGTGATTTAGTTTGTGCAGAACCACGTCACTATTTGGTTAGTTACTATATATGTCGGCTAAAACGTAGTCGCATATCTGGCACCGGGCATGTGGATGGAGAACCAATGCAGCTAGCAAATGAACATCAACTTCAGTCGGTAAAGCGTACGTCTGTAAAACGACCGTATCCGGTGGTGCTTGCCCACGGCATACTGCGCCCGGATATCCTTTTTCATATGGCGTCCAGCTGGCTAAAGAACCCACTTTATGATGTTCATGGTGCACTCGATCGTTTTCACTATTTCAGTGGCATCTGTAGCCATCTGAATGCCCGTGGTATAGAAGCCTATACTTCCCGCGTCAGCTTTACCGGCAGTTTAAAGACCCGCTCGAATGACTTAAAAACATCTATCTTGAAAATTTTGTCGGAAACCGGACATAAGAAAGTTCATATTATTGGACATAGTATGGGTGGCCTCGATGCACGCCATATGATAACCGTCGGTGGAATGGCCGGTAAAGTTGCCAGTTTAACGACAATTGGAACACCTCATCGGGGTGCCTATATTATTGATTGGGCATTGGAAAACGGCGGTGGTAAGGTGCTCAACGTTTTGAACTCACTTTTCAGTACGGATGGATTTCGCGATCTGACCACGGATAACCTTAGCCAATTCAATGAACGCATCAGACATCGCGAATCGAAAAATAACGTTCGCTATCAAACCTACTCTTGCTCGCAGGAAATGGAGCAGGTGTTTTTACCACTTCAGGTTACCTGGAAAGTGATTTATGAGCGAAAGGGAGCCAATGACGGGCTTGTCTCAGAAAAGTCCCAACGTTGGAATCGAAAGTTAACGTCGAATGCCGGAATCGAGAAGAAGATTAAGCAGCGTAAGTTTCCAACACGCGGAGATCATCTGGATCAGATTGCATGGTGTGGGATTGAAGAATTGGATTTGCTGAAGATTTGGAACTGGTTCAATTCGGAAAGCGCACAATCGCCCAGCATGGAAATTCGCGAAATTTACTGCAATATTGCTGAGGACATTCAATCTCACTTAACGCGTTCAAAGCCTCTTAATTAAGCTGCTTTTTCCTCTTCAACCGTCGTTCTGTATTTAGCGGACTTCTATTCAGCGGTAGTTTCATGTAAAACGCAGCGCCCTCTCCCTTTTTGCTCTCTACCCAGATTTTTCCTTTATGCAGTTCAACCAACTTTTTTACGATGGCTAGTCCAAGTCCGCTGCTGCTCTCACCACCCGTTGGTCGTGCACTTAACTTGCGGAAACTCTGAAACACATACTGCTGATCTTCCGAACTCAACCCCTGCCCATTGTCTTTGACACAAACTATTATGGCGCCCTCTTCGCATGTATAGGACACAATCACCTCGCCACCATGATGCGTATACTTAATTGCATTGCTCAGCAAGTTCTCCAAAACTTCTGTAATACGGGCATTATCAAAATTGAACGCTGGAATATGACTGGTCTCGATAAAGCGAAGCGAGATATCTTTGCGGATCGCTGCCTGGCTATAGAAGTTTGTCATCTTTTTTAGCAATTCCCCCAGATCATCCGATTTTAAGTTTAGCTGCATCGTCCCGGATTCTATTGCTGCAACGTTTAACATCTCGGTTATTAGTGCGGACATGCGTCGCGCGGTTGTCATCAAAAATTCTAACTGTTCCAGTCCGGCCTTTGGATCAAATACTCCGGAGCGAACCTGCTGAATCAGCAATTCCAGATAGCCAATAATTCCAGTCAGTGGATTGCGCAGGTCATGCGCGGCAATACCAACAAACTCATTTTTTTGCAAGTTGGTCTTTTCCAACTCCTTTTTCTGCAATCGAAGCTCGCGGGTTTGTTTTTCGACTTCCTCTGCCAAAAGCTGTTGTTGTTTTCTCAGATGTCGAACGCGATAGCGATAAAGCAGGCCGATTAGAAATATAAGTGAGAAAATGACTAATCCGCGAAACCACCAGGTGCGCCAAAAAGGGGGGTGTACAATAATGGTTAGGGCGGTTTCCTCACTGCTCCAGCTACCGTCCCGGTTGCTGCCTTTGACTAAAAACGTATAGCTGCCGGGATTCAAATTAGTGAATGTTACGGAGCGGCGGGTTCCCAAGTCTATCCAGAATTCATTCAATCCCTTCAGCTTATAGGCGTATTTATTCTCCTGAGATCCGCTAAATTCAAGCAATGCAAAATCCAAAGTAAACAGGTTCTCATCATAGCTGAAGTTCAGCGTATCGCAACGATTTAGAGGGCTATTAAGCTTTGCCTCTTTTCCAAAGGTTTGAAGCCCGGTTATTTGCACCGGAGCGTTCTGCGCTTCAAGACGGAGGCTGTCTGGAAAGAATCTATTGATGCCATTAATGCCGCCGAACAGTAATTGCCCTGAGGAAGACATAGCATAAGCACCTCGATTGAATTCGTTCGCCTGGAGGCCATCGCGCACTGTGAAGTTTCGAACGCCGCCGTCGGGATTAAACAGAGTTAACCCCTTATTTGAGGTTAGCCAAAGCCTCCCGTCGGCATCTTCCAGAATTCCCTGAATTGTATTGTTTGGCAGACCATCTTTAATCATGACGTTCTGAAAACCATCATGCTGTGGCAGATAGCGATTAAGACCACCGCTGAACGTGCCGAGCCAGATAGTGCCTGATTTATCAAGATGCAGCGAAGTGATTGAGCGATTATTGAGGGAATAGGGATCACCTTTTATCGGCAGGTACGTTCGTATCGCTTCTGTCTCTGGTTCTAAACGTGATAAACCACCAACTGCAGTGCCGATCCAAATGGTGCCGGATGGCTCCTGCATTAGATCCCAAATTGTATTCGCTCCTAAATTACTGTTCTCAGTTGTGAAGGTTTTCGTTGCACCTGTTTTTGGATCCAGCCGCGTTAAGCCATTGTTCTGCGTGCCGATCCAGATCATGTTATCTTTGTCTTGAAACAGTATATAGACACTAATCGGCAGGTTTCGAGGATTATAGTGCTTCGAAAAGTTTATTCTCTCTACCCGATTCGACACCGGATCTAAGCGATTTACTCCGGCTCGGGTGCCGATCCAGATCATACCAAGATTATCCTCAAGCAGCGTTTGCACCACGTTATGATCGATGCTGTTGCGATTGCCGGGAGAGTGGCTAAAGCTAGATTCAACAATCTGTTTCTCTGAATCAAATGAAACGGGTTCAGAGATGCGAATGAGACCGGAACCGCTTGTTGCAAGCCAGAGGTCCTGCTTTGCTGTAGTGCTGTCTTCGGTAATCAATATGGAGCGAATGTTTTTTGCGGCAACGGTATTTGGCAGGTGTCTGCCAAAACGCAAGTGTCCGAATTGCGCTTTGTTTGGCGATAGGCGGGAAATACCACCTCCCATTGTACCAAACCAGAGCATGCCATTACGATCTTCGTGAACCATGCTCATCGCGTGATAACTTAGACTATATTGATCCGCAGGATCGTGCGTATAGTGGCTAAAGCGATTAAATTTCCGCTCTTGGGGTGACATGCGATTTAAGCCGTTTGCCGTTCCAATCCACATCGTGCCTGTGCGATCTTCCCATATAAAATTTATGAGATTGTCCGTTAGATCGCCACTTGCCTTGCGATAGCGATAAATCGCGCCAGATTGCGGCTCTAATCGATTTACTCCACCACCCTTTACCGCAACCCAGAGATGGCCCTCTTTATCTTCACGCATCAAATGTGGCGCAGAAAGAGAGCTTTCATTTCCGCTAATTGGCATGAAGGCTACGGCATTTAGATGGTCTTCAACAGACGTTAGTTTTAGAAAACCCCTGCCGCTTATTGCGCTCCAAACCCCGTCTTTGGCGCTTGCGAGTGACGATATGAGGACCGGGGCGGTTTCGCCGGGCCAATGTTCCTGAAGATTGACCCTCTCAATTTTTTTTGAACGAGTGCTGTAGCGGTATATTTTTGAGTAGGAGGCAATCCAGACATAACCGAGGGAGTCTTCTACAATAGAGTGAATAATGCCAGTGTCAGGAATCAGATTTGTTGGGCGGATAAACGATGTTGTTGCATCATCAAAATAAGCAATCCCTTTATTTGTGCCGACCCATAGTCGTTTATTGCTATCCTCATGAATCGTTAGAACTAAATTACTTGGTAGTGAATTGACGTTTAAGCTGTCGAATCCAAAATGCGTGAACGTCTCGGTCTCTGGCTGAAAGCGATTATAGCCACCAACGCCCATGGCAATCCAAAGTTCGCCATTAGCGCGTTCATATAGCGATCCGGCCCAGCTGCCACGAATTGTTGTAGAATCTGAAGGGTCGTAACGAAAGGTGCGAAAGGTATAGCCGTCAAAACGATTAAGCCCATCAGGAGTGGAAATCCATATATAGCCGGTTTTATCCTGGTGAATCCAGTGAATAGAACTATGCGACAATCCATCTTCGCTGCTTATACGCTCAAAACGGAGCTGGATTTCGTTAGGGCTAAATTCTGTTTGGGAGAGGAGTTCTGCGGTAAGTGCTGCAACAATCAGAATCAGGGGGAGTAGTTTTTTTAGTAACGAATGTATCATCGTAAGCTTTAACCGTCGGTTAAGATTGAGATTCCCTCCTCAGGGCAGCCTTAAAACTATCGGCAAATAATATCAAATGTTTATCTTAACCTAATGCTTCATTTTCATGCTTGATTTGTAAACAGATAGTTGTTTTAGCAACAAATTTAACTAAATTATGCCTTCACAATTCACCAACAAGAAGTTGAAAAGGAGCGCGGCATGTTGAAGCCATTTCAGGCATTCATGACGGAGATTATTGATTATGCAGGACTCTTTCCACCTGCGAAGCTTGAGATGGATCCTGCGATTCGCAATTATGCAGAATATCGGAGTGGGATCGTATCCTGGATGCTCTCACGTTTTATTTGTCCGGCCTCCCGCCTGACCGAATTGGCAGCATACAAAGAGTCGCTTTTTGAAGGTGATCAGCCGTTTCGCTTCTCTGTGCTTGGCAGTCGCAGCAAAAGTGAGACAGAATTTTTTGCAACATTAAAGAAAGATCTGGCGGCAATCGAGCAGTTTCGAGCACTTCACGGCGAAAATGTAATTACGGATGTCTACGAAACGCGCTTTCCGGAGGCCCTGCAAAAATCGCCTACATCAACGGCGGTTAAGAGCTTTCTTGATAAGGCCGCTTCGATAATTGAAGAGCAAGGTCCACCTGAGTTTAAAGTGTTTTACGAGATGGGATTTCATGAAGAGTGGGAGATGCAATTCCCGGCAGTTTTACGTGGAATTAGTCAGCACAATGAGGCAGGGGAAGAGTCGGATCAACAACAGAAGTATGCCGGTGCTGGCCTGAAGTTGCGTTGTGGTGGTGTTGAGCCGCACATGTATCCATCCGTGGATCAACTGGCACATGCGATTTCTCTGGGACGCGATAACCGCGTTGCCATAAAAGCAACCGCTGGTCTACATCACCCGGTGCGTCATCTTAACCCTGTAGACAAGATTAAGATGCACGGCTTTTTTAACGTTTTCGGTGCCGGCGTGTTTGCCTATGCTCATGACTTGAATCGTGAGGAACTACGCGAAATTATTGGTGATGAAGATCCAAAGAACTTCCTGTTTACCGCAAAGGCTTTTGCCTGGAAAACATTACGTGTTTCAACTGGCGAGATTGAAAAAATCCGCAAGGCCGGTATCATTTCCTTTGGTAGCTGCAGTTTTGATGAACCGAAAGATGACCTGCGTGGTTTGAAATTGTTGTAACAATGTAGAAACGCAATGCAAATTGTTGTAATAATGTAGAGACGCAATTCATTGCGTCTCTACATTATTAAACATCCTGCCTAAACCTTCCGATTATACATTGCGTCTTTACATTGCATTGATTGTTATATTACCAACCCGTATATTATTACACATTACTTACCGGGAAGCCCTACATGGATCCACTTAAAATCTGTTTTCTTGCCTCAGAAGTTGTACCATTTGCCAAAACCGGTGGTCTTGCCGACGTATCGGGTGCCCTGGCAAAATATTTGGATAAAGATGGACACGATATTCGCGTATTTATGCCGTTCTATTCGAACATTGATACATCTATCTCGGATTTTCACGAGGTAGACTTTATCCAGGATATCCAAATTCAGTTTGGTAATTTTTCTCTGACCTTTTCTTTATTAACTGCAAAATTACCGGATAGCAATGCCAACGTGTATTTTGTCCACTGCCCCGGACTGTTCGACCGTGGCAGTATCTACACTGATGATATGGATGAATATCTGCGCTTCGCACTGCTGACGCGCGCCTCTATCGAATGCTGCCAGCGAATGGGTTGGGCGCCGGATATTATGCACTGTAACGATTGGCAAACCGGCCTGGCGCCACTTTACCTGAAAACGCTCTATTCGTGGGATGGCTTATTTGCCAAAACCCGGACTATCTTAACCATACATAATATTGGCTATCAGGGGATTTTCGGTTGGGATAAGCTGGATACGCTGGGCATTAATGATTATAAGCAGTTATTACCGTCAGAAGATCTGGATGCAGGTATTATCAACTATATGAAAATAGGGCTGCTGCATGCAGATATGATCACTACGGTTAGTAATACCTACGCAAAAGAGATTATGACATCCGAATATGGCTGTGGACTGGAAGGATTGCTACAGCAACGGCAAGATCGCTTAATTGGAATTGTAAACGGCGTCGACTATGCCGAGTGGAGTCCCGAATCGGACAAGCTGATTCCCCACGCGTTTAACATTAATGATCTGTCTGGTAAGGAAAAGAACAAGCAGGCACTTCTGAAAAAAATGAGTTTACCCTATAATTCCACGACACCAGTTTGCGGCATTGTGTCGCGCTTAACCGGACAAAAGGGTTTTGAGTTACTTCATGAATCTTTATTTGAAATTCTTGCCTCAACCGATATCCAGTTTGTCGTCTTGGGTAGTGGTGAAGAGAAATATGCTCACTTCTTTCAGCAGGCTCAGGCACATTTCCCATACAAGATGGTCTTCTTTAACGGATACAATGTAGAGTTGTCGCATCTCATTGAAGCCGGTAGCGATATGTTTCTGATGCCGTCGCGCTATGAACCATGTGGCCTAAACCAGATTTACAGCTTGAAATACGGTACGGTGCCAATCGTTCGGAAGACAGGCGGTCTTGCCGATACGGTAGACTTTTACGATTGGGAATCGCAGCAGGGGACCGGATTTGTATTCGAGCACTTTAATGCAGACAGCGTGAAGTGGGCAATTAACCATGCGGTTGAGACCTACAAAAACCGTGATGCCTGGACCAAGCTGATGAAGGCCGGTATGGAGAAGAACTTTTCCTGGGATGTTCAAGTGCAAAAGTATGTTGAGCTTTATCGCTGGCTTGCTTCTTAAGACAACTAGAGTGAGCGACAGGGAGAGTGGGAGACAAGGATTGAAAGCGTCAGGCTGAGCGGAGTCGAAGCCAGAGCGGGAGAATCCGCTGTCTGAGTTCGTCGAAGGCAAATCAATAGCGGGGCGCTTCCTGAGTCTTGCGGCAACAGTGATTAGGGTAATAACAAAAATCGCCAACCGTTCCAATGCTGGTGATAGTTTGTATTAAATGTTAATAACTCTGATGAATCCGGTAAATCGTTTCTTGAAGTATAGTTGTCAAGCTCAGCTTGATTTGAAAATTCTAACATAACTTTTTTAGACATGTCATAAATAAAATACTGATTTCTATAAGAGTAAAAGTGGCTATCTAAATTACCAACCAGCACGTTGTTATGAACCTTAAACATTGTCATCTCAATGTCTTTGTCCTTACTCGTTTGTAGGTTCTTAATATATCCATATTCAGCTAAATCTATACCCTCAACTGCAAGACCGTTTCCAATTGGAATTCGAAAGTGATCTCCCCATCCGTGGTCTCCCCAATAGCTGAACAACCATGCAAGCAAAACAATTGAGATTGAAACTCCAGCTTCAATCAAAAAGCTACGTTTATTGATTGTCGTTCGGTGAAACCAACTCTCAGGTTTCGACTTACCTATTCGTTTAAAAAAAGCCCAAAGGAGTAGTGAGTAGACACTTGCTAAAAGTGCAATCTTAAAAAGAGTGAATAGGAAATGTCCACCTGCTGCCATTGCTGAATACTCCTGCTTATTGCTGCCAGTGTTGATTCTTCTATCTTCTTTTTGTCTATTTAATAGCCACCAGACTTCGACTCCGCTCAGTCTGACGCAGTCTACGATTGTCGTGCTTTCTCTACCGTCTTTTAATTGCCGTGTTTTAATTGCCGTGTTTTCTCTGCCGTCTTTTCATTGCCGTGTTTTAGTTGCCGCTAGACTTCGACTCCGCTCAGCCTGACGCGGCTAGCTTTCGCCCCATCCTCAAGTCTCCTTGTCACCCCATCGTCTCACTAATACGGTTTCCTGCGATGCATCGTTCCCTGCTCATAGCCATAGGCGATCTCGATTAGCGTTGGCTCATCGTACATCCTGCCCAGGATCTGTAGACCTGCCGGTAAATTGCCTTCGCTAAATCCCATTGGAACGGTAAACGCCGGTTGGCCGGTATGTGGCGCGATGATCTGACTATTATCTCCCAGATATCCTTCCTCAAACAGTTCGATCTTTGCCGGTGGATGTCCCCAGCTTGGGTAGATAATGGCATCAACTTTCAGCCGATCCATTTCACCCTCGATCGCTTTGCGGTAGGCAATGCGTTTCGGATCGCTATAGGCATCACCGCAGGGAACGGCAGAATCATCACCACGCCCGGCGTTGGTGAGAAAATACTCCAGCCCTTCAGCTGCCGAAGGCGTTGGCGTGCCAGCTGCAATAATGTCTTCCAATGTGCGTAACGTTGGATGATTTGCTGCCAGCCATTCCTCGATGTCTACACGGAACTCAGAGCACCACTGATCTTTACGCACCTCGTCGAAATTCGGAATGTCGAACGGGTCGACAATTTCGGCACCCAGTTTCTCTAAATCTTCAACGGCAGTGTTAAACAACTTTTGAATGGAAGGGTGAGAATCGCGCTCGCTGAGTTGACGCAGCACACCGATACGTTTTCCCTTCAGACCGTCCTTCTTTAGATGCGCCATGTAGCTTTCGGCGACACGGCCTTCGCTATGCTTTGTCAGCGGATCGGCGGGATCGTATCCGGCAATCAGTTCCAGAATGCGCGTGGCATCCTCAACGGTGCGACACATTGGCCCGCCGACGTCGTTGCGCATATAGAGCGGGATAATCCCATGCCGACTGGTAAGGCCCAGCGTAGAGCGAAATCCCACCAGTGCGTTATGTGAAGACGGTCCACGTATGGAGTTTCCGGTATCTGTTCCGAGTCCGACTGCACCAAAGTTGGCTGCCACACCTGCCGCGGTTCCACCGCTGGAGCCGGCCGGCACGTGATCGGTATTGTAGGGATTGCGCGTCGTTCCAATTAGCGAGCTGTTGGTGTGTTTTGCGCTGAATGCCCATTCACCCATGTTGGATTTTACCAGCACAATAGCACCAGCCTCTTTAAGCTTCGCAACCTGCCAGGCATCGTCTTTTGGTTCAAAACCTTTAAGCACAATTGAACCGCCGGCTGTTTGCAGTCCCATTGTGTGATAGTTGTCCTTCACAATTACCGGAATACCGTGCATTGGCCGTAGCTTGCCGGTTTTGGCATACTCTTCATCGAGCTCGCGAGCGCGCTTCAGCGCATCGGGATTTTTTACCACAATCGCATTGAGCGTGGTGGACTGGTCAAGGCTATCAATCCGTGCGAAATAGGCCGCGGTAAGCTGCTCGGAAGTGTAGTCACCGTCTTCGTAGGCCTGATGAATTTGAGCGACGGTTAGTTCGTCTAAATCGATGACAGTCATTTTACTACTCGACTGATTATTGCACGACAGAAAAAGTAATACAAACGCTGTCAGCAATGCGGGGAATAGGGATTGTTTTTTCATATAAAATTATACGCATTGATGGACAAGGAGACAAGGAGACAAGGCGACCGAAAGCGTCAGCCAGAGCGGAGTCGAAGCCAGAGCTGGTTAATAGGGCTCTGCGATAAGGGCTTATTCGAGTTGCCGATATATGAGAGATGCTTTTTCAGGATAGGAAGTAATTTGGGAGCCGGGCTCGATGTATTGAGATTTCCTGTCTCTAGCTGAAGATCGTCACAATTGTGCTCTTCGAGAGGTGATGGGGCATCAGGTTGATTTCTGACTTCTCGTCGGAAACTAAAATGGCACCAGCATCGGTAAGCAGTTTTCTCATGGATATCGGAGACGCGTATTGAAAGTAAAGCGCTTTCCTGGCATTCTGATTGTGAATCGAATTGGAACTGACGCTCATGCTGCCGAAGACCGTATTAATAATAACAAAACTAACTGTGTTACCTTCTTCGGGTAAAAATAAGCCGAGAATTTGCTGGCTGCCTTTCATTGTCGATTCGGCTTCCAAAATTAATTCATTTGGGTCAAACATGTAGTTCTCCCGAACACGCGGTGCGGATCCAATAATTATTTTGAACTTGCAGCCCAGGGTGCCGGAATAGATATTAGCAATTGATAAAGCGGGATTAGGCAGGTTCTTTTTTGTATACAGGAGTTCTGTTGCGCCATTTGGCGCATCCGTTATATCTCCCGAATACAGCAGTCCCTTCGACTTAAAGACACTATTCCAACCGACTTTCCCAGACAGCTGCAGCGCAGACAAGTCAAGATCATTCGCGCCCCACTTATTCTCCCAATAAATTCCTGAGGCTAAATTCTCCGATGTAATTTTGGTTCCAACAGGAAAATTGCCTACAAACATCTTCTCCGAAACTGGTAGTGCATAGTCAATGTTTTCAGGATAAGCTACTTTCTTTCCGGCCAAATCCAAAGAATCAAGCAGATTCTCGTAAACCAAATTAAACATCGTACGATAATACAGAGCTGACTTGTTGGTGTGTTTCTCTTTGGAAAAAGACTTGCCGTTTCGTATTCGGTATAAGAACGTATCTGCTGCATTCAGTCGAATATTCAATGCATTGAGCAGTCGTATCTTCCTAAAGTTATTAACCTGTTGTAGTGCCTCGAGAACTTCTGTAGTGCTGTATGAAATAGACGTTACTGAATTTAAGACATCGACCGGCATCGGTTTATGATGTCTTTTGGCGAGCCTGTTTATTTCATTAATTGCCGCCCTGTTTGTCCTGTTTGTCTTGAATGACAGCCAGAGCGGCTTAAATCGATTAAAGATTTCAGCACATTTTTTAAGTCCGAACGCCGCTACATGTTCAGCAATAGGTAGTTCAGATTCTTTTATTGCCTTAATCGTTTCGTCATTCTTTATCAACAGTGTTGTCCCGGTTGAGAGGTAGACGAGGAAGCGTAAAAACTCAACAGGGCTGTCCGGATAAATTCCTGTTCTGGAAATAACCTTTACGGATGCTTCTTTATTTTTAATATGGCTAACGGAAGTGAATTTATAGTCCAGCGCATCCAATAAATCCAGCAGATCATCCAGCGTTATTTCATCCAGAGCAATACCGCTACTGAGCATGTCTAAGGCCATATTAATTAACTCAGCCGACTCGATTCCCCGAACAACGCGAAGCGGAATCTTTGTCGCTTTAGGAAGCGATAGATGCTCAGCCGGAAAATATACGAACTCAGAGGTGAAATCTGTTCCGTATGTGGTGAGATAGTGCAGAATTTGATGAACGAACAATTCCTGACGGCTGCTATTTTCAATTACTTGCCAGGACTTGTGGAAAGTTGCATTCAACTGCTCGGCGCTTAGTTTGTTCTTTACAAAATAGTTGAGTATCTCTGCCTGTGCGTAAGAAGCATGTCTGTCGACAATTACACCGTATTTCAGAGACGTCTCAAAAGAGGTCGCTTGGGATGTGTTCTTTGGAACGGCACTAAAAAGCTTTAAGCCTAATTCAATCGCTGTTGTATTCATGTGGCAAATTAAAGAATATGCGGGGCGTAAGTTGACCGTGCTGCATAGGAACGCCCTTTGCAATATTCTTTCAACTCCGTAAAAGATTAATGAACTCTATTTTTCGAAAGAAATTAACTTTGTATGCCTTTTTGGGTATGAAACCTCATATATAGAGAGGATAACACCCGTAGTTTTTCGTGGAATATTTTAGAATATAAGTGCGGGTAAAGAGGTGAGCAAGGACTTCTTGGGCACTTCGCTTATGGGGCGTCCCTTCGGGATCTATTGGATGCTTTGCTTCTGGCGCGTCCCAACAGGTCGGAGCTGATCGGGTGTCTGGTTCCCAATAATGTGGTTGATGTTGTAGTGATTGAGAGAGGGGAGGACTTTTACTCTGTCTTGGTTATTAAATTATGAATTGTCCGTGGCCTTTACTTTATGTCCTCTTTTACTCAGAATTTGGACGATCAGAGAAACAATAAATAAAAATATGAATGCTATCAATGTAATCTCAGGTGTAAAATTCATTCCTAGTGCGAATGCTAGAATAATTATCAAGAACAAAGAATTTTCTAGATAGTTTGTATTTTTTGATTCATCAATTGAATCTGTAATGAGCTTTGCAACTCTTTTTCTCAATATTACTAAACCAAGAATCATGGCTGCCAGTACAAACAGATCATAAGGATATTTTAAGGGAATATTCATTAATGAATGAATAACTATCGGTGCAATTATTGACACATTCAGGTACCTTGAAAATGCCATTCCAATGGCAAGCAAAAAAAGGGAGAATAACATGCCAATATTAAACATATCAGGAATGAAATATTGAAAATGACTTAGGGTAAAAAGCAACGAAATGAATAGTATGGCAAAAAACTTAAACTCTTTTTCAAGTCTGAACTGCGCGTATCCCCGGTAAAATAATTCTTCAAATACCGGGATAACAGCATAACTGCCAACTGCCATAAAAATCCAAAATCCCACGTTCCAATCTTTATTGAATACTTCCCAATAGCTTGGAATCATCCCCAGGTTTGTAAAATGATTGGCAATGAGCAAAAGTTTCATTGGAATACCTAATAAGCAAAAGAGCACAAAGCCAGTTAAAACAGTCTCTTTTAGCGGTTTATTTCCTGTGGTAATTCCAAAGCTTTTTAATCCTCCCTTATGCAGCAGCTTGGTTATTATGTATGCAGGAATCATTAAGCAGAGGAACTGTATCAACAGTGTAAGGAAACCAATTTTTGAAAGGTAAAGAAAATCCGGGTTATCGCTTAAAATGGCTTTGTCTAAATATTCTTGGAGAGGAGGTACGCCAAGTGCTGTAACCAGGATTCGTGTTAATGTCCAACCAATTACCAAAACTCCAATGACTTCAAGTATTGCCAGGAATTTATTTTTCATTGGTTTCTCGTTTTAGTATCAAGCATTGCTCAGAGGGGTTGTTTTTAAAGATTACATATATGTGAATATAGAGACCGACCAGGTTTCCAGCAAGAGCTTGTTTTGGGAGCATTCCTTTCAACGGATTATATCTTTAGTCTTTCATAGAACCCAGGATAAACTCCATTGAGGTTCACGGTCAGTGAAAGAGTCAATTATTCAAGCCCCAATTATAATCCAAATACTCAACCGGGTTTTCCTTATTGAGCTCAGGACGATATTTTTGAATGAAGGCAAGCACGCCATTCTGCCCACCAAAATCTCGCTGAAACCAGCTGAAGATCTTCGACACCCGGATTTCTTTATCTGTGATGATATTCTTATCCGGGTTATTCAGGAAGGCTCTCGTTTGTGCTTCCAGCTGAGTTTCCAGAGAATCAGCAGTAAAAGCCATATTTAGCAACTTCGGACAGGAAAACGAGGCGCAGTTGATGGCGAAGTGAATGCGCGGTTCGTTAAAGTCCTTACGCAGAATCTCATGCTCAATGGTATTCAGATCGAATGCCACGCCTGCAATTTTGAAGAACTTAAGATCCCAGGGAGAATTCAGCATCGGTAATCCACTGCTAATGTCTTTAATGCTTTTCAGCGGATAAAAATCTAAAATCAGTTTTACCGTGAAGGCATTGTAGGCATTTATCCAGTAGGCGATCTTTTCATTCTTGCTCCAGTTTGCGCCGGGAGGATGATTACTCAATTCCTGCAGATAGCTTTCGAATAAATCGCTGTCCGCAAGAATAGCATCATAGTCTACATCTCCGGTTTCGCTGACATGTTGTTGCAGGAGTGTTGTCCAGATGTCATGATTAACGATGGGTGAATCTGCTGTCTTAATGGCTTGCAGGTCGACCTCATTACCCTGGATCTTCTTTATCTTGCTCAGAACACTGAGTGCAACATCGTTGATGTTTAACTGGTGGTAGTTCATGTAGCCGGCAGAAAACATGGTTGCGAAGAGGAACGCAAGTGCTAGGAGTAGAAAGCGTTTTTTCATAACAGGTATAGACAGCCTTTATCATAAAAACAGGTTTAGAAGCATTTATTTATCGCGCAAATCTAAGTTACCATAAACTCCAGCACTGCTTCAGCCAGCTGATCGGGTATTTCTTCCTGAAGAAAGTGGCCACAGTTTGGGAACGATTTGATATGAGCTTGCGGCAGGTCCTTTTTTACGCGCTGCATGGTGTCGGCGACCTTTGGAAGAATCTTGTCATCTTCTCCATACAATATTTGCACCGGGCCTTTGAATCCTTTCAGCTTGGCGCTGATTTCCTCAAATCCTTTTTTGCTGAGACGCTGCACCGTTTTTAGCAGTGCCTTTCTGGAATCACTTTCTATAAAAGGCGCCTGATAGTTTTCTATCGCTTCATCCGTCAGCTTGTCTTTTTGATATACGCCAAAAAGCATTGCTTTTTTTAGTCCTGCAGCGCTACTCAAATAATGCCTTATTCCCGGCAGCATCGTTGAAAGGCCAAAGAGCTTGACCATATTGGAGAACTGCGGATAAACCAGCGTGTTGAACAGGATCAGCCGATTCACCTGTTCCATATGCTGAATCATCCAATAGAGACCAAGCGGACCGCCGAGATCATGAACGCCGAGCGTTATCTTCTCGATCTTTAAGTTCTTCAGAAAGCCGCTAATGATACGTTCGTAGTAGCGAAAGCTGTAGGAATCTTCTGGTCTTTTATCAGACTTTCCAAATCCCGGCAGATCCATTGCTATCACCTGATACTTCTCGGATAGTGCCTGCATCATATCTCGCCATAGATAAGAAGAGGTTGGCCAGCCGTGCAGAAAGAGAATTGTCTCGCCCTTGCCGACGGTCAGATAGTGGATGTTTGTATCTTCTACCTTTGTAAATGCGCTTGAAATGTTGGGATTCATTATCCGACCTCGGCGTTAGGTTTGCTTATTCTAGTGTAAGCGATCCGAGGCAATTTGCCAAATGAAATGGCGTTATCCTAAGCTGCCGTTACCGAAAGCCACATCCAGAAGAAAGACCATAGAACTCCAAATCCGTTTAAAAACAGAAGTCCACGACTTGTATGGTATTTAGAATTGAAAACCGGAAATGCGGTGATGAGCAAGAAATTGATTGAAAGGGTTGCTGGCAATAATAAAAGACCAATGCCCATCGGACCACCAGTGCTGGTATACAAGTTCAGGCTTAGTGGAAGGAAGTAAATGTTTACCAGAACAATTATGCCTGCGAGAATCCAGTTGGTAACTTTTAAAGTTTTGTCGCTGTGCAGTTTTTCTATAGCCAGCATCTCAAGCCTCCGCTACTGATAAGATCAGGAATACGTTATAAGTCTATTGAAGATCGACAAACGAAATATAGACGTCAGACTCGTTGTGGGCAAGAGCTGTCTACAAGTAGAGTGCGAGACGGGGCGATAAGGTGAGCGGTTGAGAAGGCATATAGAAGTCGCTTTTTGAAGCAAAGAAAGACTTATTTTCTGAACAGCTCCGAGTGGTTTCCCATTCGTTCCAAAATTAGCCTCTCACCTTCGACCCGATAGATCAAAAGTAAATCGGGCTGCAAGTGACAGTCTCTTCGACCAACCAGATCTCCAACCAAAGGATGATCCTTGAAATTCTCTGGTAAAGGTTGTTGATGTATCAAATAACCCATAACCGTTAATAGAGCTTCTACTGCTTTTCCTTGTTTGAGTGACTTTCTAATATCTTTTTTGAACTGTCCAGTCACGACAACTTTCAGCACATCCAATACCTCATTGCTTGTCGATTAAGTTTTTGAGATTGTCCAGGCTACCGACATGCTCTAAATCTTCTCCTGCTTCAGACTTTTTGAAGGTCTCCAGGGTGAGCTCACTAGGAATCTTTATCTCAAATGGAATACCTCGATGCATAACGATCATATTCAGATAAATATTGATCGCGTCAGACATAGTGAAACCAAGTTGTTTTAAAATTCCTTCAGCGTTCTCTTTTAGCTTAGAGTCTGTCCTCGCTCGAACAACAGTGTTTCGATTTGTTCGTGTTGTTGAGTCCATGTTTCTACACTCCCAATGCGTGTTTGATGGTGACGATTAAAATGTAGCTCACTTTGGGCTACATGGCAAGGGGTTTTTTGATAGACAAAGAGAGCGGGAGACAAGGAGAGCGGGTGACAAGGAGTATTTAAAGCGTCAGGCTGAGCACCTCGACTACGCTCGGTATAGACTCCGTCGAAGCCAGAGCGGGTTGCCGACACGACACTTACTTATAACCAAACAGCCTAGCCAGATTCGCCCCTTGGGCAAACATGAATTTCTGAATTTTCCAGGGGATGATTGCAAAATAGGAGTCAAAGTCATTCATAAGTATGAGCGTGTGAAAAGGATTGGTAGGAATATTGTTCTTGTTGATTTTGCCTTCCTGAGACAGTTTATAGGTAAGCCGTAAACCTTTCTCAATATTTATTGGAGGATAGATCTCTGCTTCAAATCGAACTTCCTCATCCGTCTCATTCCAGAAGGAATGCAAAACAAATTTGTCGACTACAACCATGTCGTCATCCGGCCCCAAAACATAATGCTTATCGCCAGCAGTCAGGTTTAGCTCGCCGGAAATGACTCTGAACGTTTCGGTTTGATAGGGATGAAAATGCCTCGGACTCTTTGCCCATGAGGATTTTGGTGCCAATGTCATAATGAAATTGCACATTTCACCATTGGTCTCTTCGGCGGTTTGCAGAAATTCAATTTGGTCGCCAGTGGCGTGGTTCTTAATTGTTTCGGGCATGGTGTTTTCTTTTGCTGATTCTGGGAACAAGGCTTTTGTATATATGAACAATGATTATCAAAAAGCATTTTCTCGAGGAACTAGCCCTATCGCCAGAACCAGGATCGCTTTCTCAATTTATTTAGTTTTACTCCTTTCTTCGCCCCGATTCCTGCGGTAATTAAATGCATGTGAGTATCTACCATTATCTTAATTGCATCCCATGGAGCAACTCTGGTGTAGTGACTGTCAAACTTGTACTTCCGGCTTACTTTTAAGTGTCCAATCACCTCAAAGTTTATTGGAGCTTTTTTGAAATGCTTAGCGCAATGCCAAAATATCATTTCCGGGCCTAGGTATTGGTAAACCTCCTGATCTGTAATTAGAATTGAAGCACTCTTAAATTCATCGACTCTTGGTTTTTCTTCAAGATTCAAAGTTGTTATTGCGATCATGTTCATCCCATACTCTGTCTTTTCCTCAGATGTCAACACAAAGGCTCCGCCATAATTCTCATTTTCCAACTTAAAAGTTAAACAATCGCCTCTTTGGAAAATAGAATCGCGAAGAACTTTCTTTTTTCTTTTTCTGGCCTTCTCCTTTTCAGTGCTTAGCTTCTCTAAAAACGAGTTAAGAGCCTTTTCTCGCTTTTGAAGTGCTTTAGATTCAGCCCCCAAGTCTTTCCAAAGCCTAATATCTTCACCAGTTTTAACAATTTGTTTAACTCTTTGATACAAATCTGGCTCTAATGCTTTGCACTGCCACTGAGCCATTGCCAATGCAAACCAGAAGTTATTTTTATCTTCATGGCTATTAATAAGCTCAGAGTTCTTTTTGATCACCTTTTTAGATATCTCCGCTGATTCAAGACCTTCATCATATAAATCCATGAAGTCATCGTAAATATCCTTATAGATGTCATTTGACGAAATTGCTGGTCCCCAACTTCCCATCGGAGTAATCCGTTTTATGTTTTGCATTCAACCGCAGCTGTCTATGGCAGTCCGATATCGAGAATAACGCTCGGTAGTTGAAATGTGTCAATATTTTGCGTGATTAGTGAAATATAGATGTTGGGCTGCATGAGGGCAAGCAATGTTTGGGGATAGGTCGCTTCGCCGATTTAGAGCGGGAGATAGGGAGAGCGGGAGAAAAATATGGATCGCTTCGCTTCTGGGGTGCACGTTGCATGTTACGGATCGGGACATGGTTCGATCCCTCATAGTCTTTCCCTTTTCTCCGTTGTTTGCCCTATGTTGATTGCCGTTAGTTATTTGCCGCTGATTTTCTGAATCCGCTGCCTGCTTATGAGACGCGAAGCATCGCGTCTTTACCGATGCACATTCCGGATCGAGACATAGCTCGATCCCTCACCGTTTCTCACCTTCTTTTCTGACTTCTGCTAGCGCCTCGACTCCGCTCGGCGTGACAACAAGGTTTATTGCCGTCTGTTCTATGCCGTCAGTTCTTTGCCGTTTGTTAATTTCCCCCTACCTCCTACAAGTCCCGTTTTTTTCGGGACGATCTACCCACTTTCTGTCCCTGCCCCAAAAGAGCAAAGGCGACCCAAAACTGGCGCCGCCCTTACCGGGGTTGAGGAGAGGATCTTCTAATGCGTTGTGGCGTCCGGACAGAACCTCACCGATCCGTCCGGGTCCCGCTGTTGATTGCCACAGTGGTAATCAAATTATTTAATCAGCAACATCTGGCGAGACTGCACCAGGCTACCTGCTTCAAGACGATAGAAGTAAATTCCACTGCTTACTTGAGCACCGGCACTATTGCGGCCGTCCCAGTTTACAGAGGTTACGCCAGCGCTACGCTGTGCATCTACCAGAGTGCGAACCTTCTGACCAAGCAGGTTAAATACTTCCAGCTTCACGCGCGCGTCTTCCGGAATGCGGAAGCGAATCGTGGTGGTCGGGTTGAACGGGTTCGGATAGTTCTGCTCAAGGGCAAAACCTTCTGCAACTTGCGGATCACCATTCAGCTGCTCAGGATTCAGGCCAATGCCGTTTTCCTTCAGCCAAAGCTGAGATACAGCTGCAGACTCGCCTTCAATACGTGCTATGGAAAGCTCCAGCGTGCCATTAGCATACTCCTCACGCGGAATATCGAGCCAGGCGGTTTGCTGCTCTTCGCCATTTACTTCGATTATGGCCAGCTCAGACTTACCGGCATAGATTGCCTGCGAACGCTTTTTGTCGTCGTTTACAACTGCTTCCAGGGAGATCTGATAGTCACTCTCGGAATTCAGGCCGCTAAAGCGATAGGTGATGCGGTCGCGATCAGTAACGATTGTCTGAGAGGCATTTTCTCCCCACTTGGTGATGGTGCCGCTGGTGCGGAACTGATCATCACTCTCACTACCGGAATCCTGCCAGTAATACAGCGGCAGATAGAAACGCGTATCCAGAGTGGTTTTGTTATTCTCACCATAAGAGCTTGTTGCTTCCAGCTGATAGCGATAGACGCCGGCTTTAACCTGCTCGCCATTGTTGTCGCGGCGATCCCAGTTGATTTCCTTGGAGCCTGAAACCATCCAGCCTGCAGGTAAGTCGCGCACCAGGCGATCCTCTTCATCGATGATATGAACGGTTACGTCGGCTACGTCGGTGATCATGAAGCGATTGGTGATGGTACTGATATCGGCATCACTGTGGAACGTGGCGTTACGAATACCAAGACCCGGAACGCGTCGCTGTGCGCCGCTGTTCTCGGTCCAGCGCTCAAGAGTAAACAGCTGATCGAAGCCTGCCCAGGTGGTACCTTCACCTTCAACAGTGATGCGACCGAAGGGAATGTCGGCATTTACCAGGCCTTCAAACTGTGCGCCGCCGCTAAGCTGGTCGAGCAGTTCGAGCGTTGCGGAATACTTGTAGAGATTGGAATTCACGTTGTCTACCAGATAGACGTTTCCAAAGTGATCTACGCGAATGCCGCTGAAATACTGGTGATAGCCACCCTTTAGCTCACGAAGAAGCTGCAGATTAGAACCGGTATCTTCGAATAGCTGAACGCGCTTGCCAATCTTGTCAATTACGTAGATCAGATTGTTGTTGGCGCCATTCCAGCGACCGACCAGTACGCTGGTTGGCTCGCTAAAGCCATCGTAGCTCGTCACCTTCTGAGCATCGGACGAACCGACAGCAAATTTGATGATGGTGTTCTCAACCGGATCGGCGACATAAAGCAGGTCATCTGACACGTCAAGCGGCGTATTATTGTCATCCAGTGCGATATCGGCAGGATTTTTAATGCCGTCGATGGCAAAAGAGAAGCTTAGATCTGAATTCTCCTGCGCTGCATCGAGCTGCAGCACGGATACGCGACTGGAGCCGGTCTCGCCAACAAAGACGCGGGCATCGGCGTCAACTGCGATAGCAGAAGGCCCGTTCACGTCTTCAAAGGCTTTTATCCAGCGATTCAGGCTACCGTAAACCACGCGGTTCCAGGCAGGATCGATCACGAACTGCACATAAGTAGCCGACACGTGTGGAGCGCTCTTGCGATAGGTTGCTGAATAGTAGGAAGCCGTTTTTTCCGGCGAACCGAACAGCTTGCGATCGAGATAGGTTGTCGCAATTCCTTTGGACAGCGTATTGATATTGTAGTCTTCACTGATGTCGCGTTTGGCGAATGTTTCGCCAGCCGAGAAACCGTCATTAATGCCGAAGTTCTCGAAAGTGGTGCTGGTAGGAGCTTCGACAATGCCTTCGCTCTCGAGTGCCAACACCTGCCAGTGATTATCGATTTTCTCCAGCGTAATATCTTGTCCATCCAGAGAAACGTAGGCCTTGCTGCCGTCGATGCGCATAGATTTCACCGGCGAATTGGCGATAGCCGTTGTTGCAGCCGACTTCATCAGGTGGTTGGATACGGCCTGTCTGCGTACGGCATCCTTCATTGCGGAACGCAGTTCATCTATGAGTAGTTGAATTTGAGCTTCGTCAGAGACGTTTGCCCAGTTGGCTCCCTGCTTTTTGGCAGAGCCGTTCTCATCGGCAGACACGCTGGCGATAAGCATTAAAAGCGATAGGATGATGACCATGGGTTTCATTCTAACCTCACTGTTGTTTTTTGAAGTTCAAAGTTCAGAGTTCAAAGTTTAAAAATGCTGTTAACTTAGAACGTCGAACTTTGAACCTTGAACTTTCTTAAATCCCTAAATTCACGTTCATCTGATATATATTTGCCGAGAAGTCCAGCGAATTAAAGTAGCGGAAGTAACGAAGGTCGATAGACGCGTTTTCCAAAAACTTGAATCCGGGCTTTTCATCAGCCACTTTTTTGAATAGATAAGAGACGCTTAAACCAATATTGTTCGAATAAAAGGAGTTCAGCTTATAGTCCTGGCTTTTGAATGCTGTTTCAGCCAGAAATTCATCGCCCTGATAACGATCCTGAATAAAGTAGGCACCGTCCTGGATGTAATTGCGATAGTTGAATTTCGCAATCAGCTCATCGAAGACATACTTGCCGAATTCGATATCGAAGGTGTGGGAATTCACTTCCCAATCGTCCAGATAGAAACGATAGCTGCTGCTGAATGATGCTTTAATTGATGGAATGAGCTTGTTGATTTTCACGCTACCGGCATGACGAATACGTGAATCCGGGTGAACTTCAGCTACCTGGGTAGCAACACCCTGCGTATCGAAAATGCGCACCTGGCGATAGGGATCGCTAAGAAAACCATCCTGCCAGAGAAAATCATAGCTAAGGCTCAGCACCGAAGTTTTGGAAAGCACCTGATCCAATCCAAAAATGCTCCAGGCAGATTGCTTGTCGCGATAAAGCAACGACCCGTCGTCGAGAATTTCGCCAACCTCATCCTGGATGTATTGTCCTCGCAGGGTAAGAGTTGTGTTCTTCTGATTAAACTCTCGGGTAAGGGTGGCAATTAGGGAGTTGGACTTGTAGTCTTCCTCTTCACTATGGTAGTAGTTCACAGCAAGAGCGGCATCGGCGGTTAATCCCTGTTCCATACCGAGAATAACCTGGGTGCGGCTCTTTTCGAACGTTGAGCTGCCCTCTCTCTGCGGACGTGTTGCACCTGTGGTGGCCGTTACCGGCGGCACGGTTACATTGTCCAGCTCCAGATCCAGCAGCAGAACTGTTTTTGCAAACAGCTTCTTTGCCAGATTAAAGGAGGTTGTTGAGACGCTGTTGCCACCACTATCGCTAAAATAATAGGTGGTGTAACCAAGCGCCTCGCCATCTTCCGCCAGAACAGGAGAGAAGATGCTAAGCGGTAGCAGACTCAACAACATCAGAGATATCCATTTTTTGCTTCGTAAAAACATAGTTGGTCCTTTTATTCGCTACGATTACAGGGTTATTTTGCACATCCGCAGCCGCCGCCAATACCGCGCGCGCCGCCGATGCTGCCTTCACGAGTAGAGAAAAACTTCTCGTCCAGCTTCTGTTTTGCAAACTGATTCGTCGGTGTAATCAACGGATCAGACAGCTTTTCCCGTTCGTAGGCTTTTACCATTACGCAGCTGTTTAGCAGAAACAGCGCCAGCATAAGTCCAAGCATCTTTTTCATATTATACTCCAATCGTTATTTCAGCAGAGCCTTTATGGAAGATTCCAGTTCGTCTTTCTTTTTAATCGTATAGCCGGAAAGCACTTTGCGAACGACTCCCTTTTTGTCGATCAGAATAGCCGTCGGCATGGCTTCGACACCATACGTCTCTGCTACGCTTTTCTTAGCGTCGAAAAGAGTTGTCATTTCCAAGCCATGCTTTTTCATAAACTTCGAGGCGTTCTTTACGTCGTCATCAATATTGACAGTAACGACCTTTAGACCCTTGATTGATTTCTCCATCTTTTGAAGCTCAGGAAGAGAAACCTTACATGGAGGACACCAGCTTGCCCAGAAATCCAGCAGTAGAACGTCGCCGCGAAAGTCAGCAGGGGAGTGGATGGAACCACCTTCCAGCGTCTTTAATTTGAAATGCGGGGCTTGTTTTCCTACTAGTCCGCTGGTGGAGCCGGCTGCTCCTAAAAAGAACAGTCCGACCGCAACAACTATTAAACGAATCTGATTCATGAATCTTCCTCTCCGCTCTCTCTTACATGTCACTGTTGTTAGAATATTGAATTCCGGCATCAATCCATTCAATTAGCATCAGCAAATCCTTGTTGCCTGTAAGAAATGGATCTATGAGTCCGCCGGTGCCTTTTTGCCACAGCTGGGTATGGTCATAGCTGGAAGTGCGATATTCATCATTGTCGCCGTCCAGTTGCTTACCGTGCATCACCCACATCAACGGGCTAATGCGTGAACCGTTGCGAGATGCATAGTCACGGGTATTACCGTTCGCTGTAGAATAGCCACCATTCTCGGTCAGTCTGTCGTAAACAGAAGATACCTGATCATCTCCGTTTAGATCAGATGCAATCAGCTGAAGGCTCAATCCACCAGAAGGTGAGCTGTTACCGTGACAACTAATACAGCGATTGTCGAATATGGCCTGAATGGTATTGGAATTGTTCGGATTGTCTTTGTCAAAGAAGTCGATGGTATCCGATTTTGCAGCAACGTGCATTTCCACATTAATCGCATTGTGAAAGCCGGAGTCGTAGGTACGACCTTCAGACTTGTTGATGACCTCATCATTTGCCTGAATCTCGATATCTTCAATTAGCTTATCTTTATCATGTGATCCGTGACAGCCGGTGCAAAGGCGTTTCTCACCAGGCATAACCTGAACCCAGGTGCGCTGATTCACCAGACGCATACCATTCTCATCCAATGTCTGCATGTGCAGTGAACGATTTGCAGGTACTTCTACAGTAAATGAACCGTCTGAACGAACCGGAGCATAACCTACCACACGCTGCTTTTCGAAGTTGGTGTTGCCAATTGGTCCGCCACGACGACTGCGGTCCATCGGCATTGGAATAGCTTCCAGAATACGCAGCCATTTTACCTGACCGGTGCTACCGTCTCTGTTGACATAGTTTTTGTCGGGACGCATTTGACCGTCATTCGTTGCGCGCTCATATACGTTCGCATCAAAGAAGAAACCCGTTTGCTGATTAGACTGAAGCCCGGCAACGACATTTGGATCAGTCGGAATAACGGACGGCTCACCGCCAGGCAGATCTGCACGCGGCATTACCGGAACGGCGTCAACTTCGTTGAAATCGGGATCATTATAGATAAGACGCGTATTTTTACCGTCTTTATCCATGATGTAAATACCGTAGTCTACGCGATTTTCTTGTTCGCCCATATTAATTGGAATCGGTGACATTGCGAATAGAATACGCTCGCGACGATCGGCAGGTGCGGTCGGGTCCAGAATCGGATGTGGTGATTTATAAATAGCCTGCGAGCCACCACCGGTGCGAAATGGTGAGGTATCCGGCGTAATAAACGTAATGTTGTCATCAGAATCGCTGATATCGATGATGCCAATAGCACCGCCCTCAAAGCGGGAGTTACGCTCCATGACGGAACAAACCAATCCACCGTCAGACAGTTCGCGCGGCTCGAGGAATACCCGGCTGCCGCTGCTGCGCGGAGAGTGGTTTCCATAAAGAACAAAGTTTTTCGTTCCATCCGGGTTCATTACGAACAGTGGGAATTTGTTGGGGCTTCCCAGGTGTTCCCAGCGACTGAAGAATATCTTACCGCTGGAGTGAACTATTGGATTGGTATCGTGACTCTGATTGAAGGATGTCTGGCGAATATTGACGAGTTTTCCGCCAGGACCCCGATCACCTACGTGAAGCAGGGGGGAGGCGCGACGCTCATACTCATCCACAATTCCGGGACGGGTAGAGGCGAAGAGAATCTGACCATTCGGCAAATACACTGGATCCATATCATCTCCGAAGCTCTGGTCAGTCAGCTGCACCAGATTATCACCATTAACATCCATTTCATATAGATGCCAGCTGGACTGGCGGCGTTTCTTCATTGAGAAGAGAACCTTCTTGCCGTCCATTGATATTTCGGGATCACAAGCGTGGCCCCAATTGTTCTCATTCTCTTCACCTTCACGCGTATATTTTTCCGTGAGGTTTTTTAACTCACCTGATGGAGAAATAGGGCGCAGTAGAAAAATGTCGCTACCGGCGTGAAACTCGTCCCGGTTGCTTCTCATTGCATGGTTATTGTTTGATCCGGCGCTGTTTTCCTTAACGAAAATCAGTCCGGCTTGCCCGGCTTTACCGAGTATATCGTCAGGTGGATTCGATCCACAGGCGGCGAAAATGATTGCGGCTGCAAACAAAATCACCCCGCGACTGATTATCCCCTTCCGGATCAATCGACACACATACTTCCTGTAATGCGTACTCATGATTGTTACCTCGCGTTAGAAATAGTACTGAAGACCTATAGTAAAGATTAGATTATGAGCGATAAACGCTTTCGCAGTGTTTGTTACCTGCTGCTTAAAAATTTGATCGCGAATATCGTAGCGTAAGCCGAGACGCTTCACTTTGAAAAATTGGGCCAGAGGGATCTGTTTACCTAAACCGATTACATAAGCAAATTTAAACTGTCCGCCCTGGCTGATGCCTGCAACACCGGTGAGGAGATACGGAAAGTTTCTCAACGGTGACATGTCATAGCCCAAAATGAATTCGTAGGTCCATAAATTCTCTGTATCGAATACCTGAAAGTTGGCCAGATCTCTCAGCACTTGCGAACGCATGCTGCTGTATCCGACAGATGTCTCTACGAAGTATTTCCATTTTTCAAAGTAGTGATTGTAGCGTCCTCCGACGTACAGATTGGATCCAAAGCCTTCTGCTGCATAGAGTCCGGTATTGATGGTAACACTATTGTTAAAAACCCCACCTTTTCCAGACGCATGTTGCGGTAGCAGCATCAGCATAAACCCGAGCACTACGGCACCTTTTGTGAGAACCGTTCTTCTCCTCAACATCATTTCCCCTTTGTAAAGATTGTATTAATTGAACATAAAGGTGACTCCAAGGCTAATTTCCTGAAACGTCAGAAATTCCTCTCGTGCCTCGAACTCATCGGTAATATTTGTTGCCAGCTGTCTGAATTCCGCGCGGAAGCCAAACTGTTTTGTTAAGTAAATTCTTGTACCGACTCCTAAACTTGCGCCCAAACTCGATACCGTCTGAGAGCCAATCGCGTTGGTAGGAACCGTCATTAGTAAGCCGCCGCCTGCACCGACGTAGGGCAGAAATCGCCCGGTTTTGGAAAGATTCAGCATGAAGTTCAACATTATTGGGTAGGTGTTTGCCGTCTTGCCAATCACCTGCTCGCCGGATACTTCTACGTTGAGCGCGCTGTAGTTCATACCAAGACGCAGTCCAAACATGCCGCTACCGCCCATTGCACCGGCATAGGGAGCGACCTCGAAGAAAACACCTTTTCGAAGATCGATATCCGGGCCGGTGTTGGCTTTCTTGCCGGATTGTGCAAATAGAACGGTAGAAATCAATAGTATGAGAAGTGGTTTAATGTAGCGCAAATCCAATTCCCCCTTTCAAGTGAAGATTGTTTTTTAATCCTGAAAATGACACCAGTGAAATCGCTGGAGCGATAAAAACATGAACTCGCCCGGAGAAGGTTTTCGATATCACCAGTGTCGGTTTATAAATCAATTTATTGTCGCTTTGCTCGTCTATCTCAAGGCTTCCTGCTGCTCCGAGGTCAACTGTAAGTGCATCGGTGCGATAGTTCAACAGACCAACCCCTACTTCGCCGCCCAGGTGCCAGTTCCTTCCGAGTGGATAGGAATAGCCTGCACCCAAAAACAACGTTTGCCATCCAATGTCTACAGACGCCTCACCACTTATTACGTCAAACGTCTGTTCACTTCGAATGCTGCCAAACTCTGAAAACCCATACAGATTGCTCGGTTGCCATCTTAGGCGCAGACCGAAGCCCAACCCAAAATTCTGCATGAAGGATGAATGAAAACGCGCACCTTCGCTAAATATGGCGGCGTGCAGCTGAGACTTTTTCTCATCGGCAAGTGCAGATTGGTTTAGCAGGCAAAGGAAGAACGCAAAAACGCAAACGTGTTTAAGAGTTTTCTTCACCAAAATACCCGCCGGTAGTTTCGTTTGGATTCGAAGTTGTTTGGAAAGATCTGTAGGTCGCATTCCCTGGACCTCCTTGTCACATAGTTGTCTGTTGTATTTCAATAACTGTGCCAAAGGGGGGATTTGCGCGGGATCAAGTCGTAAGTTGAATAAAAACAACTCGTGATGAGAGTGGAGAGGGGCGAGGGGAATATCCAATTTATTGTGAAATTATTATACAAGGACAGGTGTCGGGGGTCGGAAAGATAATAGGCGGCAGCTAAAAGACGGCAGCTAAAAGACGGCAGCTAAAAGACGGCAGCTAAAAGACGGCAGCTCATAGGGAAAAAAATAACTTTACTTCAAAAAAGGCTCAGCGGAGAAAACGCCTGCTCTTACTCTATAGCGAGTAACTTCCTGAGCAACAATGAACTTGTTGTCATAGGAGAGAATGGGATTGATATAATCTCCCGCTATATCAAGTGTTCTGATCTTTCCTGTGTCTATATCCAAAACCCCGACTTCTCCTTCATTGAAACAGGCGACTAACTCCTTTTTGTTCTTCGAAAGATGGATGGAACTTTTGCCCAACGAAATACCGTTCAGTACACCCGGTCCGTATCCCATAACATAGCTTTTGGACAAGATCACCATTATTAATTCCCCACCCTGATTAAGGAAAAGCATATCCTTGCTTCGAGGTGCGATATCATACAGCTGACCAAAGTTCTCGTCAAAACTCGTGCGACGAAGTTTTCGACTGCTTAAATCAAATTCAACAATTTCGGAGGTCCCGGACGTCGTATCGTGCATGTTTTCCGGAGCATTGCCCCAAAGTAAACGATTTGCGTCGTAGTCTACTTTTATTCCGGTTATGTTCATGGAGTCAAGTTTTGCTAGTTCGGATATCCGGATTAATTGCCAGTCTAATTCGAGTAGCGACGTTTCTGTAAAGATGAGAATCTTCGCATCTTTTGAAAATACGAGTCCTTCCAGATTCTCGTTTAATTCATATTCAAACAGGATCGTTCCATCGTGTATATGTTGAACAAAAATGCTGTCCGTCTCGCCATTGCGATAGTAGGATAAAACCTTCTGGGAATCAAAGGATATGCTTGTAGCATAACCTCTCAAAAACAAATCCGGTTCAGCCTCACTACAGCCCGGAAAAGCTAATAAAAGCAGGAAAAGAATGCTAAATTTCCTTAAAGGCATAATAGACTCAATTCTTCGTTAAAGTTCACCGTTCAATGGCCAATCATAACTCATAACTCATCATTCATAACTCATCATTCATAACTCATCATTCATAATTCATAATTCATAATTCATAATTTAAAGACTTCCCCCAAAAATGTAAACCAGTTGGGCAAAACCCGCCAGGGCACCAAGGATGGCACCGACGATAATCAGCTTCAGTTCTTCTTCCTCAAAAGCCGGCCGCAGCAGATACTGAAATTCTTCAGACGAGAGCGCGATCATGCGTTCTTCCAAGAGCTCCTTGATAATTGCTGCGCGCTCTTCATTAAAGCTGGGGTCGTCGAAGACTTCGGACGTGATATGAATTGCCGTTTCTGAGGCAGACTCTTTGATCTTCACAAATTCTTTTAGGCCAACCGTAAATTGCACGATGGGTTTGGTGATACCGACAGCGCGGTCTACAACGTCCCGGATATGGCGGCGCACGATAATATGCGTGCGTTCAGACTTTGCGCCATTCAGCATGTCGTTAATAATATTGCGCACGGTAATAACCTGTCCGGCCACAATACTGCACCATTCAGCGGCAACTTCTTTCTGGCGCTTTAGAAACAGTCCCTGAATTTTCAGAGGACCGATTTTTACCGGATTTAGCGGCTGAAAGATGATGCGAATGGCAATCCAGTTGGTTGCATAGCCGTTAATCATCCCGAAAAGTGGTAAGATCCACCAGGCTTGATAAAATGACCAAACGATCATCTGAATGATACCGAAGAACAGACCGAAGCAGAGACCTGAGCGAACGATAAACTCGAACTCCTTTTTGCCACATTCCATAAAGATGCTGTTGATGATGCGCTTGTCTTTCACCAGTGCATCCACAACGGTTTGCTTCAAATCGACCACATCATTGATATTGTGTTCCAGATCGGCCATCATCTCGCTCATTGCCAGTGGCAGTTCGTTCTTCACCATTGTGTAGACGTAGGTCTTCATCACGCCGGGGATTAGCTCCCACACGGCCGGATTTTCGTGCATCATTACGGCATCGACATATTCTTCAACGCGTGGCTGGATGGAGTTAATGAGGTGGTCGGCAATGCGTTCGGGTTCCATATGACGAAAAAGCTCTGGCAAACTGCCCAGCTTGCTGAGCGTGCTGTCCGCCGTCATAGCGCCCATCTTGGCAGCTTTTGATGGAATAATTCCCTGCCAGCCAAAAAATGGTGGTTTACCGATAGGTTCGAGCGGATGAAATAGAAGCTTTACCGCAACCCAATTTGTTATCCAACCCACGAGAGAAGCAACAATGGGTATACTGACATACTTCCAGAAATCGGGGTGATTCCAAGCTTGAATGGCGAATTCGGAAAGCGTTGCCCACATGTCGGAAGGACCAGAATTAGGTGAGTGAGGAACATATTAATTAAACACCAGTTAAGGTATTCATTTTCGCAAAATAAAACAATTGGCTATTTACGAGCAACAGAGGAGGGGGATGCCGGACTGCTGCCATCAAGCACAATTTCAAAATCTGCTTCAATATTGTGGCTTTCAAAAACCTGTTGAATTTGTTTAACGATCTCTTCTTCAACGCGCTGTTCAACATCTACGAAGAACGGAGCCAGGGTAGAAACGAGTCGGCTACGCTCTTTTCTAAGAATCTGGCGATGATTTTTAATCTTTATCTGAATCATGCTATTCCTTCATACTAAAAAGCAATAGCCGTAAACAGAATGATTCTGCGTAACGGCTATTGCATCTATATGTAACTCCCATTTGGTCAACTCCCAAGGGGTTACTACTTCTTTGCCTTGGCTTTTGCCTTTGCGTTAATTTCGCGGGACAGCTTGTTAACGGTCTTGGTTAGCTTGTCTACCTTCTCGTTCAAGTCCTTTACATCATTGTTGAAGGAGATTCCCAGGCCTTCAAGCATTCCGGCAAGGCGGCTTTCTACGGTCTCGGTAGCAGAGCTTACTGTCTCTTTTACTTCGCTGCGCTTTTCGTCTGCAAAGTCCCTGGCTTTCTTCTCAAGGCCTTTTCCAGCTTTGATTAGCTCGTCGTTCTGCTTGGCAAAATCATTCTTAATACGAGTGCCTTCTTTTTCAGCGCGCTCATACAATTTCTTGCCTTCCGTCTCGGCACGTTCAATAAGGCTTTTGCCTTCTTTCTCAGCACGTTCAATCAGTTTTTGTCCTTCTTCCTGAGCTACGGAGACCATACCGAGGCCGGCCAACCAAATGTCTCGTGAAAGGTTGCCAACATTGCTTTGAATCTGTTCGATAATCGTTTTTTGATCTTTCATAGTAAAACCTCACTTCTTTTATATTTGCGTAAGAACTTGTTATCTTTGTTTCAATTACAATATAACACAGCGCGTCAATTTTGTCAACCTTTTTTTGACGCAATGCGTAAGTAGATGCTGGAGGAATTTGTTTAAACTGCTGTTTTATATGACTTTTTACAGCAAAAATAAAGTTTTCTTATTTTTGGAAAAAATGACTGGATGAGTCATTTTGGGTGTTTCTATACTTTTGCGAGGCCTGATTGCAGGTTTTCGAGGTAGTCATTCAGCAGAGAATTAAAGAGCGAGCGAATAAGCGGAGCAGCCACAACTTCTGCGAAGGCAGGTACTGGCAGTGAAAGCTCTCCCTTTAAGTTGAAGTTTGCGTGGCACTTATTGGCAAGGGGAGACAGCTGCCAGCTACCACTGAAAAATGAGTTGCCGATATCTCGTATCGGCTCCCAGGCTATTTGGCTATTTGGCTTAAAACGATAGCGACAGGCATAGATTGTTTGTACGGCATACGCAGCCGGGCCCTGTGGCTGAAGATCCCATTGATAGCAGTTACGACCGAGATCGATCAGTTCTTCCAGTTTGGGAAAGAATGTCGAGGTGAGTGGAATATCTGCCAGAAAGCAAAACGTCGTTTCCAGGTCGTGGGGGAAGGTAAGCGTTTTTTGGTAGGAGATGAGTAGGTTCATAATAAGTTCGTCCGGCAGCATGCGCTGCCGGACTGTAAAGAGGTTTAGCGATTGCGTCCATACTGTTCGTGGCTGGAAACCCAATCTGATGAAGAAATAGCAGAAGCAAGAGAAAGCTCACCTGCCAGCACAACACCAGCAATAATCTCGGCAAACTTCTTAACCTTACCACGACCGGTGCAGCCCATGATCTCCAGCGACTCATTTTGAGTAGCCAGTCCGGTGCCCCCTCCATAAGTCGCTACAATGAGCGATGGAATGGTTATCGAGATATACAGATCGCGTTCCGGCGTTAGCTCGGTATAAATCAACCCGGCAGAGGATTCCGCCACGTTCGCCACATCCTGACCGGTTGCGATAAATATGGCAGTAATGGCATTCGCAGAATGCAGTCCATTGTTGTTTGCACCCGAAAGAATCGATCCTACATTGGCCACGCCGGTGTGATAAACCAGATTCTCTGGCTCAACACGCATGTTTTGAATAAGAATGTCGCGCTTGATGGTCGCTTCAGCAGTTACGCGCTTACCTCGGGTTCGCATTATATTAATCTGTGAAGCTTTTTTGTCCGTCGCAAAATTCGACTCGAGAAAGAAGCTTTCGATGCCCTTATAGTTATCGAGCACCCAACTACAGGCAGCAAAGGTAGCGCGCCCGACCATATTTTGTCCGGCAGCATCACCCGTGGTATAATTAAAGCGAAGATAAGCAAACTTGCTGGCAAGGTAGCAATCAATGTCTACCAGCTTTGCAACGCTCGACGTGGCTTCAGCATGTTCGCGAATCTGAGCCAGATTCTCCGGCGTTTGCACCCAGGTAACAAAATCTCTGGCACCGCGGGCGTCTGAAAATACGAAAACCGGTGCGCGCTGCATCGCGTCGCCAACTATGGTACACTTAACGCCACCACAAAGGTTTAGCAATTTTATTCCGCGATTGTAGGAGGCAACCAGGGTTCCTTCGGTTGTCGCCATCGGAATGATGTAGTCGCCATTGGCATGCTCACCATTAACGGTTAACGGCCCGGCCAGTCCAAGCGGAATTTGCGCGACGCCGGTAAAGTGTTCGATGTTACCATTGAGCATATGTGGGTCGAATGAATAGTTGGGAATATGTTCCAGCTTTGTATTGGAGAACTCTTCGGCAAATTTTTGACGCATTTTAATCGCTTCTTCGCCATAATCATCATCCTTACGACGTGGAATTCGCACGATTTCGGGCTGTTTGTCTGAGATCGCATCTTCAACCTTCAGCTTTAGTTTACCAAATGGCTTGGTTGAGAAGTGAATTTCCAGCTTGTGCTTACCGGTCTCGAGCGTGATGCCGGTTGCAATAATATCCAGCTCTTTGCGCAGCGGAAAATCCAGAGGTTCCTTTGTGATATCATTTGGGCTGATCGGATTGCCATCACCGAGATCTACACTGACATTACTGATCGGCACTTCTTTTCCGTTAATCTTAACCGCGGAAATACCGCTGAACGTGGCGTCGCTTAATCGATTCTTGATGGAAAAGCGCACGCTGGCGCCTTCATTCTTCAGGCTGTTAAACGTATATAGCTGCTTTAGAAGCAGACTGGGTATAGGCATTGCCATAGATTTTCTCCTTTAGAGGTTCTGAGTTCAAGGTTCAAGGTTCAAAGTTCTGTGTTCCGACTAGCTAAGACTATGCGGCTGCGTGGGTCAAGACCCACGTTACTATTTGAGACGCGAAGCATCGCGTCTTTACTGCTGCCACCTGCCTCCTGCTTTACTCATGCCAGGTATGATAGAGTATCCTGATCCAGTTTTTGTGAGTGATTTTTTGCAGGTCGCTTTCGCTAAAGCCTGCTTCTTCAAAGGCGGCGATTAGATTGGGCAGCTTATCGGCGCTGTTGAGATCGTTGGGCATTAAGGCACCATCAAAATCAGATCCCAATGCGACATGGTCAATACCGATTCGATCTGCAATGTATTTGACGTGCTCAACAATACGAGTAAGCGGCATGTCTGAGTTGTCTTCACCATCTTCCCTTAAATCGGCGACATAAAAGTTTATACCAATAAGTCCGCCGGAATGCCCAATGGCATCGATTTGTTTATCGGTCAGATTTCTGGATGATTCGCAAAGCGAGTATGCTGCGGTATGCGTCGATACCAGCGGTGCATTGCTTAGCTCGGCGACATCCCAGAATCCTTTTTCGTTCAGGTGCGCCAGGTCGATCATAATGCCCATCTCATTGCAGCGGCGTACCAGCTTTTTGCCCAACGTTGTTAAGCCGGGGCCAATATCGGGTCTGGACGGATATTTGAAAGGAACGCCATGTCCAAAAATATTCGGTCGTGACCAGGTAATGCCAACCGAACGCAATCCGGACTGGTAGAACACCTCCAGGGCATTGAGTTTTGCGTCAATCGCCTCTGCACCTTCCAGATGAAGGATTGCCGCAATTTTATCAGTTTCCAAACTGTTAACCAAATCGGTAAGCGTGCGAACAATGATAATGCCTGCTTCCGGATCTTTTTCCAGTCTCAATAATTCTACAATTCCCTCAATCGTTTGCTGTTGCGCACGGGAATGCGGAAGCGAAGGAAAGGGAGGAATTCTGAATCCCAATGCTCGATAAGTCGCCTGGTCAGAAATAACCTCCGATCGCATTGGTGGGTTGAAAACGGCAAAAAAGCCGCCTTTAAAGCCACCTTTACGTGCCTTTTGAGCGTCCAGACATGCACCTGCATTTTCTTTGGTAAACATATATCCCGGCAGCTTTTCAGGCAAATACAGATACTGAGCGACATCATTGTGTCCATCGATGATGGGATACTTCGGTTTTGCCATGAGATCTTTCGTTAATTGGCAATTAAAAGTTTGAGCGACTCGAACTCTTCGTGGAATGCTTCCAGAATGCGCTCGGGATCAGGGACGCGCTCTACATCGCTCGCAACTCCGAGAACAACCTTGCCGGCATAGCTGAATATACTGATGCCCAAAGCAACGCGGCCAGACTGTGGCACCCAGAAAATAAGATCCGTGATCGGAGAGCCTGCCAGGTAGATTGTTTCTTTTGGGCCCGGGACATTGGTCATTACCGCGCTGGTTTTTGCACCCAAAAAGTTAATAACAAAGTTCTGAATTTCATGTGGGGCAAGGGCGGCAGCATTCAACGCGCCCAGGGTAATCATTGCTTCGGGAGAGTTTTTTAACTTATTCATACGATTCTTTAACACCCGAAGCCGTTTTTTCTCATCAACGATGCCGATTGGCAGAGAAGGAAATACGAGACCAAATTTATTGCCCAGTTCAATTTTATTGCTCATGGGTCTCAGGTTTACCGGAACGGCTGCGCGTAAATTTAATCGCTCGGTGCTCTCGGAGTGATGCTCCAGGTAGCGCCGAAGTGCTCCCGTCATGGCAGTGAGTAGTACATCGTTAACGGTTCCGCCGGTTGCTTTGCCAATTGCTTTAATATCGTCAAGTGGAATGGGTTTCGACCAAACGCCGAGTTTTTTGATGCCGAGGTCGCCCTTAAATCGGGTTTGCGGGTCGGCTGATCGCAGCGCGAGTTTTCCAAGTGCTCCAAGACCTGTCGCTCCCATTTTTGCGGCCGTTACCAGTCTCTCAGGGTTTTGAATTGTTTGTTTACCCTGCTTTATAAGGTGTGAACCAAAACGCCAGGCTTTCTCTGTAACGGCGGACAGATTGCCCAAAAACGACTTTGCCGGTTTTCGTGATTTTACCGGATTACTGCTGGCGCCGCCATATATCGCAAAATCGGGAGTATTGTCTGTTAATGACAGCAATACACGAACCAGCGCCGTTCCATCACCAATACAATGGTGAATACGGCCAATCATTACGCTACCGCCGTTGTAACTCTCTACAATGTGATATTGCCAGAGTGGACGGTCATAATCGAGCGGCTCACTCATCAGATTGCTGATCGTATCGTGAAGTTCGGCCTCGCTGTTAACATCCTGCAGTTTGGATTGGATAAGGTGATTGTCCAAATCGAATTCGGGGTCTTCTTCCCATTCCGGATTTCTTAGTCCGCCACGGGAACGAATAACACGTTGTTTAAATCGGTTGTAGCTAAGCAAGCGTTCCGTTACAATTTTGCGAAGTCGGGGAAAGTCGAGGTGTGTATCAAAAACAATAATACCGGTTATCATCATTAAATTGGTTGGATGTTCCATACGCAGCCATGCGGTGTCTACGTTAGACATCGTTTCGCGTTTGCTTGCCATACAAATCTCCAAAAATGCGCTAATGAGCCGGAAAACGTCACTCCCGAGAGCGTTACGCTCGTTGGGAACAGATGCAATCGACATTGAGGTGGTTTTTTATGATGACAAGAGGAAGATACGACTTTAGGACTTCTTTGTCCATTAAATTTGTATTCCTCACCAGAACGCTCAGCAATTCTGCTCTTGACCGATATACTATTTGACAATTTCACACCTCGCCTATATATTAAATCCATATACAAGCTTCCAAATTCGGTCGAAGCTCCCACTATGTTTCGGCACACGACCATGACGCATCTTTGCGTTTTAAATACTACCTGAATCTATATACATGACAATAACCATCAAACTATTTGCGCTGGGCAGAGAATTGACCGGAAAAAGTGAACTGGCGATACAGTTGACCCCCGGAGATACTGTGAAGCAGGCGCTGGATAGATTGAAGGCAGATTATAGCGAATTTGCCCGCCTGGGTAGCTATATGATTGCTGTGAATATGGAATACGCTGATGAGACGCGAACATTGGCTGATGGCGATGAGGTTGCAATTATTCCACCGGTAAGCGGGGGATGATATGATTGAAATTACGGCTGAACCAATCGATGTGAATAAGATAATTGCTGCTGCGTCGCGAGACGATTGCGGTGGATTGAGCGTCTTTCTCGGCACGGTGAGAAATCATTCATACGGCAAAGAAGTGCAGCGCCTGGAATATGAAGCCTATCCTGCAATGGCCGGAAAAATGATTCAGCGAATTATTGATGAAATCACCGAACGCTGGGATGTGCGTGCTGCTGCCGTTTCGCATCGCACCGGTATTTTGGACATTGGTGACGTGGCGGTTGTTATTGCCGTTGCATCACCTCATCGAGCAGATGCCTTTGAGGCATGCCAATACACCATCGATCGCTTAAAGCAAATTGTACCCATCTGGAAAAAAGAAGTCGCTGTTGATGGCGAAACGTGGTTAAGCAGTCACGCCTGACAATATATTGTATTTCATCTGATTTTGAATTGATCGTCACGCCTGACTAAGTGACGTCCCATCTAACTTTTCAGCAGTAGGAGATTTCCATGCACCTGGAAGGTACGCATACCCTCAAAGCCTCTCGTGAAGCCGTTTGGAAGGCCCTTCTCGACCCGATTGTTCTCGCGAAAGTAACGCCTGGCGCAAAATCACTCGAACCGCTTGGTAATGATGAATATAAAGCAATTTTTGAAGTGAAAATGGGACCTGTAAAAGGGGACTTTAAAGGCACGTTGGCTGTGGTCGATAAGGTTGCTCCGGAAAGCTATAAGCTGAAAATTAAGCTGAATGGTAAGATCGGCAATGTGAATGCAGAAGGCGATTTGAAGCTAAATTCACTGTCCAAGAATGAAACGGAAGTACGGTTCTCCGGAGATGCAAAGCTCAGTGGAACGCTGGCAAGAACCGGACAGCGCGTGCTTAGCGGTGTTGCAAATAGTATGACCGGTCAATTTTTCAGCGCGATCGATGAAGAGGTTACCGGCGTCGAGAGTGGCAGCACCGGTCGGGGGTCTCTTTGGCAGATCATAAAAGCCTTTCTCGCAGGTCTCTTTGGAAAAAAGTAAAAGACGGCAATGAAAAGACTGCAGATAAGAGTAACGTGGGTCTTGACCCACGCCCGCACTAAAAACATAACTACCGTAAAGACGCGATGCATCGCGTCTCAACAGACTTAAATAATACAGGAGGAACACGAATGGCGATGTCCATTTCGGTAAAAGTGAATGGTGAAACCTTACAGAAAGAGGTTGAACCGCGAATGATGCTTGTCGATTTCCTGAGAGAGTCGCTCAAACTCACTGGAACCCATGTTGGTTGCGATACCACGGCTTGTGGCGCCTGCACGGTTCACGTTAACGGTAAAGCTGTAAAATCTTGCACTATGCTGGCTGTTCAGGCCGATGGAGCCGACGTTGTTACAATTGAGGGCATTTCTTCGAATGGTGATTTGCATCCGCTTCAGGAAGGGTTTCGCGAAGAGCACGGTTTGCAGTGCGGATTCTGTACGCCGGGAATGATTATGACCGCCGCTCAGCTTTTGGAAGATAATCCGAAGCCAAGTGAACATGAAATTCGTGAAGCATTGGAGGGCAACTTCTGCCGCTGCACCGGATATCATAACATCGTTAAAGCCATCCAGTATGCAGCAAACAAAATGAGCTAAAGGAGGCCTGACCTATGGGAAAAATGATTGGAAAATCGGTAAAACGCGTTGAAGATAAACGGTTCATCACCGGTAAGGGCCGCTATACAGATGATATTGTGCTGCCAAATATGCTTCACGCTCACATTGTGCGTAGTCCATACGCTCACGCTAAAATTAATAGTATTGATGTCTCCGCAGCCAAAGCGCATCCCGGAGTGGTCGCCGTTTATATCGGCAAGGATATCGTCGATTCCGGTGTAAATGGAGTTCCTTGCGGTTGGCAGGTAGACTTTAAAAATGGCGATACCATGAAAGAACCGTCTCATCCGCTGTTAGTGGCCGATAAGGTTCGACACGTTGGAGATGCAGTTGCCATGATTATCGCTGAAGAAAAAGGTATTGCCGTAGATGCCGCCGACCTTATCGATATTGACTATGAAGAACTGGATGCCGTTGTCGATGCGAAGAAAGCAGCCGACTCAAGCGCACCGCAGGTGCATGATGATGTGCCGAACAATACCTGTTTCGATTGGGAACTTGGTGATAAGGCGAAAACGGATACCGCAATGAGCGGCGCTGCACACATTACCACCTTAGAGTTTGTAAATCAACGCCTTGTGCCGAATGCCATTGAGCCGCGAGCCGCTATTGGACACTACGACACTGCAAATGACAAATACACGCTGTATACCAGTTCTCAGAATCCGCATCTCATTCGCCTTCTGATGTGTGCTTTTGTGTTGAACTTGCCGGAACATAAGGTTCGCGTGGTTTCCCCGGATGTCGGTGGTGGATTTGGAAGTAAAATTTTTCACTATACCGAAGAGGCTCTGGTAATTTGGGCAACCGAACGACTTGGTCGCCCGGTAAAGTGGACTGCCGAGCGTAGCGAAAGCTTTATGTCTGACGCACACGGTCGCGATCATGTAACCAAAGCGGAAATGGGTTTTGATACTGATGGTAAAATGGTTGGCTTACGTATTAAGACGTATGCGAATCTTGGTGCCTATCTATCTACTTTTTCAACCTGTGTGCCAACCTGGCTGCACGGAACGCTTTTGCAGGGGCTTTATACTACTCCGGCGATTCACATTGATCTGGTGGCAACCTTTACCAATACCGTTGCAGTAGATGCCTATCGCGGAGCAGGGCGCCCCGAAGCGACCTATTTGCTGGAACGTTTGGTCGATACCGCTGCGCATGAACTAAATATGGATCCCGCTGAGCTGCGAAGAAAAAATTTCATTCCGGCATTTGATGGCGTAACTCAACCTAGTTATGAAACACAGGTTGCACTGCAATACGATAGTGGAAATTATCATGGTGTTCTCGACCGCGCTTTGGAAATGATCGATTATGATAATCTGCGTAAAGAGCAGGAAGAAGCACGAAAGAACGGACGCTACATCGGGGTTGGATTTTCAACCTACATCGAAGCATGTGGAATTGCACCCTCAGCGGTGGTGGGTTCATTAGGGGCTCGTGCCGGATTGTATGAATCGGCGCAGGTGCGTGTTCAACCAACCGGCAAGGTAAGCGTTTTTACCGGCTCTCATTCACATGGACAAGGTCATGAAACAACGTTTGCGCAGATTGTTGCTGATAAACTTGGAATTGCTCTGGAAGATGTGGATGTGGTTCACGGTGATTCCGATTCCGTTGCATTCGGAATGGGAACCTACGGTTCGCGAAGCCTGGCAGTAGGGGGCAGCGCCATCATGAAGAGCATTGATAAGGTGCTGGAAAAAGGTGCCAAAATTGCCGCACATAAACTCGAGGCATCGGAAGATGATCTTGAGTTTGCCAATGGTGCCTGGACGGTTAAGGGAACTGACAAATCCATTGCCTTTGGTGATGTTTCGCTTACTGCCTACGTGCCGCATGATTATCCGGAAGGACTTGAGCCCGGATTAGATTTTTCCAGCTTCTACGACCCGGCCAACTTTACTTATCCATACGGATGCCATATTGCTGTGGTAGAAGTAGATCCGGAAACCGGACGTGTCGAGCTGAAGCGTTTCGTTGCATGTGATGACGTAGGTAATGTGATTAATCCGATGATCGTTGATGGACAGATTCACGGTGGACTGGCGCAAGGAATTGGTCAGGCACTACATGAAGCTGCACTTTATGATGATAATGGTCAGTTGCTGAATGGCTCGTATATGGATTACTGTATGCCGCGTGCAGATGATCTGCCTTCATTCGAGGTCGATCGCACGGTAACACCATGCCCGCACAATCCGCTTGGCGTAAAGGGTGCCGGAGAGGCCGGAACTATTGGTTCTACTCCAGCTGTCGTCAATGCCGTAGTAGATGCGCTAAAGCCGTTTGGCGTAAACTCCATCGAGATGCCCTGCACGCCCGAGCGTGTCTGGCGCGCAATTCAGGATGCGAAATAATATAACAGGAGATAATAATGGTACCTGCAAAATTTGAATACCTTCGCGCATCATCGGTGGATGAGGCACTTAGAATGCTGGAGGAGCAGGGAGACGATGCACGTCTCCTGGCGGGCGGACACAGCCTGCTACCGGCAATGAAGTTGCGATTGAGTGAGCCTTCAGCGCTAATTGATATCTCAAAAATCGACGAGCTGAGCTATATCCGTGAAGATGGCGGTGGTTTGGTCATTGGGGCGGCAACAACGCATGCTTCAATAGAACACTCCGATCTGGTAAAGTCGAAGGCTCCACTTTTGGCCGAAAATGCCGGTTGGATTGGCGATATTCAGGTGCGCAATCGTGGCACCTTGGGTGGTAGTATTGCACATGCCGATCCGGCTTCAGATTATCCGGCGGCGCTACTTGCGTTGGATGCCGAAGTTACGATGCGCGGCAGTAGTGGCCCCAGAACTGTAGCTGCGACTGACTTCTTCATCGATATTTATCACACTGCGCTTAATGAGGGTGAGATCGTTACTCAGGTTCGTGTTCCTTCCACGCCGAATGGACGGGGTGGCAGCTATGCGAAGTTTCCTCAGCCGGCATCACGCTTTGCTCTGGTAGGCTGTGCCGCTATGGTAACGGTTGATGACGGTGTGTGCAAGGATGTACGCGTGGCTTTTAATGGCGTTGCTAACGCTGCATTTCGCGATAGTGGTGTAGAAGCTGCACTGAACGGGCAGTCTGCAGATGAAACCTCAGTAGCAGTTGTTGTTGCCAATTCTGCTGCCGGTGTCGATGTCATGAGTGATCACTATGCGTCTGAAGAGTATCGTCGTCACTTGGCTGGTGTTTTTGCCAAGCGAGCGATTATGCAGGCAATTAAGAACGCCTGATCCTTTATAACATCGTTTGTTTTTCTAAAGGCCGTCCCGAGAAATCGGGACGGCCTTTTTTTCTTCAAGCTAAGACCTCTCAGCTCCGATTATTCTGTTAGGGCCGCAAGGAAGCGGGCGAATTACGTTATCACGGAGGATGATCAACATGCCGGAATTTCTGCTTCAACCACAAACATATCTTGCCGTTGGTGCTTTTCTTTGCTTTTCAGTTGCCTTTGGAATCCTGAAAAGGCTGGTAAAGTTCGCCATTACCTGCACAATGCTGCTGGCGTTTGGTCTAATGTCTTTTCTGATGATCAGTGAAGATCCGGCCGAGGACATGAAGCGCATCCGCGAAGGTTTTCAAAAAGGCAAAGAAAAAGTCGAAGAGGTAAAAGAAGTGGTGGAAGATGTTCGCGATGCAGCGGAAAAGGCCGATGAAACGGTTGAAAAGATAAAAAATGCTGTCGAAGACCTTCCAATAGAAGATGTTTTGGATGCAATCGCAGTTGAAAAGTAAGTTCATGTTGCTCTGTTTTATGAACTGAGCAGACGCTGATTTTGCACTTTTTTTTTCAAGAACCCCTCCAATTCTGCCAAAGTTACGTTTCCGCAACACAATTTGTCGTTCTACTGTTAGTCCTGAAATACCCCTCTGTTATATGTTACCTCTGCATGCAATCAGATCTGATTTATACACAGGTTATTAGACCCAAATAGCTGGAACTGGATGGATGTTGGGAAGCTCATCATTATAGGAATTATGTCAAACCAATCCTTTTTGGAGGTCTTTAATGGATTCAAAAAATCAGTTAACCCTGAATGAGGCGAGAAAATTTGTTCAACACTTTTTGGTGTGGCTTGTTCTTCTCAGCGCAACCCTGCTGGCTCAGCAAAAGGGGACAGCAACTAACCAGACTGAAGACATTATTTTGGAACCAGAGTCATCTGAATATATACAACGTATTCAGCCGGTGCCATTGTCGGAATTGGCCGTTCAGCGTGCCCAGGCCAAGCATAGTGAAGATTTTGAAACACTCAATGAAATCAATGCGCAGCAAGAGGATCAGAATTCCGAACGAGAAGGGGAGGAAGCTCTTGGAGAAGTCGTCGTTCGTGAAAGCAGCACGATTGTAAATTATGAGGCGTCATCGCCTGCTCCACCAATACCAAATGTATGGAATACCGATGTGCCCGTAAGGGATCTAATCGGTCTACAGAATCAGCCTTCGATGGCTACCGCTTCAGATGGCACCATCTATATTGCCTTTCATATAAGCAGTGTTGTTTCAACAAACGATATTGTTGTTTATAAGTCTACTACACGAGGGCTCTCCTGGGATTATGTAATCGGATTCTCAACCCCGGATCCGTTTGTTAGTCTTGCCTCACCATCCCTGGCTATTGGGGAAGGAACAGAGGACCGCATTATTGTAGCGTATGAAGTGGATAGCTCAGGTGATGAATACATCGAAGTTGCTACAATTGACATGGCCACCGAGCAAATTGATGATTTAATTGTGCCAAGTCAGATAGCTGATTGGGATTATGTAAAGCCAGTGGTCTGGACAGACTCTCCTTTTACGGGGCTTTGGGACATTTTTATCATTACACAGGCCCACGTTCTTGGCTCTGCGACTAACGTAAATGGCACCTTATTTCGCAGCACGAACTTCGGTTCAAGCTATTCGCGTATTTCAGCTCTCGGTAATACCTCCCCAGATAAATTTCTTGACGCAACTGGCGCCTATGGACGTACCGGGTTGGTTGGCGGACGGCTTTACTGCATTGCCTATAATGAAACGCAAGAGCAGATTGAATTGGTCTATAGCGATGATGGCGGTGCGACCTTTTCTAACGAAGCGGCAATTGAGCAGATTACTCCTCCACAAGGCAAGGAAGTTGAACCACAGATCGCCGGCAGCATGGATACCGAAAACGTGATGGTAACCTATACCAGTTCGGGTGGAAATCCGACGCGCGAACGCCTTAGATATCTGAATTCAACTGATAAAGGAATCTCGTGGAATCAAAGCACAGCGTTAATTTCAAATAATTTCGATCTCTTTCAAACACATCTTCATATGAATGAAGGTGGTGTCAGTTGGCACCTCACTTATACAAGAGATGATGGAACAGTTCGCTATCTAAGCCGACCTCAGGATCTTTCCAGCGGTTGGAGCTTACCTGCAACGTTAGTCAACGATACACAGGATGCCAGCACTGGTGGCGCTCTCAAAAGTATTACCAGTGACTGGGGATCAGACGAAGCCTACGTTGCCTGGGCGGATAATCGTGATGGCGGATCGGACTTCGATATTTACGTCGACGGAAATTTTAATCTTGGAAACCCCACGATTATCCTCGGCGGACAGTCTTACGATGACGACAACAATGGGCAGAGCAATGGAAACGGGGATGGGCAGGTAAATCCCGGTGAAACCATTGAGTGGCATATCGACTTGTTTAACAGTGTTAATGGTGCAACCGAAGCCATTGGAGTTGAGGTAACAGTTGAAGAGTTTAGCCCGTATGTGAATGGATTTATCGGTGATACTACAATCAACTATGGGAATATTGGTGTCGCACAGCAGGATACGAATAATACACCATTTGTTTTCGCAGTAGATTCAAATGTGCCGATAGGCCATGAAATTGAATGCACGATTACGGTTACTGCGCTCAATGGTGGTCCCTGGACCTTCGCCAATATAAAAATTCCTGTGGTTCAAGGGGTGGGTTGTCAAGGAGTGGTTCGTTCAACTGTCAATGGCCCTTCTACTCATGGGGAAGGCCAGGAAGAAGATTATTCAGTTTGGATTGATATGCGCAATGCCGCCAGTCCTTCAGATTCACTTGGCAGCTTTACCGGTTCAATGTTGTATGATCCCGCTGTTGTTGAGTATGTAACCGCTTCGTTAAATTCCGCTTTTGTCGGCCAAATTAACCAGACGCCTGGTCAAATTATTTTTAATGGTGCCAATGCGAATGGTGCAGGAGGACTGATTCAAGTTTTGGATGTCACTTTCAAAGCGGTCGGTAGCGTAGGTAATACGACCCTTTTGGATTTGGAATACTCGGCAATGGCAGCCTCACAGACCTTCGATAACTTATTGCCATGCCTTAATGCCCCCATAGATAAGCTGGTAGAAATTGTGGCTGGGTGCCGGTTGGGTGACGTTAATGGAGATGGCCTTTGTAATTCCACAGATGCATTAATTTTGCTTGCCTATGATGCAGGAGTAGCTATCAGTGATCCGGGAATTCTGGATCTGATCAATAATGGTTGCGGTGATACGAATGGAGATGGTCTTACCAATTCCACAGATGCGCTGGTGCTGCTTACATACGATGCCGGGCTACCTGTTCCTTATGCCGTTTGTACGCAATAGGGTGTTAAGTAGCCAGGTTAACTTCATAGATGAATAAAAACGCATAAAAGGATATAACATGACTATCATAAATTTATTTCAACGATTTCAAACCAGACTCTTGCCAATCCTGCTGTTTGGGATGATGAGTAATCCTCTATTTGCCAGTGACGTGAAATCTGTTCCCGTTCCAACGGATGCAACCCCCGGACAAAATGAGACTCTCAGCGTAACCGTTGGTGTGGATATGAATGACAGCCCCTCACCAAACGACAAACTGGGTAGTTTTACCGCTTCTTTAAAATGGGATACTCTAGCGGTTAGCTACGTCGGCAACTCCGGCATAGCTTCCGGATTTACCGGTGTCGTAAATGATCAAAATGCATCCAGTGGAGAACTTATTTTCAATGGCGCCAACATAAATGGAGCAACAGGAGCCTTTTCACTGATTACTATAGACTTTGTTGCCATTGGCAGCAGCGGTTATAGCTCTCTGGTAGACCTGGAATATTCAGCAATGGCCTCGACGGCTTTTACAAACTTGCTGCCAGTTTTGTCAGCTCGTGACACGATGTTGACCATTGATCCTCCGACCTCAATCGATCCGCTTAGCTCTGCTCCGCAAGACTATATGCTAACTCAAAACTATCCGAATCCCTTCAATCCGGAAACGACCATTGAGTTTGCGCTACCCGTGAGTGGCGTAGTGAGTCTTAAAATTTATGATATTAGCGGTAAGCTGGTCAAAACGCTGGTCGATGAGCAGTTAGCGGCAGGGCGCTTTCAGACCAGCTGGAATGCAACAAACGATGCTGGAGCTGCAGTTAGTAGCGGCGTTTATGTTTATCGACTTAGCAGCGGTAGCTTTCAGCAAATTAAGCGCATGGTTTATCTGAAATAACCTGAGTATTTGATATGGAAAGTCAGCAGCGTTAAACCTTAACCAGGCCAGCGCTGCTGACTTATTTCTGCTTGCCTGACTTCCTCGCAGTCTTTGCCCGATTCTTCTCTTCTGTTCTGCCTTTATTTTTTGCCTAATTGCCTTGTTGCCTTGTTGCCTTGTTGCCTTGTTGCCTTGTTGCCTTGTTGCCTTGTTGCCTTGTTGCCTTGTTGCCTTGTTGCCTTGTTGCCTAATTGCCTTGTTGCCTTGTTGCCCCTCTGCCTTTATCTTATTCAAAACTCAGAACCTTGAACCTTGAACCTTGAACTCATATGAACAACAAAGAACTCAACCGAATTGCTACCATGCTGGCCTCGCAAGGCTATATTACCGAGGACAGTATTGTTATGTCTACCTTTCTGGCAATGAAACTCGGAAAACCGCTGCTTATTGAAGGGCCAGCCGGAGTAGGGAAAACTGAGATAGCCAAAGTCATGTCTTCTGCACTCGATACAGATTTGATTCGCCTACAGTGTTATGAAGGGCTCGACGCCACCCATGCGCTTTATGAGTGGAACTATCAGCGACAGCTACTGCACATCAAGCTCGAAGAACAAAGCGGCAAGACCGTCGAGGAAAAAGAGGCTACAATTTTCAGTGAACAGTTTTTGCTGAAGCGTCCGCTTCTTCAGGCTATAACTCATCATAAAGCTCCTGTACTTCTCATTGATGAGGTCGATCGTTCAGATATTGAGTTTGAAAGTTTCTTGTTGGAAATTCTTTCGGATTGGCAGATTACCATCCCGGAAATGGGCACCATTAAAGCAACTTATGTTCCTCATGTTGTTGTCACAAGCAATCGCGTACGCGAACTATCTGAAGCCTTACGCCGACGCTGTCTCTACCTCTGGATCGATTACCCTGATTATACAAAAGAACTTTCTATTGTTATGGGAAAAGTGCCTGACATCAACAAACGTCTTGCTGAAGAAATCTGCCATTTTATGCAGGAACTACGGAAGCAGAAGCTGGAAAAGACACCTGGAATTGCCGAGACGCTTGATTGGGCGATGGCGCTTTCCGAACTACACTTCGATCATCTTGAGACAGAAATAATTGAACAGACTCTGGGTATTGTGCTAAAAGACTGGCAGGATATTCGTCAAACTCAAATGTCACTCTCCGAACTTTACGAGCGCATGGGCGTGCGCTCGCGGATTGGATAAGCATGCAGCGTATCGATGATGTTATTATGCGCAAAACCTCTCTAAGCGAAACGGTCATTTCACTTTGCCGATTTTTACGTGTCAGGGGCATGCCTCTTGGCCCGCAGGATGAAGTGGATGCTCTTGAAGCACTGTGCGTTATGCCATTCGATTCCCGTGAAAACCTGCGTCTTACGCTGCGAACCGTTTTGGTAAAAGGCCGAGCCGATCTACTGCGTTTTGACGAACTATACGGGGCGTACTGGCAAGAATACGATTGTGCTAAGGACTCCAAGATAGTACAGGATGAAACGGAAACACGGCAGGATGACAACCAGGCTGCACCGCCAAAACCATCTTTAAAGAGCCTGCAAAACTGGTTATACGGCAACAAGGCGCAGGATATTGAAGAAATGGCTGCCTATAGCCCGGCTGAGGTGTTGACCAAACGGGACTTCAGCACTTTCAGTGAGGATGAGCTGCAGGAAGTCATGAAGCTTATTGCCGTAATCGCCCGTTCGTTGGCGAACCGCTACAATCGTCGCTATGAAAAGAGACAGCATGGTAGGCTGGACATCAAACGAACCATTCGCACTAACTTGCGTCGCGGAGGTGATATATTCGACTTGGCCTTCAGGCGTCGCAAGATTCATCGCTTTCGGTTGGTCGTGCTGTGTGATGTCAGTAAATCCATGGATCTGTATAGCAAGTTTCTAATCCAATTTATGTATGCCTTTCAAACTGTTTTTCGCCAAATGGAAACATTCGTCTTTAGCTCAAAGCTCTATCAGATTACCGATTTACTGCAAACTGATGGATTGCGATCTGCGCTTGATGCGTTGGAGCGAATCCCCGGATGGTCTGGTGGAACGCGTATTGGAGAATCTTTGCGCGAATTTAACGAGAGTTATAGTCCTCGATTAATAGATGACCGTACAATCGTGCTCATTTTAAGTGATGGCTGGGATACCGGAGAAACAGAAATCCTTGCAGAGAACATGGCTTTTTTGCAAAAAAAGGCTGCGCGGATCATCTGGCTAAACCCACTCGCGGGAAATCCTGCCTTCCAGCCAACCGTGCAGGGAATGGCTGCAGCAATGCCGTATATCGATGTCTTTGCCCCGGCACATAATATTGATAGTTTACGCCAGTTGGTTGCAGTGTTAAGCCGTTCTGGCAAAAAACGCTATTACTAATTTCGCTAATTTTCAAAATTTCTTTCGTTCCTGCGAATATACCGGTACAGAGACTAAAAAGTCGTTGGTCACCAGCCGGAGTTCGCATAATGTCTAAAGTCGCGCCTGAACTTATCCTCTTATCTGTTGCTATTTTAGGACTGCTGATTGGCAGTTTTTTAAATAGCTGTATCTATCGCATTCCTCGTGGGATTTCGTTACTGAATCCGAGGCGATCTTATTGTCCGGTATGTACCCATGCTATTTCGGCATTCCATAACATTCCTATTTTGAGTTATTTTTTACTCGGTAGGCGATGTGCAAGCTGCAGATCGAAAATCTCAGTTCAATATCCTCTCGTTGAACTCTTTTCCGGCATGTTCTTTACCATCACTGTGATTTATTTTGGATTCTCCTTGCAGGCCTTGTCGGTTCTGATTATTGGTTCAGTCCTCGCTACGATTCTCGTGATTGATTGGCAACACTATAGAATCCCGAATTTTCTGGTAGCGACGGCAGGCGTCATCTTGTTGATTCAGGGGTTTGTCGAAGATCAGTTTGCGGTACGTTTATTAGATGGCTTCATGGCTTCAGCATTACTACTACTGATAAGGCGAGTAGGAAATTATTGTTTGGGTCGTGAGAGCATGGGTTTAGGTGATGTGAAATTGGGCATGGTTATCGGAATGGCGCTGGGAATATCTGGTTTCTTAGCATCGCTTTTTTTAGCATCAACTCTGGGACTGTTATATGCTGGGCTTACCTATCTATATGACAAGAAGAGAATAAATAATGAACTACCGTTCGGAAGTTTTTTGTGCGCATCCACAATATTACTTTTGTTCCCCAGTGAGTCTGAGTTGTTGCATATACTTGGCTTTTTTTAAATTTTACCCCATTTTATTCTCTGTAAGAAACGAATGGGCTTTGCGTTTTCTAAAGTAGGATGCAACTCAACTTCTATGGCCCGAATGTGTTTTAACCAGGCTTTTGGAACACTTTCCACCATAGTGATGTCATTATTGTTTCCGAGATGATAGCGTATTCTATGCTTCTTTATTCCCGTAATAACTTTGCTGTTAAATTGCAAACTTGAGGTATCGTGTTTAATTATAATTTTTGATCCGTCGCACGTTTGGCCGGCCAGGAAACGTTCATCTGCTTGCTTAATTATCAGAATACGATTTAAAGGAATACGAATTGAATTTTCAAGGCGGATCAGTTCAATTTGACTTACAACATTCTGTTGCCACTTATTTAAAACTTTTGTCGTAAACCCATATCCCCAAACAGCAAGGCCGATTATCATCATTGCGAGCTGCATAGCGATTAAAAGTTCGATTAGCGTATACCCCTTTTCATTTCTGATCGGATGATTCTGATACTCAATTAATAACGAGTTCACTATCGCTCCTCCAAAGCAGGTAAGACGTGGTGTAGTTCACTTAGTATGCGCTTATGGCGCGAGACGGTCACAGAGAAAAGCTGCAAGCCTTCTCTCTTTGATTCCAGCTTCTTCCGAATTTGATAGCGCCTGCCCTTGAACAGATAGTTCTCCTCAGCAGAGCCGGTCTCGCCCATTAGGAGAGCCTTCTCTGCGGTATTGATACAAATAATATTGGCATTTCTTCTATCCTCGATATCAGCACCGGTTATTAGCTTGGTAATTACGTAAGTGGTTGGGGTGAGTATCAGGAAGAGCAATACCAACGCTGTAAGTACCTCTATCAGAGTGTATCCTTTTTCATCTTGCAGGGTCATAATTCCTCCCGGTAAACAACGGCGCGATTGCTGTCCGGTAAATCGAAAAAAAGAGGAATACCGCTAAGAGCTTCGGAGCTTTGACGAATAGTGGCGTTGCGAATCCAGTTATAGAAGTGAGTAGGTGATTTATAAAAATGAAAGCGACTAGCTATAGTGCATCCATTTACTGTTCCTCCCAAATTTAATAGCCAGTCGCTGAAGACCAGTCCTTCTACCCTTGCATTCCGCGTAATCTGGATAGTGTTGTTCCAAGCAGCCGGATTGTTATTGCTATTTACCAGGCATACGCTTCCCGAAATAGCAACTCGATCACGAATTGAAATACCGATTCCATCTTCATCAGGAATTGAAAGTACAACCGAATTTTCACCGAGAGAGCTGTTTCCTTCAACTATTACCTCATTTGTTGAGATAATCTGGAGCTGGCTCGCTTGTACATCTTTAAGACTTAATGGCAGTGTCGAGAAGAGTATAACGTTCTGTAATTCAACGTTGGAACCAATTCGACATCTTGCTGAAATCAAAACCTCAACCTCATTTCTTATCTTTAATTTTTGCTCAAAAAATGAAGCGTCTGTAACCAGCAATTTCCCGGGGCCTATAATGGTTAAAGGAGATTTTGAATCAATAAGTTGATCCGTCTTATATAGCACCTTGGATTGAGGTAGTTGAATGACATTCTCGGGGCTTATGGCATTCTTTTGTAGCTGTATGTGTTGCCAATCTGAAATGCCCTTACGATAATGCCGCACAATATCTTTTAGTTGTTGATGACGGACTTTTGGGCGATGATCCAGGGTAGATTTATAAAGTTTGCCATATACAGGTTTTTCTCCGGAATAGGGTACACCTTGCAAGCGTTGTGCGCGAACTCCTTGTGGTCCGCAGATAACACGATCGTAAAGTCGTGTATCCTCACAGACTATCAGCGACTGATTGAGAGGTTGGACAATCAAACTGGCATTAAATTGCTTGGCATATGCGTAGCCAATTGTAGCGCGAATGCCGTTGGCATTTTTATGCTCGCGAGAATAAACCCGTTGAAAGACTCCCCAGCGCAGTGAGGATATTGCAATGCTGTCTCCACATGATAGCAGAAGAGTCGATTGTAATGTGTTTTGCTGGGAGCCTGTCTGATAATTTTCCATTGCATGAAGCCATTCAATGATGCCGCTTTCCGCATGATAGTGCGCTTGGGTTCCTCGAAGAGTCGAATTTGCAAAGTGAAACTGTCGGACATACACACTAAGAAAAATTAGTAGCGTGAGGCTTACAAGCAATGAAAGCATTAGAACTGCATTAAGCGCAGAACCTTTGTCATTCAAAGACTGCTTAGCCCTAAGTATCTTCATTATCAAGCTTCTGCTTTATGATCTGAACATCTTTTTCAAGAGTCTTGAGTTTGTTATCCTGTTTACTGCTCGTCGATGTCAAATTAATTAGCTGCTCTAATAGCTGATTGTTTTGAGCGCGAAGCATTTCTACCTCTTCCTTTAACTGCTCGATAAATTCCTGGTGCGGTGCTGGGTGGATCGATTTCTCCAATGACATGTCGCCTTCTCCTAGCAATAGCCAATTTAAACTGACATTGCAGAGTTTTGCCAAACCTGCAACTAGCTGAGCGTCCGGGAGCCGCCTGCCTGCTACATAGTTTGAAAGGGTCGTTTCAGTTATCTTTAAGTCCTTCGCTAATACTTTCTGCGTAAACGGAGAATTTTTGATAACCAATTTTATTTTACTGCCCAGCGCATGTTTGGAAAAAATGTTCATATTTAACATATGTTTGATTTTTTTCTAAAAGTCAAACTTTTTTTTAATTTTTTGAAATTTTTTTTGAGAATTTTCATCGTTTATAAGAATATCAGATTGAAACGAGTATTAGAAGTTCAATAACATAAAACTAACTGAACAGTTATTCGCCTCAACATAAAAGATTATGAAAAGAAAATGAGCCCACTTGCCATGCGTCTAAAATTCTTAGTGATTTTATCTTTGATTCTACTCTTTCTGGGACGCGCATCTGCATTTGGTGAGGCGGACAGCCTTGCCGATAGCAGTTTGTCTGGTGTGCCGGCAGCGTACTTCGAGAAAATCAAGTCAGTGGATTTCCGCAGTACTGATATTCGAGATGTCATTCGCGGAATTGCCAAACAGTATCATCTGAACGTATTTGTAAGTCCGGAGGTTGCTGCAAAGATTACGACGCAGTTAACAGACGTTCGGATTATTGATGTGCTTACTCACATCGCCAAACGGCATGGATTGCAACTCGAGTTTGAAAACGGTGTCTTAACCGTTATGCCGGAAATACAACCGATACCTGAACCGAACTGCAAAATCAACTGGCGAAATGAACATTTGTCTGTGGATGTAGATGATGAGCCACTAAAGTTGGTGTTGGCGAGATTAGCAGATTCTACCGGATATACCATTCTTGCGGACCAATCTATTAGCGGTTCAATCAGCGGAAAGATTACCAACTTACCCTTTGAAGAGGGATTAACTCTTCTCATGCGCACGAATGGATTACGCTTAAATCGCAACGGAAAAGCCTGGTTGATAGAGCGGATGTTTATCGACAAAAAAGAGCCGGGTAGGGGGTTATGGGTTCAGAAGAAAGATGGGCGAATAAGTATCCAGGCGCAAAAGGTTCCAATTGCAAAAGTGCTCAGTGAATTGGCTTCAACAGAAAAAGCAAGCCTGTCGATTATCGGTGAGCCCCAGGGCTCCCTTACTCTCAACCTGACCGACGCGACTCTGGAGGAATGCCTGCAAACAGTACTTTTGGAAACGGGTTTTAGTTGGCGACGCAAGAAAAACCTGTATCTTATTGCCAAGAATGATGCACGGAGCATGCAAACATCTCGGCTTTTTCGGCTGAATCATCTCAAAGTTGATGGTGTTATCGAACGTTTACCGAATAAGGTAACGGCATCATCAGACATAAAGGTTGTACCCGAACATAATGCGTTGCTGGTAAACGGCTCTCCTGATGTCATTATGCAAATTAAGAATATTCTTAAGGAAATTGATAATCCGATACCACAAGTGTTTTTTGAAGCGCTTGTGGTGGACTATACCGTCTCGGATAGTTATGAGTTCTCAGTGCAGGCCGGGCTAGATTATGGCGACTCTACGCGTGCAAGGGGAGACGGTTGGATTCCAGGTATCGACTTCCTCTGGAATGGTTCGGTCGCGAACAAGTATTTGGGGAAACTCGATAAGGCTCTCACGGGAGTGAACATTGGTAAGCTTCCGGAGGACTTTTATTTGCGGGTTCGTGCAATGGAAAGTGCCGGCAAAGCCAAAGTTCGCTCTCGCCCGCAAATATCTACTCTTAATGGCCATAGTGCTGAGCTGAAGGTTGGAGAAACTCAATACTATAAACTCATTTCCGAAACACCACTTCGCGACCCATCACAAGTCTTTCTACAAACGACGGAACGATTTCAAACTATTGAAATAAATATTTCGCTTAAGGTAACTCCCTGGGTAAGTGCGTCAGGGGAAATCACTGTTGAAATTTATCCTGAGTTCAATACACCCGGCGAACAACTCGACCCGAGTTTGCCACCCAATATTCAGAGTCGCAGTCTAAGCTCAACTGTTCGTCTCCGCGATGGGGAGACGATTGTCCTGGGCGGATTAATTCAGGAAATCGATTCTGAAAGTGTCAGCCGGGTGCCCTTGCTTGGCCGCATTCCACTGCTTGGAAAGCTGTTTAGCAATACCAGCAGAACAAAAGCCAAAAGTGAGTTAATTATTTACGTAACACCTCACCTTTTGTATACAGAAGATTGGTTGCCGGGAGGGGAGAGGCAATGAGGGAGCAACTCACGGAGTTTGTAGAAAAGACCTTAAGTTTCCTGAAAGAGGTGTCATTTCCCGGTGATCTGTTTGTTGGAATCGACGCAACTGATTCAGAGATTTGCATTGTAACACTGAGAAAGACATTCAGTGGATTTTGTATCGTGAAGCAGCGTTGTTATTGCATTTCTTTGGCCGAATTTAAAGAACAAAAGCTGGACGAATTTCTTAGAAACGTCGCTCATATTGCTGTTCTCGCGCCCTCATCGGCTACGCATTATATGCTTTCGGGTAATATGTCTGAAGAGGAAATGAAATTGGGAGGTGCTTCGGTCGATGAGCAGCCAGACATTGATTTCATTAAGGTGCTTCTGAATAAAGAAACTGATCTGATAACCTTTTGGCGCTTGGGAAGCCTGGCGAAATTCCCGGATGGAATACCAACAGAGCGATCGCACTTGTTTAGCCGATTAAATGCACTTAATCAGTTAACAAAATATTATTCTCTTTCGGATGCCCGCTTGAGCACATCCAGCCCTGAGGGGTATTGGAAGTTGATATTAAGTGATAAGGAAGAGAGCACGCTAGGTCTTCTTGATGAGCAGAATGCAGTAAGTGGCGTACAAGACAAATATGGCGCATCGTTGTGCCGGATTCATGACTTACCTCTGAAAGATTCACAGCAAGCTGCCTTTGGTGCTGCACTAACATTATTAAACAAAGATTCCTCAGAAATAGATCTGCGTCAGGGTGAGGTGACAAAAGCTGACCAAACGGTGTTGATCAAGTATCTCGCGTTTCGCGGTATTCTGCTTCTGGGCATGTTAACACTGATTATGTATGGGGCTATTGCGGGAGCCGTCTATTATTACTCTGATCTACAGCTGAAACTTCAGACCCAAAATATAAATTTGATAGGGCAGAAAAACGAGCTGGTGAGTCTAAAACGGTCGAATCAAGAGTTACGTGGGCACAAGCATATTCTTGATTCTCTGGCGATCCCATCTTCTTTTACAGCTTTACAGCTTTTGCAGTTTGCCGAAATCACGCCGAAGGGAGTATGGTTTTCCCAGATAATAAATGAGCGGGAGGAGGCAAGCTGGAACTTCTCCGGATACGCTGAAGGAGATGAGAAAGTCGCATTGCTACTAAACAATTTCCAATCAACTCTCATGGTCAGCGGCATCGAGTTAAAGCAGCTGCTTACTAAATCGGAATTCCGCGGCAGAATCAAGCGGGAAAACTACCATAACGGATATGTCTACTTTGAGGTTGTTCTTGCAATACTCTAAATACAACGTTTATTGGCCTGTCTGCATGCTAATTGTGGTCATTCTTGTATGCAGTAGATTACTGCTTCGGGAGGTTGATGCATTGTATGAATTGCGCAAGTCTGTTGTCAATGAACAGGAGCTTCAGACATCACCTGAGGTTTTGAATAATTCTATTTTACAGTTCAGGCAAAGGAATAAGACAATGCGTGCTCAGGTAGACTCTATGAAAACGCGCCTGACTGACTTTACTAATCAGGGCGAGATTATAGAAGCATTGACCAAAGAAATTCGCAGATGCGGAGTCGAGTTGGTTGTCCTGAAGCCTGAAAAACCGCAGCTTCGGGGCCGGTTGATTCTGCTGCCGATAAAACTTCAGGCCTCAGGTAGTTTCAAGCAGGTGAGCAGGCTTGTTTTTGTACTTGAATCGAAAGGAAGTAACTATCAGATTCGGCGATTCTCCCAGCAGATAATCAGGAAAGGCAGCGTCAAGACAAAGTTCGAACTGGATCTTGATGTAATTATACATAAACGAGGCAAGAATGAGGACAACGGTTAAGCGGGGAACGACGATCCTACTGCTTACTGCATCTCTGATTATTTGGGGAATTGTGGGGTTGCGGATATATCAGGGGTTGGAGGTTCATACAGAGGAGGAAGTTGCTCTTCAGGATAATTTGCGGAGAAATAATATTAACGAGCCTGTACTTCTTAGTGAAGAAGCGTTCCTTCGGCGTATTTCTGAAGTGAAAAGCCCGTTTTACCCATCAAAGAAAAAGGCGGTCCGTATCAAAAAGCCCCGGCCTAAGCCTCTGCCACCAGTGAGGATGCCTCATGTGCAATACATCGGATTTATGGAGGGGGATAATGGATTGTTGGCCATCGTAGAAGGGGAAAACGAGCGTACGGGTTTTTGTGCAGTTGGTGACACAATTTTTAACATAAAAGTTATCGCTATTCACCCTGAGAAACTTGGTATTAAAAAAGGAAAAAAGACAGATTGGATTACGCTGAGGAAGTAATAGGGAGACAACAATGAGATTTCGGATGGCTGTCATCACCGAGAATTGTCAAAGTTTAAAAGACTATGTTGAGTTACTAAATCCTTTTCAGGCAGATTTTTATTCTCTGGAGGAACTGGAACCGGCCTCGCTATCTGGTAAGTTGGCAGTATTGCTTGTTGGTGAATCTTTCTCACCAATACGCTGTGCGGTTGAATTAATAAACAACCACTTTCCCAAAATGATCATCCTGATTTCATGTCCACATAGGTTACCGAATCTCAATGAAAATAGCTATCAGCTCGAAGGTGACCTTAGTGCTGATAATCAATTGATTGAGACAGTTTCGCAACGGATTGTTACAATTCTGGCCGCGCGAACACGAAAATTTGGACAACCCGATACAAACCGACCAATTATTGCCGTGAGTCGCGCTATGCGAAACATAATGCAGCGTGCAAAGCGAATAGCGTTTCTGGAAGAACCTGTTTTGATCTGTGGCGAAACGGGTACCGGGAAAGACTTACTGGCAAGTCACATTCATTCGTTTAGCTCCAGAAAGTCGGGGCCATATCATGTCGTAAATTGTGCTGCGATTTCACCACAACTTTTTGACTCGGAGTTCTTTGGGCATATGAAGGGGGCCTTTACGGGAGCAAGCCGGGCAAAAACCGGCCACTTTGCCTATGCCAATGGTGGAACACTTATTCTGGACGAAATAGGTGAGCTCGATATCAATCTTCAGGCCAAGCTATTGAGAGCAATTGATAATAATGAGATTATGCCGGTTGGAAGTCATGAACGGAAAAAAATAGACATTCGAATAATCGCATTGACGAATCGCGAATTGAGAAAAGAAATTCAGCAGGGAAAGTTTCGAGAAGATCTATTTCATCGCTTAAATGCACTCCAGTTAAATTTGCCTCCACTGCGAAACCGCCCCTCTGACGTAATCACAATCGCAAAGCACATTCTCGAGCAAACCTGGGTTGCAACAATTCCCGGTTGGAAGAGCATCTTTACTGAGGAAGTTTGCCGATGGCTTTGTGCGCGCCAGTTTAGCGGTAATGTCCGGCAGCTGCGAAACTTGCTTTTAGGAGTATTAGTGACACTTCGTCCTTATGATATTCGCCTTACCATCAGCGATTTGGAAAAAACGGCGGCCCTTCAGGGTGTAAATCCGAAGGAACAGCGAGAAGCACTGAATTTAGCGGCCAACCTGCGCGAAGTAGAGACACGCCTCATTCTGCGGGCACTGGAGGAAAATGAAAAAAATATCACTACCGCAGCACGACACCTTGGCATAACCCGCCAAAATTTACAGCAGCGTATGCGCAAGCTAAACATGTAGAAAGGGGGAATGTGTCTGTGGTAATTGAGAAAGAGACGCATGTTGAGTCGCGCAATCATCGTCGGATTCCGGCAAAAATCCAACGGGCATTTAGCAGGGATTTGGCAATTTTGCTTGGTGCGGGACTCCATCTGGTAGACAGCCTTGAGTTGTTGACAAAGCAGTGTGATCATAAAGAATTTCGAAATATTCTGAATGAAATACTGAACGGTTTAAGATCCGGAGATAGTCTGGTTGATACGTTAACATATTATCCGAACCTGTTTAATGGATTTTATCTGAATCTTGTTGAGGTTGGAGAAGCGACCGGCCAGTTATCGAGTATGTTGCTCCGGATTTCGGAGTATCAGGAAAAGATCGCCGGATTGAAGCGAAAGTTGGTGCAAGCTTTATCCTATCCATCTCTGGTTGTGCTCGTTGCAATTACGGCGCTTTCATTTATTCTGCTTTTTGTGCTTCCCACTTTTGAAGGGCTCTTTCGTGAATTTGATGCAGAGTTACCCTGGCTAACCAGAAATGTAATGAATCTGAGTGAATGGCTGCAAGCATATTTGGGAGGGCTGTTGCTAATGATGCTGTCAGGGATCGGACTGCTCTGGATTTTTCGCCATTCTACTGCCCTTCGCAATTTTTGTGATCGGCTTGCTATTCATTTGCCCTTTTGGGGAAGACTCGTTCGCTTAAACTATCTGGCAAGGTTTTGCCGAACACTGGGTACGCTGCTTTCCAGTGGAATTGCACTGCATGAGGCATTAGGTATCGCCAGGGACATTACGCCAAATAGTGAATTTCAGGGTGAGGTGAGCAAGATGCTTCTTTCGGTGCGGCGCGGAGATGAGCTGGCGGTATCTTTGGACAACTCGGTTATTTTTCCTCCAATGGTGGCGCAAATGATTACGGTAGGCGAGGAAACAGCTGAACTGCCGGAAATGTTGCTAAAGATTGCCTCGGTCTCAAGTGATGAATTGGATCGTGCTATTGCCCTGATGTCGACGCTCATAGAACCGGTAATGATACTTTTTCTTGGGGCAGCAATCGGTGCGATTCTGATTTCAATTTATCTGCCCTTATTTAACATGGCGGCGATTATGCCCTGAACACAGAATACAGAAATCTGAACCAGTAATGTACCGTGGGTCGTGACCCACGCAACTTTGAACTATTTGGTAGGGAGGAAAAAATGAAAAAAGCAATTTTTATCAAATCAGAAGAGGGCTTTTCCTTAACCGAAATTCTTGTCGTGATCGTTATTATCGGTATTCTGGTTTTATTGGCTCTCCCAAAGTTCACAGCAGTGATAACGCAAGCAAAGACAACCGAAGCAAAGCTGATGCTTAAGCATCTACATACTTTGCAGGAAACCTTCTATTATCAGCATGATCGCTATTCAGTCCGGCTTGCAGATATTGGTTTCGAGCAGCAGGCAACTCTCGAAAATCAGGGAGAAGCACGTTACCGTATCGAGATTGAAAATGCCGGTCCACAGGGATATGTGGCGCGGGCTGTCGCGGTGGTAGATTTTGATAAGGATGGCGTGTTTAATGTATGGCAGGTAGATCAGACCGGCGCTGTTCGACAAACTATTGCTGATTAGATTTGCTGAAAGGTTGTGACGTGAATTCAAACAAGATTCTTAAAAGCGATAGCGAAATCCGAATAGAGAGCGATGTGGTTGGCTTACTTTCTGAAAAGCAGGCACGATATTATCGCGTTGTTCCAATAAAATGGCTTGAAAAAAAGCTGCATCTCGCATGTGAGCAGCCTCCGGAATTGAATGAAAGAGCTGAACTGCGGTTTTTGACTGGTTGTCAGATAGATTTTAGCAAATATTCGGTAAGTGAGATTGAAGTAGCTTTAAACCATGCCTATCAGGCCAATAGGCCTCCCTCGCGAGATAAACAGTTCAATATCGCACGTAGTAAGGGCAATTATCAAAAGCAGCCTGAACATGGCGATGTAGTATCATATGTGGATTGGCTAATTCGTAGTGCCATAGAAGCTGGAGCAAGCGATATCCATGTAGAAATCGATGAAGAGGTATTCCGTATTCGCCTTCGTTTAGACGGCAAACTCGTAGAATTTGATAACCCCGATTGTCGCCCGCAGTCGGTTATTTCACGGCTTAAAATTATGTCCGGATTGGATATTGCCGAGAAGCGTCGCCCGCAGGATGGTAGAATTCGTTTTGAAGCAGGCCCAAGAGCTGTTGATATTCGGGTCTCTACTTTGCCAACGGACTTTGGAGAAAAGGTAGTCATGCGTATTCTGGATAAATCCGCTCTCAATTTATCCTTGGAAAGTTTGCAAATGCAGTCGGCGTTGCTAAATGAACTTCAGCAAATTCTAAAAATGCCGCATGGAATGATTCTGGTTACCGGACCGACTGGCAGTGGAAAGACCACGACGCTTTATTCCGCGCTAAACTATTTAAATCGCACAGAATCTAATATTATTACGATTGAAGATCCAATTGAGTACAACCTTCAGGGTGTCAATCAGACCATGGTGCGAGCGGATATAGGATTGACGTTCGCATCAGTGCTGCGTTCAGTGCTAAGGCAGGACCCAAATATCATTATGCTTGGTGAAATCCGTGATGCTGAAACAGCGGAGATTGCCGTGCGTTCTGCTCTTACCGGCCATTTGGTATTGAGCACGCTTCACACCAATGACGCTGCCAGCACTATTGTCAGGCTTATTGATATGGGCATTGAGCCGTTTCTGGTAGCAGGAGCAGTACGGATGATATTGGCTCAGCGGTTGGTGCGTAAAATTTGTTCTGCTTGCCGTGAACCAGATTTTGCAGCTAAATCGGCTTTGAGTGCTTCACTCCTCTCTTCTTTGCCATCTGGTATTACACTTTTTCGCGGTCGGGGATGCAATTCTTGTTACCACACCGGCTATAGTGGTCGTATTGCGATATTTGAACCATTCATTATGACAGAGGCACTTGGTGATCTTATTCTTAATGGTGGCGGTCTTACCGAGTTGCGCAATACTTTGCGCGAGCAAAATTCTGTAAATCTGCGTCAGTCTGGTCTGCGGCATGTCGCAGCTGGAATTACTACTTTGGAAGAAGTGCTGACCGAGACGGTTTAGTATAACCTCTACACCTCTCTTTGATTATCTCTCTAACTTTCGGGTTCTAACTACAGGTGCAAGAATGTATTGCACCTGTAGTTAATTGTTTTTATTGAGCTTGAGTTGGTATCAGGTAATTGAACGCAAGAAAACCTTGCGTCTCATAAACCTCATGAAATCGCAGCTGCAGAAACTTTAATGAAGTCCTGCTGCAAGGAATTCTTGCAGCAGGTGTTTGTGTGTGCTGTTTAAGTCAATTAAAAATAAATGCTTAGGTGTTTGGCATTGAGTTTGTTTTCTAAGAACGTATGAATAAATAGAACTTTCCCAAAAAGGAGCTAAACATGAAAACCAACATTCGCAACGTAAAATGCGGTCTTTTACTTACAACGTCGACGATAACGCCTCCGAAAAGGATAGCGCTGTTTCTCCTTATGTGGTTGGTCGTGACTGTTTCTCCAGGATTATTTGCTCAACCGACGATTCAATATGGTACCAATCACATCTATTTAAGTCCCTTCGACGCAAGTCTTGGATTAGGAACGAGTGTCCCCCAAGCACTTCTTCATGTTCAGACACCAAATGCAACCTCAGCCATAATTATAGCCGGCGATTCACCAACCGGCGAAGATGGTGTTGCCAGTGAGCTTCTTTTTGGAAATGCCATTGGGACGAATAACGTAAATATTCGCGCTGCAATTAAGGCTATTCAAGGAACTTGGGATGCAGATTCACGGGATTTGGCATTTTATGTTGGTGCAAATAATAGCACGCTTCCTCCAACTGAAGCCATGAGGATTGTTAAGGAAGGAAATGTCGGTATTGGGCTTGCGACACCAGCCTATAAGCTGGATGTAGACGGCACAGTTCGGGCAACTGAAGTGCGGGTAGAAAGCTCGGGTGCAGACTTTGTTTTTGAAGAAAATTATGAGTTGATGCCGCTTGATGAGGTCGAATCTCATATCAAAGAGAAGAAGCATCTTCCCGGTGTTTCCCCGGCAGCTGAGATGCAGCAAAACGGTGTCGGTGTATCTGAAATGCAAACTCTTCTGCTCCAAAAGGTTGAGGAGCTAACGCTCTATATGATTCAACTCGAAAAAAAGAATGCTGATTTACAAGAGCAAATCCTCGAGCTTCGTTCGAAGTAAATCAGGTGTTTTTGACAAGCGATATGAACATTGGAAAGTAATGGCTTGTGTCCAGGCTTAATTATAGGGAGAAAGCGATGCAATTGACGGGAAGCCCGAAATTATATATTTGTGTTTTATTGGTAGCAGTCTCATTCACACTTGAAATAGTCTACGCGCAGGGTCAGGTAGATGCGTCTTCAACGCAGAGCGTTTCGGAAGCTCTTGGGCATCAAGGCTCATCTTCAAATAGCTCTGGAGATGTTGACTATACTATTCCCCCGATTGCAACGTTTGCAAGTGGCGGCGGCATTGGAGCAACCGCCAGTAGCCTTCAACTCGCCACAGGTGATATCAACCTGCCAATATCGCTAATCAATATACCGGGTAAACGTGGCTTGGATGTGAGCGTTAATATCGAATACTCAAGCAATGTACATGGAACAGTTGACACGTGGAACGTAGAAGCACCAACCGGTGTTTTGGGGCTTGGTTGGAACTTTGGCTTTTCTGCTATTACCCGGGATCATAAAGGCACTGGAACCCGCCACGATGATGTGTTCTACCATGAAGGCGTCGAGCTTATTCGCAATGGCTCTGAAGGTACTGCGTTGCGTTATGAAACCAAAGCCTACAACAATTGGAAAATCCTGTATTTCCCCTCCATAGAAAAATGGGAAGTAACAAAGGGAGACGGCTCCATCGTCGAATACGGTGAGGAGACCGGACGCAATACCCTGCAGTATGGTGTAAAATGGGGAAACTGGATTGGAGAAAGTTCAGAAACCGCCGGGCAGCAGCAGTTTGTAGCAGCATGGAATCAGTCCAGATCTGTAAACCTCTGGGGTGATGAGGTTACTTACGAATACGAAGCATTAGAGGAACCGGTTGGCTATAATTTTGGTGCAGCCAACACCTATATTCGTTTAGGCGAAGAAGATGACTTCAGTATTTTTAATACCCAACAGGTTGGAATCAGCGGTACGCTGAATAATGATGAGTCCATTATCGTCCGTAAAAACTCCTCATCTGGGCCTGTTGTACATACTGTTTATTCTGATCAAAACGACTATCCGGTAAATAGTGCCTTCACAGGGTACGCCAATAAAGATTATTTTGTTTCTATCGTATCAGGACCTCCTACCAAAATGCGCAAGATAAAAAAAATCAGTGCATTGTCAGATGCAGACTTTACTTACACGACAAACGTTTCAGGCACCACTAACCACACAGTTGCGAGTTATTTGAAGAAAATTGTGGATTCGAATGGCCGTTCTGTGGAGTTTACCTATGCTGAAAAGCTATCCGAAGAATATCAGGATCCACATGCCGAACAGCCTGAACCGGATGCTTACCAGGAACGTTATGAGACACGATATCTTGATCAGATAGAGGTGTTGAGTCCGGAAGCGTCTACCCTTTTTACTATTGAGTTTGACTATAACTTTATGGGGCAGGGCGACTTAACCAAGCGCTTGCTCAGTTCTATTACTCATCAAAACCCCGACGGCATGTCCCTCCCGGGATTGAACTTCACCTACCTCACTGCACATCCCAATTATGGTGCATTGGAGCAAATATTCCTGCCCTCTGGCGGTGATGTTTTGTATACTTATGAAGAGACTACGCTTGAGAAATCTGATCGCGAGTTGATTCTTGAAAAGCCGGACGAAGAAAACCCATATGATAACTATCCGGAGCTTTTCTATGGTAGTGATTATCTAGTTGTTGCCTGGAGAAATACAGCGGATAATAGTGCAGTAATAGAGAGTTATGTTTGGACTGGACACTGGCGTAAGAATACCTGGGATCATTCCTCTGGAAATACGAGCTTTCCAAACTTTTTTGAAAATACTTCTATTCTTCGCGGAACAGTGGTTACCTCAAATAACTTTTTTGGTATTATTGAAGATTACTTTACCGACGCCCAAACGAAGAGCGTGCATTTAGTACATCGTGCTTTTAATAGCCATACTTGGCGGGCTAAAGCCATCAGGAATTGTACTCTTGGCGTTCAGGGGGGGGGAGATTGGCAAAACAATGTCAATGTGGTTGCTGGCTCCAATGTTCTTTCTCTGGTTGGGCGAGAACAGGGATATGGTTTTGAGATCAAATGGGATGGGGATAGCTGGAATAAGAGCGATTTTCTTCCTATCGGACCGCTTGTTACTTCTAATGATGATGACTTTTTTAATACCGGTATTCTAAATTGGATGATTACTCACCGGGATGAAAACGGAAATCCCGGTAATGATATGGCTGTTCGCATGCACTATCTTGACGAAGAAAATACTCGTCATTCTGTCGACCTGCCAAACCTCCCCAACCATACTCAGAATAACAATGATTGGTATGCTGGTAAAACTTTTGCCATTGGAGTGACTCAGAATAATACAGACTATATTTACCAATGGGATGAAGACTTTACCCAGGCTGGATTTACGACCAATAGTGTTATTGGCTCGGTTCCTTATGCTTCACTAGTAAGTACTATTGAATCAATGATTTCAATTTATGGTATTGTGGATGCCCAAGGTTTACGATGGACTGGTCAGGATTGGATAAAGGAATCCTTTTCCACCAGCTACAGGAATAGTACCAATAGTAAAGATCTGATTTTGCGACACCGGAGCGGTATTTCAACAAATGACGGCTCAATAACTGCACATTATTTTAATCCTAATTCACTTCAATGGGAAGATATTGCCGACTTTAATAATTTGCATGGAGTTCAGGTAAATGCTTCTCCTAATAAATATTCTATTTTGGCCGGCTCCGACAACATACGGAAAGTCTATGCTCGCACGCACCTTGGTTGGAACAATGGTAATGATATCCCGATGCAAAGCGAAGATATTGGTTTGTATGTAGGAAACAACTTCTATGTATATGCAGATGTCGATCCTGTCTCTAATATTTCAACAGGTGCCAAGGTCAGCTTTTTTAAAAATGGGCAGTGGCAGCCGGAAATAACAGTGGGACAGGAAGGGACAACACTCGTTCGAGGCAATATTTTGGTTCATAGACGCGTTAATGCCACGTCTGAGAATTATGTGCTCTATCATCTCGTTAATGGTGCCGCAGAAGGAGATCAGATTGATTATCCGGTAACGGCTATTACTGTAAATGATGGCTTTGCCTCTACCAGTACGTATTATGATTATAATGAGGCACATGCAACGATAGATCGCAGTTCGAGTATTGCTCAGTACAATGAAGTTACTATTTTACCAGCAAATCAAAGTGGTTCTTTTGGCAAGACAGTGTATTACTTCCACAGTAACTTGGCAAATTCAGAGGTTGCTAAACCTTATATTGGTGGAAACACATCAATTAATTCGGTTGGTCGTCCATATATAGTTGAAAGGCATAAGGAAGGCGAAACCTCACCGATTGCCATAACTACATACAAATACCTACTTACTTACAATAATGTTGGCGGTAAAGGACAAAGTGGACATTTTCACCCGACAAGAATTACAGAAGAAGAGGATGGTGTTGAGAGTGTAATTATATTCGAATACAATATTAGAAACCAGCTTGAGAGAAGAACGGTTTCTAACTTTAACTCTCAGGGTGTTGAGGATACCTACGAAGATGTATTTATTTATAGTTGGTCAGGATATACCGATTTAGAGACAGCTAACATCATAGATCCAGTTATTACGAACCGAACTAAGGTGAATGGCACCCTTACCAGCTCAACAGCCACAACCTGGCAAGTGCAGAGCAATGGTGTTTGGAGTCCGCATAAGAATTATTCTTGGGACGCTACGCCGAATACTTCGGCGATATTCGATTTCGATCTGTGGAGCAATGCCGGTGAGCCAGGCAGCGAATGGTTGAAGCTTAGCGAGGTGGAAAGCATTAATTCTGCCGGTTTTGTAGTGGAAACCAGTAGCATTAAGAACGGTTTAGGAAAAATATACTCCAATACCAAATATTCGGATCGCTTTCCAGTTGCTTCTTTTAGTAACGCGAGAGCATCGGAAACCTCTTACAATGGTTTTGAATCCGGTGTCTCAGAAGACGGATGGACCGATGAATACGGTGATATCTCGGACATCTCACATACCGGAAGTCATAGCTGGCAAATCCAGGGGCACCTTAACGATTACTATATTGCCCGGACATTTCTGGTCGCAGACCTTGATGATTTAAATGGTAAGTATGCATTTGGAGCCTGGGTAAAATCTACCAGTAGCGAAACCAACATCGACCTCAAATATAATTATAATGGCGGGCAGCATTCCCACAATGTCTATCACTCCGGTAGCGGAGAATGGGAGTATTTGTATACACTCTGCGATCTGACCGAATATTCTGAGGCGCTAATATCAATTACCGCATTGGTTCGCAATACCACAGATCAGGTTGATGCTTACTTCGATGATTTATGGGTGGGGCCGATAGATGCCTCGTTCGGCGCTGTGGTTTTTGATCGTCAATATGACATTCCTATTGCAACGATCGGTCAGCATGGCAATAAAAGCAAGCTGGTTTATGATAAGCTGCATCGTCTGATTGGTGGTGTTGGTAGCGATAATGTTCCCAACGGATCTCAGTTAAGTTCCGGTTCTCTGGAGCGTAATGCGACGTTTCAGACTTCTGATCCTAATCTGCTTCTAAAAACCTCGGTTAGAGGAACCGAAGGAACCTATATCGATTTTACGAACGCCCTGCTGGATTGGTCTATCATAGAAAATGCTAATAGTGCAGCGTCCACCTGGCAAGTTGTCGATCAGGAGCTTCATCACTCTAATGATGGAGGCGGCGTGATTGGAACGCCGGACTTGTTGATAAAAGAGCTTCATTCAGCACTTACTGGTAGAGTTGGGATAGAGTTGACGCTGACGCTTCCCGATGCAACCAGTGGTCAGAATTTTGGTATTGCACTTGGAGGAACCGATTGGGATTATACCCAGAGTGGTGCCGGCAATGCGGTTTGGTCCGTTTTTAACTCATCAGATTGGGTTACAATCGATAACTCATCACCGAACACCGTGCATGATGAGTTCACATTAGGCTATTCCTATCGACTCCAGGTTATTGTTGATTTGGATAATCAGCTGAGCGATTTCTATGTGAACGGTGTACCCTGCCTGCAGGATGTTGCGCTACCCGCTACGGCAAATGAAATAAAAAAGCTTGTTTTGTTTAACGAAGGTTCCGGTGCTGCAACCGATTGGAAGATTGATGATCTCTTTGTTTATACAAATCCGTCTCACTCTATTGTTTACTCGGATGGGCTGAGTAAAGCCCGACAGGTGCAGTATGAAGTTGAAACCGGTATCTACCTTGCGGAAACGCTATATGATGAACTTAATCGCCCTTTTGTGCAGACTAAAATAGCAGAATCTGTCGGTGCCTGGTTTGGCTATCGCAGCGGATTTGTAATCGATCCTTTCGATGCAGTAGGCGGGTTAATGAATGGGGAAGTAAATACTGCTTATCCAGACGATCAAAACCGCCCCTATTACCGAACAGTTTATGAAGCGTCTCCGTTCTCACCTGCAATTGAACAAGGAATGCCTGGAGCAACCTTTGCATTAGGTGGTGGACATACTGCTAGTATCGAATTTGGAGCTAATGAGCAGGACGGTTTTCTCGATAATTTGCCGGACAATGAGTATTTCAAAACGGTGGTAACCGATCCCCAAGGCATTCAAACCACCTATGTTGAAGATAAAGTTGGGCAGGTGATCGGTGTAAAAACCAGCTCAACTGAAACCACTTATGAATATGATGATAAGGGAAATGCAATACGAATTTACCCACCCAATTACTATCAACCCCCGGGTGGTGCTATAGCAGACGATTATATTGTGGATTTGACCTATGATCATCGTGGTCTTCTAACCAGCAGCAGTTCTTCTGACGATGGGGTAACGGATTACATTTATGACCAACTGGGTCAAGTTCGCTTCAGTCGGCATGCCGAGGGGGCTCTGCCAGACCCAGATTTGATCAGTTACTGGAAGTACGATGATTTTGGCCGCGTGGTCGAGGAAGGATACCTGGAAGATGATGAGATTATTTGGGGAACCTCCCTGCAAAATAAAGCCGATACGGACCCGACATACCCCCCGACTCCGATAAAATGGCGAATGAAGTATTTTTACGATGGCGACGGCAGTGATCCAACTCTGCTCAATCGACTTGAGTATACGCAAAGTAATAACGATATAGATATCGCTGCAGAAATCGAAGAACGCTATGCTTATAATGCGGATGGCGAAGTACTTAACAAGTCCTTAGAGGTACTGGATTTTGAGGCGACGTCGTATGCAACCAATTATACATATGATAATGCCGGCTTTATAACCCAAATAAATTTTTATTCAGATAACCTGAATGTGGATAATCAGACCCTTTCCGGGACTGCGACGCATGAAGCGGGTGATTCTTTGAACTCGACGAATACGACCGTGGCCTCCGGTAGTGATATTACCTTTACTGCCGGGCAAGGGGTGGTGTTGAGAGATGGATTTATTGCCGAGAACGGAGCTACTTTTGTGGCTAGCGCTACAGGAGGGAACGCCTCGGGGATAGTAACATATTCCTATAATCGGCTCGGGCAGCCCGTATCCGTAGGCATTCCCGGAGATGATGACTTTTATGCCAGCTACAGTTATAATGCGCTTGGTCAGATGACTTCCGAATCCATTCATCCTGAAAACGGCAGTACGGTTACCACGTCTTATGATTACAATCCCGTTGGCTGGATGACCGATATGCATACGCCAGGATATTTTCGGGAGCAGCTGGACTTTACGTCGAATGGATATCTTGGTACAGGATATTATAATGGCGATATAGCCAGACTTAGCTACAGCTATTTGTGGTCTAATAGTTTAGGTAATATTCCTCCGCCCACCAATTATGATGTCGAGTTTCAATATGACGATTTACAGCGCCTTCAGGTAGCGAACTTTGTAGAGGCGCAAGCCAAATTTGGCCCGCAAACCCCACTAGATGATTACGACATTGGTATCGGTGCCGGTAATGAGATCAGCTATGACCACAACGGTAATATCTTGAGCTTGAAGCGTGGTTCGGTTTTCAGAAATTATACCTACGAAGACGGCACCAACCGCGTTATCAATACCAACGGCACCGCTGCCCTGGACTATCAGTACGATGCTAATGGCAACATGAATGCCTCCACTCCCAAAAACATTAGCAGCATCTATTATGACCCGCATCTACAGTTAACGCGCAGCATCAACATGACCGGTTCCAATGCCGGTGTGCTGGACTTTCAATACAGCGATGCTGGTGAACGACTCTTGAAATCTTTCCTGCCGAGCGGAAGCAGTACCACTGCCAGCACCATGTATCAACCCGGATTGTCCGGTAATATTCTTGTCGAGCGCGACAAGGATGGAACAGTTGCAGGCGAGGCAAGAACCTACATTTATGGCCCTACAGGACTGCTGGCGTTTTCGGAAGATGGCGAAACCTTCTTTCCGCTGAAAGACCACTTGGGCTCCAATCGCGTGCTGGTAAATGAAAATGGATTGGTTGTGGGAAGTTATGATTATGCGGCATTTGGCGAGGTGATGCGCTCCACCGAAACACAGCCGCTCAGCTATCAGTTTACCGGGCAGGAGCTGGATTCTGAAAGCGATCTCTATAACTACCGTGCCCGTCTGTATGATGCCGAACTGGGTCGTTTCTATGCAATGGACCCAGCGTTAGAATACTCCTCACCCTATAGTTATGTTGGTAGCAATCCAACGAATCGAACAGATCCATCAGGGATGATGTCACAGAATTGGGGAGATATTTACTTCCCATATAGCCCATTTGGAGACTATTCCTACGGAGGATATTACCACGGTTACGGGGCACATACTTTATCCAGTGGCGAATCAACAGCCTCCGAGTCCTCAAGCTCAAATGATTGGGGGTTTGAGTGTGGGACAGATTTTGGTTGCCGTGGGTGGGGATATCCCAAATTACCGATCGGAAGATGGATTGACGATAACGCTACCTCTATATGGCGTACCGCAATCGGTAATGCACCTGATATTGGGCGTATACGGCCAGCAGTCTCAGCAATAGTATCCAGTATCGACGTTGCATCAGTCTGGGAGAGCGGACCTACTACATTTACAACAGGAAGTAATTGGTGGTCAGCTGGAACGGGAGCTGTTGCTCCAATAACAGAGGCAGTAACTTCAACTGGACTATGGAGGATGGCAACCCTCCCTTTCAATGCCGAGGGACTCGCAGCAAGACTAGAAGATGCATCTGAATGGGTTATTTTCAATACCCCCGTGGGCATGTTTTGGTCTGTGTGGACTCCAGAGGGTCGCAATTGGCATAAAAGATATGCGATGAATCTTGGATATGCAGCGCTTGATGGATTTGCTACCACACTTGAAGGAATGCCTGAGTGGGGTGAGAAAGAATGGTTTTATGCTGGGGGATATCTTACAACATCTATCGCCGTAACTATTTTTACTAGAGGTAAGGGGCTGCGATTTGGGCCTAAGAATCAGAAGTTGCCTGGAAGGTTTGCTGATGGTACCTTCTCAAAGGTAAATTTTAAAGAGCTAAGAAAGATGGTGGAAGAATGGGATAAGGGAACCTTTGAATCTCCCGTAAGATCACTTAGATATCATATTAACAAACATGCAAAAGATAAAAGTAACCCCCTTCAATATATGAATCAAGCTAGAGAATTCTTTAATTCGAATAGAAAGGCAGAGAAAGTGGTAAGGAGTGATGGTACTGATCGGTGGAAAACAGGTAAAGGACAGTTTATCATAAAAAAAGGTGGGAAATCTGAAGGTAAAATTGTGTCTTTTGGATGGAATTACGACCTTTTTTACGAGGATTAAGAAGATAATCCGGTGTTGTGGCAAAAAATTATATATACTATAGTTTTCAATAAATGACTCTAATGCCTTCTGTTTGGTTACTACATCAGATCGAGGCTAATCCTTCGATCTGTTTTGAAGTCGAAGGGATTAGAGAAGGCTGCACTATTATTTTTGCACCACCGAGTTATGAGGCAAGACTATTGTTAAAGTTTCCAATTAAATTCATCATATTATGTAACTATCTCTTATAGAAAAGCCTGGAATAGACAATTCTAATTGTTAAAGTTTAATGTTTTTTGCATATAAATCCCTGAGAGGTAATTATGTCGTTGATAGTATCGGAGGAGGCTTTATTTTTAAGACTACTTATTGGAAAGTTGGCTGAGGAACTTAATACGCAAAGGAAAATATCCAATGCGGAACGTAAAGTCTTGCATCAAACCGAGTGGAAGTCTTCAAATTTTACCTTAGAAGATTTATCATTGTTAGAAGTGAGCATTAGTGGAATTGCAGACTCTATAATATACAAGGGAAAAAGATCAAGGCCAGAAGAAGCTGTTGAATTGTTGGAGAGCTTTGCTATTGAACAACAACCTCTTCTTCGAGGGAAGTTTCCTGAGCTAGAAACACAGTTCCCTCAAATAGTTGAACATGTATTAAAACTGGATTACTTCAGGTTGTTAACGCTCGAATATATAAGACGTTATCAAATTGGAAAGAGAAGTTAATGCTTTAGTTTTCCTGCTAAGAATAAAATTGCTTAATCTCTATATGGCCTAAACTTGACATACTGGAATGACTGTCAACCTATTTTTGATTGGGAGCTTGTATAATGGGAATTAAAATGAGCAAATTTTATATCAACTCAACACTACTTTTTTTATTTTTGCTTACTATGGTGAGTTATGCCCAAAACTACACCAACCTCGACGGAAACTATACGCTTGAGATACCTAAGAGTTGGCATGTGATATCCTCGCGTTTGCAACCGTATGACGTAATGTTAACCGAAAAGCTGACAGACGCATCGGACAATATCATCATTTCCACGCTGGGAGCGGGCGTACCCGATGATGTGTATGAACGTCGGGAAACGCTGGTTGCCAAGCTGCTCGAAACCCAGCCGGGTTTTAAAGCCACAAATGTGCAGCAGGTTTCAGTAAAAGGTGCGTCAATGGATTTGCTAATAGAAGGTACTATGCCGTCTGCAACAGGTAGTATGCAATACTTGGCGTCTTATTATTTTACGATGAATGATTTTGCCTATACTGTTGGCATTATTAGCAGCGCAGACAATGCTAAAGCGGCAAAAGATTTAGTAGATGAAATGCTGCTGACATTTCGCGTGTATCTCTAAGCATAACAGGTTTTTCAGGTACATCAATTATGGTGTGCCTGATTCATGTCAGCCTCCTTGTCGAAATAGATTATGCCTAATTATTGACATCCACTCAAAAACTGCTTACTATCCGATTTATAAGACAATTGCATGTGTTGCTCTTAAAATTGGAAGGTAAGTTTATGCTGGACTTGTTAGGACTAATTGGTGATCGTCTTATAATGATCGGCACCGGAATTTTTGCAGCGTTTGTTTATCCCGGATTAGCGCAGGAAGCCGTGGAGCGCGGCCACGGTAGTGATGATCAGGCAAAGCGTATCAGGTGGATGCGCATTGCAGGTTATGTTCTAATTGCAGTCGGCGTTTTACTCGCGGTTTTTGATCTTGCTTCACCGGCTGTAGCACCGCCTCCCGAATAGATGAGCCTTTATCCTTCTGAAAATCTATCTCGCCTTTTTACTCCCACAATTTGCGCAAGAATACTCAGTGCAATCTCTTCCGGCGTTTTAGCAGCAATATCTAATCCGGCCGGTCCGGCAATTTTAGCAATTTCCTGTTTAGAAAACCCCACTTCTTTCAACCTTTCAATACGCTTAGCATGTGTTTTTCTGCTACCCAGCGCTCCGATATAAGAAACATCGCTTTTCAAAAAATGGTGCAGGGCGGGATCGTCTATTTTCGGGTCGTGTGTTAGCAGAACAGCGTAACAATCTGCATCTAACTTTAACTCTGGCAACACGTCTTGCGGCCAGCTATCCAGCATTCTATCTGGTGCCGTGGGGTAACGTTTCTCTGCCGCAAATATCTTCCGTGGATCTACTACGATTACCTCAAACCCCAACTGTTTGGAAAAGGTTACCAGCGGAACAGATATATGAGCCGCACCAATGATAATGACGCGGTCGTTTCTGGGAAATATCTGGATTAAAACTTCTTCCCCAGCCAGCTCGACTTTCTGACTTTTTCGCTCAGAAAATGCGTTCAATGCCGCTTGCCTTGCTTCCTCATTCAAGTAAGCCCAATCTCCAATTAGAGACCCGTCTGGAAATACGAGCAGGTGTCCATGTTTGTGTGGATCCAGGTGGGTGAGTAGAATAGCGGGTTTCGTCTCAAGAAGCGCAGCGTGAAGCGCTTGCCAAATTTTCTTCGTGGTGTCATTCTTGGAATATGCTGGATGAGCTTCTACGAGAACCTGAACCTTCCCACCACAGGTAAGACCAACCGACCAGGCCGTTTCATTCGTCACACCAAAATCCAGCAGGCTCGGCTTGCCGGTTTTTAGCACCTGCAGAGCCTCTTCAATTACTGCGTTCTCAACACATCCTCCGCTAACAGACCCTGCCACCTGCAAGTCTTCAGCAATAATTAATGTAGAACCTACACCGCGAGGTGCGGAGCCCCAGGTTTGGGTAACTGTCGCAATTGCGAATGGTCTTTTTGTCTTCAGCCACTGTGCTGCGGTTTGCAGGGTATCTTTCATGGAAGCTCCGTTATAGGTGAACTCAGAACTCAGAACTCAGAACTCAGAACTCAGAACTCAGAACTCAGAACTCAGAACTCAGAACTCTAAAAGATGTATGGAAAGTGAATGAGAAGCAATTGTCAATTTCAAAAATCGCATTAATGTCTATAGGTAATGCCAATAACTGCCTGTAAACCTGCAAAACGCACGTCTCTTAGCAGCAGATCGCTTCGTTGATATCCAGATTTTATGTAGAAGGATGTTTTATCTGAAATGTCACGCTCGAGCTTGATATGAAAGCGATTCTCTGTTTCGGACGGAAGAAATAGGAAGGCATCCGTTAAGGCAATTGTATCGGAAAAGTCGCGAAAATACCCTTCTGCCAGCAAAAAAATGGACCACTTCGAAGTAACAATTTTACCCGCTACCAGCTGGAAATAGTGCTCTACTCCATTTTCCAGCTTGTCTTGCAATCTTAGAGCAAGTAAACGATATGTTAAGTCCAGAGAAAACGATTTTCTATAAGATAATCCAAGTTGCGGACCAAGGCGCCAGCTTTGAAGCGACAATATCGGATCCCGGGCGCGATAGCTGCCAATATGGAACGCATAGCTGAGTTTAATACTTCGTCGAAAGCGCTGCTCCAGGAACATGGCCAAATTTAATGCGTCGATTTCTGTGCTTGAGGCAAGCTCAAATTCACTGCCAATTGCCTTAATCTGAACGGAAGAGATAAATCGCGAAGACATTCTCCATGCCAGGCGCGTGCCGAGCTCGTAAACGCGAATACCTGCGGAAGCCTCTGCTAATTGCTCAGACTGATAGCTTAGCCCAATCTGCGTCGAGAACCTCTTTGCCGGTTGAAACTGCAGTGCCGTTGCTACATCAAATTTTGTGGATAGATTTTGAGAAGAAGAGAGATACATCTCCGGACGCAGTCGTGAGCTCATGTTAAATTTTAGGCGTGGTTTTACGAAGGTGTAGTTTGCTGAAAGATCCAGTCTCGAAAGCAGATACTCCTGACTAATCAAGCGGCTGCTGCTATGGTATATGCCCCCTTCTGCAGAAAGTCGGGTCTTAAAAGAACCTGCAGTCAATATCGAACACTGAAGCATACAGAGCGAAATTAAAAGTAAAGCTCTGGACATTATTGTGCCTCGTCCAAATGTCGACGAATTTTTTTATCCATACTGCTAAGTTGCTTTTCGATTTCCTTAAGTAGCTTTAAATACTCGCCACTGGAAAAACGTCCGGCGTTTAAACTACTGTCCGTGATACTTAAATCTGCTTCTTGAAAATTACTGATTTCCAGCTGACCAAAAAAAAGTGCTATAGAATTGGCATTTTGTTCAAATAGAAGTGATTGGATGTGCTCATCTGACGAAAACCCACTTGTAGTTCTGAGTTCATCAGAGGTTGCTGTCTCTATTCCCGATCCGCCAAAAAAGGTGAAATTATCGTCATTGACTTCCGCTAAAAAATCCTGTCTCTTTTCGTTTAAGCGAATCAATGGCTCCAATTCTTCACGATTGCTGCGAATTTGCTTCAAGCGTTCGTTGACTTCCATATTCGCTTTTTGTAAAAATGCCGTTAAGATATCGCGCTCAATCGGATCCGAAATGATGGCCAGGTTTATCTTTTCTATTCTTTCAGGATCAAACGAGAGTTGTTGCAGGGCGGGATTGAGAAGCAAATATTTATGAGAAAGCAGATCAATGCGCCTATTGATATCTACTGCCTGCTCCGCCGATACATCTGCAAGCGTTTCGCGGAGCGTCTTTATTCTCTCGCGATAAAGTGCACCGAGCTGCTGTTGCTCTTGTTTCAGCTGCTTTTGAATGTCCGCTAACTTCTTTCGATAGTTTGCCATCGAATCACTTAATGCAATGCCCTCAGACATCAGGCTCTTTATTGTCGATTCGCTACGCGGCTGCGCTTTTTTTGCCCCCTCAATTTCAGTGGCCTTGTGCATCAGAAGGCTGTCCAGCCGGCTGATTCGCTTCTGAAGCTGAGTCGAAGATTGTAGCGTAGTCAGAAACGACTGTTCAACCACCGGCAGCTCTTGAGCGGCGCAAGTCGCTATGAGGAGTATTAAAAACGGAATGAGTTTTTTCATAGTATATATCGCTTTTATTGGTGTCGGCCTTAATTAGAGGCCGTATTTTTCAAGTTTATAATAGAGCGTGCTTGTCTTAATCCCTAACATTTTGGCGGCGCGATTTTTAACGCCTTCACAAGATTTTAATGCATGGACGATCAGACTCTTTTCAAATGCTGCTACCGCATCTTCAAGTGGAAGGTTGCTAAAATTCTCCATACCTTGAACCGGTGAGTTGCCTAATTGGGCTCCAACTGTGCCTGCATCTATTTCATCATTCGGTGCAATAACGATAAGTCGTTCCACCAAATTCTCCAATTCGCGAATATTGCCGGGCCATGAATAGTTCATAAACTGCTTTATTGCATCTGCGGAAAAGCTCCGCGTTGTCGCATTACGCTTCTTCACAAAATGGGCTACAAGCAGTGGGATATCGTCCTTGCGCTCGCGGAGAGCGGGTAGCTTAATTGGAATCACGTTTAACCTATAAAAAAGGTCTTCACGAAATTCTCCGGATTCTACTTTTTGCGCTAAATTTTGATGCGTTGCGCATATTATCCTTACGTCAACGGAGATGGTCGCTTCACCACCGAGTCTCTCAAATTCTCCTTCCTGAAGAACGCGAAGCAGCCGGACCTGCATTGCCGGCGATATGTCCCCAATCTCGTCTAAAAAGAGTGAACCGCCATCGGCGAGCTCAAAACGACCTCGTTTTTGTCTGAGCGCGCCGGTAAATGCCCCTTTCTCATGACCAAACAACTCGCTCTCAAGAAGATTGTCATTGAGCGCTGCACAGTTTAGCTTAATAAATGGACGTTCTTTACGCAGACTCTGACGATGAATAGCCTGGGCTACCAATTCCTTCCCGGTGCCGCTTTCTCCTTCAATAAGTACCGTGCTATCTTGAGGAGCCACGCGTTGAATCATTGAAAAGATGCGCTGCATCGGTTCGGAACTGCCGATCATATCGGCGAATAGCTCTTCCTGAAGCAGCCTTTTTTCTTCAGTCAATTGATTTAGTGCATTGCGTTGTGCAATCCGCTGCCAAACATTGGCGACACGCACTCGCAGTTCTTCCATTGAAAATGGCTTGGTCAGAAAATCCGAAGCACCAAGCTTCATAGCCTGTACGGCTGTGTCTACGGTTCCAAAAGCTGAAACAAGCAGCACTTCTGTGGAAGGATGCTGTTCGCGAATTGTTCGTAGCACTTCAATGCCGTCTATAGGTTCCATCTTAAGATCGGTGAGTACCAATTGACAAGGGTGCTGTAGAAAGTAATCCAGCCCCTCTTTGGGATTGGCGAACTCCAAAACCATATACCCGTCTCGCCGCAAACTTTCCGTCATTCCGAGTCGCATGGTGTCATTGTCTTCAATAATGAGAAGTTTCTTCATTTTCATTTGCTGGTCGCGTAGTGATGAGTGGATTTTGTTGTTTGAACATCAGCTGCATTTTTGGAAATTTCAAGAATAAACAGGGCTCCACCTGAAGGACGATTATCTGCTCTGATCTCTGCATTGTTCTCATTACAGAGTCGCTTGCAGACCGAAAGTCCCAAGCCGGTTCCCTCTGCCCGTGTCGTATAGAACGGATCGAATATATGTTCCAATTCGTTTGGCTCAATACCAGGACCTTCATCCATAACCACGAGATGGATATAGTCTGTAGCATGCTTGGCGGTAACGGAAATCTTAGTTCCATTTGCAGAAGCCTCTATTGCATTGCTCACCAGATTCAATAGAATTTGTCGAAGATGGTTCTCGTCGAACCAAACCATATCGACGTCGAGCTGATAATCCAGCGAGAGCCCCTTTCGAGTAGCATTTTCACTGCAAAGCTGAAAAACTTCTTCGAGCGTTTCTGCTAATTTCGTTTGTATCGGCTCAGCCTTTAGTGGTCTGCTATAGTTGAGATAAGCGGTTATCAGCCCCTTTAGGGTTGAAACTTCTTTTAGAATCTTACCGGCATATTCATCGTCCCCATCTTCGCGGATCAGGCCTGCCAGAAGTTCGATTCCTCCGAGCGGATTACGAATTTCATGGGCAATCTGCGCCAGCATGGTTTCGCGTTCCCGGTGGTTCGCGGATAATCCGTCTCGCATTTTATCGAGGGCGTTTGCAAGAATGGCCATTTCCCCACGGATGTTTTTAGGCAGAGGTGTATCGAAATAGCCTTTGCCCAATTGTGCGCTAAAGCCGATTAAGCGCTCTATTGGCTCGGCGATATGCCTCGCTACCAGCCATCCGGATAGCATTGTTAACAGAATGCCCGTCAGCCCGATTAATCCGAAGGTCGTTGCAAGGGACTCTATTTCAGCCAGCTGATCGGCACTTTGACGAATACCCAGCCAGTGGGTTTCTCCGAGTCGAAAAAATCCCCAGAGATACCATAGATCATCGCCGGCTCGAAAGGGCAGGGTAGTGGTAGATTCCCCGATAGCCAGTAAATCAATCTCGGTGCGGTTTAATATCAATTGATGTTGATCTGCACTGAGTTGGTTGGTTTGAAGAACCATTTTCAGCTCGCCATCGAAGATAAAGGCGTTGCTGAGTTTTAAACCATCGATTGTATGCTTTAGCTGATCCACATATATTTGCCGCGCACGATCGAGCGCCGGATCATCGAGATAATGCAAATAACGTTGATCCAGCTGTTTGCCGACCAGCCGGGTAAGCACAGCGGTCTCACCGGTAACCTGTGTCAGATAAATCTGGCGGATCGAGAAATAGCTTACCAGTGCAATTGCTATCATCAGCAATGCGGTAATTGCGGTAAATACCCATATAATGCGTTTCTTTATTGTCACCGATTACTCGTTTGAACAGTTAATTAATCTCGTCTGATTTAAAAATTGCTAGCTCCTCTTGCTGAGAATCAGAAAATATGAGACACTCGCCGGCAATTGAATAATATTCCGCATCCTCAAGCATTCTGAAAAAAGCGTCCTCTGCCGCTTGCTCATCTCCACAGTGCACTTCGGTCATCGTGGTAATTGACATGTTGATACGGTTGCCGTTTGCAGTGAAGTCTCCTCCGAAGGAATTGCATCTACCATTTCCTGAAATCTTTCCAGTCGACTTAAAGTTTATATTCAATATATTGGATTTCTGGAAACCGGTAAGAGGGGAACTAAACAGAACCCAATTTCCCCGATACAACTCATCAGGCACTGGAGAAACAGAGCTGCTGCTACAGCCATGCATTACAACAAAGATAAAACTGAAAAAAATGCTCTTAATTCGCATCGCGTCTCCGGTGTTTATTGAAACATGGTTTTATTCCGCTGCAATAGCAACTTCAAATTTGGTGCCAGTGATTTTAACGTTTTGGCATCACATAATAGCGCCTATGCGGTAACATTCTGTAAAAATAAATATCAAAAAACTGGTTACCCATCAGAAATCTGATACTATTAGGGTATTACTTTTGATAGAAGTAGCAACTATATCTCTATAAGTGCTTTGTTTTTTGCGATTTTAGCTGCTTTGTTAACGCATATAAACGCATTATTGATTCTTTGCAAATGACCGATTGTGAAATAAAAGTTATTTCACTCAGGTGGATAATTCCTTAATATAGCGATTGTCAAGATTGAGTATCGCTAAAGGGCAGTGCGAACTGTTTCACGAAACCGCGAGGTTGAAGATATGGCGCTTACGCCAGATGAAGAAAAAAAACTACGAGAGCAGATCCGTGATGGACTGCAGCAGCGTGAAGAACGTATTAGAGAAAGTTTGGATGATCGAACATCTTCACGGCAAGAGCAAATGGAAATGCGGATGCGTCAAATGATCAGGGAAGAAGAAGAAGCAAAATATTTTAGTGAGCGTGGATTCGTAAAGCACAAAAACCGCTATGGGGAACTGGAGTGGCTTCCCAAGGAAGAATCCGAGAGACGCCAGGAGCGCCGCAGGACATCTAAATCTAAAGGCAATAAGAAGAGCAAGCAAAATAAACAGGGCGCTTCATATTTAACGTGGGCTATTAATCTGGCCATCTTCGGTGCCGCCGCAATATTCTTTCTCTATCTCCTGAGTTACAACCCGCTTCGCTCGTCTTCTAAGGTTGGGGCATTAAGTATTGAAACTGATGTTCCCGGTGCCCGTGTGTTCTTAAATGGTGTTGAGCACAAAAAGCAGACTCCTGCCCAAATTGAAGGTCTTTCGGTAAAAGGAACTTATTATATCTCTGTCTATCGTGATGGTTATTCCAGCTGGCCCCCAATGCAGAAAGTCACCCCCTCCAATGGCGAAACCACGCCGGTTCAATTCCAAATGAAACATTCTTCCCTTCTGGGAAGGCTAAATGTTCAGGTGAATCAGGAAGATTATAGTCTTTTCATTAATGGTGTTCCCTTTACTGCCAAAAAGAGTGCGATTGATATACCAGCTGGTTATCATATTATATCAGTTATTAAAGATGGCTATTTGAGCAACCCATCTTTTCAACGAGTGTTGATAGCGCCGGATTCTGCCAGTAGTCTTCAGTTCCACCTCCAGGCTGTGGGAGATTTGGGCTACCTAGATGTTTCCTCTAATCGAAGCGTGGGGTTTATCTATATGGATAATTCCTTAACTGGCAGACGGGCAAACTCTGGCGCATTTCCGGTTCGTCCGGGTCTGCACGAAGTTCGGCTCCGTGCCAACGGGATGCAAAGCTCGCCCGAGTTTGAACGCATTCGCATTGAGCCAGGCAAAACCATCAAGCTTAACTTCTCGCTTAAACCAGCGGCTTTCAGCGATACCCTGGATGTTTTGAAAGCCCCGTTTGGGGCATCGATTGTGCTGAATGGAGAGGTGACGCCATATGTTACTCCGGCAATGAATGTTTTATTGTCACCCGGACAGCACTTTGTGAATCTAATGGTCGATAACAGATTGCTTTCCGCCAAGGATGTTTTACTCGATGCCGGAAAGCCAGACATCAATCGATTTCAACTGGAATTTTAATGGAACTCATTTCTCTCCCATCCGTGTCTTCAACAACAAAGTCTCCTACCTCTGATTTTATCAACAATTTTGAAACAGTTCGAAGCTGGTATCGCTACAATCCATTCTCTGAAGTAGATCAGGCCATAGCAGCGCGCAGTGAAGGATCTGCATTTCGTGAAAAGCTCAGCGCTATTTTACTGGAGCAACATACACGCTGGCCAAGTACCGAAGCGACAACTGCAAATATTGAGGCGCTTGCCAAACCGAATACGTACGCCGTTGTTACTGGTCAGCAAGCAGGCGTCTTTGGCGGGCCGCTCTACACAATTTATAAGACCATATCTGTCTTAAAACTATGCCAGAAGCTGCAGCGGGATTTTCCGGATAAGCATTTTGTGCCGGTGTTCTGGCTGGAGGTGAACGACAGCGATTTTGAAGAAATCAGTGTTGTTCAATACGCCACAAAAGACAATGAGATGCGCCACTTAAAGCTAAAAGAAAATGCCGCAGACCAGAGTAAGCCCGTTGACAACAGGCAAATTGATGCTGCGCTGGCTGAGTGGAAAGAGACAGTCTCCGACGACTTCTTCGATACGGAATTCAAGGCAGATGCGCTGGATATGTTTTTTCAGGCATATCGCGATGGAAGTTATACAGACGGGTTTGCCCGGCTGATGCTACGTCTTTTTGGTGACAAGGGGATTGTTTTAATTAACCCTGCTTCAAAGGAAATTGGCGAACTGGCCCTGCCGCTATACGAACAAGCTCTGACCAAAAATAGTGAAACGATTGAAGTCTTAAAACAGCGTAGCTCAGATATTATTGCTGCCGGATATGATCCGCAGATTAGCATTCGTGATAATCAAACGCTCCTGTTTTATGTGAATGACGAAGGACGCCGTTTAAGATTAGACACTACAGATACTGGAACATTCGTTGCTAAAGATGGTGATTCTTACAGCGTGATGTCGAAAGATCGGCTGTTGCAGCCGGGCGCATTAACGCCCAATGTTGCGCTCAGACCGGTTTTACAAGACTTCCTGTTGCCGACGGTCGCCTATGTTGGCGGGCCCGGTGAGATCGCATATTTCTCGCAGGTGGAAGCGCTTTATCGCTGTTTGGATATTGAAATGCCGCTTTTATATCCCCGTCATCGTGTATCGTTGATCGAGAAAAAGGTGGCTCGTATGGTAGATAAACTTGGTCTGGACATGCACAGTGTTCTTACACCGGGAAAAGCCTCCGCTGAGCTGATTGAAAGAGGTGGCAGTGAAATATTCAAAGCATTAGATGATGCAGGAATTGCGATTCAAGAGCTTATTGGTGGATTAAAGGACTCTATACTTGCCGCCGATCCGCAGCTGGAAAGCGCCTTCAACAAAACAGGGGGCAGTATTAATAATAGTTTTGGAAAGCTAACCGCCAATGTGAAGCGTTCTTTAGAGCAAAAAAATGACATTCAGATGAAGCAGTTGGCCAAGATTGAGCTGAGTGTGCTGCCTGAAGGAAAGCCACAGGAGCGGGTTTTCAGTTACCTCTATTTTGCGGTGAAATACGGTCCCGATTTTTTGGACGAGCTGATGAATATTCTGCCTCTGGATACCCAAGAGCCTTTTGTAATTGCAATCTAACCTGTACGGCAATTTTTCCATACAGCCACATGAACCGTCTGGATCGCCGTGATTATCCCTGCCGTATCCAGCGCATAACTTCAGGCACTGTTGGTCGCTTGCCATACATCAGAATTCCAACGCGATAAATTCTTGCGCAAACCCAAGTCAGAAAAAGAACCGTCGCTATGTTAATGACAACAGATAAGACTATTTCCCAGCCAGTCGGATTAGATACCAAAATTCGTGTAAACATTAACATGGGGGCGAAAAAGGGGAGAAGTGACAGGGTTTTGGTCAGACTTCCATTCGGATCCTGAAAGCCGAGTGAGAGAGACATGATAAACGGGATTACAATTAGAAAAATTACCGGTGTTGCGAGAGCCTGTGCGTCTTCCTGCGTAGAACACATCGAGCCTACCGCCGCGAATAATGCGGAAAAACTAAAATACCCCAGCAGAAAAAAGAGCACGAAATAGCCGAAAACTTCCGGGGCTATACTGAATGATGTTGCTGGAAGCATCATGCCCGAACCAACGAAGCTAACCAAAGCTAAGCCCGATACCACCCAGATCGCATACTGTAACAGTCCCACGCTCCCTATACCGAATAACTTACCCAGCATCAGTGAAAAGGCATTCGTTGATGATAGCAGAACCTCCATAATTCGTGACGTTTTTTCTTCCAATACACCGCGCATTACCATCTGTCCATATAAAATAATGGTAACGTAGAGAATCATCAGAAAAATCGTTACGGTTAAAATCTCCTGTCCACTGCCTTTTTCCTGTTCTTCTCCATTTGATATTTTGACTGTGTTTACCTCAAGGCCGGCGGTAAGGCTGTCTATTCGAGTGGGGTCAAAACCGGCATTTTCCAGACGGATGCGGTTAATCGCTGCGTTAAAGCGTTGTTGCACCGAACGTATCACGTCGATATCGCTAACGCTTTGCGATAAATAGTTGATGCGGTTCGACTGAAGAATATCTGCGGGAATAGTCAGCAATACATTTACATCGCCTTTTTCCAGCGCGTCGTGAAAGGGAGCCGGATCTAAGTCGTATGAAGACTTCTCGCCGTTTAGCAATACAAATCTCGGTGAGCCATTTCGAAGCGTATCGCTAAATAAAGATGTCAGCTGGTCTTCAAATAGGCTCGACTCGTCGATTATCTGAATAATCTGTGTGTTTGGCTCAGAGTAGTTGCCGATAATTGCCGGCATGAGCGTGACCGCTGCCAGAAAAAATGGGCCGAGCACGGTGCCGATAATAAACCCTTTTGAGGTTACCCGCGCCAGGAATTCCCGCTTTATGATTTTCCATACCTTATTCACGATCGCTTTCCTCCTACCAGCTTAATAAAAATTTCGTTGAGCGATGTTTCTGCTGCCTCAAAGCGGCTTATCTCAAGAGGAGATTGCGCCAGCTCTTTAAAGAGCTGCTGTGGTTTGCTGTCTCCGCTAAGGTGCACCTCCATATAATTGCCGTAATTATCGATGCCGGCAACGTATGGTAAGGACTTGATAAAATCGCCGTCGCCGCTATACTCCAAAACAACGGAGTTGCTGCTGTGTGCCCGCTTAATACCGGAAAGTTCTCCTGAGACAACAATCTTTCCACCGTTTATCAAGCAAATGGTATCGCACAGGCGTTCTGCCTGATCCATTAAGTGGGTAGAGAGAATAATGGTAGTGCCTTCTTTTTTTAACTGAAGCAGTGTGTCTTTTAAAAATTGGCTATTCACCGGATCGAGGCCGGAAAAGGGTTCGTCCACAATCAGAAGTTTGGGCCGGTGCAATACGGTGCTGATGAACTGCACATTTTGCTGGAGGCCTTTCGAAAGCTCTTCTACTTTGCGGTCTGCTCGGTCGGACATTCCAAAGCGTTCCAGCCAGTTGAGACTACGAGATTTAGCATCGCTTGAGCTAAGGCCCTTCATTTCACCAAGAAACTGCAGGACATCAATAATTTTCATCTTCTGATAAAGTCCGCGTTCCTCCGGCAGATAACCGACAATGTTTTTGCTGTTTTCCCGAAACCCCTCACCAAATAAGCGAATCGCGCCTTCATCGGGGCGAATGATGTTCATAATCATGCGCATTGTGGTGCTTTTTCCGGCACCGTTCGGACCAAGTAAGCCAAACATACTGCCTTCAGTAATATGGAAGGATATTTTATCGACTGCGGTGAACTTGTCGTATCGCTTTACAATCTGCTCGACATCAAGAGCATTCATGGGCGTCTCCAATACGTCCCTTTCTGAAAATAATGAAACTATTGACTAGAAATTGTTGTAGATTAGTCAGGAAGATCATTTACAACTTCTGGACTTCAATACGGCGCTTCTTCCCCGATGTTGCCGCTGAAGCGAAAAAGCCTGAGCATCCCCCCAATAGCTCAGAAAAAACGATTGCTGATCTTTGCGGTTCGTATCGTCGTAAATGGCACATGCAATCGTTATTCATTTCCCCAATATCATTAACGCTTTTATGTTGAATAAACCAGCGAATTTAGATATATTTTTAAAAATAGGAGTCATGCATGAAGTCACTCTTGCTAAAGTTGTTATTGTTGTTAATTCCTGCGACCAGCTCAGTGTTTGGCCAGGTTTATCATATTGATATTTCCGGAATGATTGATCTTGGTTTACCGCCATATATTGAGCGGGTTATCGAAGATGCCGAGGCGAATAATGCCAAGGCTATCCTGCTCGAGGTGAATACCTTCGGAGGGCGGGTTGATGCCGCTACACAAATAAAAGATCTGTTGTTGAATTCGAATCTTCCGACTTATGCCTATGTCAATAAGCGCGCGATTAGTGCTGGTGCTCTTATTAGTCTTTCCTGTGATACAATTGGTATGGCGCCCGGAAGCTCTATGGGGGCAGCGACTGTGGTAGACGGCGAAGGGCAGAAACAAGCCGAGAAAGCACAGTCATATTTCCGTGCTGAAATGGGTGCCACCGCCGAGAGCAAAGGCCGCAATCGCGAGATAGCCGAGGCAATGGTCGATGAGGATATCGAGATCGAAGGCCTTATCGAAAAGGGTAAGCTGATTACACTTACATCTGAAGATGCCATAAAATATGAAATGGCCGAGATTAGCGCTCCAAGCATAGAAGCCTTTCTCGATAGCGTGGGACTGGGAGGTGCAAATATTGTATACAACGAAACGACCTTCGGTGAAAAATTTATTCGCTTTCTTACCGGCCCGGTGATAAGCTCTATACTGTTAATGATGATTTTTGCCGGAATCTTTTTTGAATTACAAACACCGGGGTGGGGTGTTGCAGGTAGTATGGCGCTTCTTGGCCTGATTCTGTTCTTTGGCAGCCATTACATTATTCAACTCGCCACCTCATGGGAGATTCTGCTATTCATTGTGGGTGTGCTGCTGCTCTTGGTTGAACTTTTGATATTGCCCGGTTTTGGAGTCGCGGGAATACTGGGTGTAACCTTTATAATTGTAGCGGCTTTCCTCAGTCTTATCGGATCGTTTGAAACGGTTTCTTCTGTAGATTTGAGCAGTGCTGCCACTCGATTGACCATTGTTTTATTGCTGACCATTTTGGGAATGGTTGTTCTCTATAAGATGGGAGTGAGAAGCACCTTTTGGGATCGTATTGCACTTGCCCCGGAATTTCGGGCAGAAGACGGTTTTACATCTTCGGATGATTACAGTGGCTATCTTGGAAAAGTGGGTGTCACTGCAACCCCATTGCGACCCGCCGGAGTAGGTGTATTCGACAATAGACGCCTGGATATTGTTTCCGAGGGTGGTTTTATTGAAGCGAATGAAAATGTAGAAATTATCAGCGTTGAGGGATATCGCTTGACGGTACGTTCTGCATCAAGTAATAATTCCTCAAAAACCTAGGGAATGCGATTGCGCAAAACACCGCCTTCATTAATTGTGAATTACATGATCCTGGCATAAAATGCTGGTATTCTTTTAAGGGCCAGTTAATTAGAAAATCATTATCTGGCGCGGGGGGAACATCCCTGTTACGGTTAATGCCTTAATTGCTGCGAAGTCAGCCGAGATCGATCTCTCGTTTAACGAAGCTGCAGATTAAATCTTCCTGGTAAGGATGTACTGAAGCATGTTCAGACGCCGTTGCAATCTAATACCTGATTGTTTTGGACTTGTGGCGGTTTAGAACAGTTGTTTATTAGTAGAACATTAAAAATAATATAGTTTATACGAATAAATAGAATACGTTAATCAATAATTATACTCTCCGGAGGAATACATGCCAGAAGTTTTTAGTTTATTGAGCCTGTTTGGGCTGCTTATATTTATCGTACTCTTTCTCTATTTTATTCCAGTTCAACTGTGGATTACCGCTATTGCCTCTCGTGTTAAAGTGAGCCTTTTCAGCCTGGTGGGGATGCGCCTGCGTAAGATTCCCCCAAGTTTAATTGTTAACGGCCTGATTAATTCTCAGAAAGCCGGTTTGCAGATCAATACAAATGACCTGGAAACGCACTATCTGGCCGGTGGAAATGTAACGCGGGTAGTAAATGCAATGATCGCCGCAGACAAAGCCGGAATTCCCTTGCCATTTCAGCGTGCTACTGCAATTGACCTTGCCGGACGAAACGTACTCGATGCCGTGCAGACCAGCGTTTATCCTAAGGTCATTGATTGTCCAAAAGAAGGCAAGATTGCCGCGGTAGCAAAGGACGGCATTCAGCTTCAGGCCAAAGCACTTGTAACTGTGCGTGCAAATATCGAACGCCTGGTGGGTGGAGCTACTGAGGAAACCATTATTGCCCGTGTAGGTGAAGGCATTGTTTCCGCAATTGGCTCAGCCCAAACCTATGCAGTTGTGCTGGAGAATCCGGACAATATTTCCAAAATCGTACTTAGTCGCGGTTTGGACTCCGGAACAGCATTTGAAATTCTCTCAATTGACATTGCTGACGTAGATGTTGGTAAAAACATTGGTGCTTTCCTACAGGCCGATCAGGCTGAGGCCGATCTTAAGGTTGCTCAGGCGAAGGCTGAAACTCGTCGTGCAATGGCTGTTGCCGAAGAGCAGGAAATGAAAGCAAAGGTTCAGGAAATGCGCGCGAAAGTGGTTGAGTCTGAAGCGCAGGTTCCACTGGCTATCTCTAAAGCCTTCGAAGCCGGTCAGCTTGGTGTATTCGATTATTATAATGTGAAGAATATTGAGTCCGATACATCCATGCGAGACAGCATTGCCGGAGAAGCCGACAACGATGATCCCGAGAGCTAAAAGGAATAGCAACCTATGGAAATAATTGTCTATTTAATAATTATGGGGCTCGTTTCTGTCTACAATGCGTGGAAGAAGAAACAGCGGCCTAAATCGACCGGAACGCCACCTGCCAAGCCACGACCGCAGGTGCCCACTCCGCAGCAAGGCCGACCACCGGTAGCCGAGCCGACACCTCAACCTCAGGAAATTCAGATTCCTGAGTTCTTGAGAGACCTGTTGGATATTCCCGATCCGGAGCCTGCTCCGCCTCCTCCGCCAAAACCGCGAGAGCGAAAAGAGTATGCTAAGCCGGATATGCCGGCACGGCAATTCCACGACCACGAGGAACAAGAAAATCTACACGACTGGTCGAAGGTGCATTCGGAAGGGCCTCCAATTGTAACGCCCAGGCGAAAGCCGAAAAAGAAGACCCCTCTGGTAGAAATGCTTAGTTCCAAGCGCAGCCTGCGAAAGTCCATTATTATTAAGGAAATCCTGGATAAGCCGATGGCAATGCGACCACGGCTTCCGATTGGACATAAGTAACGTCAGTCATTCTTAAAGCCTCTGCATTTTTGCAGGGGCTTTTTTTATTCTTTTGAGAAAATATAAGCCTGTTCCTGCTCTTGTTTTGTATACGCGGTTATCGGAGTTAGCCGCAACGCGATAACAAAGGGAGCATGTTATGTCTGCAATAACCATTCTTGTAAATGATACCCACCTTAATATTCGATCAGAGATTCAAGCGAGCGTTGATGCCGGCGAGCAGATAAACCCGGTTTTTCTGCAAACAGTTAAGACATCAAACTACCTTAAAAGTAAACCTGTCGATATTGCTATAGCCATTGCTAAACAGAATGGCGAAGAATTTCTAAAGGCGGTTGGCTCTCTTCAGCCAAATGTCTTTCGCATTCTGGTTGGCACATCAGAACAACATATAGACAGCGAGCTATTCGATCTTCTGGTTCCGCATCCAGATGAAGGATTGGGCCTGCAAGCTGCTCTGCGTTGCGGACTCAAGCAGGTTCACCTGACTCGTAAAAATCACGTTTTGCAGACAACGCTTGCCGCGAGAGAGGTTCACCGCAACATTGTTGCGAGTGACGCTGCAGCGCTACTTCCGCGAGAACGTTTTATGATGATGGTGAACCATGAGCTCCGCACGCCGGCAACAATAGTAAGCAGCTCATTGGAGATGCTTAAACAAAATTTAGGTGATCTTAACGAAGTGCAGCAAAAGTTTCTGCACAATGCCGTAAAAGGTTCAAATCGTATGAATAGTTTGTTAAATAATCTATTGGCTGCCCTTTCTGTTCCCAATAATATCAGCTTTCCGACTCCTCGATCTATATGCCTGCGGGATATTCTGCTGCACGTAACAGATAGCTATCGTACTGCATCACAGGATAGAAATCTGGCACTTACCGTCGACTGTCCAGCTGAGATAAAATTGAACCTCGAAGCAAAAGAAATCGAACAGATCGTAGATAACGTGTTGTCCAATGCAATGAAATACACTCCAGACGGAGGAAGAATTGAAGTTGTAGCACGTGAAGAGAACAGAACGATTCAAATAACGGTTCTCGATAACGGCATTGGAATCGCAGAGAATTATCTGGATGAGGTGCTAAGGCCATTCTCCGCGACAGGTAACCCAATGCATCATCACAGTAGTAAAACAGAGTTCCTGGGCTCTGGAGTGGGAATTGGCCTGACGGCAGGAAAAGCAATTGTCGAACGCCATGGAGGAAAATTGAAGATTGAAAGCTCTGGCTCAGGGCAGGGGAGTTGTGTCTCGATAATGCTGCCTGTAGCTGTTGAATACATGCCGTCTGCGACGATGGAGGCAGCAACAAGTGCAGGATAAATAATAAAAGTCTGAGATTTTTACCGGTTGCGGCGCTCTTATTATATAGATGCATATCAAAGGAAGATAAAATGAATACGACTCAAACAGGATTACCCGTCACGAACGAAATAGATATGCCCAGCACACGCTTTCACTATTCACAGAATTTGTCTCGTCAACTTTCCGCGATGCTCGGTATGACTCGCTTGTTAAACTCAAGACAGCAGCTGGAACAACAGTTGAAGCTGATACTTGAGGAAATTAGCAGAGTCTTGGATGCAGAAAATGCGGTTTTTTACTTACACAATTCTCAGCGTCGAGAGCTCCGAGCCCACGTTATTGAAAAAGGACGCATTTCCCAGATCGTTCAACCCTGTGGTGGTGGCATTGCCGATTACGTTATCAAAACGGGTAAGGTGGTAAATGTTGCAGATGCCCTTCATGATGACTCCAGATACCCGTCGGAGATTTCTCGAATTGGTCGGCAACCGGTTCGCTCCTTTCTAATCGTGCCACTAATAAATAGATCTGGCGTGATTAGCGGTTGTCTTCAGGTTATAAATAAACGCGATGGCATTTTTGATCGCAAGGATACGCAGTATCTACTGACGATGGCAGACTTAATTGCACTGGCCATTCAAAATACGCTTTTGCAAAATGAGGCACGTTCCGGAAGGGAACTAGAAAAAGAGATCAGTCGTGCGGTCGCTATACAGCGTCAGCTGTTACCGAAAAATACGCCGCAAATATCGGGATACGACTTGTACGCCTATAACAAGCCCTCGGCATACGTCGGTGGAGATTATTATGACTTTTTCCCATTCCCGCGAACAATGTCATTCGGCCTGGCGGATGTTTCCGGTAAAGGTGTTCCGGCCGCATTATTAACAGCTAACGCGCATGCCTTTTTGCATGCCTGTGTGAACGAGATAGATTCATGTCGAAGCATCGTGCAGAAGTTGAATAATCACTTTTGCCTCTATACAGGGAACGACATGTTTGCTACTTTTTTCTGGGCGACATTAAATTATCAAACCCATCGGCTAAAGTATGTAAATGCTGGTCACATGCCGCCGGTAGTAATCAAGCAGGATGGAACAATCGGCAAATTAGACAGTCATGGTTTGCCCATCGGAATAATGGATTCATTCGACTACAGCGAATCTGAGGTTAAGGTGGATGAAGGAGATACAATCGTTTTGTTTTCTGATGGTGTAACAGAAGCGATGAGTGCTCAAAAGGAGCAGTTTGGCAAAAATCGACTTCGCGATATCGTAAGAGATAACTTTTTTCTGTGCGCAGAGTCTCTTGGTAGGAAGATTGTGCGAGAGATTAGACGCTTTAGTGCTTCAGAATCTTTAACGGATGATATGACATTGATTGTGTTAAAGCGCGCGTAAGATAAGATATTCAGGGAGGTCCCCAAGACCACTACGAGCCTTTTCTCTTGAGAGGAAAGGCTCGTGGCTTTTAAAAGCCTTGTTTGCCGGAGTTGTATTTCAGAACGGCTTCAGCATTCTTCTTCCAGCCTTTATAGGCCGTAGACACGTGCTCAATAAGTTGAGCTGCCGGTTCAAAATCATTCTTTTCGATATTCATTTGAACGATGTCCAGTGTGTCTGCCAGTTCATCACCTTCATCTAACAGACTCTGACCCTTTGGATGCGCCTCAAGGGAGCGCTCATTGCTGTGGATAAAGTTAAGCAGCTGCGACCTAAGATCCTGCAGCTTTGTCTCAAGAAGTATTCTCTCACCACTCTTCTTGTCATCACTTATTAACCCGACAAATTTTGCTGCAACGTTCGATACAATTGGGATGCCGTTCAGGTATCTCACAATAGACTTTCGGGTATCCTTGCTACCCGGTGCAGGGTCGTGAGCTATCGTGCGTGCACGGTCTTGAAAGTTTCGAAACCTTCGTTCTCTTTCCTGCTGTGCCCGATTTTTTCGCGCGACTTCTTCCTGGTATATAGGATAAAGCGTTTCATCTTCTTTTTTTGCTTTCGGCAATTCCTTGGTTTGCATTGAATCTTCAGGCTCGTCTTCAGCAGGAGGCTTTTCAGCATCTCTCTCCTGAATTGCGCGCGCGAGGCGTTGACTTTCAAGCAGATCATCAAGTGGAATGCTTGATGAAAATCCACCTGTCATATCCTCAGAAAAGTCGAAGTCTGTCTCTTCGAACTTGGTAGGCTTCTCTTCCGATTTCGCTGATGGGTCAACAGCAGGCGCAATTTCTGAGACAATAGTTTCTTCCTCATGGTTCTTAGACTCAGGCTGGAAGAGCTCATCTTCGGTTACCATGTCATCAGTTTTTTGTGGATTAGCGTCCTCTGCTGCATTATTTGATACATCGTCTACTTCATCATCTGGTGATGATCCCTCCATTTCCATCTCTAGTGGGGGGCTTGCTTCCTGCTTCGCTTGTTGGCGCCTCGGGCGTGTGTCGTCGCTGCTCTCAGCTGGTGTAGCATAACTTTGCGCTCGTTCAGCTGCTGGCTTGTTGATCATCCAATCTGTTTCAATCAGCCGGGTTAATCGGTCGCGAACGCGTTCAACTTCTCTTTCAGCTTCAGTCTTGGCCTGTTTGGCTTTCTCTGCTTCATCAAGGGCGTGTTTTTTTGCGCGTTCGGCCTCTGCCTGTGCTTCGAGCGCCTCTTTTCGAGCCTGACCTACATCGTCTTCAATCTCAACCATAAGGGTTTCGAGCGTTTGCTTTGCCTCTTCTGCCTCAGTCTTGGCCTTTAGTGCTTCCTGGCGTGCGGCCTCAGCTTCTATTTCTTTCTCAGCAGCGCGATGTTGTATCTGTTCCTTTGTCGCCTCAGCTTCAGCCTTCGCATCCAGGGCTTCGCGCAACGCGGCCTTCGCCTCATCCTCTTTTAGCGTGGCTTGGTGCTCTAACTGACTGCGAACCATCTCAGCCTCGGATTTAGCACGTTGTGCTTCTTGTCTGGCAGCTTCTGCTTCAACTTCTTTTGCCGCCGCAATGGCTTCAGCCTCCATCTTCAACGCCTCGGCTTCGGCACGAGCATTTACTGCCATTTTTGCATTGGCTTCTGCTTCGGCACTCTTGCGGGCTGCCTCCGCCTCGGCAGCTTTTATCGCAGCCTCTGCTTCCTTCTTTGCGGCCTCAACAGCTTGCTCGCTGGCCTGCATGTATTCTTCTTTAGCGCGATTGGCTTCTTCAATAGTCTTCTCAGCGTCGAGTTTGGCCTGTTCTGCTTCTTCCACTGTTTTTTCGGCGTCGAGTTTGGCCTGCTCAGCTTCTTCTTCGATCTTAACTGCTTCGAGAGCTTTTTTACGCGCTTCTTCTGCTTCAGCCCTTGCTTCTTCCGCTTCGCTCTTGGCCTTGGCTGTTTGCAGCCTTGCAATTTCTGCTTCTTTTTTGGCCTGTTCTGCTTCCTGCTTTGCCTCTTCAGCAGACTCTTGAGCGGTTGCAGCAGACTTTGCCTGGTTACGTGCTTCTTCCAACTCCAGTCGAGCTCTTTCGGCTTCCTTGCGCGCTTCTTCCGCTTCAGCTTTGGCTTTTGCCAATTCGCGTCCACGTTGTTCAAGTCGTTCTATTTCATGTTGTCTTGCCAGGCGAGTTTCTTCTTCTACTTCGGCAAATCGGAGTGCTTCTTCGCGAGCCAGCTGTGCATCCAGTCTTGCCTGTTCGGCTTCCTTGCGCACGCGCTCAATTTCTTCATCTTTGGCCATTAGCGTCAGGTTTTCTTTCGCTCGCGACATTCGTGCTGCTTCCTGCTCTTGGGAAACGCGCTCAAACTCACGTCTTGCCAGCTCTACCTCACGACGTGCTTCCTCCGCCTCTCGTCGGGCTTGTTCTACTTCTGCTTCTTTTTCAGCAAGTCTTTTGGCCGATTCTTCCTCAGCCGATCTCATATCGCGCTCAACTTTGGTAATTCTTCGGGCTTCGCGAATGGCATTTTCGGCTTCGGTGCGAAGTTTTTCTACTTCTGCACGTGCCTGAAGCACTTCTTGCTCTTTTTCTTCCAGCTGTCGATTTTCTTCTTCTGCAGCGTATTGCAAGGCATCTTCACGGATCAGGAGTGCTTCGGCACGAACCTGCTCTGCGTCTTCCAGTGCTTTTTCTGCCTCTTCTTCCTTGCGACTGGCTGTCTCTGCCTGAATTTTGGCGTCCTGAGCCTGTTGTTGGATATCCGCGGCGCGAGCGGCCAAACGATGCGCTTCGCCTTGTAGAGTATCGCGTGCCAACGCCAGCTTTCCAGCCTCAACCTCGGCAGCTTGTCTTGCAATTCGTTTGGCTTCTTCTCTCAGAGAAGAACGGGCAGCAGCCAACTTGGCTATCTCCGCCTGCAGCCTGGCTTTTTCTGCCATCATGCGAGCTGTGCTATCAAACTCGACGGTATCCATGTCGTGCGTTGCTGCAACGGGCTGGGGCTTGCCGAGAAAGTCGCTCGACGGTGCGGCAATCAACACCTTATCATCTTTTTGCTCGTACTCCTTAACGCTTACAATCTCTGCCAGCACGGCGGTAATATTATCCTGTCCGCCATATTCATTGGCAAGATCAACCAAATCATGTGTTGCTTGCTGTAGATCTCCTGCTTCGAGCATAATATCTAACATGGCCTCTTTTTTCAGGAAACCTGAAAGACCGTCACTGCAGATCAAAATCTTGTCATTTTTGCGGATTTCCAGCGTGCTTATCGCAACATTTAGTTCACTCTCATTACCAAGTGCCTGCAGGATGACGTTTCGACGTGGATGGTTCTCTGCTTCTTCCTCGGTAATTTTTCCGGCTTCGAGCAGCTGATTTACAAATGATTGATCTTTAGTGAGCTGAAGTATGGTGTTTCCACGGACAATATAGGCTCGGCTGTCACCGACCTGACCAATATACAGTCGGCGTTCCAAAATGATCATTACGGTAGCCGTAGCACCCATGCCACGCATTTCAGGGTGTTCTCTGGCATGTTGAGCAATCACTTTGTTCGCTGTTTGCAGGCTGTCTACCAATGCTCGGATACAAGAGGTCTCATCGGGAGGAGTAGTAAACTTAAGTTCATTCTGCAGGGTGTTGGTGGCCAGTCGGCTTGCTACTTCTCCGGCGGCAGCGCCTCCCATGCCATCGGACACCATCAGAACAATTCCGGTGTCGCGCAGGGGGAATTCCTGCACAGCGGGGAGCATAAATTCATTCTCGCTGGTTGTATCTGCAACGAGATAAGCGTCTTCGTTTCCGTGTCTTATGCGACCGATATCTGTGCGGGCAAAAATACGTAACATGTTTTTTTAGTTCCAGTTAGGTGCTTTGCGCAGAAATTAGCAAGGGCCGTTTGGCCGAATAAGGAAAATCCCGCAGCCAAAACGAAAAGGCTATTTCGAAAAATGATCAGGGTGATGCGAATAATCCGAGCTAACAAAACGGGTCTGTTTCATTAGAAAATAATGAGGTCATCCCACAGCATGATTCATCCCACGTTATAACGTAGCTTTTAGGCTAACATCACGGGCATTAGCTGTAGCAGGAGCGCAGAACTGCTACAGCTTGAAAAGTAAGCAACGAGTGGGGCAAAATGGTGTTACACCCGTCACTATTTCGATATTTTTTATGTTCATTTAAACGATATTACCAGGTTCAAATTTACCAAGTCCAAACAACCGGGAACAAAACAGAAATCGCCAGGAATAGAGCAGATAGCACCATAAGCTGTATAAACAGGGGAAACATAAAGCGTAGCCAGGTCATATATGGAACTTTGGCAAGGCTCAGATAAGCCATCAACACACCGGAAGTTGGAACAATTGTGTTTGAAAAACCGTCCCCGCAGGTAAAGGCAAATACTGCCGTTTGCCTGCTGATGCCCAGTACGTCTGCTAATGGAGCCATTAGCGGCATTGTAACTGCTGCCTGACCGGAGCCCGATGGAATAAGAAAGTTTAGTGTCGATTGGAATATTAACATGCCCTGAGCTGCTACATAGTTTGGGAAGCCTTGAAGCATGCTGGCGGCGGAAAAGATAAGCGTATCAATAATTTGCCCGTCTTGTAGCACCACTTCAATTGCACGAGCAAATCCGACAACCAAAGCCGCAACTACCATTTCTTCCATGCCTTTGATAAAAGAAGAGGTTGACTCTTCAAGTGATAAATCGGATAAGGCAACTGTTGCAAAACCCATGAGGAGGAACCCACCGGCCATTTCATTCATCCACCAACCGTGGTTAATAACCATATATAAGATGAAGCTGAAAATTAAGACGGATGATGCAATAATGAGGGCATGCTGTCTTAGAAACGGTTCCTCTTTCATCTCAAGGTGTTGAAAATCAAAGGTGTCTTCATTCAATAATGAGGCAGAAGGATCTTTTTTTACTCGATTGCCATAGCGCAGGAGATAGGTAATAGATAAGCCAAGAGCAAAGAAGAGAAAAACAAGGCGAAAAGGAATGTCACCATTTAGTGGTATCTCGGCAATTCCTTGAGCAATGTTTACGGTAAACGGGTTCGTTGTCGCCGCTGCGAAGCCGGTATCGGCAGCTAAAACGACGATGGCGAGCCCAAAAAGACGATCATAGCCCAATTCCTTACCCACCAGCAGAAATATCGGTATTAAAGGGATAAACTCTTCTCCCATGCCAAGCGTTGAACCGCCAACGGCAAGCAGAATCATAAGAAAGCCAATTAACCATGCTCCCGAGTTACCCAACTTGTCTATAAGCATTCGCAGAAACGCGGTAATTGTGCCAGTGCGTTGAATAATTCCCAATACGCCGCCAATTATAAAAATAAAGAAGATGATGTCGGCAGATTTCTCCAGTCCACGTGGAATTGCACTCAAAAACTGCACCAGGCTTACCGGAGATGCTTTCCCTTCCTCGCTGTCACCGAAGATCATCGCTTCTGAAGAGAAGTGCTTTGGTAACTCTGAATACGTGCCAGGTTGAATAACTGTTCGCGTGCTGCCACCAACGACTTTTTCCTGTCGCTGATATTCACCGGAAGGAATAATGTAGGTAAGTAATGAACAAATAAAAGTGACTGCGATTAACAGGACGAAAACGTGAGGGATCTTAATGCGTTCCATTAAACTCATGCGGTTGCTGCTCCTCTGCGATAGGCCAATTACAACGATGGAATAGATTTACAGAAACTAACACAAAGGGGTGGGAATGTCAATATGGGGAAGGAAGAAGAAAGAAAAGCGGACCGTAGCATGCTGCGGTCCGCTAAAAAATACTAGGCATAGTCATTTATCGGACCATACAGATGAAAAAAGCCATTCATTAATACACCGTTTACGTCGTCTGCATTGTTGGCAACACCATCAGACACCAACTTTTCGCCGATCGCCTTGGAACGCAATAAATACGATTTTGCCAGCTCTGCGCCATTGCTGCCGAGAGCACCCAGCTTCCGAAAGTGGCTGGTCAGTTTGGCATTACGATCCGGATCGCGAACCAGTGTTTTCCACGGTTCATACCCATCAGGGAGAGAGCCAAGAAGATTGTCGGCAGCTGATTGCCAGTGTTCTCCGAGAGCTAAATAATTGTTGTCGTCAAGACTGTAAACAGCAACGGGCTTACCCGCCTCATATTTGAAGAAGCCGTTTTTTTGACTTCCATCGGAATACTGTCCTCCACGAACGCCAGACTCAACCAGGTTGTCGATCAGCGTGCTATGCAGCAGTTCATCGCCAAATGCCGGGTCCATAATTTTCAGAATGCTCTGAAAAATATCCAGACCCACATAGTCTATTAGTTGAAAGATGCCCATTGGGCGCAGCAGAAAATCCTGACTCACGCGATTTATAGCATGAACCGCCCCGGCAAAACCAAGTTCGTTGCGCAGTGTTTCAACTTCCGAAATTCCGTGCAGGCCGTCGCGCATAAAATGACCATTGCCAATAAATCCGGCCAGGTCATTTGACGGGATGATAATTTTTCCCAGGCGTTTACCGATTTCGCGTGAGATCTCCGGAAGCTGCGGATCGACGTCACTTGGAATAATCAGCTCGACCAGCTTCTGGACCGCCGGTGGATTGTAAAAGTGAAAGCCGATGATGCGTCCACTAAGTCCTGCAACCTTGTCGAGCGTGTGCAGTGGAATAGAAGACGTGTTGCTAAAGAAATAGGTGTGATTTGGGCAGCGCTCTTTAAGCTCTTTGTAAACACGGATTTTCAGATCGGTCTTTTCCAAAATTGCTTCGAAAACCATGTGGGTTTGCGGCAACTCTTTCAAATCTGTTATCGGATTGAGTATTGCCTGCATTGTGTTTACAAATGTCTCTTCAAGTGCTTCGGAAGGAATGCCGGGAAGTTCTTCAGCCATCTTTTCGCCTTGTTTCTGCACATAGCGTGCGGCCTGCTTGGCGAGATAGGCTTTTAATCCGTCGAGTGCCTCACTGCTAATGTCCATTAATGTCAAACGATACGATTTGTCTGCCTGCTTAAGCTGCAGCATCGTCATTTCCCGCGCCAGTAACAGGGAGATCCCGCTACCCATTTTACCACCAGCCCCTAAAACGGCTACGCTTTCTAATCTTTGATCTAATTTCATTGTTGCTCCTTTACAGCAAGTCCATTCTATACATATTGATAGTGTCGGCATGCGCGAGTTTTGCAATAGTTGCATGCAAACGGGCATCTAATTTAGCGGTGAAAAAAGACGCAGTCAACTTAATTACATTGTTCTACGTAGAGATTGATCAGATACTTTTACATCATTTTTCTACATACCATTGGTTTAGCCGGGCCAATGCCTTAATTTTATACATAATCTGAGGAAAAAATGAACTACCCGATACACGCACTTCTATCTGCCGTTTCAATCCTTCTGCCGTTTACCATTGGCATCTCAGTTCGAAAATCCTTCAATCTGGCCAATGGTTTGTTTTGGTCTTATATCGTTTTTCTTACAATCGTACAGTTGGGGATGATGTGGCTTGCCGGAATGCGGATCAACAATATCTGGATTTTAAACCTGATGATACCGGTTCAAAGCGTTTGGCTCGCTTATTTGCTCTACCTTTGGGCGAAACGCCCGCAAATGCGAGTCTATCTTAATTTAAGCCTTGGTTTATTAATCAGCGTTTGGATTGTTTCTCAATATTTTATCGGTAGCCTACATCGATTAAATTTTGTTACTTTAAGCATTCAATGTGTTATATTTTCGATACTTTGTGTTTTGGCTCTTTATGGCCTCATAGAGCGTCAGGCGGGAATTGTGCATCAGGATGAACGCTTTTGGTTCATTCTTGGACTATTGTTTTACTTCGCGGGAACATCGCTGTTCTATACACTTGGATATGTCCTCGAGGAAGAAAACTCACGATCCCTCTGGATTATTCATTCCTTTACGAACATTATTGCGAATCTGCTCCATAGCTGGGGATTTTTATGTCTGAGCCGGCGTTAGCCAATCTAATACTTGGAATCGTTTTTGGAACGCTTATCATCCTGACTTTGGTGATAACGCTGGTCTATCATTCGATTAACAACAGCCGCCGTCAACAGGAGAGCAACGAGTTCTCTTCTGTTATACTCGATACAAGCGCTGCCCTGATGATTGCTCTTGATTCTTCAGGCAGAGTGCTGCGTTTCAATCAGGCATTTGAGGGAATGACCGGACTAAAAGCTTCGACCGTTATTGGCAAGCCGCTGAAAAAACTACCGCAGGAACTTCAGAAAATCCTCACCAAGCGCACCGAGGGAATAACGCACTTTCACGATTCCAGTTATTTTGAAACCATTCTTTCGTCACGAGGCGGTTCGCAGCATAATATTGCGTGGAGCCGTAAGGTGATGAGAGATGAGAAGGGAGAGCGCAAGTGGGAAGCATGGATCGGGGTAGACATTACCGAACGCAAGCGCATAGAAATGGCACTCCATCAGTCGGAAATGAAAAATACCACGATTTTACATGCGGTGCCGGATTTACTGTTTCGGGTAAATGGAGAAGGGCGCTACATCGATTCGCTGGCAAATAATGGTACAATGCACGGTTTGCAGGTTGAAAAGGTTCCCGGAAAAATGATTCATGAGGTTATTCCGCTGGCTGCCGCAAAAGTGGGAATGGGACGTATTGAACGGGTTTTGGCAACCAATGAGCCTGAGCTGTTTGAATATCGCATGCCGGTTTCAGGCTCAGATCCGGAAGAACGCGATTTTGAAGCACGAATGGTAATCTCAGGTGAAAACGAAGTGCTGATGATTGTTCGTGATATTACAGAACGCCGACGTGCAGAACGCTCTTTGCAGCAGGCGAAGGCAGAACTCGAGCAGCGAGTGCAAGAGCGTACTGCAGAATTACAGCATGCCAATACGATCCTAAAGAATGAAATTCGCGAGCGTCGCGAAGCAGAGGTGAAAACGAAAACTGCTGAAGAAAAGTATCGCCGTATTTTTGAAGCCGCACCGCTGATGTATATCATCACCAGACATCAGGATGGCAAACCAAGAATAATCGACTGTAACCAGCAGTTCTTATCCAGTACCGGCTATGAATATGATGATGTGGTAAACCGCAGTCTGGAAGAGTTTTATTCCGAGAAGTCTCGCTCCCGTTTGAAAGAGGGCGGTTATGAGCAGCTCCTCCATGGAGACTTTTTCGATGAAGAGCGCGAACTGATTGCGCATGATGGCATGAAAATCCGTACCTTGTTGCATGCATTGCCGGATTATGATAATGATGGAAACCCCATTGGCACCCGCGCCATGTATGTAAACATTACCCGCCGTGAAGAAGCTGAGGCTGCGCTTCGCGAAAGTATTGAGCAGTATCGCAATATCTTTGAAACTGTAGGGGATGGACTGGTGATGACGGATGTTGCCGGTATTGTTATTGATGCAAATCCCGCTGCATGCCGGATGTTTGGATATACGAAAGAAGAGCTTATTGAGCGCAGTAAGAAAAAAGACGGGTTTTTGGCTTACTATGAACGTGCTGCACAGCTTGGCTTAATAGACTCGGCTGGTCAGCCGGTTTCGATGGAGTCGGTTGAACATCGCAAATCAGGTGAAGCCCTGTTTGCGGAGGTGCGATTGTCTCCAGTAAACTATAGCGGCCAAAAACACCTGTTGGCGGCCATTCGCGATATCACCAAGAGAAAGACTGCAGAGCAGCAGATTATTCAGGAACGCGATCGTGCCCAGGTATATCTCGATACCGCCGGAACGATGTTTCTTGTTATTAATACAAAAAAACGCGTCGAGCTGATTAACCGCAAGGGTTGTGAGATCCTTGGATTTTCTGAAAAAGATATCATTGGAAAAAATTGGTTCGATAATTTTCGGCCTGCCCGCAAGCGCAAAGAAGCTGTAACCGAGTTCGAACACGTGATAAAGGGTAAGCAGGAACTGAAGCCGTATTATGAAAATGCGGTCGTCACCCGAAAAGGAGCTGAAAAAATCATCGCATGGCACAATGCTCTGCTGAAGGATGCTGATGGCACCGTTCTGGGAACGCTGAGTTCCGGGGTAGACATTACGAATACCATGGAAGCACAGGATGAATTGCGTAAGCATCGCGAACATCTTGAGGAACTGGTTGCCGAGCGCACCGCCAGGCTGAAAGCGAGCAATGAACAGCTCAATGGTGAAATTCAGGAACGCAAGCTGGCGGAAACGGAGCTTACCAATTCGCGGGAACAGCTGCAGAAACTGACGGCACGGGTTGAAACCGCCAGAGAAGAAGAACGCACTCATATTGCTCGCGAGATTCACGACGACCTTGGGCAGGATCTCTCTATTTTTTTAATGAACCTGAGCTGGCTGGAAGGGCAACTCCCTGCCGATAGTGAAGAGTTACGTCAAAAAACGCACTCCATGTCCGAGATGGTGGAGGGAACGATAAAGAAAATGCGTCGCATTTCGCAAGACCTTCGACCGAGCGTATTAGATCATTTGGGATTTGCAGCAGCCATCAATTGGCAAACGCGACGATTTCAGCAACAAACCGGAATTGCCTGCGAGCTTTATAATAAGGCAGAAAGCGTGCAGCTTAATGAGGAATACTCCAACGGCATTTTTCGCATCTTCCAGGAGGCGCTTACCAATATTTTGCGGCATGCTAAAGCAACGTTGATAACCATTCAAATGGAAAAGGTTGGCGATTCACTGCGTTTAACCGTTAGCGACAATGGGGTTGGAATTAGCTCTGCAGAAATTCACGGTTCGCGTTCGCTTGGATTGTTGGGTATGCGCGAGAGAGTACGTTTTCTCGATGGAAAGTTTGATATACAGGGTGAAGAGGGAAAGGGAACGACTGTAATTGTCTCCGTTCCGTTGTCCAAACAAGAGGATGTAGCAGATGCTTAGAATATTAATTGCCGATGATCACCCGATTTTTCGTCAGGGTTTGCGTCAAATATTAGAAAATCACTATGAAGATCTACATGTGGAAGAAGCCAGTGATGGTGCTGAAGTATTGCATCACTGTCGCAATGGACGTTTCGATCTATTGGTAATGGATATTTCCATGCCGGGTAGAAATGGTCTTGAAGTTCTGGAAAATGTAAAGAAGGATTGGCCGGAGATTAATGTTCTGATGGTGAGTATGCACTCGGAAGAGCAGTATGCCATTCGCGCTATTACCGCCGGAGCATCTGGATATATAACCAAAAATGGTGCCGCAAAAATTCTGGTAGATGCCGTCGAAAAAACAGCGCGTGGCGATTTGTATATTTCTCCATCGGTTGCCGAACAGCTTGCTTTTCAGATAAAGGGAGATGTACAGGCCCCACGCCATACGCGTCTGTCTGCAAGAGAAACACAGATTCTTTGCATGCTCGCAGTTGGACAGGGAATCAAGGAAATAGCCAGCGAACTTGCTTTGAGTACCAGCACGGTTAGCACGCATCGCTCGCGAATTCTGAAGAAGCTGGATATGAGCACAAATGCCGAGCTGATTCGCTATGCGTTGAGTGAAGGATTGGTTGAATAACACATGTCTGGATCTGACTGTAGGAGATAGGTGACAACCCTCCGTGATTTCACGACAAGAATTTCACTGCTTGTCTATTGAAAAGAATGATCTTATCTTTTAAAATCTAAGATGAATCTTGCCTTTTTTAATCGCATAACGCGGTGTTTTTTTTATGAGAAATAATGTAAAAATTCTTGTTGCGGATGATCACCCGATTTTTCGTCAGGGGCTGTCGCAAATTTTGCAAGGCTATTCTAAAAAAGCCATTGTTCATGAAGCCAGTGATGCCGGCGAAATAGACAGCCAGCTCAATGCGAATGAATACGATTTGGTCTTGCTTGATATTTCCATGCCGGGCAAAAATGGTCTTGAAATTTTAGATGAGATCAAGAAAGAACGCCCCGATACCAAAGTTCTTATCATCAGCATGTATTCCGAAGAACAATATGCCGTTCAAGCGATAAAAGCTGGCGCAAGTGGTTATTTAACCAAGGCCGGAGCCGCACGGGAATTGATTACCGCTATGGATAAAATTGTAGATGGCGGTATGTATATTAGTCCGGGCGTGGCGGAACAACTGGCTTTCCAGCTTAAAGAAGAGAGTAACAAAAAGATGCCACGTGAGCTCTTGTCTTCGCGGGAATTTCAGGTTCTTGAGTTGATTTCAAAGGGCTTGGGTATAAAAGAAATCGCCAGTGAACTGAAGGTAAGTACAAGCACTGTTAGTACTCACCGCGCGCGCTTGCTTACAAAACTGAATATGAAAACAAATGCAGATATCATTCGCTACGCAATTAAGGAAAAGTTGATAGAAATGAATTGATGTTTGGCATTTCTATGCTTATGTTGTCGCGTACTTAAAGTAAACGCCATGTAGAGTTATACATTTTTTAATGATCTTGTGACACGCGCTTCAGATATTTGTCTGAACTTATAAAACCATCTTGAGAGAAAGACCCCCATATTTCGCTCTTGGTATAAAACACCTGGAAATATTGGACCATTTGTTAGGAGGCCGCACTTTCATGGATGTGAGAGACCTGATTGACGCCGTTGAAAGTAATTACCAAAAGTATGAAACCCTGTTAAAAGAGTTGAGTACCACCGCTGAGTCATCTCAAGTTAGTAATTGTATTGCTGACCTTACTGAGATGGAAGAGGAAATAGTTGAATATCGACTGAAGAAGATCCTCGAAGAAGAAAACCCATATATTCCCGAGATTAAGCGTTCGCGTGGAGCTTCTATCACACCAGACACGCGCGCTTTAATGAGCAGCTTTCTGGAAAACCGCAGAATGCTTGTCCGTACTCTCAAAACGCTTCCCTCAATGAAATGGGATCGTCAGGGACTACATGCAAGGGAAGGGCATGTCAGCTTTCGTGAGCTTATTCGCCGGCTGGCGGAAAAGGATCATGGGTTTCTATCCAAGCTGGGAAATATTCCACGATAACAATTCCAAGCGCTTCCATTTTTGTTGCTCTGACTAATGAATAGCTTTTTGTCGCGATAATTCGACATGAATTATGTTGAGATTATGACAAAGGCTTTTATTAAACCATTGTATATTACAACGTTAGTAATTTTCTATAGGCTTTGACTGGCGGCAGCCATGGGAGGTTGCGCCTGTTTTTTTGGCTTCGGGTTATGGCTCGAAGCCTTTTTTTGTATGTAGACACACTCTTTCCTTCACAATAAATTTCCCTCAACACAATAAGTTTCACCTTCAAACCGCACTTTTAACCTTCCCCATACACCATAAAGTTACCTGACAAATGAACGAATAGTCTTTCCAAAAGACTTAATTTCTTTCTATTTGGAAAAGAAATAATATTGTTTGTAACCTTTTTCACAAACTTTCGAAAGTAATGATTGACTTGATCGTAAAAAAAATATAATTTCGACTAATTATGAAAAAAGTCGAAAGTTGAGATTTTCATGGCTACACAGTCTGATAGCGGAAAACGACAGATTATCAAAAAAGCTGCTCGAGAGCTATTCTTCCATTTTGGTTATACTAAAACGTCAATGGATGATATTGCCCGCCAAAGTAATCTTGCCAAACCGACCCTCTATTATTATTACAGCAATAAGGAAGCCCTTTTTCAGGAGATTGTTCTGGAAGAGGCTGAATACTTTATTGACGACATCGCTACATCAATTGCCCCGGAGCTTTCCGCAGACGAAAAATTACGTCAGTTCTTTCAAAAAATGCATAGCGGTTTGCAAGACCATGTACGTGAGATGGAGAAGATGCCTGAATATATGTGCGAGCATTCCCCACACGGAGAACCGATTGAAAGTCACCTGAACGATTTGTTGAAACAAAGAATTCTGCCCATTCTACACGATGGAATAGAGTCGCAAATCTTTGATGTCGCAGATGCTGACGTATGCGCAGAATCAATGGTCTTAATGACCACCTTTTTAAGCCTGGACTGGATAAAAAACTTTCCGCAAAAAAAACAGAACAATGTTGTGTCTACAACTATAGAGATAATGCTTAATGGAATTACAAGGAGAGGTTCATGAGTCGTATTAATATGCTCTTTATGAGCATGCTTCTGATGGTCAGCGCCTTTGCGGGTGAATATGATCTGAAGAAAGTTCTGGAGTTGGCCGAAAAGCAAAACGGTGATATTCAGCTGGCTCGAGCTGAGTTGAAAGTCGCTTCGGCAGAAAAATTAAGCGCGGTATCCACGGCACTACCACAGCTGGAAATTAATGGCGGGTATAATCGAAATGTTCAGGAGAACAGAATTTCGCTGCCCCTTGGGCCGAATAATAGCTTGATTCAGGTGCCAATTTCATTCTCTAATGAATATTCTATGAATGCTGTTCTGCGCCAAACGCTGTTTAGCTTTCAGGCCGGATACGCCATTCAGGCAGCGCGTTACCTGAACAAGCTCACGTCGAATACTTTCGAATACACACGTCAGCAGGTGTTCAGCGGAGTTAAAACGGCCTTCTATGCGGCACTATTACAGAAGGAAGTTTGGAGAGTCTCACAGGACTCGGAAAATAGTGCGCTGGATAACTATAAGGACATCAAGTTTAAGTTTGATAATGGTATCGTTTCCGAATTTGAACTACTACAGTCCGAAGCGCGCTGGCAAAGCAGTATTCCGGAGGCCAGCCGTGCCAAACGTGACTATCTGCTGGCGCTGAATAATCTGAAGAATCTGGTCGGTATTCCCATCGAGGAAGAAATAGTGTTAACCGGTTCTCTTGAGCGATTTCCTTCGTTACCGGAAATGGTAACTGCGGAGGCGGCATATGAAACGCGTGCGGATTACAATGCGCTGAAGTGGGAAAAAAAGCTGCGCGAAAAAAATGTAAGTGCTCAACGGGCAAACTTCTATCCTACGTTGGAAGGCTCTGCAACTTATACCTACACCGCTTTTTCGAATGATTTTAAAATTGAGAACGAAAATGATAATATTATTCTCGGCCTCTCACTTAACATTCCAATCTTTTCCGGTGGCAGCACCGTTGCCCAGGTGCGTCGTGCCAGGGCAGAAGTCGATAAAGTAACCACTCGGCTGAACGATTCGAAGCGGAGCATTCAAATAGAGCTTAGTAATCTGCACCTGCAGATGCGCGAAGCACATGAACGTATTACCGCCAGTCAAAAAGCGGTGATAGCGTCGCGTCGGGCATTTGAAATCGCTGAAACCCGCATGGAAAATGGCTTGGCAACCCAGCTTGAATTGAAAGACAGTCGATTGGCATTAGATCAATCGCAGTTGGGCTACTATAGCGCAATCTTCGATTATCTGAATTCGTTTTTTGCCTGGGAAGTTGCGACAGGAGAAAAGGGGTTTAACGTTGAATAATGTAAACTTGAATAATAGCAATCTATTAAAGATGTATTTGCAAGGAGTTGGAATGAAACGGTTTATGATTTTCTTAATTCTTCCGCTGTCCTTTATACTGCTACAGTGCGCTGGCGAAAAGCCGGAAGCGAAGAAGAATAACAATGGCACGCCGGTACAAACCGTAAAGGTGTCGCCACAGTCTTTCTCCAATTATCTACGAATAACCGGAACGGTAAAGGCACGCAATCATGTGCAAATTATGGTTGAAGAGGCCGGCCTCTTACGCAAGGTTTTGGTAGACAAGGGACAACGTGCTAAGGCCGGGCAAACACTGGCCGTACTGGAGAATAAACCGCTAACTGCATCCTATAAGCAGGCGCAGGCAGCATTGAAACAGGCAAAGCTGGATTTCAAGAGCAAAAAGGTTCTGTTCGAGAGAAAGGCTATTTCCGAGAACGACTATCTCACCTCCGAATATTCACTTGAAGCAGCTCAGGCATCCTATGAACTTGCCGAAGCTCGCTATCGCAAGCTGTTTGTTTCTGCCCCGATAAGTGGTCTTGTTAACGATCGTTATTACGATATGGGTGCTTACAGCAATGTGATGACTCCTATCTTCGAGCTAATTGATAATGCTCGTTTAAAAATCCGTGCCGGTATTGCTGAACGCTTTATCAGCGATATTCAGAAGGGATCTAAGGTTGAAATTACCTTTGACGCCTACCCGGACATGCTCTTAGAAGCTCCTGTCACATACGTATCTCGAAGCATTAATCCACTTAGCCGAACGTTTGACGTAGAGATCGAATTGCCGAATGAAGGCAATAAGCTGGCACCGGAAATGATTGCCAATCTAAAAATTCTGCGTGAGAAACTGGATGATCAGATTGTGGTGCCTCTGGAAGCAATGATGGAATCTGAAACCGGATGGTATGTGTTCGTTGCTGAAGGCATTTCTGCTAAGAAACGCATGGTTAAACAACAGTCGGTGTATGAGGACAAGGTACTTGTAACCGGACTTGTGAAGGGCGACGAGTTGGTTGTCGTTGGACAGCAGGAACTCGCTGAAGGAGATACTCTGCAGGTCTTGAATTAATTGTCACGGGAATACAAGTTTTGACTGAATAGAGGAAGAAATGAAAATAACTAAAGCATCATTGAAGTATAAAACCAGCGTATTTGTTATGCTGTTTATTCTGATGGTTGCCGGATTCATGTCGTATGTATTTTTGCCCGTTGAATCCTTTCCTGAGGTGAAGCAGCCGCTGGTGTTTATTGCAGCGCCCTATGTTGGCGTATCCCCGGCGGATCTGGAAAACCTGGTTGTCCAACCCATTGAAGAAAAGCTGGAAGAATTAAGCTCTGTCAAAAAGCTCACGTCTACCAGTAGTGAAGGTTATGCCGGAATCCGTGCTGAATTCGAATCCGATATCGATGTGGATGAAGCGGTGCGAAAGGTTCGCGAAAAAGTGGATCAGGCAAAGCCCGATTTACCCGGCGACCTGGAAGACCCTCTTATTGAGGAGATGAGCACCGAAAGTATTCCAATTATCAACGTGATACTTTTCGGAGATGAATCACTTGTTCGTCTAAAGCAGTATGCAGAAGACCTGGAAGATCGCTTCGAGCAGATTCCCGGTATATTAGAGATAAACGTAACCGGTGGATTGGAACGCGAGTTAAAAGTAGATATCGATCCCTCACGCCTACAGTATTACAATATTGGTTTGGAAGATGTAAATAATGCGATTCGCGATGAGAACCTGACGATTCCCGGTGGATCGGTAAACAGCGGCAGCTTGAAGTGGACCGTTCGCGTACCTGGTGAAATTGAAGAGGTGAGTGAACTTGCCAATATCGTTGTAAAAAGCAAAGACGGTAGTCCTGTTTACCTGCGGGATTTGGGCGAGGTGTATTTTGGCTTTAAAGAGCAGGAGAGCTTTGCGCGTATCAATAGCAAGCCAAGTGTTACCATCTCGGTTAGCAAGCGCACTGGTGAAAACATTATTCAGATTATTGACCGTGTAAAGCAGATCGTCAATGAACGTTCCGAAACGTTTCCACGAACGATCTCCTATGAATATGTTGGTGATCAGTCTATTGACATTCGCCAGATGGTTAACAGCCTCGAAAACAATATTATTGCCGGAATGCTACTGGTGATTTTTGTTCTGTATTTCTTTATGGGGCTGCGCAACGGACTACTGGTTGGTGTGGCTATTCCAATATCGATGTTGGTCTCATTTTCAATTATCAGTGCGATGGGATACACGCTGAATATGATGGTGCTTTTTAGTCTGATTCTCGCGCTCGGTATGTTGGTAGACAATGCGGTGGTAATTGTCGAGAATATCTATCGACAACACGAAGAAGGTAAACCACTCGCCAAAGCGGCCTATGATGGCACCGCCGAGGTGGGAACTGCGGTTGTAGTGTCTACTGCAACCACGCTGATGGCTTTCTTGCCGCTTCTATTTTGGAAGGGGATGGTTGGTGAGTTTATGCGTCTTCTACCAATGACGCTGGTTGTCACCCTCTCTGCATCCTTAATTGTAGGGCTTATTTTTAATCCGGTGCTGGCATCGCGTTTCCTGCGCCGACTGAAGCCGGGCACAAATCTTCGCGGCGATCGTTTGCTTTCATGGCTGACACCACGCTATGAAAATACTTTGAACTGGTGCCTGGCTACATTCTGGAATCGGATGAAGGTATTGGGGATTACACTTTGCCTTTTTGTAAGCATGATTTTTATCTTCGTTATAAACTCAGTGGGTGTTGAATTCTTCCCCGACATTTCGCCACGAATTATCATGGTGGAATCTGAGGCACCGCTCGGCACGCGTTTGGAGCGTTCGGATGCAATTATGAAAAAAATAGAAGAGCGCATTGCCAATACCACCGATATGAAGGCTTATGTTGCCTCGGTGGGGCAAACCAATGACCCAACGGGAATGTCTGGTAATAGCGTGGCATCGCATCGCGGTCAGATTAACATTGATCTTGAGATGATGAAAGAACGCGGGCAGGACTCCTGGTTAACAATGGCGCAGGTAACCGAAGCGGTTCAGGGGATTCCCGGAGCTACGATAGACGTCTCTAAGCCGGCAGATGGCCCACCGACCGGTAAGGCTGTGGACATTCAGCTTCAGGGCGAAGATTTCCATGTGCTGGCCGATCTTTCCGAAAAAATTATGGATGAGATTCGCAACATTGAAGGAATTTCAAAGCTGAAGGATAATTATGATAAAGGGAAGCCCGAGCTTAGTGTGCGAGTTGACCGTGAGAAGGCGGCGCTTTTCGGTTTAACAACCGCGCAAATCGCTAATACCGTGCGAACGGCCATTAATGGAACGGAAGTGTCGGATTATCGTATCGGCACTGATGAGTATGACATTACCGTTCGGTTTAGCGAGAACTATCGTGAGAACTATAGTGATCTTCTGAATCTTACCGTTTTTCACGAAGGAGTTCATTATCCGTTGGCAAACTTTGCTTCTATTGAATTCGCCACCGGGCTTAGCAGCATCAGCCACGTCGAGGGCGAGCGCGTCTTAAGTGTTACCGCCGATGTTGTTGGGCGCAATGGACCGGATGTTGTTACTGAAGTAAAAGAAAAGCTGGCAGATTTTGCAATGCCGGAAGGCTATTTAATGACCTTCGCAGGCCAGGATGAAGAACAACAGAAGACAATGATCTTCCTGTTTCAGGCCTTTCTGATAACCATTGGATTAATTTTCTTTCTATTGGTAACGCAGTTCAACTCGGTTTCGCTGCCATTTGTAATTATGCTGACGGTAGTCTTGTCATTCTTCGGCGTTTTCTTTGGACTTTTTGTAACACGTATGCCGTTTGGAATTTTGATGACCGGTATTGGTGTTATTTCTCTAGCCGGAATTGTGGTGAATAATGCCATTGTGCTATTGGATTATATTCAAAAACTACGTGCACGTGGGTTGAAGAAAATGGATGCGATTATCCAGGGTGGTAAAACGCGCTTGCGCCCGGTATTGCTTACTGCAATTACAACTATTCTCGGACTGATTCCACTGTCCACCGGAATCAATATCGATTTCATCGGGCTGCTCACATTCGAAATCAACCCTGCTCAGTTTATCACCTTTGGTGATGAAAGTGCTCAATGGTGGGCTGGTATGGGAATCGTTGTGATCTTCGGACTACTCTTTGCTACGGCGCTTACGCTGGTTGTGGTTCCGGTAACCTACTATTTGTTTAGTAAAGACGACAATGCACTCGCAGAGGAACGTCGTCTTGCTGAGGCTGAAGAAGATTGGAATGATGAGTCCGTTGCTCCACAAAGCACCTAGCGATTTCTAACCGCATTAGATTTACTTCTTACCTCGTCAGTTCATACTTACTGACGGGGTATTTTTTTGCCTCTAATAAGGATGTTAAATTTAATGAATAAGGTGTTCAAAGTTTGTCAGGCTGAGCACCTCGACTGCCCCCGGCATAGACTCCGTCGAAGTCCTACTGAGAGCTCTCTTCGCCTCTTGACTCCGCTCGAGGTGACAAAACTAAAATGTAAAACAATCTGCTCATCTATTTATTCGCATTTTAGCTGAAGGTTGATCCTCAATTTGTCGACTCTACAGCATGGATAGAGATACTTCACCGGAATGTGCAAAACGAGATGTCCTTAGACGCAGGCAAGGGAGAGGAATACTATCTCTTCATCTGTTGATTCTTGCGTCTGCTGTATTTTCTCTACAGCTGAATGCGCAGGAAGCAAATCCGCTCAGCTTGCGAAATCAAGTGTCTTCCAGTGCTGATGTTTTTGCGGAACCCCGACTTCCTTATGTTGATAAGCCTGCGATCTCACCCATCTGGCAAAATACCTACAACGCGTTTTTGGCACCTGCCACCGATGCCGCTGTCGACATCGGTGTCGATAGATTTGGCAACAGCATTGTTACAGGCTGGAGTGACAGCTTAACATCCAGCTGTGATTTTCTGACTATAAAATACGATCCTGATGGACAAATAATTTGGAGCAGGCGCTACAATAGTGGATTTGGAATTGCAGATTATCCGGTGGCGTTGGCAATCGATATAAATGGTGAAATTACCGTTACCGGCTACCGCGAGCTGGAGCCGGGGAATAATGAGGTGGTCACGCTTCGTTATTCCGAGAATGGAGAATTACTTTGGCTGCAGCACTTTACGCATAACGGAGCCTCGCGTCCGGTTGCAATTCTGGCTGAAGATGGAGATGGTGTTTTTATCAGCATATCGATCGATACGCCTGATGGCAATACCGATGCGATGATAGTGCATTATAAAGAGAACGGCACTCTGGCTTGGGAAAATAGCTATCAAAACAGTGCGTTTCGCCAGGATGCCTTTAGCGAGCTGTATAGAGCGACTGACGGAGCAATCTACGCGGTGGGCCATACTAACAGTGGCGGGTATACTAAAACGTTGCTGCATAAAATCGATTTACAGGGCAACACCCTATGGAGTCGAAGCTACGATGACGGCAATGGTGCTGATGAATACGCGATCTCAATTGCCGGGAATACAAAAGGTGTTGTCCTCGCTGGAAGCAGTATTCGCAACGACTCGGGAGATTTCTTTTTTATCGCTGTTGATTCATTCGGCAATCAGCGTTGGAAGGAAGTTGTTGATTCGGATGATTCTGCGGATAACCGACTGGTCGATCTCGCTGGAGTTGAAGACGGGCTGGTTGCAACCGGATACAGCAGCGCCGGGACAAACAGTAGTATCTGGACAGTAAAGCTGAATACCAATGGTTCAGTGCAGTGGCAGCAGCAGTTTCAATATAGCGGTAGAAGCTATCCAACCGATTTGATTGTCGATTTGAATATGAATATTCTACTTACAGGATTTAGCGAACTTGGTAGCAATCATTCCCAAATGCTCGTCGTAAAATATAGTCAGTCCGGAACGGAACTGTGGCGAGATGCAATTGGCGCGGATAACCCTTTTCACCATGATGGCCGTGCAATTGCAGTTGGTGCAGATGGTACCCTTTGCGCCACGGGGTTCGGCTATAGCCGCGAAGATGGCTGGGATATGGTTACCGCAGCCTATTCTGCCAGTGGAGAAAAACGTTGGCAGCAAAACTATACTGCTCCATCAACGAGTAGAGAAATAGCAATTAGTTCGGTGCAAGACGAGCAAAGCAGACTCTACACGGTTGGTCATAGTTTTACCGGTGAATGCGGTTGGGATATTGTTCTGCTTTGCGAAGCTCCCACTGGTGAGAAGCTCTGGAACGCTATCCTCGATGAACATGGTGAAGATGATCTGGCTGTTGCAATGCAGCGTTTCGAAAACCATATCTACATAATGGGAAGCAGCCAATCGGCCTCCGGCAGCGCGGAAGTAGTTGTTTATAAATACAGCTTGTCAGGAGAGCTGCTCTGGAAACGTTTCTACAGCGGAGCGTCCGATCGCAATCCAATAGCGCTCGCTATCTCTGATTCCGGCGAACTTTTTATTGCCGCCCAAGACCTGCAGAATGCAGCACCGACAGCCACCTTATTGGCAATTGCATCGAATGGCAATTTGCTGTGGGAATATCATGCTGCTGAGAACATGACAGATGCGATGGCTGTTCCAACGGCAATGGCAGTTCGTGGCAATAAGCTTGCACTTGTTGGAAGCAGTCTTATTGGAATAACAGATCAGGATTTTGTTACGAGTTTATTCCATATGGATGGCCAGCTATTATGGCAAAGAAGCTATGGTGGAAACAGCGGTTATATCGATAGCGCAGTTGATGTGCTTCTTGAATCTGACGAGAACGTAATTGTTTGTGGAACGAGTTATGAAAACGGCTACAATAGCGATATCTCCGTTATTAGCTACTCGGCTTCTGGTGATGTCTTATGGCAGGATCAGTTAAATGGATCCGGAAATAACAACGATCTGGCGTATGCGTTGCGGGAAGCTCCTCAAGGCGGGATTTACCTCCTGGGTCGTGCCTTTACCGTTCTGGAAAAAGATGACTTGGTGTTGCGTCATTATCAGCATGATGGGACGGCAACTTTTACCACGTACTTATCTACCGCAGCGGCATATAATGATTCTTATTATCAGTGGGATGTCTCTAATAACGCAATATTAGTTGCAGCGGCAACAGCACGAGCCGGGGCAGCCCTTCTACTGGTTGATTTGCAGGGGAATGAACTTTGGCAGCACAACATGCCGGGTAGAGAGCGCTTATCGCAGTCCGTTCAAACGCTTCAATTGGAAAATGACGGTACTTTTTATGTCACAGCTACGTTAAACGTATCGGGTTGGAGCGGCATAGAAACAGCGCGCTATAATCCATCGACGGTTGGAATTGCCGATGACGATAGCAAGGTCGGTTTTACGCTGGAAGACAATTATCCCAATCCATTCAACCCGGAAACACAGATAGCATTTACGTTGCCACAGGCAAAGAAGGTTCGTCTTGAGATTTTGAATGTGCTTGGAGAAGTTGTCGCTGTTCTTAGCGATGGGTATCGTCGCGAGGGAAGGCATGTTGTGGAGTGGCATGCTGGCAACTTTGCCAGCGGCGTTTACTTTTATCGACTTAACTATGCTGATTTTAGCGACACAAAACAAATGTTGCTCTTAAGATAATTGCTTCGCATAACGCTTCGTCACCAGCTTGACAATCTCACCCTTCAGGTCGTATCTTTATAGATGTGGGCAATTGATAATATTAGCAAACATCCGGCTACAATTTTACGCGGTGCGCTGTTCTTGCTGGCGGTGGGGCTGGGATATTATCTAAAAGGTTTCTTTTTTGCCTACTCCGATCAACTGGTGATTCTTACTTTTCAGCATCTCTACATTCTTGCGCTTGCGCTTCCAATTGCTGTTTTGCTCGGTTTCAGTACCGGCTTGTTTATTCACAAACATCCCTCTTCTGCCAATACTATCCTTGCCGGTAGTGCCATTCTTATGACAATCCCTTCAATTGCTCTTTTTGGATTGATCATACCCTTGCTGGCTCCATTTGGTGTTGGAGTTGGTGTAACACCGGCGGTTATTGCCCTTGTTATCTATAGCTTACTTCCAATTATTAGAAACACTTATGTAGGATTGAATGAAGTGCCAACAGGTGTTCTCCGTGCTGCAGAGGGACTTGGCATGTCGCCAATTCAGCTTTTATTAAAGGTAAAACTACCGTTGGCTTTGCCATCCATTCTCACCGGAGTTCGGATAGCCGTTGTGCTCGGCGTGGGCATTGCCGCGATTGCTGCTTATATTGGCGGTGGTGGACTGGGGCGCTGGATCTTTGGCGGCATTCGCCGAACCTATCCTGAGATGATGCTCGCAGGTGCATTTTCCGTTTCACTGCTGGCTCTGTTGCTTGATTACCTTATTGCGCTGTTTCAAAGGCGTTTCGAAAGCTATCCCCAATAACAAAATTTCACAGACTTAACGTTGGTTCCATTTTATGATCCGCCTTGATAATGTCTCAAAACAGTATTCTAATCGCGCAGTTGTCGATGGTCTGTCGCTTACCTGTGCTGTGGGGAAGGTAACCGTGTTGGTCGGGCCAAGCGGCTGTGGAAAAACAACGACGCTTGAGATGATTAACGGGCTGACAAACACTGACTCCGGCAGCATCTACATTAGCGATCAGAAGCTGTCTGATGCCAATGTGCTATCACTAAGACGACAGATCGGTTATGTTATTCAGGATGTCGGATTGTTCCCACATTATTCGCTTTATGATAATATTGCTGTTGTACCACGTTTGCTAAAGTGGGATGAAGCTCGCATACAAACTCGTGTCGAGGAAATGATGACGTTGGTTGGTTTGCCGACAGCGCGTTTACGAGAATTTCCAGCTGTGCTATCGGGAGGTCAGCAGCAGCGAATTGGTTTTGCCAGGGCACTGGCTGCCGACCCGGGGTATTTATTGCTGGATGAACCATTTAGCGCATTGGACCCGATTACCCGGATAACATTGCAGGACGAGTTTCTGGCAATTCAGCAGAAGCTGGCAAAGACCGCGGTTTTAGTAACGCATGATATGGATGAGGCACTTCGCCTCGGAGATTCAGTTGCGATTATGCACAATGGAAAAATACTACAGCATGCTTCACCAATTGAGATTCTTCGACGACCGGAAAACGCGTTTGTAGAAAGTTTTGTCGGTGAAGAACGAAACATGCATTTGCTAAAATTGCTGACTGTTTCGCAAGTACTAAACGCACAAGAGAAATCCGATTTGAATGCCTCGGATGAAAATTCTGAAATCAAACCCAGCGCCACATTACATCAGGCTATAGATAAGTTGATTACATCAAGCGGATCGGGATTGAATGTGCTGGATGGGCAACAGCACTGTGGCGTTATCACGTTGAGAGATATAATTAATTTTACAAGAAAAGAGGATTAGATGGAAGGTCTGAAACGAGTTCAGATAAATATTTTACTTTACTGGCTGGGTTGTGTATGGTTGAAGGTTAGTGGTTGGAAGATGGAGGGAAACTTTCCAAAAGACCTGAAACAAGCTGTTCTGGTTGTAGCTCATCATACCTCAAACTGGGATTTTCCAATAGGGTTGGCCATCTCTTTTAAGATGCGCATTGCTCCTTTTTGGATGGGAAAACATACCCTCTTTACCGGTCGCTTTGGTGGCTTTATGAAATGGCTTGGCGGCGTGCCTATAGAGCGAACGATGGCTATGAATGTTGTTGATCAGGTGGTGAATACATTTGAGAAGAATGACGAATTTGTATTGGTCATTACTCCGGAAGGAACGCGTAGCAAAACTAATCATTGGAAGGATGGTTTTTATCGCATTGCCACGGCAGCAAATGTACCGATAGTCTGCGGCTTTCTGGATTATGAACGCAAGGTAGGTGGATTTGGACCAATTATTCAACTTACTAATGATGTTGAAAAAGATATGCAGAAACTGCGCGACTTTTATAATACGGTAACCGCCAAGTTCCCTGAAAAGGTTAGTGACATGAAGCTGAAAATGCGTAAAGGAAATTCCAAGTAAGCATGACTGAACTAACAAACTGGCTATCGTTCATGACCGAAAACGGAGCACTTGTGTTTCGATTGAGCATGCTTCATTTGCTGCTGGTATTTACCAGCTCAATGTTGGCTATTGCCATTGCCTTCCCCGCTGCTATTTGGTCTACACGTAAAGCCAATTTACCATGGAAGGGAATTGTAATGATGCTTGCTAACGGGCTACAGGCAATTCCAACTCTGGCAGTAATCGGCATTGCTAGCGCTCTGTTTGCACTTGTTGGCCAGGGCGTTGGCTGGTGGCCTGCACTGGCAGCGCTGATGGCATACTCTATTTTACCAATTCTGGCAAACAGCATTGCCGGCCTTTCCGCCGTTCCTTCTGCTTCAAAACGAGCGGCTGCTGGACTTGGTATGTCTGGTCGCGACGTTCTCAGGCAGGTGGAAATTCCGCTTGCTCTTCCTCTGGTATTTGCCGGGATACGCACAGCAACTGTAATCAATATTGGAACTGCGGCACTGGCCGCCGCAATTGGTGCGGAATGTCTTGGCGGACTCATCTTTCAGGGAATTGCTGTGGGCAACATTAATCTCATTCTTGCCGGTGCTGTTCCAACGGCACTATTGGCAGTCTTTGTTGACAGGGGCCTGGGTGCAGTGGAGCGCCTGTTGCTTTCCCGCGAGGCTGTAGCATGATATGTCGATGGCTATTCTTTATTGCATTGAGCTGTATTCTGTTGACACATTGCGATAGCAGAGCTCAACTGCAAATTGGCTCCAAGATCGATACCGAAGGCGCTATTCTTGGCTATATTCAGCTTCTTGCACTACAGCGTGCCGGCTTTACTGTAGAGGATCGTATCGAAACCGGACCCACGCTGATCACGCGCCGTGCACTACTTTATGGTGAACTTGATGGCTATATTGAATACACGGGGACGGCGCTGGTTAATTTTATGGGTGAAAAAAGCAATGCTGTGCTGACGAATCCCGATACTGCCTGGAGCAGAATTGCCAATTGGGATAGCAGCGCTAACGATATGATTTGGCTGGAGCCCTGGTCTGGCATCAATAATACGTACACCGTTTTGGTTGGCGAAAAACTTGCTGCCGAGGCCAAACTAAAAACGATATCCGATTTACAGCGCTATCTGCTGGAGGGCGGGCGCATTTCTTTTGGTACAGATCCCGAGTTTGCCGTTCGTCCGGATGGGTTGCCCGGATTGCAAAAAGCATATAACTTTGATTCGGCTGAGACGTTCTCTGTGCGACAAATGGATGCTGGTCTGGTTTACCAGACGCTGCAACAGGGAAGCATCGATGCGGCAATTGGTTATGCTACCGACGGACGTATTTCTGCATACGGTTTGCAGCGACTCACTGATGACCGCAATTATTTCCCCGTTTATAACCCGGCACCGGTATTTCGCGAAGAAACAATTCGCAAGTATCCAAAGATCCGAGCTGTCTTGCAGCGCGTTGCAACAAAACTAACTGCGAATGATATTACCCGGATGAATTATCTACATGATGTGGAGTTCAAGCGTGCACGCGTGCTTGCAGAGGAGTGGTTGAAGGCGAATCACCTTTGGTAGTCGGACTTCTGTTTCTTTTTGGCCCTGTTGCGGCCAATTCGTTTGGTATATGCCCGTACAAATGATGGCCAAAACACCTTCTTCTGAAAATTCTGTCGATTTTCAGTAATTAATGAGTTGACTCGATTTTCCAGGGTTTTATAGGCCTTCTTCTTCACGTAAATTGGAAGAAAACGCGTTGGAATTCGAATGCCCACAATATAGAAATATTGATTTCCTATTTCCTGTTTGATGCGCTGAATATCAATGTTCTCGAGGATTATCTCTCGTCCCTCAGTAATACTCGCCCAATATCCATCCATTACTGCCTGATGATGCAGGTTTACATCGTCAAACTTTTGCCGGATCTTTCGCAATCGATCGAGGGACTCTTCATCGTTAATGGAAGGGTCGAAAAGATAATCGTGAAGCTCTTCTGCAGTGCTCGAACCAAATGAGCCCTGAGCAGCATTACTGAGTTTGATGAAATCTTTTTGAAACTGCTCGGTGGTTCGATAGGTGTCGAGCATTGCGTTTATCATCATTTCCAATGCAATGCGCGAAGAATTACTATCGTTATCATGTCCATTGCCGAGGTTCTTGGCTATTTCAAACGGATCGCCAACGCGAACATCCTGACCACGTTTCGATCGATGACCAGTGTGAACTGAGTCTGCGGGTTTTTGTTTTGGAGATTTAGCCTCTTGCTGAGTCGATTGCTCGACGCCGGGCTCGGCAGGATTTTCGGGCGAACCCGGATAAATAACCTCTACATCAACCAGGCTTTCATCGGAGTCTGTTTCTGTCAGTCTAATTTCAACGACATCTTCTTCAATGTCTTCTGTTTGATCGAGCAGTGGAATGGTATTTGGCTTTTCTTCCGGTTGCTCAATAAACGAGTCGTCTAAATTTATCCAGGTGTCATCAATTGGAAGTTCTGGTTCAATTGGCGCCGTGTTCGGATCAAAAGCGAATTCCTTTGGCTTAGATTTTTCCTCGGCTTCCAACTGGTCTTCTGTAGACCCTTCTAAATCTTTGGCTGGGACATTCGCGACGCTCGGATCTGCAGGCTTTTCATCTTCTTCATCAGGCAATTCCTGAGATCTCTTGCGGTTGAGTGTCTCGAAGGTATCATCATCTTCATCGAATAAATGATTGTCTATTTCATGCTCTTCACCAACATCTGTTTCATCTGGTTCTTTAGTCGTCTCGGAAGGTGCTTTTACGTTCCTGGATTTTTGGGGGACATCTTCTTTTGTTTCGACCGGATCATCAATAATAATGATTTCTGTTCTTGGAGTCCGGGGAAGTTGCCCTTCAAGTGTCAGTGGAGTCACATCGTCTTCAGTAGCATCTTCCGGTGGAATGACATGCTGGTTTGTTACTTCATCCGAAAAGGTTATTTCATCAGAACTGTCGCTGATTTTGAGATCGGGATATTCCGAATTTATCAAATCATCGTGTGTTTCATCCATAGACCGCACGAACTCTTCATGTCTGAACCCATCGGGAATGATCAATGTATCGTCGGGTGAGTTGATGCGGAATGTCTTCTCATCGGTCGTGTCATCTTGAGACTCAGATTTTTCCGATTCAGGTTGTTTATCATCATCACTTGCCGACTCATCAATGTTTGATTCTAACATAAAGCTAAGGTCATCATCTTCATCTATCATGATGCTTGGCTCAGGATCCTGTTCGACCGTAATGCTAGGGTCGGGATCTTCTACTATGCTTGGTTCCGGGTCGACAAAAATACTGGTATCGGAATCTTCCATCATGCTCGGTTCCGGGTCGACAAAAATACTGGTATCGGAATCTTCCATCATGCTCGGTTCCGGGTCGATAAAAATACCGGTATCGGAATCTTCAGACGGGATGTCATCAGTGCCTTCAGAGGGATGTCCGGGCTCTATAAAAATGCTGGTATCAGAATCTTCCGATTCATTCGACTTACTGTCATCAGCATTTAGCTCTGAGTCCGCAGTCGTGTCCTCCGAGGAAACATCATCTTCGATTATAATGCTGACATCGGGGTCCAGCGTGAGGTCGTCACTGACATCAGATTCTTCTTGTGGAAAAACAAGATCTGAAAAGTCATCCGTCTGATCGACTTCTAATGTAGGACTGCTCTCGGCAGATTCGGCAGAAGCTAATTCTTCCTCTGGCTCATCGATATTGGGTAGATTATCCAGAGTAATTTCATCTTCAATCTGCGGCAGGCTATCGAGAGTGATTTCGTCTTCGGCAGGAGGCAGATTGTCTAGCGTAATCTCGTCATTCAGCGTCGCCGGATCTTCCATCTCATCGAGTGTTCCAGCTTGAGGATCTTTGATGTCGGGATTGGATGGTGTCTGAAGAGCCGGTTGAGAATCTGAGGCGATATCTCGAATAACTTCTTCGAACACCAGGCCAAAGTCGGTTATATCGGGATCGTTCAGAGCAATCGAAAAGGCACTACGTAACATTTCGCGACGGTATTCGCGATCTTCTCCGCGGAATTTTTTCTGAAGTCGTTTCAACCAATTGCTTAGGCCAACGAGCTCCTCATCAAAATAGGGCTCAATTTCTTCCTCAGACTTGGCATCTTCTACTTCCGGTTCCTCAACGTATAAGAAATGAATTAAGTAGTCACCGATAGTGATGATATCACCAGAGCGCAAGGCGTATGGAATGTTTTCTGCGATTTGTACGTCGTTGAGGAGGGTTTGATTGAGACTACCGGGGTCGATTAAACGATAGACTTCTATATCACGGATCAGCTCTGCGTGATGTCGCGAAATATACTTCGTGTCATCAGCGAGTCGAATGCTGTTTGTACGATCCCTGCCGAGCGAGATAACTTCCTGCTCGAAAATGCGCTCTAAGTGCCATTCAGGGTCAGATTTTTTGGTAACGATCAACTTCGCAAACATAGTGGCCTTGCCCCAAGGTAGTCATAATTCTACGACAACCGAAACTAAACACCGACATGCGTTTGCTTTGTGATGTGGGTGGGATTTTATAGCCGCTAAAACTTTCTCTAAAAAATATGGTTGGATACTGAATCTTTTTTTTAGAGCAGGCCGTAACAATGTAGAGTGAGGTGAGGATTATCAAAATGCAAAATATGGAGTAATTATGTCAATACTACGTTACGCAGCCTTTTTAGTGCTTTTATCAACAATGCTCCTTGCACAGGGCAACAACATGTCTCTTCTTGCGAATGTCGATGATCATTCATCGCAGGGATATACAGATGTATGGGGATATGAGGCACCTGATGGACGAGAATACGCCCTGCTGGGAGTCAATGGTGGAGTGAGTATCATTGACGTAACCGATGCTGTTAACAGTGCAGAGGTTGCATTTGTGCCCTGGGTAAACTTCGGCTGGTATGATATGAAAACGTTCGGCACCTTTTGCTATGTAACCACTGAAGGTAGTAGTGATTTACTGGTAATTGATCTTGTCGATTTACCGAATTCTGCGACCATTGTCGACAGCTTGCCGCTTTTTACAACAAATCCTCATAATAATTTTGTAGATACCCAGTCCGGCCTGCTTTATGGAATAGAGGATTTTAACTTCAACACACCAGTGCGTGTTTTCAGCCTGGCCTTTCCGCAGAATCCGTTCGAAATATCTACCCTAAGCAGCCCCTTGGGCATTGATGCACACGATGTATTTGCGAAAGACAGTATTTTGTATGTTGCTGAAGGTAGTAGCCCTACTATCGGCATCTTTGATATGCACGATCCTGTTAATCCCGCACTGCTTCAGCGGGTGAACGTACCTGCAGGCGGTTATGTTCATAATGTTTGGGTATCCGAAGACAACACGATTATGGCCACGACAGAGGAAACGGCTGGTAAAACGGTTAAGGTGTGGGATATTGCCGACCTCAATAATATTAGTTTGGTAGGTGAGTATTTAGGAGAGAGTGAACTGGCTCATAACGTATTCATCCAAAATGACTATATGATAATGTCCCACTACGAATCAGGTATAAAGTTGGTCGATATCTCAGACCCCGCGCGTCCCACAGAAGTGGGGTCGTATGATTCTTATCCGCAAGGTGATTCACCAAATTTTAATGGAGCCTGGGGACTCTATCCTTTTGGTTTAGACAACAAGCTTTATATTGGCGATATCCAAACCGGTTTATATGTAGTCGAGTATGAAGAAAAACGTGCCGGTTTTGTCGATGGAACCATTACCGATGCAACATCTGCTATGCCGATACCTGATGTAAATGTGCGCTTTTTAGAATCTGGTAAAACCACCGTCGGCGATGCTAATGGTGTATATGGTATTGGATTGGCAGAAGGCATACAGAGCGTTGAGTTCTCCAAAATTGGTTACTTTGCCGATACGCTGATGGTTACAGTAACAGCCGGTAACACCGTAATCCTCGATGCTGCATTAAATGCAAACCTTGCTGATATCGGCACATCAAGCGATTCGTTGGCGATAAGCCTGCCGGCAGATACCACTGTTTCCCTGGATTTTGTTGTTAGCAATGATGGTCCTTCCGGAATTCTGCAATACAGCATCCGCGATATAAATGGACCGCTTTTTCTACAGCCAGAGCTGCCTGATTTGTCTCATACCGCCAGCAGAATAATTGCTAACGATTATATCAGCAGTTTCCCTGAAGTAACGCAAACCTCAAATGGCATTAGTTCTGCAGTAGGTGATACCATTTTCACTGACCCGGCTGGTGATCTGGTATTTGGCTCTGGTGGTGACATTATTGCTGCTTTTGCAACTGTTAACACAACGGACATCACTCTGGAATTCGAATTTCTAAATACACCGGATCCAGATAGTGCTTATCTATTGCTGTCACTTGATACGGATTTTAATGTGAATACCGGTGCGTTTCCAGGCGGATTTGGTTTTAATTTACAAGCGCAAAATGTTGGGGCAGAGTATGACATTTTATTAAACCTGCCTGCTTTTCCTGCTACTGGTGCACCAGCAAATTCGTTTAGCATTTGGGTCGGTGACAATGGAACACCTTCAAGTGCTCCGCTTTTTACCGGTAATGTCTCAACAAGTGGAAATATCGTATCCTTTACTCTTCCTTTGAGCATAATCAATGATGATGGCAATTTGGCAATTGCCGGATTTGGCGGCAATCTGAACCCTGCAGTGGGCAACATCTCTTCGCAAGACTTCCTGCCGGATGTTGGTAACGGAGCGGTAGGCATCGATCCTCAGGGCGATCTTCCCTGGCTGTCTTTGTCGCAGGATAGCGGAACACTGCTAGCGGGCGAGACAGATACCATCAGTGTCACATTCGACACCAATGGCTTGATTCAAGGCGAGCAGCTGGAAGGCGTGTTGGAGTTGGTTACCAATGATCCCGACGAAACACTATTTGGAATTCCGGTAGAGTTGACGATTGGCGGAGTCGTTGGTATTGACTTGGAACCGCTTTTCCCGACAAAATTTGTATTGAGTGAGAATTACCCGAACCCGTTCAATCCAACCACCCGCATTACATACCAATTGCCGGTAAGAGCGAGTGTTGATATCGCGATTTATAATTTACTCGGTCAAAAAATACGCACTCTGGCATCCGGTATTCAACCGTCAGGCCGCTATGAGTTAGAGTGGGATGGACGAGATGAAAGTGGTTATCAGGTGGCGAGCAGCGTATATTTCTATCGTATGGTTGCAATTAACCCTGCTGAGAATGCCGGGGCGATTTTTACAGATACACGAAAAATGGTGCTGATGCGATAGCGCTGGTAGACAGGAAGAAATTACAGTTTCGGATTATCCCGGTGTCGATTCTTATCGCGCCGGGTTTTCTTTTTCAGGTTTTTCTCAAAGGCCTCAGTCAAGTCTATTCCGGTTTGGTTCGCCAGACAGATAAGTACGAAAAGAACATCTGCCATCTCATCGCCAAGGTTCTTATCCATGTCCGATTTCTTAAAGCTTTGGTCACCATACGTTCGGGATAAAATTCGAGCGACCTCACCGACCTCTTCAACAAGCTGCGCCAAGTTTGTAAGTTCAGAAAAGTAGCGCACCCCAATTTCTTTGATCCACTGGTCTACTTTATCCTGACATTCTCTAAGGGAAAGTTCACTCATAGCAACCCTGTGGTTTTGAGTTCTGCATTAGACAATAAATTAGCCGGTAAATACGCTAACCACATAGATAACCCACATCGAAATAATCAGGGCACCGACCGAATTCATTACGAAACCGCTAACTAGCATTTTGGTAATCGAAACATCTTTGACTCCTCCAAATGCAAGTCCGTTTACGCCTGTGGCAATGGGACTCATAAATGCCGATGTAGAGGAAAGGGTGATAATTAACATGGCTGACATTGCATCGAAGCCCATTGCTGCTGATAGCGGTAGAATAATTAAAAATAATCCAATCTGAACGGCTGTATTGCTCAGAATCTCTGTTGCAAATGAGGTCATTAATGCCAGCAGAATAAACATTAGGTAAATCGGCAGCTCGCGCGGAAAGTTACCCGATATCCACGCCGAAAATAATTTGTCCAGTCCACTCAGATAAATCAACCCTGCTAAAACGATAGCGATTCCGACGAAAAAAAATCCACGCATCGGCAAGTTGCTATAGCAGTCTGCAATTGCCAGCATCGGTTGTTTAGCCGAATCCAGCGGTAGTGGATAGAAAAATAAGAAAAGCGCAAAGGCCAACGTTAACACACCGGTTAGCACGATTATTTCCAGCGTATAGGCCGGATACTTCATGATAAGTGCCGAAAGGAAAAGTGAAGAGATAAAATAGCCGACGGCGATCTTAACGGTCAGGCGCTGCCAGGGATGCGAGATTGCCTCGAGTTCGAAGGGAAGTTTGAGCTCGGTGTTCTTGTAACGCCATGGACGGAAAATGGCCATTAGCACCAGCCATGCCGCAGCAACCAACAAAATGACCAATGGAATACCCCAGCTCATCCAGCCGGCAAAGGTAATGGCGCTGGTTCCTACTACGCTATTTAGCTCGGTATAGGTTACCAAAATACCGTTAGCCGGTGTTGCAGTCACCGAACCCATACCACCAATGTTTGCTCCGTAAATTGTTGCCAACGCAAGAATTGTTGAGATACTGCCGATTGCAGAGCCTTCCTCAGCTTCCGCATAGGCACGGCGCAACAATTCCAGAATGGGAAGCAATGTTAAAACTGTGATGACATTTGGTATGAAAAAAGACAATAGTGCAGAAATCGAGATCAGATAGAAAATAACTTTCGGAAAGGAATTGGATCGTCCGCCGAGCAGGCTAAATACCATGCGTTCGGGCAGCTGAACTTTAATGAACAGGCGCGATACCAAAAAGCCGGTGATGAAGAAGAATATGAGTTGAAGCTTGTCCATTCGGTTCCTTTTTTATGCACCCATCTTACGAAGCGTCTGTCATTCAGAGAAGGACTTTTGAAATTAAATTGACATTAAGCTGCTATCCGCTTAAGTTTTCGCCCCATGGCATCTCCATTCTTAAAAAAACTTGAAAAACGCTTTAAGCGGATTCTTAAAGCCTCGCTCCAACTTTTGTTTGCAAAAAACAGGCAGCCAGCGCTTCGATTAAGTGAGTTGAACAAAGTGATCGTGTTTCGGCTGGACCAAAGGCTGGGCAATGGAATTATGCTCCTACCGCTGCTTAGAGCCATGAAGCAGAGTAAACCGGATTTGCAGATTTACTACTTCATTCATCATCCGGTTGCAAATTTATTCAAGGCGACTACAGATGGCCTTGTGGAGAGCTATTGGGCATACAATCAGCCCGAGCTGCTTGCAAGACCCTGGCGTTATCTTTCTCTCATTCGCAAGCTGCGACGCGAAAAACTTGATGTCGCGTTCTCATCGCATAACCCCGATAATTTTTCGCTTTCTCAAGCCATCTTTGGTCGATTACTAAAACCTCGTATGCTGGTTGGTTTCGATGCCCGCGATAGTCGCGATTTTTATGACCTTGCCATTAGCTCCACAACGGAGCAGCATTATGCAGAGTCGATGCTGGATCTGTGGCGTACCTTTGACTCAAAAGCTGAATGTAAATTTGGCGGTTTTTCTGTTCCAAAGGAATCAATAAAGAAAGTAGAGTCAGATTTCCCAGAGAGAACCGGTGGTGTGTTGATTTGGCTGGGAGCAACAAAAAGCAAGGTGCTTGATGGTGAAGTGTTCGAGAGGCTGTATAAGCTTATCGAGAAGGGTGGGGAAGAGCAGATTCACTTTGCGGCCGCACCTGCAGATGAGGCTCATATTGCAGACTATCCAGAATGGATTCGCGAGAGAACCTTGATTTGGCAGCGCAGCCTAATGGAAACCTCGGCATACTTTTCATGCTTCAGGTTGTTCGTCTCCGCCGACACAGGGCCGATGCACCTGGCCGTTGCGCTGCGTATTCCGACACTGACGCTTTTCATTAAGTCGAATATGATACAATATGGTTACCAGGAAGAGGCGCAACACTATTCGCTTATGTTGGGGGATGAGTCTTCCTGGGCGGAAATTGAGAAGGCTATTGTCGCACTGAATTGCTAGAAGTTTACTATTCCTCAGCCAACGGATTCATTTGAGCTTAATAGCGGAATAATCTGCTGCTCGTAGTAATAAATCATAAATGTTCCCAAAGCCCCGCCTCCAGCATACGCAAGCACGTCGGTAATTTCCGCAATTCGACTAAAAGATAAAAGTTGTGTAAACTCTATAAAGGCGCCCACTGCCAGACCCGCCAGAAACGTCTTCATATAAATCCCTCCAAATGCACTGCCGCTCTTGCGTAATTGATATGTCCAATACAAACTGATTGGAAGTAAAAATGTCAGTGAGTTTACCAGATCATAAATATTCCACAGGCTGGTTTTGCGAAAGTACGCGTAGAAAGGAATGAGGTTCTCGGCAAATAAATCCTTCGCGAGAACTTCTGAGGCCAATGACCAATCGAACGGCCTGAGTCCTGAGAAAAGGATGAAGGCCGTATAGATTATGAGAGGTGTTTTTAGCAGTTCTAAGGCTGGCTTTAGTGGATTCTGTTGTGGTAGCATTCGTGAAGCCATAAAGCAACCAAGTGCAACGCCGCTGTAGCCGCTGATAATGTCGTTAATATCTGTGAAACGCTTTGTGATAAACAGCTGGCCAAATTCGAGCATGGGAAAAAAGAGTAGGGGAGCGCCAATGAGTAACCATTTTCCTTTGCTGTTACTTTGCCAGTAGAGGCGGTAGCACATATAAAAAACGTAACCAATCGCGGACCAAAATAACACGTCTTCAATCATTGCAGTAAAGTCGAAAGGTAAATCATCCTGCCGATTGGGATAACCCAAAAATAACTTCCCAAAACTCTGATAGTCGAACGGAACAATATTAGTCGACTTTAAACTCTTCTTGAGTGAGGATACGGTTATCGATACGGTAAATGGCATAATAGCGGCGACACTCTGCGCCAGTGCAATGAGCACAGGAATAAGAGCGTAGGGCTGTTTTCGATAGAGCTCCAGTAAAGCGTTACGCGCATGAGTTCCGATTTGTCCGGCGTAAATAGCGGCGCCTGTCGCACCGATTAGCGTGCCGAGTGAGTTGTTGAACAAGTCGTGCGGCGCTGTATTTCTATTCATAATAAACAGCTGAACAAACTCGATAAACAGACTTAGTGCAAATCCGGCCGCGCCAATCAATAATAAAGCATTTCCAAACCCACGCTGCTGAAGGAATACAAATCCAAGAAAGCCAAAGGGCATGAAAAGCAGGATGTTGCCCACTATGTCAGTTAAGGGCAGATCGCTGAGATCCGGCAGGCTGATTTTGCTAATCTGATCGGGCAGATCAGCAAAACCATAGTCAAACTGAAACGGGATAAGCGTATTGTATAGCGTTAGAAAAATGAAAATATAAAACAACACGGAGATAATACGTTTATTCATCGGGTATCCATGGTTTAGCCGGATGGCTGCCATCAAAAGTTGTTCCTGCTATTTGCAGAAGCTGTATTAAGGAAAGATAAGATGGTTGTACGAAAAGAAAAATGACTGAATCGACATTTGAAATAATGTCATTTTTTGATTGAATTGCATCGCTAATGCAACCTGCTTTGCAAGATTACGTAATTACTTTAAACCGCCTAACGTAATTAAGTAACAATCTACATTGGAGGTCACGATGGAAATACTCTTCCTCTTAATTCTAGCCGTGGTTATTTTGGGAATTGGAAAGCTGTTTGTAGTGTTTTTGCAGGCAGGGCTTTGGCTGTTGGCGCTGCCTTTTAAGTTGCTCGGCTCTGTTATCGGCCTGGTTGTCGGTGGAGTTGCTCTATTGGTCTTTTTTCCAGTTGTACTGGCAATGCTGGTGCCGTTTCTTATCGTTGGCTGTCTGGTAGGTGGGTTTATTTATGTAATAAACTAAAACAGCCCGGCGAATCCAGGATTCACCGGGCTGTTTAAAAAGGTAGTCTGCTTTTTTAGCGAAGAATTCTGGCAAGAATTATCCCTAATATCAGCCACAGAGGTATCGAAAACAAAAGAGCCCACATAAATCCCTGAATCGTACTCAGGCGATCTCGTAAATTCTTCTTCTCGAAAGACCGCTCAATTCTAAGCTTAACATCTTCCATGTGAAACGGCTTGGTAATATAGTCGTATGCACCCTTTTTGATGGCCTCGACAGCAGTTTCAATTGATGGATAACCGGTAATCATCAGAAAGATGACATCTTTATCTTTCTCACGAATCTGCTTCAGCAATTCAAGACCGTCGATTGCCGGCATAAGCAAATCCGACACGATTAGATCGAATGAACCTGCTTCAAAGTTATCCAATGCATTTTGGCCATCAGTGGCGGTGACTACCTCATACCCAAGCGATTCCAGGTAGTTGGAAAGTACTTCCCGAATATTCTCTTCATCATCCACGACCATAACGCGGCCAATCTTTTTCATTCTCACTCCTCGTCTGCTAAATCTCCATCCACAATATCCCGATAGCAGCCTTACTAAGGCCAGGCACGCTATTATACTGATTCTATTATCGAAGGTTCTTGCAGTTGGTTAAGGGATTTTTCTTCAATTATATAAAAAAATATGCTGATTCCAAGTCTTTGCATTTTTTACGAAAATATACATTCATCGCAAAGGGAGAAACGATACACTTAATAGATTGCAGGAAAAGGTAATAATAATACACTTCCTTCAATGGGGCTTTAGTCACATTCCAATAAAAATCTGTTGTAACATTAGAACGGTGAACGGTGAACGGTGAACGGTGAACGGTGAACGGTGAACGGTGAACGGTATGAATCACTTTTCACTTTTCACTTTTCACTCTTCACTTTCCACTTTTCACTATTTTAGAATTCCGATTCACGATAACATAGATTAAAATATTGGAATATGTCTCTCATGCAAAATTTCTTTCTTTCTCTGCTTCTTTTTTCCACTATTGCACTATCTCAGTCCGGTCAAATAGCCTTTTATGAAACGGCTTCTGAAACGAATGTAGATTACCAGTCTTTTCCCACAATGATGCTGTTGAAGTTCGAGATAGGTGACTTTACCAAACTACCGAAAAACCCTATTGTTCGCCCCGGGAAGGGAAAGTGGGACAGCAAGGACGCAGCAGACCCCTTTTTAATGGTAACTGCCGATTCTATCATGTTGTTTTACGACGGCGATGATCGTGGAAAATACCACATTGGTTATGCCGTGATGGATAAGGCAGGCTGGGGATGGAATAAACGCGGTCGTATTTTTACGGGGAGTGGCCAGGACTGGGACAGCTTTCACCAGATTGCCCCGATTGTTTTTTTGAAAGATCGAGAAATGCACCTTTACTATAACGGAAACTCTACCGACAGCGAGTTGGGCTATCAGTGGGGACTGGCAGTTAAACAGGGCAATAGCTGGAGAACCAACCCGGAACCTCTGATGACGCTTGATTCACTGGAATGGGATTTTGCGGGCAATGCGTATGGAGATATTCTTTATCTACCCAAAGAGAAAACCTATCGTATGTGGTATACCGGATTTCAGGGACCTGTTGCCTCGCTTGGCGTAGCGAATTCAAAAGACGGTGTGCGCTGGAAAAAATATGGGACAAGACCGGTTCTTCTAAATTTACCAGGTGTTATTGCACCTGACGTGCTTTTTAATGGCGATAGTTATACGATGTTCTTTACCCAACTTTATTTAACACCAAAGGGACCAAGAACAAAAATTAGTCGTGCTGAATCTGTCGATGGATACACCTGGACGAATCTGCGGGACGTGTTGAAACCGCAGCGGAAATGGGAACGCCGAAAACTGGTGCGCCCGCATCTGTCGTACTTCGAGAACCGCGTGTATTTGTATTATGGTGGTGCGCGCGGTGGACGGTGGAGTATTGGCGGGGCTTATACCGATGCGCAATTTGAAAGCAGCGGTAGCTGGCGTTCGAGCATGCAAAGAGGTGGCAAGGTATTGCGAATAAAATATGAACGCCCGGAAGCGACGACGTTAATCGTTCGCTTCCTGAAGGACGGCACTTCTGCAGAGGAAATTAGCCTGGAATCTGATGGCCAGATGTTGCGTGCAGGCGTTTATGAAAAGCTGTTGGAAGTTCCACCATCTTTGCAAAATGGAAACTGGCAGGTCGAATTGGTTTTTTCCACATCCCAAACAAATCGATCGCCTATTGTTTACGATTTGCTGGTGCGATAATTAAACCAGAATCAGGTCTTCCTGCTCGTCGCCGTAAACAACTACTTCGCCGTCGAGCTTAATAAAAACGTTAATCTCTGAACGCACCGCCATCTCGCCTACAATATAAATGCCGGGTTCAATTGAAAAACAAATGCCCGGCATTAGTCTGCGTTCATCCTTCGTTTCCAAATTGTCTATGTTGACGCCGTTGCCATGCACGCTGGTGCCGATAGAATGACCGGTGCGATGAACAAAATACTCACCATACCCGGCCGCTTTTACCACATTACGACAGGCGTCATCTACTTCCCAGCCATAACATATTTCCTTGCGGGAAAACTTATTTCGCACAAACTCCACAGCTGCTTTACGGGCATCGCGAACGGTGTTAAATATTTCGACGTATTTGGCAGGTGGATTTTCTCCGGCATAACCGCACCAGGTTACGTCGTAATAAATAGAACCGGCTTCTTTCTTCTTTGCCCAGAGATCGATAAGTATGGTATTGCCTTTTTCAAATGTGCGGCTATTCTCCGGTGTCGGCTCAAAATGTGGGTCGGCAGGATGATCATTGATACCAACAATGGGACCGTGTTCTTCGCAGGTTAATCCCTCTTCATCAAAACGCTTCATAATAAACTGCTGTAGCTCGTATTCGGTTAACGACTCTCCATGACTCAACGCATGATTGATCTTGGCATAGGCTTCATTTTTGATGTTCAGGATCAGATCTCCGGCATCGCAATGGCTTTGATACCCATTCTCATCGATGATAGCTTCAAAAAGTTGAATCAGATCGGCGGCGCTCTCCGGCTCGTAACCAAGATGCCGAACGATTTCAATTGTACCGGCATCCACCATTGAAACATAGGGAATGTTGTTCATTGGAGAATAATTCATCGCCACACGTTTGGCATTACCAAGCATCGCCTGAATTTGCGCATACATTTCCTGCCAGGAAAGATAGTAGAGTTTCTTGCCCGGAAGAAAATCGAGCAGGCTTTGATCGACGCGACTGACCAGTCGGGTTGGTTCTCCCTCAGCAGGGATGTAAAAATACCATCGTCGTGTCGAGAAGGCGTGTGGGGACAAGCCGATAATGCTACAGGCCAGTGGATCGCGGCTGTGAAAATCGTAAAGTAGCCAGCCGTCCAGGTTTTGTTGACGAATTGCAGATTGAATGCGTGCGAGATCCATGAGGCCCCCTATGGTTGATATAGCGAAGCCAACGGAAAACCGCTGGCTTCAGGTGGTAAAAATTAGATGTGAAGTATGCAGCTCAATTAGCGACTGATAACCAGCTTTTCGCGTTTTTCAACGATCTTGCTGCCATCGTCTATGACAATCTTGTAGAGATAGACACCGTTGGCGATAATGTCGCCATCGCGATCGCGACCATCCCAGTAGATCTTGTTAAAGCCGGGACGAGCAATGTCGTTTAACTCCTGAATCTGGCGACCACCAATGGTATAGATCTTAACATCTACATTTCCGCTACCGGTTGGCGACAGATATTGGAAGGTAAAGTGCGTGTCCTCAGCGAGAGGATTCGGATAGTTTACCACCTGAGTAAGTGCTGCTTCCTCGGCATTACTTGTCGTGAAATTCAGCGTCTTCTCGGAGTAATTGTTCAGGTTGTCCCATGCTGAGATGGTCAGCGTATGCTGTCCGGTTCCAATTGCGGGCAGCGTATAGAGCAGCTCACCTTTTTGAAAGCTATTTTCATCGTACACGAAGAACTCGGTAACGTCTTTACGGATCGTGCCGTCAATTGTCAGCTCAATTAAGTGGCCTACTTCACCGGTTAGGTTAATGCCACTCTCATCTTCAAGGCGGATCGAAATGCTGGTTTGCTGAGTGACGAAGTCACCGTCGAAAAATTCTGGTTGATCCGGGAAAGCGAAGTCGATATCCGGACCTTCCGGGTCATCAATCTGCGTCTCGGAACCATTAAATAATAGCGTATCGACAAAACCTACCGCGTCGCGGCTGTTTTCGCTCCAGGCGTAAATGCTGATGCGTCCGGTGCGCTGATCTTTGTATTTGATCGATTTCGGGACCTTGAATCCGGCTTCGCGATCTACACCAAGACGGCCATTTGTCACGCTGACAATTCCGTTAAAAATGGTGCCTCCGGTAAGCGAATACTCAATGCCACCGCTGGTGGTGCTGTCTACTGCATCGAAGACGCGAATGAGCGCCTTTCCATTAAAATCGTTTAGCGCATTCCCATCTGAATCTTTGATCTGTGCCTGCAGCGTCACTTTAGACAGAGCTTTCAGCGTATCCTGCGAGATGGAGGTCAGCGATACCTGATAAGATGGATCTGCAACGCGTAGGGTAGGATCGCCAAACAGGTGATATTTCTGACTGTTTACAGATCCATTGAGTGAAGGTAGAATCGCATCACCCAATAAAACAGAGCGAGTTTCATTCGAGCCGTTTTGAAAAAGAACGTCGAACATGTTCTCAACGAACTGTTCGTTCTGAAAAGCAAATGTCGGTCGGGATGCAGCAATCGATGCAATTCCACCACCTTCATTCCATATAACAGCCTCTGCCATAGACGGTGTGTTCGGATCGTCGTATTGCCCCCAGGTACAGGTTGCAGCAATCCAAATCGGCAGACGTCCGTCATTATTGATGAACGGAAGATCGCGACCGCGTGTAAGCACCTGCTCGTGTGCCCAAGTGTTCGGGTCGCCATGTCCGTAAAAGTTAATGAGCAGCGTTCCGCGATTAATCTGATTCAGCAAATCTGTGGTTGCCTTTGGCTTTAAGCGACCCAGGCCACCGGTTTCCGTCTCATAGTCGGTGAGGTAAATTTTCTTAACGTCGAACTTCTCCGGAAGAGAGTTTACAATTTCTTCTGATTGACGCAAGTGAAACCATTCGGTACATGCGCGGTTTGCCGGACACTCATCATCGGCTACAAAAGTAAGAACAGATTGCCAGCCATTTTGGCTTTCAGGCGTGAAGGCAAATGAGCGATCGTATTGGATAAGCTTGTTGATGAAGCTCTCGGCTTCTTCAAGATTGTTTGCCGGCACGCGTCCGATGGCAAGCTCGGGAGTTAGGGTGCCAACGTTACTGGCGTTGATTGCGACGTAAAAATTGTCCGCAGCGCGGCTGGTGATGTCATTGTTTGCACTCACTTGAAACGTCGGGATGTGATTTTCATAGTTAGTAAGCACAATATTGCGATAGTCATAAGAGCCATCGCCTAAGAGCATGATGTATTCAGGGATGTCAGTAGAATCGGATCCCCAGTTCATAGAGGCATATCTTATAAAGTTACGAATAGCACTCGGATCGGTAAGACCGGAAGAAAACTCTGTAAATATGTCTCTGGTACGAATAACTTCCGTTTGAATTGGGTTAACAAAGTCAGACTCTTTAAAGCTTTCAAGGCGCTGAGCTGTTTCATAAAACTCATCTGGTGTAATTACCAGTAAACGAGCGCGCCGTGAAGGATTGCGCAGATTTGCAAAGGCTTCTATGCGTTCAATACCACTGGCTGTGCGAATACCGGTTGGACTGAATACCTGATAGGCTCTGCCTTCCGGTGTCGTCGTCGATGCATGAAAGCGCACTTGACCAGAGGCATCGAGTGGCGTAACTTGTTTTACATTGGCATAATCACTGACGTCCCACACTCTGTTATTGCTGCCGGAAAGACCGGTAATCAAAAATTCAAGTGGACTGTCATCTACTTCATAATAAAACTTCAGTCGTCCGCTCTCGGCGGCAAAGGGGCGTTCAACCTCAACTTCGAGATAGTCAAAAAATGCAAAGCAACCCTCAACACTTCCGGTGTAATCCAGTTTTAGGGTGTTTTCGCCACCGACAATTTTGTCGGAAACGAGGTTTCTCTCAACGCGATTTTGCGCCTGACCAAAACGAAGATTGGAAGCCAGCACATTATTATTTAATGCAGCCTCAAAAATATAGTTAAAGCCTGATATCGGCTCATAATATCTTGCGCCAGACCCACCTTGAAGCGAAAAGCTCAACGTGCCTTGTCCATTTAGAATGTTTGAAGGCAGCGTAAAGTTTATTTCGCGTGTCGCTGATGTTCCGTCAAATTTCAGCCAATACCAATCCAGTCCGGACTCAAGAATATTATATTCATCCTGTTCAAAACGATAGTAATCTGAGAACTGCGTTGCGCGGGCTGCACTGGCTAAATCAGGTGATGCTTCAACAGCTATACGCTTGCCGCTGTTTTGATTAAAGGTCATGAGATAATAATTCTGCGTTGCATATGGATGGGTATAGGGTTGCCATTCTACCTCTGTCTGATTATAACGCCAACCGCTTAAGTCAACACCATAAAAGGTTATGACATCATCATTATCTATAACACCATTGCTGTTTTTATCGTCTACCGAAATGGCGACTTCATTCAAATCTTCAGCAGGTGGAGGCGTCGTATTCACTGAAAGCGGCGCACCACCATGGTTAAACATCTGAATGGTGTTTGCCTGCACAGCGGAAATTGTTACGCCCAGTTCTGCAAGTGCGCTACCGGTAATCTGATATATTCCTTCTTCGGGTACCGGAATGCGAAACCATTCGGATAAACTGAAATCGTAATCGACGCGTCCTTTGGCAAGACGTTGTGGCGCTTCTGCCCAACTTTTTGCCTGCTTGAAGTTCAGAATAGATTTTTTTAGAAGAAAATGACTTCCGCGAATGCGACTGGTTTTACTGAGGTCGGCATTTTTTACTTTCAGTTGGATAGAAACAGTCTTCAATGTGCGGACGCGCTGCTCTGCCGGGAAATATTGCAATGGATGAATTGACACATCCACCACGCGCATCGATCGAAAACGATAGGGTTCGCTTACCTGAACTACGTTACCGGGATAAGGGTTACCGCTACTATATATGGATTCTTGTTTTGGCAGAACCGAATTTTCATCGATACCTGATAGTAGAACAGCAGGCAGGATGTTCCGCTGTAGAAGCTGGTCTTCGCTTTTAATGGAGTATTGCATGGTCACCTCGGCACCGGGGGGAATTGCCACGCGATAGGTGCTGAACGGCAACATCGGTGCGCCAGTATCCTGTTGAAAACGGGCACCCTCGTAGCTAAGACGGGTGTAAGCCGTGCCGTCGAGTGAGATGGTTTCGCTTTCCAATGCGGGTAACGTAAACTCGATAGAGATGGCCTGAGGTGTATGGCCGGTAATGCGGCTGTCTGCAGCAGCTATCGAAACAATTAGCGTTATTCCGAGCAGAATATACTTAAACATATTTCTATGCTCCTCTTTAAACTATAGGGGTCGGGTTACTTGGGTTTCCGACACTATCTTAATATAAGATAATCACTTCCTGAATAATACTGACAAATCGGGTAATAATGTCCCGAAAATAATCATTAATTTATTCAAGAAGCAACTTACAGTAAAAGTATCACGAAATTGTGTTAGTTGTCTCACGGTTTGGTTACTGTGGGAATGCAGGAATCAGAAAAATGAGCGGGAGAATGGGCGACAGGGTGAGCGGCAATTAAAAGACGGCAAAGAACAGACGTCAAAGAACAGACGTCAGTTAAAAGACTTCTTCTCTTCTTCACCACTTCACCTTTCATATGAAGGAGAGAATAATGAACGGGGGGAAAACTCTTTTCTGCCCAACCGCCCGTTCAGCGTTCACCGTTGTTCTTTACTCCGCCTTCACAATAAAAAAGCCGTCATTACCCTGTGTTTGATAGAGTGGCATGAAAATAGTGCCGTCCATCGGACAAAGTATGGGACCGTTCTGGTTTCGCGCAAGCTCTTCGCCCTTGCGAACTTTTTGAAAACTTATATAGCCGGGATTCATGGCAAACTTTTCATCCGGGGCAATTTTGTAGTGATAGGCAAGCTGGTAGTGTCTTGCCGTGCCCTTGGCCGACTCCCGCAGCACTTTCCGATGATCTTCCAGTTCCGGTAAGCATTGCGGTAGCAAACAGCCCTTTATAACGAGCGTTTGCAAAATTGCAGCGATGTGATTGTCCATAGACGTTCGAGCGTAGTGTTGACCCGCTTCGAAAGCAATCGACTCTGAACCTTTGCGCTTTATCCAGTGAATGAGCGTGCCTTCGAGCTCATCACTCAGGCCGAATATTACTGGAACCGGCAAAGCTTTGGCATAGGAACGATACTCCGGCGCGTCATTAAGCACCAGAAATGGCGCACTCTTTGAGGAGGTTGTATGTAAATCCATAAGAAAGAGATGTTCTGTTTCGCGCATTAATCCTGCGATGATACAATAGAGTTCAAGCTGCTCATTGGTTTCGACAAATGGTGGTTGGGGAAGTTTCTGCTCTCGGATCAACTTCATCCGCTCACTTGTCCAGATGCGATTGAGATCCGCATCGATATAGCGTTGCGATTGTGCCAGCGCCGGAAGATTGCCTCCCAAGCCGATCAGCTTTCCACGGAAGGCTGGTCTGCGCTTGTGTAATAATTGAATAACTGCGCGTATCGCATGCAATGCAGCAGGTTCATTCCCGTGAACACCTCCCGTGCACACCACTGTTGGGCCGGGATGATTATTTTCGTACACACCAAGAATGCGTTCCGGGTTTAACTCCAGATAGGGGTTTTCCAGCGGGACAAATTCCGAAGCATCTCTTTTTATCTTCTGGTACAGCTCATCCGCTTGTTCAATCTCTCTGGGATGATAGGTGTTTGCTTTTTTCGTAGACATAAACTCGTATTCCATTTTGATATATTTATTATCATACGGTTTTTTATTACGGAATCAACAGGAGATAAATTTTTTGATGGGGCAATGGTGAAACGTGAAAAGTGAAACGTGAAAAGTGAAACGTGAAAAGTGAAAAGTGAAAAGTGATAAGGCAACAGGGCAATCGGGCAATCGGGCAATAGGGCAATAGGGCAATAGGGCAATAGGGCAATTTATTCATTTCTCACTGTTTCTCACTGTTTCTCACTGTTTCTGCCCGTTTCTCACTATTCTGAGTTCTGAGTTCTGAGTTCTGAGTTCTGAGTTCTGTATTCTGNNGTTCTGTGTTCTGTGTTCTGAGCTAGCAGTTCTTGCCTTACTATCCCCAGCATCTTATCTTCTTATCTATCTTTCAAAAAAGGACTCATAAATGAACGACCCTCAATCATCGATTAACATTCTTGCATTTGGCGCGCACCCCGACGACGTTGAGCTGGGCTGTGGTGGCACATTGGCGAAGCTGGCTGCATTGGGTAAACGCACGGCAATTGTCGATCTTACCGAAGGGGAGATGGGAACGCGTGGTTCTGTGGCAGAGCGCTATCAGGAAGCTGCGGATGCTGCAAAAGTCTTAAACGTTGAGCATCGGCAAAATCTAAAAATTTCCGATGCCGGAATTCGCGATACCGACGAAAATCGACTTAAACTGATTGGTGTTCTGCGCACTCTGCGTCCGCGAATGGTCTTTGCCCCCTACCCGGACGACCGGCATCCGGACCATATTCATGCCGGTAACCTGGTGCGAGAGTCCTGCTTTTATAGCGGGGTAGGGAAGGTAGGCCCTCGGCTGGGTGAGCCTTTCAGACCTGAAATGATTCTCTATTATATGGTCAGCACCGATTTCCCAGCGCTTATTGTAAGCGATATCAGCGAACATTTTGATACCAAAGTAGCTTCTATAAAGGCGTATCGTTCGCAGTTTTACAATCCGGAATATGAGGGAGAAGAAACGTTTATTTCCTCTCAGGGATATTTTGATTCAATAACATCACGTGCCAGCTATTTTGGCTTCAAGGCCGGTGTGCGTTATGCTGAACCGTTTTGGTTTCGCGGCCCGTTGTTGACGCGTAACGTGTTTAACCTTTTAGATTCCTAAAAGATTGCAAATTCTATCACTTTATTCTTGGAAAAGCGCCTCAATACGTGTAATTTCAGCCGATGAAAATAGCAGCATTCCTGATAAAGTCTGCTTCTGACTCTCAATCCTGACAAAACTATCTATTATGACAACATAAAATTGTGCAAAAGCTTAAAGAATTATTTCACAATCTTCTTTGACAATGATGTTCAATAAATTAAATTCGTAGCTGACTTAGATTTTGATCCATTGAAACGATAATAAAAGAACTTAGCTGCCTGTTGACGCAAATGCATTAAACAGACAATATATAAACAAGTATCTCCAAGAGGATATTATGGGCATCACACGAATTCGCAAGGGATTAGATCTTCCTATAGCCGGAGAGCCTGTGCAGGATTCCATTCAGGATGGAAAAGCTCTGCGACGGGTTGCCGTGCTGGGGGATGATTACATCGGCATGAAGCCAACAATGGAAGTAAAGGTTGGCGATGATGTAAAAATCGGTCAGCTGCTCTTTACTGATAAAAAAAATCCACTGATTCGCCACACTTCGCCTGCAGCAGGAAAGGTTGTTGAGGTTAACCGCGGTGCAAAGCGAGCCTTCAAATCGTTGGTTATCGAACTTGCCGGTAAGGAAGAAGCGATTGAGTTCGAAAAATTCGATGAAGATAAGCTGAACAGTCTGACCCGTGAAGATGTGGTGAAGCATCTGGTAGCAACCGGGATGTGGACATCCCTTCGCATGCGCCCGTTTAGCATGGTGGCTGATCCTGCCGGAACGGCTCACGCTGTTTTTGTTACGGCAATGGATACCAATCCACTCGCTCCATCAGTTCAAAAACTGATCGATGGTAATGAGAAGAAACTGGTGAATGGTCTTCGCGTTATTTCCAAACTTACCGAAGGTAGTGTTTATGTAGCTAAAGCACCCGAGACCAAACTCCCCGATAGCGGCGTTTCCAATGTGAAGGTTGAAGACTTTCAGGGTCCGCACCCGGCTGGAAATGCCGGAACGCACATGCACTTTCTTGCACCTGTAAGTCGCAAGAGAATTTCCTGGTACATCGGTATACAAGACGTCATTGCGATTGGTTCACTCTTTGTCAACGGTACGCTCGATGTAAAGCGCGTTGTTTCACTTGCCGGACCTGGCGTAACGTCACCACGGTTGCTAAATACCCGTATTGGCGCTTCTCTGACAGAATTGACAGCTGGTGAATTAAAAGATGGTAACAAACGTATTATCTCCGGATCTGTCTTTTCCGGACGAACGGCTGCCGATTTGGTTCCTTATTTGGGACGCTATCACCAGCAGGTGACGGTGCTGGAAGAGGGCACGGAGAAAGAATTTCTGGGCTGGATTAATCCATTTATCGGAAAATTCTCGATTCTGAACCTCGTTTTCTCGCGCCTTTCATTTGGCAAGAAGTTTGACTTTACAACCGCCGTTAATGGCGGTAAGCGCGCGATTGTGCCAATCGGAAACTACGAGCGCGTTATGCCTCTCGATATTATCCCGACCTATTTGCTGCGTGCTCTTGCAGTAGACGACGTAGACGATGCTGAAAAGCTCGGTGCGTTGGAACTCGATGAAGAAGATTTAGCACTCTGCACCTTTGTATGCCAGTCTAAACTGGAATACGGTCCAATGTTAAGAAAAAATTTAACGACTATACAGAAGGAAGGCTAGTGAAGTTCCTAAAAGAGTTTCTCGGCAAACAGGAAAAGCACTTCGTCGACGGTGGAAAGCTTGAAAATCTCTACCCGCTCTATGAAGCAGCTGAATCCTTTATGTTCACCCCCGGAAAGCCTACGCGTCAGGATGCACATGTTCGCGACGTAATGGATCTGAAGCGGGTGATGATGACAGTTGTGATTGCCCTTGTTCCGGCAATCTTAATGGCTCTCTATAATACCGGCTATCAGGCAAACCTGATGATGCAGAAGATGGGAATGGCTGAAATTCCAAACTGGCGCGGTCCGATTCTGTCCGCACTGGGTATCGGAATTGATCCTTCAGACATCATTGCCTGTATGGCGCATGGTTCACTCTATTTTCTACCGGTTTATTTCGTAACGCTGGCCGTCGGTGGTGGATTTGAAGCGATCTTTGCGTTGGTTAGAAAGCATGAGATTAATGAAGGCTTTCTGGTTACCAGTATGCTTTTCCCGCTAACCCTTCCGCCGGATATTCCTTATTGGCAGGTAGGAATGGGGATTGTTTTTGGTGTGGTGATCGGTAAAGAGGTATTTGGTGGAACGGGTATGAATATTCTGAACCCGGCGCTTACCGGCCGTGCATTTCTCTTCTTCGCCTATCCGGCGCAGATTAGTGGCGATGCGGTTTGGGTTGCTGTAGATGGCGTAAGTCAGGCAACGGCACTTTCACAATTTGCCGATCCTACGATGGGCACGACAACATTCTCGTGGATGGACTCGTTTCTGGGCTTTGTTCCCGGATCGATGGGAGAAACATCTGCGCTCGCCTGTTTACTTGGAGCTGGATTCCTGATATTTAGCGGGGTCGGCTCGTGGCGAATTATGCTCAGCGTGGTACTTGGGACAATCGGATTCGCCTTTCTACTGAACTTTGCCGGCAGCGAAACCAATCCGATGTTCGCTATGCCGTGGCACTGGCACCTGGTTGTTGGTGGCTTCGCCTTTGGCTGTGTATTTATGGCAACCGATCCGGTTAGTGCTGCAATGACAGCAAAAGGACAGGTTTATTATGGATTGTTGATCGGCGCGATGTGTGTGCTGATTCGCGTGATTAATCCCGCTTTTCCGGAAGGCATGATGTTGGCAATTCTGTTTGGAAATGTCTTCTCCCCAATTATTGATAAAGTAGTCATCAATCAAAATATCAAGAGGAGAGCACTCCGAAATGCAAGTTAACACAATTAAAGGCACCGTTACGGTTGCCCTCGGTGTGTGTCTGGTCTGCTCCTTTCTCGTAGCAGCCGCAGCCGTAGCACTCAATCCTATTCAGACGGAAAATCGTCGTTTGGATAAGATCAAAAACATCCTTCTGGCTGGCGAGCTCGATGTAAATCCTGCCACGCTCGAGAAAGTTTACACCGAGAAAGTTAAGCCGCAAATGCTCGATCTGGAAACCGATCAGCTAATGGCTAAAGATGCACAGACCGGCCTTCTAGATCCGAATGAATACAATATTCAAAAGGTTATGGGTGACGATACATATGGTAGAGCGTTGACCTCCGCAGAAGATATTGCGAGCATCAAGCGCGTTCCTACCAAGGTTGCTGTTTACAAAGTGGTGGATGATGCCGGGAATCTCGATAAGATTATCTTGCCGATCTACGGTAAAGGACTCTGGTCTACCATGTATGGCTTCTTGGCGCTTGGCAGCGATCTGAAAACCATTAAAGGTATTACGTTCTATGAGCATGGCGAAACGCCTGGGCTTGGTGGTGAGATTGATAACCCGCAGTGGAAGGCTTCCTGGAAGGGGAAAGATGCCTTCAACGAGCAGAATGAGATCATTATTACCGTGCTGAAAGGTAAAGTGGACCCGTCGAAAGATGGTGCCAATAATCAGATTGATGGCCTCTCTGGTGCAACGATAACAACTCGCGGGTTGGATACCATGCTAAAGTACTGGCTTGGTGATGATGGCTATGGCCCTTACATCGATAAACTCCGAAAGGAGGCTGAAGGTGTCTAAATATACGAAACAGTTACTCGATCCGGTATTTAACAACAACCCGATCGGGCTGCAAATATTGGGAATCTGTTCTGCGCTGGCGGTAACGTCGAAGATGGAAACCTCGGTTGTGATGGCTCTGGCAGTAATCTTTGTGCTGACGCTGTCCAATGTAGCCGTAAGTTTTATTCGCAACTACATTCCCGGTAGCATTCGCATTTTGGTTGAAATGACCATTATTGCCTCACTGGTAATTATCGCCGATCAGCTCATTAAAGCGTATGCTTTTGACGTGAGTAAACAGCTGTCTGTTTATGTTGGCCTGATTATTACCAACTGTATTATTATGGGACGCGCTGAGGCTTATGCGTTGAAAAACCCGGTAATTCCCAGTATTGTAGACGGATTGGGCAACGGGCTTGGCTATAGTTTTGTTCTGCTTGTTGTCGGTTTCTTTCGCGAGCTGTTCGGCTCTGGCAAGTTGTTTGGCTATTCTATTATGCCGTTGACGAGTGAAGGAGGCTGGTACGAGGCTAACGGTTTGTTTGTCCTCTCTCCGAGCGCCTTTATTATTATTGGATTGATGATCTGGGCTATCCGCACGTGGAAGCCTGAGCAAGTAGAGGAGGCATAATCATGGAGCATTATCTTAGCCTGTTTTTAACAGCGGTCTTTGTAGAAAATATGGCCCTGGCTTTCTTCCTGGGAATGTGTACGTTCCTCGCTGTCTCCAAGCAGGTTGAAACCGCTTTTGGTCTTGGTATAGCTGTTGTTGTTGTTCAGACACTTACCGTTCCGATCAACAATTTCTTCTACAATTCGGTGCTTCGAGAAGGCGCATTAACCTGGGCTGGTTTGCCGGGTGTAGATCTCAGCTTTCTGGGATTGATTACCTACATTGGTGTAATTGCGGCCTCGGTACAGATTCTGGAAATGACGCTGGATAAGTATATTCCCTCATTATATAATGCTCTGGGAATCTTCCTGCCGTTGATTACAGTAAACTGCGCCATTCTCGGTGGAACGCTGTTTATGGTAGATCGTGACTATACGTTTAATGAAAGTGTTGTGTTTGGAATCGGATCCGGTGTCGGATTTGCTCTGGCAATCGTGGCGCTGGCCGGTATCCGTGAAAAAATGAAATACTCAAATGTACCTGAAGGGCTTCGCGGCCTGGGCATTACCTTCATTACTGTAGGACTGATGGCTATTGCCTTCATGTTATTCTCGGGAATCCAACTCTAATCAGAGGATATTGATAGATGGACGGCTTATCTCTAATTTCATTTAGCGTGTTTATGTTTACGCTAATCGTACTGATTCTGGTAGCAGTTGTGCTGTTTGCCAAGTCCAGACTGGTTGCTGAGGGTGATGCGAAAATCGTTATCAACGATAGTGCAGATCATACCATCAGTGTGCCGGTCGGCGACAAGCTGCTTAACGCACTGGCAGCCCAGAAGATATTTATTCCCTCCGCCTGTGGTGGTGGTGGAACCTGCGGCGAATGTAAGCTGATTATCACCGAGGGTGGTGGTGATGTACTTGCCACAGAAACATCCAAGCTTAGCCGCGGAGAAGTGCGCGAGCACTATCGACTTTCCTGCCAGGTTCCGGTAAAGAGCGATATGAAGATTGAAGTCCCCGACGAGATCTTTGAGATCAAGAAGTGGGAATGTACCGTGCGCTCAAACCACAACGTAGCGACTTTCATTAAGGAACTCGTTCTGGAATTGCCGGAAGGCGAAAACGTCGATTTTCGTGCCGGTGGCTATATTCAAATTGAATGTGGGCCGCACAAGGCATCTTATAAAAACTTTATTATTGAAGACGAATACCGCGGCGACTGGGACAAATACAATATGTGGAAGTATGAGTCCAACGTAACCGAAGAAGTGGTACGCGCTTATTCAATGGCCAACTATCCGGAAGAAAAAGGCATCATCATGCTGAACGTTCGTGTGGCTACGCCGCCGCGTCATGCACCCGATGCACCTCCGGGAATTATGTCTTCCTATATTTTTGACCTGAAGCCAGGTGATAAGGTGATTATCTCCGGTCCTTATGGTGAGTTTTTTGCCCGCGATACCAAGAACGAAATGGTATTCGTTGGTGGTGGTGCCGGAATGGCTCCGATGCGCTCGCATATCTTTGATCAGTTCGATCGTATTCATACCGATCGTAAGGTCAGCTTCTGGTATGGTGCGCGTAGCTATCGTGAACTGTTCTATGAAGACGATTTTAATAAAATTGCCAAGGAAAATCCGAATTTCGAATGGCATGTGGCAATGTCCGAGCCGCAGCCGGAAGATAACTGGACAGGGCCGACCGGCTTTATCCATATGGTGCTGTTGGAAAACTATCTGAAGGATCATCCGAATCCGGAAGACTGTGAATACTATATCTGTGGGCCGCCAATGATGAACGAAGCGGTTATGAAGATGCTTGATGATCTTGGCGTTGAGCCGGAAAACATTCTTTTCGACGACTTCGGTGGATAAACCAATGCAGTCTGTATGAACTTGAAGCCGCTGTTTGAAACACGTTTTATGGAATGTGTCTTTGAGCAGCGGCTCTTTTTATGGTGTAACCAAATATGAGAATCTACATCAAATTTATAGGCGGTCTGCTGCTTCTTGGGTTGTTTGCTTGTCAAGCCAACGATCCGCAGAACAATCTGAAAGCTTTTTATGGACAAACGATGGGCACGACATATACCGTGAAGGTCGTGACCACAGCAGATACCAGCGGATTAAAGCAGCGTATGGATCAGGCGCTCGAATCTGTAAACGATGCGATGTCTACCTATCGTGACAGCTCGGAAATAACCCTGCTCAATCGCTCGCAAGATACCACCTTTGTTCAGCTATCAGCCGATTTGTTCTTTGTTATGCAGCGCGCTCAGGAAATTAATCGTCTGTCTGATGGCGCACTTGATATGACCGTTGGCCCGCTGGTAAATTTATGGGGATTTGGAACCCAGGGCTCACGCACTAAGACTCCGGATGAAGCTCAGATTACGGAGAGGCGTGACTATGTGGGTTCGGATAAAATAGTTTTGCAGAAAGAGAAACGTCTTTTTCGCAAAACGCATCCCTTAAGCGTTTGCGATCTGTCTGCAATTGCAAAGGGATTTGGCGTAGACAAACTTGCAGAATTACTGGACGACAGGAGTTTTGATAATTATTATGTAGAAGTAGGCGGTGAAATTCGCACCAAAGGCCACAATGCTTTTGGCATGATCTGGCGTGTTGGAATTGCGAACCCCGGTGGGGGAGATGTAGAGAAGATTGTGCCGCTGCCGGGTATGAGTATGGCAACGTCCGGTGACTATTTAAATTACTTTGAGGAAAATGGTGTGCGCTATTCGCATACGATTAATCCGGTGACGGGAATGCCTATTACACATCGGTTGGCCTCAGTAACGGTTGTGCATGAGAGTTGCACTATGGCGGATGGATTTGCAACAGCTATTAGCGTTCTGGGGCCTGAAAAAGGAATAGTGTTCGCGAATGAGAATAATCTTGCTATTTACATGATTACTCGAACAGATTCAGGATTTGAAAGTAAAATGAACCGCAGTTTTGAGCAGTTGTTAGCGCTTAATTCCGGGAAAGGAAAATAGATATGATGACTTTTGCTGCAGTATTTACGCTGTTTATTATTGGATTCGGGTTTATGGCTGCTATGTTGAAGTTTAGCCAATACCGCGAAAAAGAAGGTGCACTGTGTTGTACTGATGCATTGGATATTGAGCTGGACGATTGCGATACCTGTCCACGTAAAGATACCGAGGATTGTGAACTGCATCATGAGATGGAAAAGGCGAAGGCTGGGAAGGCATAAGTCGTCCCTTCGGGACTTGTAGGTGGTAGGTCACGGCTTCGCCGTTGGTAGGTCGCTTGGCCTTTGGCCTGCGACGGCAGGGAAGTAACTACCAGCGAATGCAATGAGCGTCCCGCCCCACCCCATCCCACAGCACCGCAGGTGCGTGCTATCAGTATATCTCTATCTTCTTCACATCCAGCTTGCTGACGGATTCACTTAGATCGATTAAGTTGCACGTTGTAATATTCACATCCGAGCGAAGCTCTTCATTGTTTTCGCCCTTAAAGACAAAACGCGTTCCGCCAAGTCCTTTGGCAACCTCAAATAGCCGTGCGGTGAAGGCCGCGGTCAGGCTAACATCCTCCTCCTTCATAAAGACTTCCATCTCTGGTGCGCGAAAAAGTCTGCGCTCCTGCTTGATGATGTTCATTTCTATACGATCGCCGATTTCTGTAAGCTGTAGGAACAGCAGGCTGATCAGGTTCTCTTTGGAAATATTAGGGGCGTATATATCGATCTTTTTACTCATAATAAATCTCCGGGTTGTAATCCACACTCGTCTAAAACTATCTGCCATGCTCTGCTGTGCCGTAAAGTGGCCTCGCGAAATTGTGCAAGAACAGTGTTATCTGCTGTTGGGTTCAGCTGCTGATTGTAGTATGCTTGAAAAGCTTCTGTTCCGATAAGCTCCGGAAGCTCGACGAACTTTTGCAATGCAGGAAATAGCAGGTTTGCGTAGTTATTGTATTGGGCAATTTCAGGTTGAATCCGTTTTATGTAATAACTCTTAAATATACGTACAAGCTGCAAAGCAATTTCTTTGCTTTCGACAGTTGTGGAGCGTCCAGGCTCTGTGTTCTGTGCTCTACTTTCTAAAGCAGCTGAGGTGGTATTTAGGATGAAGGTAAACCTGTTTAATCGCTTCAAAACTGCACCGATTGCATTTGAGGTCTGCAGTGCCTGATAGGCGGGCTCCAGATCGATTGGAATGTCTTCACGGCCAAAGCTCGGGTAAAAGTTGCTAATCGAGTTTAGCGCCTCCTGCGCAACATGCACAGAGGTCTCGTTCGCCTGGGGCGCATTCGCCAGTGAAAAAAAGTCGGTAAATTCGGGGCTGGCAAAGGTTGCGTTCCAAAAATTAACAGGTCTATTGCGTTGCTTTACAGCGATTGCTTTTCCAAGCTCGTTAATAAGCGCAGCATTTGATACGGAATCCATTTTTAAAACAGACATACAGCGTATTGCGCGTAACAGAAATTGATGTTCATAAATTAACTTCTTACTTGGTGCCATAACTCTTCCCAGTGCATTGTTTCGCTCTGCTATCAGTTCCTGCAAATCGCAATCGCCAAGCGAGAAAAAATCAACCAGACTAATACTAAGTTCTTCCTGCTGTTGCTTAAGGTCTCTCTGTCTGGGATAGGGGGCAAGCTGCGGCTCTTCAATAGAGATGAGCTGCTTTTCGCAGGTGCTGGAGACCGCCCGCATGTAATTTGTGGCGTAATCTGGGGATTGCCTCCCACAGCTGCACAAGAGCATCAGGCTGATAACTGAAGAGACGAGAGACAGGATAAGGTGTTTTTGCATATATCTTTTGTATTTTTAAAGAGCTGATTGACACAGACTATATTTACAAAATTTCATCAAAGTGTTATCTCTCCTACATAGAGGAATAATTCCTGGCGCTATATTACTTCTAAAGGCATAAAAAGATACGCCGAAGCTATAAGTGATGCCAGTCAATCTTGTGAAACAGATGTTTGCCTATGTTTTTCGGCATCTGCAAGATCAGAAAAAAAACCTTGATTTAATTAGGTGAAACAAATACATTTTAGCCTAGTTAATAAGTAACGAGAAATCATACGGAGAAGCCTATAGAGATTTTGTTAAGGAAAAGAAGAAGTAAAACTTAATTGTAGAGTAGTTGCAATGCGTTGGTCCTTAACAAGCGTTTTATCTCTTAAGCTCTGTTCCGCCGAATGGAAACAGGACCACTATATCCATTCGGCTTTTTTCGTTTACCAATGTAGGAGGAATTTTTAATGAAGCGGTTCTTTTTAATGTTGATTGTCACTTTGGTGACTGCTGGTAACTGGACGCCGCTCCTTGCACAAGGTGAAGCAACAGTTCTGTTCTTGATGATTAACCCGGGTGCCCGTCAGGGTGGAATGGGTGAAGCTGGTGTTGCTTTAGCTGATGATGCGAATGCGATTTACTGGAATCCGGCTGGTCTGGCTTTTCAGTATGAAGACCCCGAAGTAGACAAGCGTGGTGAAGCTACGCTGATGCACGTAAATTGGTTGCCTCAGTTTAATCTGAGCGATCTGTATTATGACTTTGCAGCCGGACGTTATCATCTCGATGGAATTGGAACGGTTGCTGCCGGTATTCAGTTCATCAATTATGGTGAAAACGTTCAGACGGATACTGAAGGCCGTGAACTCGGTCGCTTTAACAGTAATGAATTTGCACTTACCGGAAGTTATGCAACAAAGCTTACGCCAGGTCTTGGCCTTGGTGTAAACCTGAAGTTTGTATACTCCCGACTCTCCCCGGTTAATGTTGATGCCGAGCAGGGCAAAGGTGTCGGTGCAACATTCGCTGTAGATATGGGTATGCTATGGCGACCCGGATTCTCAGATCGTCTGAGCATGGGGATGAACCTGAGCAATGTAGGGCCGAAAGTAACCTATATTGATAAAGAGCAGGAAGATCCGGTTCCGACCAACCTGCGTCTTGGTGTTGCTTACGATCTGGCAAAGTCCGAGTTCAATACGCTGACACTGGCTTATGACGTAAACCGTCTTCTCGTTCCCAAAGATGAAGATAAGCGTAACGAAAGTTTCCTGGCTTATCTATACAATACCTGGGGTGAAGATGGCCAGTTGAACCGCATTGCCCATTCAATTGGAATTGAATACTGGTATTCGAATCTGATTGCACTGCGCAGCGGTTACTTCTACGAAGATCCCAACAATGGTGACCGTAAGTTTTGGACCTTTGGTGGTGGTGTTCGCGTCTCTATTTTAGCCATCGACTTTAGCTATATTCTCGGATCTCAGGACGACAGTCCACTGTCCGATACCATGCGCTTCTCTCTGGGAGCCCAATTCTAGGGCAAACGTTTGAATAAATTTAAGGCTATCCCGAATGCCACATCTTGGGATAGCCTTTTTTATGCTGCGTTTTTTTCACGCGAATTCGAACTACGGAACACAAATTATGAAACGTTTTTCAGTCTGCCGGCTATTTTGCCTGCTGCTGATTGTTGCTGCATTTCCCGTTAACGCGGCCCCACCACAGGCGGCTGATACGCTGAACATTTTGGCAATTCGGGTGCAGTTTCAACAGGATACCGATGCAACAACTACCGGTGATGGCCTTTTCGATCTTGGCATGTCCACCGATCCCTTTCAAATCGATCCCCCGCCGCACAACCGTGCCTATTTTGAAGATCACCTGCTGTTTGCGAAGAATTACTTCGAAAAAGTAAGTCGTGGTAATTTAGTCGTTAACAGCGATGTGTTTCCGCAGGATTCCGATGCAGCCTACCAGCTATCCGGCGATATGAAGTCTTACAATCCCAATACGTCTACGGATGCTGTGAATGAGGGAATCTCACGACTGCTGCGCGATGCGCTGACGCTTGCAGATGCTGATCCTGATGTAGACTTTCGCGATTACAATACGTTTATCGTTTTCCACGCGGGTGTGGGTAAAGATGTGGACCTCGGCTTCGATTCGACACCACAGGATATTCCATCTCTTTTTATAACCCAGGACTTTTTGCAGCAAACCCTTGGTGTAGACGGCTTCTCCGTTCAAAACGGTGCGGTAACGGTAACCCGAGGCATACTGTTGCCGGAAACGGAAAGCCAGGAAGGCATTCAACTTGGCCTTAACGGAATTCTGGTATCGAATATTGCTTCACAGCTCGGCTTTCTGGATCTCTTTAGTCCTGATGACCGACGCAGCGGAATTGGGCGCTTTGGGTTGATGGATGCCGGCTTGTTTAACGGTGATGGCTTACTACCTGCATTGCCAAGTGCGTGGACGCGTATTGAGGCCGGTTGGGAGACTGCAACCGATATTACGCAGTCTCTTGATGATGAATTTACCGTTGCCAGCACGCTGACCGATAATGCCGATCGCGTGTTTCGCGTTCCGATTAACGAACGTGAATATTTCCTTGTGGAAAATCGTTATGCCGGCCCGGTGAATCTGGATAGCTTGCAGATTGTTATTTCGCGGGAACGCAATGAGTTTCCGAGTATGAAGGAAATACTGCTTACCGGCGTGCCGAATGCGGTAACCTTCAGTCAAACAACCGGTGTGCTTACGGATATCGATAATCCTGATCGTGGACTTCCCGGTGGCGGAATCTTGATTTGGCATATTGACGAAAATATCATTGATGCAAATCGCGCTTCAAATCGCATTAATAACGACCCCGCAAATCGCGGTGTCGATCTGGAAGAAGCCGACGGTTCGCAGGATATTGGTGCGGAGTTTGAATTTTTGAGTGGCGGTGCCGGTTCTGAAATCGGAACCTCGCTCGATCCGTGGTATGCTACCAATTCGGCGCCTTTGTTTACCGATGATCCTGCCGGAACCTTCGATCTTGGATCTGTTCCAAGCAGCCGTAGTAACGTGAATCGCGCCAATAGCCATATCAAAATTTTTGATTTTTCCGGCCGCAGTTCTGAAATGACCTTTCGCGTAAACCTGGACTTCTTTGAGCTGGGCTTTCCAAAGCGCATTGACACAGCCTTCTTAGGCGCTATTAAAAGCATGAAGGTTTTTGATACAGACGCCAACGGTGCAGATGAGCTGATTATGACAACCGACGATGGTTACCTGCTGATAATGGATAAAGATGGGCAGAATCCGTGGAGTAGCACCCTCGCGAGTTTGCAGGTAGCGCTAGCCCCTGATTTTATTTATCCTCCGGCAATTCTGCAATTGTCAGATAACAATGTTGCCATTGCTCTTCTTACAGCGCAAGGGACAGTCGCGATTCTTCGGTTGGATCGATCTACTCAGACGTCTCAAGGTTTCTCCGTTGCATTGTTGCCCGATTCAATTACGACATTCCCCATTGGCTTTACCGGAGAGGATAGATTCCTTTTCGGAACGGATGCAGGTGATTTACAGGAAATAAGCTATGATGCCGGTGGAGGTTTTTTTACTCTCAGTGTTCTTTCCAATGCCGGGCAGAAGATTAAAAAACTTCATGTAGCTGCCGATGGCGAACCGATTCTGGTTCTCGATGATAATAGTCTTTTTAATGGAGAATCTCTTCCCGGAGCGATTTCGCAGCCGGTTGGGCGGCAGGGCGTGGCGGGGACAGAGGCTGGCGAGCTGCTGACGCTTGGCAACAATGAGTTTACGCAAGCAAGTGCTAATACCTTTGCTTTTGATTCACCGGTTATTGAGATACCGCTGGGAGTCGGCGATACCCAATACTATATCGTAAACGGCAATAACCGCGTTTTGGTATACAATTACAATTTTTCCTTACGCAGCGATTTTCCATTAAGTCTGTTCAATCCTGATCAGCCTGTTAAAATGTCCTTTTCTCCGATGACCGCACCACTTCGTGGTGTTAGTGGCCCAACAAATGGAATTATTACAAGCGACCCGGGTGGATTGATCGGTGCATATGATTTTGAAGGGAATGTGCTTCCCGATTTTCCTATCGCTATTGGCGATTCAATGGACGCACATCCGGTATTTCTGGATATCGATGGTGACGGAAACGGTGAACTGGCAGCGGTAACCCGTAATGGTGTGGTGCTGGTTTATGATTTTCCCTCAGATTATTCTGCCGGTTCCAATAACTATTGGACACAACAATACGGTAATGCCTTAAACAGCAACTTTCTTACGGGCGCGCTTGGTTTTGAAACAGCGTCGGATGCAGGTGTTTTGCCGGAAAAATCAGTGTATAATTGGCCGAATCCCAACACTGACAATTATACCTTTATCCGCTACCGCTTAAACGATGCCGCGGATGTTAGCATTCGCATTTTTGATCTTGCGGGTGACTTGGTTACAGAGCTGGAAGGCACGGGTAACCCAAATACTGACAATGAGGTGCGTTGGGATTTGTCCAGCGTACAAAGCGGAGTCTATCTGGCGCGTGTTGAGGCAAGTGGCGGCAACGGTAAGGAAACGCGCATTATTAAAATTGCCGTGGTAAAATAAACTCATCTTACGGATTACTCTCTGGATTTTTCATGACGCGATTATCACATACCTTTAGAACCTTATTGGCAATGCTGTTTATTATTACGGCGTTGTCACCGGCTCTTTTTGGCCAGGAACTGTTTCGAGCCAATCACCCCGAGCTTGTTTGGAAAACCATCGAAACCGAGCACTTTCTGGTGCATTATCATCAGGGTTCCGAACGCACGGCGAACGTGTTGTCGGACATTGCTGAGGAAATCTATCCCGATATTACCGGCTACTATCAGTGGGAACCGAGTAACAAAACCGAATTTGTTGTCAAAGATACCGATGATTATGCCAATGGTGCGGCTTTCTTTTTTGACAACAAGGTGGAAATTTGGGCTCCGAACCTGAACTATGTTTTGCGCGGTACACACAATTGGCTGAAAGACGTGGTCACACACGAGTTCACGCATATTGTTTCTCTTGGTAAAGCACTTAAGTTTGGACGCCGCGTTCCCGCTAACTGGCTTCAGGGCTTCGGCTATGAAAACGAACGTCGTGAAGACGTAGTGCGCGGATTCCCCAACGTCATTATTTCCTATCCCTGGTCCGGAATTACAATTCCCGCCTGGTTTGCAGAAGGCGTTGCCCAGTTTCAAGCCCCCAATAAACGCTTTGACTATCGCGATTCGCATCGTGAAATGATCTTGCGAGATCGCATGATGACCGGTGAATTGCTGGATTTGAATCAGATGGACACTTTTGGTAAAAACAGCATTGGCAATGAATCTGCATATAATCAGGGGTTTGCCTTCACGCGCTATTTGGCGGAAACCTATGGTGATGATGTGCTGCCACGTTTAGCCGGCAAGGCCAGTTCGCCATTTACTTTTTCATTCCGCGGTGTATTGAAATCCGTTACCGGTGTCGACGCCAAACAGCTTCATGCTCAGTGGAAAGCCGGCATGCTGAATGACTACACGGCGCGATTAACAACAGTGAATGAAAATCTGTTAACCGGTGAATCCTTTGTTGAAGAAGGCATCGGAAATATGCACCCAACGCTGTCTCCCAGTGGTGACCGCGTGGCCTATCTCGCAACGGGAGATGCCGATTACCTGAGTCAGAACAAGCTGATCATTGAGAACCTGTCCGATGGCAAAAAGAAAACGATTTCTGCACGCATAACCCGATCGCTTAGCTGGTCTAAAGACGGACGTTATCTGGCCTACGCGAAAGTAACGCCGGTAGAAGGAACGCTGAGTCTATACAACGATATCTATATCTACGATACCAAAGAAGGCAAAGAACACCGTCTGACGCGTGCCTTACGTGCCCGTCATCCGGATTTTTCACATGATGGGAAAAAACTGGTCTTTGTCGTTGAATCAGATGCGGTTACAAATCTTTTTGCGCTCGAAATGGATAACCTGGCAGACGTGCTGGAAAACGGCAAGTATACAGATGGCTATTACGATTTTGCCAAACATCGGATTGTAGCAAAACATGAAGCAGTGGTGCCGACATCCGATAAAAAAGGGAAGCGTGGTCATTATTTTCGCAAAGTTGGATACAAGGCCAAGCTAATTCAGCTCACCAAGTTAAAGGACGCCCGACAATTTTACCACCCACGCTGGTCTCCGGATGACAGCTATATCGTTTTTGATACTTCAATAAAGTTTGGTCGCGATATCGCAAAGATTCCCGCAGCTGGTGGAGAGCTTGAGTTTATTCTTAATGAAGCCTATGGCGAACGCGACCCGGTGTTCCGACCGGGAACGGATGAGCTGTTTTATGCCAGTGATAAAACCGGAATCTTTAATGTTTATAGCTATAATATGAAAACCGGTAATATCAAAGCTCATACCAATGTTGTTGGTGGCGCATTTATGCCAACAGTCACTGAATCCGGTGATATGTTCTTTGCACTCTATCGCAATCAGGGTTATAAGCTCCATCGCATAAAAGAGCTGCAGAGCGTTGCACCAACCAAAATGCAGTATATCGGTAAATACGAAGAGCGTATCCCCGATATTGCGATAGACGAAACGGTTGAGGAAGCCAAACCGGCAATTCCCTACAAACGTCGTTTTTCCAACTTTTCTATTCAACCGCGCTTAATGCTGGATTACGGCACGGTAAAGCCAGGTCTCTATTTCTACACTAACGAGCTGCTCGATAAACTGCTTCTCCTTGGTGGAGCGGACATTAATCTAAGACGTGATTATAACCTCTTTGGAATCTTCGAATACAATCAGTTTAAGCCGACTTTTTTTATGGAAGTGTATAACCAAACGGCTAACATTGACGATAAAGCCAGCTTTGAGGGCACCGGCGTCAGCGATGTGGATATTGATATCAATTTCAACTTATTGGAGTTTAATGCCGGCTTGCAGGGGCAAATCCTGCCGGGACCGCTAAAACGAATTCATGCTCGTTTAGCATGGATTTTCAGTCTTTATCGCGCCAAGTTAAAGATCGACGCCTATACCGATCCGGTTTCAAATGAGTTCTTCGATGTAAGCACGTTGCGCTACACCTACCTGAAAGGGAATGCATTAAGTCTGTCGTTAAAGCATGATGCTATTGAAAACAGCCTTGAGAAGGCCATAAATCCACGTAAGGGACGTTACGTGACAGTAAAGGCGCAGCAGGAATGGAATGACTTCCTGGTCGATTTTGCTACCAATTCAGCTTCTGCACTCGAGCAGTTTGGCAAGAACAACTTCATGCGCTTCGAAGGAAACTGGGAAGAATACATACCGGTTCCGTTTACCGATCATCACAGTCTTTCCTTTCGCGCTCAGGGCGCCTACATCCAGTCGCAGTCCGATAGCCTTGATGATTTCTTTGATTATTTTGCCGGCGGGTTGGTTGGCCTGAAAGGCTATCCCTTCTACAGTATTCAGGGACAGCGTATGGCCATTGCAACAGCAACATATCGCTTTCCACTATGGCGCAATATTAACAAGCAGATTTTGAATGTGCACTTCAATCATCTGTATCTCGCGGGATACTATCAGATTGGAAATGCCTGGAACGGAAAAGCAGAAATAAACGATTTTAAAGAGAACCTGGGCGTGCAGTTGAGGCTCGATACCTATAGCTGGTATCTGTTTCCAACTCGGGTCTTTTTTGAGGCAGCTTATCCGCTGCAAGAACAATTTAATGATGATGTGCGTTATAAAAGAGAATGGCGCTACTACGTTGGTGTATTATTCGACTTTGATTTGCGTCTGGAAAAACGCTTGTTTAGATAACGTGAGGACTATCTATGAGACCATTCTGGAGTTTTAGCATGCTTTGTCTTCTCGCGACCGGAATTTTTGCCGGTGGGGAAGAAACGCTGCCAGAAAAAACAGATGATGTACTGCTGAATCGCTTGCAGCTTACACAATTGCTCGATGAGCAAATAAAGGATGACTTACAAGAAAGCCCGGACATTTCCGGAAGTGGAAAAAAGTCTGTTGGCATGTCCGTTATGCTATCAGCACTTATCCCTGGAGCCGGTCAGGCCTATTCCGGCGCCTATTGGAAAAGTGCTATATTTTTAGCTGCTGAAGTAACGGGTTGGGCAGTGAATCGCAGCTATAATAAGAAGGGTAAGGACAAGGATACCGAATTTAAGGCATTTGCTCATGAGAATTGGAGCGAATATCGCTACTGGTCTTATGTGAATTATCTTGCTGGAGATGTAGCTGAAGTCGAAAATTTTACTCAGTATCCTTACGATGTTGTGACGTCTAATGATGGTCGCGAGTTTTACCTTATAGACGAGCAGTTCTATAATGCCAATCAGGCGCAAATCGAAGCCGATATGCGCGCTGTAGAAAATCGGCTGCCGCAGTCTTACGGATTTACTCACGATCTGCCGGAAACCGAAACGCAGCAGTATTTTGAGATGATTGGAAAATATCCTGAGCAGTTTGGTAATGCCTGGTCCGATGCCGACTTTCGAAGTCGCTATAGCGGCTATCGCGATGGCGTGATTACACCATTCAATGAAAGCTATACGATTATGCGCGATGAGTCGAATCAGTTTTATAATAAGGCCGGCTATGGAACAATGACCATTATGATCAATCACCTGATAGCTGCAATAGACGCTGGATTTACAGCTCGCAGATTTAACAATAATTTGCAGGTTGAGATGAGCTATCGACAGGATTTACAGCGCGATCAATTTGTCAATCTATTTGGCTTAAACGTCTCGTTTTAATATTCTTCAAACTGGCAGTGCGAATAAAATAAAGACTGGAAAACATGTTCTCATTATTCAGAAAACTACTTGTCATTTGCATGCTAAGCTTAATTGCTTTGCCGTCATTGAATGCGCAGCAGCTTAATGATATTGCAGATCCGATGATTACCCAACAGGGTAGCGGTGGAAAAAGCAATATTTTGCTTTCGCTACTTATTCCCGGGCTTGGAGAATGGCGAATGGGCCATCACAAGGCCGCCAAGATCTTTATGGGAACCGAAGTGATTATGTGGGCGAGCTATTTGTCTACGTTGGGATATATAAACGTGCAGCAAAACGACTTGAAAACGTTCGCGGCAACAAATGCGGGAGTCAATACCAGCGGTAAAGATGACCAGTATTGGATTGATGTTGGACAATCGAACAGTATCTATGCGTTTAATGAATCTAAACTGCTGGAACGCGATTTGAATGGCCGATATGAAGAAGGCGCCGGATTTGATTGGCAGTGGCAGTCTGAAGAAGATCGCCGCACTTATCGCGAAAAACGTCTGCGTCGCCTGGACTGGAAGCGTACCTCTACCTTTGTAGCTGGCGGCATCGTCTTAAACCATATTGTTAGTGCAGTGGATGTCTTGCGAATTGTGCGTAAGAAGGGCAAATCTGATGTTGCCGAAAGCCGAAGCTCGCTGCTAAATTTCAGCTATGTGCCTGAGCAGGGCGCAGAACGCGTGCAGTTAAACTTTACCCTGATGTTCTAAAGCATGATGCGGGTGCTGATTACCGGGGCGTCCGGCTTTCTCGGACGCTACCTGCTGCAACAGGCACCTGCAAACCAGCGTATCCTCGCGTTGGGATTTCAACAATTTGTCAATAACCTTCCTGTTAATACTTCTTTTTTTAGATACGATTTAACGAGTGAAATTTCTCCAGAACTGGATGACTTTGCGCCCGATATTATTTTCCACCTCGCTGCGATGTCCAGCCCGGAAGACTGTGAACGCTACCCGGAAGAAGCGCGTGCAATAACCGTTGAATCGACACGAATGCTTGCCGAACTTGCTGCAAAACATGATGCTCGGCTTATTTTTACATCGACCGACCTTGTGTTTGATGGTGAAGATGCACCCTATAGCGAAACCGATCGACCCACTCCAATCAATAATTATGGTGTTTTAAAGAAGCAAGCCGAAGAGCTGCTTTTGGATTTACTCCCTGAGCAAGCGGTTGTTGCACGCTGTCCATTAATGTATGGTCGCTCCGCCCCGGGAAGAGAAAACTTTACAGCGGGAATTATTCGTCGATTAAGAGAAGAGATATCTGTTCCATTATTTATCGATGAATATCGCACCCCGGCGTGGGGAAGGGATGTGGCAGATGTCCTGTGGCATTTGGCCTTAGGCCAGGAGAGCGGAATCTTCCATCTGGGCGGCAAAGAGCGTTTGTCTCGTTATGACATGGGGACGCTGCTGTGCGCAGAGCTCAAGGCGAATTCAGCCCTTCTGCAGGCCAGCTTAAGGGAAGATGTCAACTCTTTAGCCAAAAGACCACGCGATTGCAGTTTAAGTAGTTCCCGAAAGACGGGATCGATACAGCTGCCGCTTCCCGGTTTTAGCGAGCGGATTAAAGACTTGCTAGATGAATAGGCGACCGCATCGTTTATAAATGAAATACCTCCAAAATAAAAAGGGCTGATATGCTTAAAGACTTAGTCGTAATTGAACTGGCCAGCGTACTGGCCGGTCCGGCAGTCGGAATGTTCTTTGCCGAGCTGGGCGCTACCGTTATTAAGGTAGAAAACCCGGTAAGCGGTGGGGACGTTACGCGGCAGTGGAAATTGCCTCAGGAATCAGCAGGCGGCTTATCCAGCTATTTTTGCTCGGTGAACTGGGGGAAAAAGTCTATCGGAGTTGACATCTCGTCCCCGGAAGGGAAAAAGATTGTCCATCAGCTGATTCGCAAGGCGGATATCGTGCTGACCAGCTATAAAAAAGGCTCTGATGAAAAGCTGGGCATGACGTATCAGGATTTCACAGCAATTAATCCAAATATTATTCATGGTCAGATTATCGGCTATAGCCCGGAAGATGAACGCACCGCATTCGACGCGATATTGCAGGCCGCCTGTGGATTTACCTATATGAATGGCGAGAAGGGCGGAGCACCGGTAAAAATGCCGGTTGCGTTAATTGATCTGCTGACAGCGCATCAACTGAAAGAAGGACTGTTGCTGGCTTTGCTAAAGCGCGAAAGGGGAGAAGGGGGCAGTCATATTTACGCCTCACTTTTCGAGTCTGGCATTGCCTCGCTTGCTAATCAGGCCACCAACTGGCTGGTTGCCGGACATATTCCGCAGCGCATTGGTTCGGAGCACCCCAATATTGTGCCTTACGGCAGTATTCACATGTCCAACGATGATAAAGAAATTGTGATCGCAGTTGGCAATAATCATCAGTTTACAGCCCTAACCGATCTACTTGGCTGTGACGAACTTGCAGGCGATCCGCAGTTCTCTACCAATCCGCAACGGGTGAAGCATCGCGAAGAACTCAACGTCATTTTGCGTCAGCGCTTTCGCAAATATGATGGCGAGTCGCTTTTACAAAAAATGCAGCAGAAAGGTATTCCGGCGGAGTTCGTAAAAAACATGTCTGAAGTGTTTGAACAGCCGCTGGCTAAGAATATGATCTTGGAGGGTGCGGAAGTAGAAACTAAGGTTGCCGGCGTGCGAAGTATTGCCTTTCATAGCGGAGAATCGAGAGTAAAAAAGCTGAGTGCACCGCCGCAGTTTGGTGAGCATACAGAGGAGGTTTTGGGCGGTTTGCAACGTTCTTAACCGAAATAGAGGTGGTTACGCCATATTCGGTTGATAACGAGAAGAAATATCTATATTTTTGTGATTTAATCCCCCGAAATAATTTCTGCACTTAAAGTGTTACTCTTTGCCCTGCCCTCTGCTCGGGCATCGGCGTACTATCCGTTCCCTGAGCGGAGTCGAAGGGAGCTGTGGGGTGAGGAGTGCACATGCAAAAAGCAGGGGAGACCAATAATGCCATTTACATACATTCTTAAGTGCGTAGACGGTAGCTACTACACCGGCAGTACATAGAATCTTACAAAACGATTGTCGCAACATCAGAAGGGTATTGGAGCTAACTTTACGGCAAAACGATTGCCGGTAACGCTAGTTTATTTTGAAGAATATGATCGTATTTTCCACGCGTATTTAAGAGAAAAGCAAATCCAGAAGTGGAGCAGAAAAAAGAAAGAAGCCATAGTTATGGGTAATGATGAGGCATTGCATGAACTATCGAAGTGTAAGAATAGAACACATTACCTGGGTTAACCTTCTGTGTCTTGCCCCCGGCTTCGCTCGGGCAGCGGAGGAGGCTAGTTATCGTTCCTCAAGCACAGTCGAGGGGGAGGGTTCTACAACCCCTCAACCTCACTCCAAAACTCTCCCTGTATTCGTTTCCACTCCATTTTAAACCAGGGAGAATAGTCTTGCGGATTGGCTTCCATGTCGGTGTTTAGTTCATCGATAGGCACAAACTTCCAGTCGGCCACTTCATGGGCATTCACGGTGACTTCGTCATTGCTCTTGCCGATGTAAACGGCGCAGATCTCGGACTCCGAACCCACTTCCTTAAATTGGGCGTGATATTGAAAGGTAAACAGGTAGGTTAAGTCAGTCTCAATACCGAGCTCTTCGCGCAGTCTGCGAACGGTCGCCTGCTCCAGCTCCTCACCCTTGCGCGGGTGGCTACAGCAGCTATTGGACCAGAACATCGGCCAGAGCATTTTCTCGTTGCTGCGCTGTTGGAGAAGAAGCTCTTGCTTGTCGTTGAAGATAAATATCGAAAATGCCCGATGCAGTATGCCGTCACCTAAATGACAGGTGAGCTTATCCTTGTAATCGATAACTTTGTTTTTCTCGTTGACGACAATCAGCATTTCATCATCAAACGACACTTGAGTATTGTCAATCATATCTGTATCCGTTTTCTCCATGGCAACAATATAAGCTCAGATTATCCGCTAGCCAATAGTTGAGACAATTGCGCGATAACCCGCCTTACGCATTGCATCGGCCACGTTCTCTGCATTGTCCGGGCAAAGCGCGATCATCGCTCCACCGCCGCCGCCACCGGTCAGTTTGGCTCCCAGTGCACCGCTCTTGCGTGCAATCTCTATCAGTTCTTCCAGTTCCCAACTTGAAACCTGTAGCGCGTTCAATAGCCCTTGATTAATATTCATCAACTCGCCCAACTCGCCATGGTTCTGCGACTTAATGGCTTTTAGCGCCTGTAGTGAAAGGGCGTTCATTTCGTTGAAAATCTTATCGTAGATGGCCGGGTTTTTCTCCCAGGCCGTTCGCACATTTGCTACCATTCTGGCGGTAAGGCTTTCAATACCGGTAATTCCAATCACGACCGGGATTGGATTGGCAATCCGCAAGGGCTGCATCTTCGGCGGGTCGCCTTTTTTGAACAAAATAAACTTTCCATAGCTGGCCATCGTATTGTCAATTCCGGAAGGCGTACCGTGTACGATTTGCTCGGAGCGATAGGCCAACTTGTTTACGGCTTCATCAGATAACTTCAAGTCGTAATGTTTGGAGAGTGCGCGGATAATTGCAACGGCCAATGCTGCCGATCCACCAAGCCCCATAGCGCGAGGAATATGCGGATAGACCTCGATGCGCATATTGCGATCCAGCAGATTGAGCGAATTCAAAATCAGATCGAGTGAGTGATAGATGGAGTATTTGTGCTCGACGTTCATGTGCAGACGTTCTTCCACACCCCAGCGTGGAATTACAAGGTGAATGCCGTCATCCTCATCCTCCACCTTTGCCTGAATGGCCAGCGGAATGGGTGCGGCAATAACGTGACTGCCATAGACCGCGGCATGTTCACCAAATAGAATGATTTTCCCATAGCCAGAAGAGAGACCTTTGGACGGTTCTTTCTTTTTCTTCACTGCCGGAGCCTTCGATCGGTTACGCAGGCTCTCCACAATCTCGGTGGCTTTCCAAACTTTAATCTCACCACTTTCAATCAGTTTATCAACCACCTCATCAAAAAGCTCTGGTGTAGCACCAGCTGCCATTGCTACTGTTCTGGCATGCAGCGTCATGTGTCCTTTTTGAATGCCTTCGGTAGACAGTGCTTTGATGGCAGAGAAATTCTGTGCCAGACCAACCGCGCCCATCACCTGTGCCAGCTCGGTGGCTGTTTCCACATTCACGATGCGAAGCAGCGGCGCCACAGCCGGATTAGATTGTAGCGGGCCACCTACTGTACCGACTTTCATTGGGATCTTCAGGCTCCCAACCAAATCACCATCATCGTTTTTGTACCAGCGAGTGAGGGAGGTGTATTGCTTACCGCGTCCGGCATAGGCATGAGCCGCACTCTCAATGGCGCGCCAATCATTACCTGTGGCAATCGCGACGGCATCAATGCCGTTCATAATACCTTTGTTGTGAGTTGTTGCGCGGTAGGGGTCAGCCGAAGCAAATTCATTAGCGAGAATGATGCCGTCACGAACTTCTTCACCGGTGTAGCCTTTGCTGGGAAGAAACTTTGTTGGAATGGTGCATTCAGCTGTTACCAACGCACGGTCTGTAAGATTCGATAAAATGCGCAGGAAGACCTTGCCGTTCGTTATTTTCTCAACCAGAGATGCCACGCCTTCGCACATACTATTTACGAGATTAGCGCCCATTGCATCCCTTGTATCCACCAGAAGGTGTACAATCAGCATATCACCGCGATGGGAGGAAGATGGGTGAATAAACACTTCAACGTCTTTTGCGCCACCACCGCGCGCCACCATGTTTGGGTGCAGGCTATTGGCGAGGTTCAGAATCTCGGTTTTGTTTTGCAAGACCCGCTTTTGGGCACGGGACGGGTGTTCGATATCGACGACCTGAATTTGGCCGATTAGAATGGGTTCGGTGCTTTTGCTGGTGAATCCGCCGGCGTTGCGCACAATTTTGGCAGCAGAGCTTACCGCCGCAATAATAGATGGCTCTTCAACCACCATAGGAACGATATAATCTTTATCGTTGATGAGGAAGTTCAGGCCGAGACCGATCGGAAGGCTGAAAACGCCAATTACGTTTTCCACCATTTTATCGGCGGCATCCGATGATAACACGCTGCTGCCGTTCGATAGTTTTTTAAAATCTTCTGCGGAGATGATATCCCGATCTTTCAGGATTTCCAGCCGCTCCAGAACGGAGTTCTTATAAAACTTCGGGATTCTTGAGTCCATAGTGTCCTTATATCGCAATCCTGTATCTATTCTTTCAATTATAATTATCTGTTCTTACTCGCCTAAATCTGGCGATAGTATGGCGCAAGATCAATAACTAAATATCCCGCCTTACGAAATGCCTCTTCGCTGCGTAGAATACAGTCTTTGCTGGTCGAAAGCGCAACCCCAATGTCGCCACCTCCAGCGCCTGAAGGCTTGTAGGCTGCACCTTGTGCATTGGCGATCTGCTTCAATTGTTTATGATCTTCAGATACTATATCGGCTCCGGCTGCTTCTCCGAGAAGGCGCATCGAGTCGCCGTAGGCGTCTGCTATGTCGACGAAACGAGCTGTATCAGCATGAGCAAGAGCGCTGCAGGCATCAGTTGCCTGCGAGGTCATTACACTTATATGATCGACGAATTGTGTGAGTTTATTCTGCTTCAGTGTGTAAATGGTCGCGACCAAATCGCGTGTTGAAACTGCTTTTCCACTAAACACGCAGCTTAAATGCAAATCATCCGGCCAGGATAGCGGCGTAACTTCTGCCGTTGTTGGATTGTTCTTTTCGATCAATTCATACTTTAGCAGACCGGTGTAGGCCGCGGCAGCGACGTCTATTCCACTACCTACTTTCTTTTGAGCCCTATAATGAGCTGCGGAAGCAATGGGCAGCAGAAGCTGTGGGGATTGTTGTAGCTGCGGCTGCATATGGTTTAACGCTGCCGACACAACCGCATAGGTTAACGACGCAGAGGAGCCGAAGCCGAGCTTGGTTGTGCTACCAGGAAGATAAAACTGGGCCGTATCCAGTCTAAAATGAACATTTATGAGCGGTAGGGGAGATGTCTTATGCGAAACCATCCGGCTTTCTATAATTGCAGCCTCAAAAAAGCGCAGTGCCTGCTGCTGCTTCGTCGAGCAATTGCTCCATTGCAGCGTGTCGCCTTCAATGTGAAAAACGGCATTGTGGATATGAAGCCCCGGTGCAGACACCTGTGCCGGTCCATCAATTTTCCTGATTGCTACGTTGGCGGTGCGATTGACCGCCATAACGACTGCCGGAGCCTTCTCCAGCACGGCATACTCTCCGATAAGAATCAGTTTGCCGGGTGAGGAAAAGGTCGTGGTAGATGCGCTACTCATTAGCTATCAAGAAGTTTTGCCGGGCCACCCAAACGGGTGTGAAGGATGGATTTAATTCCGGGGATCTCCCGAAGCTTTGCTCTGAGTTGCTCACTATCTTCCGGTTTGCAGATTACCTTAACCTGTGGGCCGGCATCAATTGTGAAGTAGGCTTCCAGCCCGCCAGCTCGCATTTCGCGAACCGTTTCAATCAAGCGCATCGTTAGCGGATTCCAGTAAATAATTCCGGGGTTTGCAGCCATAGCCAGCGCATGCATTTTCAAACAGCTGTATTCCGTTAATTCGCCAAGATATGAAAAGTCTTTGCTGGAAATCGCGTCTTTCATTGCCCGCATATCTTTTGGCCCGGTATCGACCCATTGTTGATAAAAGGGAGAGGTTTCCGCCGTGCGATTCATGCCTTCAGTCGAACCGATTTTCTTATGCTCTGTGGATGTGATCAGAATCAGCAGCTCAAGTGGCCAGTAATCTTTATTCTCAATTTGAGTTGCAATCGCATCACTGCCGTCTTCTTCTTCCCCAAGGTGCATTTCTACAAATCCACCAAATATAGAGCGGGCAGCTGAGCCTGAGCCCAGTCGAGCGAGCTCGGAAAGTTTAGTGCTTGGCAGATCCAGCCTGGCGGCTCCTGCCGCAGCTACTGCAAGCGCAGCAAATCCGGACGCTGAAGAAGCGAGTCCGGCACCGGTTGGAAAATTATTTTCACTGCGAACAGCGGCATAGTGGGAGATGTTGGCTAAACCGCGAATTCTGTCTAGAAATTCAAAGACCCTTTTGCCCTGCTTGTCGTTTGCCCGGATATCGTTAAGAAATAGGCTGTCGCCATCGAGATTGGGACTGAAGGATACGGTTGTTGTGGTTGTGAGTGCTTCGAGAGTAAGTGAAATTGAGCCGACAGCGGGAAGATTTAAGGGAATATGACGCTTACCCCAGTATTTTATCAGAGCGATATTGGCGTGAGCCCGGGCCGTCCGTGAGAAACTATTCATTTATTTACTGCTTTACAGATCCATATTAACAAATTTCGCCTAAATGTAATCTATTACCGGGCTTTCTCCAATTGAAAAATGGGAAGGCAGGTTTCAGGTTTTTTAGTAACGCGGCTTAAGACCCGCGCTACTAAAAACCTATCTATTTGTGTTCGCCGCCATTTTTGCGTACAATTGCCTCCTCTTATAAAAGAGTGACTGATTATGGAGCAAGCAAAACAATACAACAACCTCGCGCTGTATCTGCGAATCATTTCTTATTTGAAGCCGTACTACCGGAAAATAATCCTGGTCTTCGTCTGTAATTTTTTCTTCGTAATTTTTAGTACGCTATCAGTTTGGATGGTTGCCCCGGTTATTACAGCGCTTTTTAGCAGTGATCAGCCTGTAGCTGAACAGACCCGGACTGATGTAGAAAAGCCGCCCGAAAAATCGGTCAGCTTCTGGAACCTCAATGCTTGGATGAAGCAAAATACCGCTGGTTGGTTTCAGAACAATGATCGGTTAGAGACGCTAAAATATCTCTGCATGTTTATTTTTCTTACCTTTTTCCTGAAGAATATGTTTGCCTTTCTGGAATTCTATTTTGTCAGCTTTATCGAACAGCGCGTGATTCGCGATCTGCGTCTTCAGCTATATGAACACATCCTAAAACAGCCTATGGCCTTTTTTAATGGCAATGAGATCGGTGCGCTTATATCACGGGTGACCAATGATATCAATGCGGTAAATGTCGCCGTGAATCGCGGTTTTACCAAGATTATACGCGATCCTGTTCTTATACTTTTATACCTACTGTTATTGTTTAGCATTAGCTGGCAGCTTACCCTGATAGCTCTTACCATTCTGCCACTCACCAGCATTCTGATTCAAACCGTTGGGCGCAGCCTAAAGCGCAAGAGTAAGCGCGTGCAGGAACGCATCTCCGATATTACGCGATTCTTGCAGGAATCTCTTTCCGGTATTAAGGTTGTAAAAGCATTTGCGATGGAGTCCCACGAAGGCAAGCGCTTTGAAGACCTCACTGAAAGCCATTATAAAGCGGTTCTGCGCCAAGTGCGGCTGAACCGGCTGTCGCGTCCATTTTCCGAGACGGTAGGCGTTGCCGTAATGGTAAGCGTTATCTGGTTTGGCGGTCGTTTGGTGCTTGAAGGGGAGCTATTAAGCTCGGAAGACTTTATTCGCTTTATTGTTTTCCTGTTCACGTTAATGGAACCGCTAAAAAGCATTAGTGCGCTTAACAATAATATTCAAATTGCCCTGGCCTCCGGACAGCGGATTTTTGAGCTGATGGATACCGAGGTTGGAATTGCAGATCGTCCGAATGCCATCGATAAAGCAACCTTTGATGACCGTGTGGAATACAAGGATGTTACGTTTCGCTATGGAGAAAGTAGCGAATTAGTGTTGCAGGATATCAATCTTACTATTCACAAAAATGAGAAAGTCGCTTTTGTTGGCAGCAGCGGTGGTGGTAAGACGACCATTGTGAATTTGCTACCGCGATTTTATGATGTCGTTGAGGGAGCTATTTCCATTGATGGCGCCGACATCCGAGACATCAAGCAGAGCGATATCCGTCAAATGATGGGCATTGTTACCCAGGAAGTCTTTCTCTTCAACGAAAGTATTGCTTCCAATATCGCCTACGGGCATGAAAATTTCCCGCGTGAAAAAGTTGAAGCTGCGGCCAAGCTGGCTAATGCTTACGACTTTATCATGGACTTTCCTGATGGATTTGATACGATAGTCGGGGAGAGAGGGGTATTGCTTTCCGGTGGACAGCGACAGCGTATTTCCATCGCACGTGCAATTTTGAAGAATCCACCTATTCTCATCTTTGATGAAGCGACTTCAGCACTCGACTCTGAATCTGAATTCCTTATCCAGGAAGCGATTGAAAACCTGATGAAGGATCGCACCGTATTGATGATTGCGCATCGGTTGTCATCCATTATTCATTCGGACAAAATTATTGTTCTCGAAGATGGCCGAATTACCGATATTGGCAAGCACGATGAACTTCTCAAGCGTTCGAAGCGCTATAAACATCTCTATGAGCTACAGTTTCAGACTGGGAATGCGGATGAATAAGGCAGCAAGGCAGCAAGGCAGCAAGGCAGCAAGGCAGCAAGGCAGCAAGGCAGCAAGGCAGCAAGGCAGTGAGGTAGTAACGACGCGATGCTTCGCGTCTCGAAGTATAACCTTGAATTTTGAACTCTGAACTTTTAGTTAAAACAATGAACATATTTTACTTTGATAGCGAACGAAATCTTGGTGGTGTGGAACGCTGGATGTTTACCAGCGGATCCCATCTGAAAAGTCGCGGACATAATGTGTATTTTGGCGGACGTCCACAGTCACTTTTTTTGGAGCGCTGTGAGTCTATGGGACTGACGACCTTTCCAATTGATGTAAAAAGCGATTTTGGGCCACGCGCAATTATGCAGCTGGCAAGACTATTCCGCAAGCTGGAGATCGACGTGATTGTGACGAACCTGAATAAAGACACCCGTCTGGCAGGTGTTGCTCGCAAGTTTGCCGGCAAAAATGTGCTGGTAGGTCGCAACGGATTGCCGATTTTGAAAAATAATCGCGTGTATAAATACACCTATCCCTGGCTGGCCAGCGGAATTATTATGCCGAATAATTTAATCAAGGAACAATACCTGAAGTTTGGCTGGCTGGATGAGTCGTTTATGCGCGTAGTTCACAATGGCATCAGTAAAGATCAATCGATTGAATTTGATCATGAAGTGACCCGAAAATCACACGCTATTGCCCCCGATGATCTGGTTGTTGGCATTTTTGGCCGATTGGTTCCGCAAAAGCAGCACAAACAATTTTTGGATGTCGCTAAAGGCATCATCGCAAAACGCAAGGACGTCTGTTTCATTATCGCTGGTGATGGCCCGATGCGTGAAGAGATTGAAGCATATGCCAGGTCGTTAGGAATTGAAGAGTCTGTCCGTATGCTCGGTTTTCAGCAAAACGTGATGGAATTTTACACACTTTGTGATGTGGTTATTCAAACTTCGAATCATGAGGGATTGCCAAATGTGGTTCTGGAAGCGATGTTCGCAGGTAAGCCAGTCGTCTCATTTGATGTCGGTGGAACGCGTGAAATGATTACTGATCCCCAAATGGGTATTGTTTTTAACGAGCGTGATGTCAACAGAATGACTCAGGCGGTCCTCGAACTTCTCGCTGATCCCGAGAAACGAAAGTCGATTGGTGATGCTGCCCGAAAGCAAATAATGGAAAATTTCACGGTCGAGCGCATGGTAAATAATGTCGAACGCTTCTTTAAAGAACTTCTCGCCAGAAATTAATTTAGTCAAAATTCAAAAAACACACCTTTTCCTCTAAGAGATATTGAGCGTCTCCCTGAATTCTACCAAACACGCGGGAACTATGGAAAAGGAACCTTCACTTCACTATAGCGAATCTATTCGAAATTGGCCGGAAGGCGAACGCCCGCGAGAGAAATTGATGTGCCTTGGTGCGGAAAGTTTGAGCAACGCCGAGTTATTGGCAATTCTCATTCGAACCGGCACGCGCCAACACAGCGCGGTTGACCTTGCCAAGGGGATCTTATCTCGCTATGGTCATTTACATGATCTGGCTGCGATGAACTCCAGTGAACTGGCTCGTCTGTATGGATTTGGTCCGGCAAAGGCCGTTACGCTCATCTCTGCGTTTGAGTTGGGGCGTCGCATGGCTGTTGCTCCAAAGCAGGAACGTCTTAAGATAACGGAGCCAGAAACCGTTTATTTGCGGTATTCTCCACAGTTAGCTCATCTGAAAAAAGAGCGTTTCCTGATACTTGTTTTGAACAGCGCTAATATTCTGGTTCGCGATATTCAGATAAGTGAAGGGATTCTTAATGCCTCCCTGGTGCATCCGCGTGAGGTTTTCAAAGCTGCAATTCTTGAAACGGCTGCGAGCATCATTTTACTTCATAATCACCCCAGTGGAGAGGTGAAGCCGTCTTTCGAAGATGAGTCGATTACTCAGCGTATGGTTGAAGCAGGACAGTTACTAAATATTCCGGTGCTTGACCATATCATAATCGGCGCACGCAACTTTTATAGTTTTCGGGAGGCTGGATTGATAACTTGAAATATTTTCATGGAATGATGGATGAATTCTGTTTAATTTGAAGCAGAACTCTATCATCAGGAATCTTTATGGAAACGAATGAATTCGCTAAACCACCTCTCGCTGAAGCTCCGGATTTGGAGCGTTTCTTCGATGAAGCAACACCTGATATGTGGCGCACAGCTGCAGATAAACTGCTGAAGGGAAAGTCGTTCGAAAAAACGCTTCTTACGTCAACTCCGGAAGGTATAACTCTACAGCCACTTTATAGCATGTGGGATGAACTCGGACACAGGCTGCAGGTCTCTTACCCCGGCCAAACGCCATTTTTACGAGGTGTGAATGCTTCCGGCCAAACGCGCGGCTGGCATATTGCCCAAACCATTAGCAAAATGTCTCCGGTTGATGCAAACTCAGCCATTCTGGATGGATTAAAGTCCGGCGAAAATGCCGTAAGTGTTTTGCTGACATCGGGAATTGATTCGCGTATTGAAGGTGCAATTATAATTCGCGACATAAAAGATTTCTCCGGGCTTTTGCAGGATGTCGACCTTGCAGCCGTTCCGCTATTTATTCGCTGCGATGCGAGCAGCAGCTCTGTATTAGCAGCTGCATTAAGTGCCTATCTGAAGCAGGAAAATTTGTCTTCTGGCGACATCTTCGGTAGAATAATATCTGATCCTATTGCCGATTATGCTCGCCTCGGCGTACTGCCACGCAGCATGGCGGATCTATTAAAAGAGCAACAGCAGTTACAGGGCTACAAGGCCAATTTCTTCCGGAATATTAAATTGCTCGCTGTTGATGTAACCCCATTTCATACAGCAGGCGCCTCTGCTGTCGAAGAGCTGGGAATTGCCATGTCGATTGCGGTTGCCTATCTGCGAAACATACTGAGCAAACGCCCCGAAACGGATTTGACAACTCTCGCTAATGAATTCTGCTTTTCATTTGCCTGTGGTTCGAATTTCTTTATGGAAATTGCCAAACTACGCGCAGCTCGTTTGCTGTGGACTCGCATACTTGAAGAATTTGGTGATGGCGAAGCTGCACAGAACATGACAATCCATTGTGAAACCTCGCGTTGGAATAAAACATTGCTCGACCCCCATGTCAATATCCTGCGTGCTACCACCGAGGCCATGTCTGCCGTGATTGGTGGTAGCAACAGTATCGATATTGCGCCTTTCAATGCCCTATCGGAAAACTCTTCGAGCTTCTCGCGAAGGGTAGCGAGAAACATTCATCATATTCTGCGGGAAGAAAGTCATTTTCATCGGGTTGTCGATCCTGCCGGTGGCTCATCCTATGTTGAAAAGTTAACGGCTCAACTTGCTGAAAGGGCATGGTCTTGTTTTCGCGAGCTGGAAATTGAAGGTGGAGTTCTTGAGTCGCTCAAAACGTCAGCACTTCAAAAGCGAATTGCCGCAACGGCCGAGAACCGACTTTTACGCTTAAGAAGAGTGAAAGATACGCTGGTGGGGAGCAATCGATATGCGAATCCTGCTGAGAACCTGAATTTAGATTCGGAAAAAAGTGCCGCTTCTGAAACACACTCTGCAAGCATGACTGCAAACCGCTCGAACCCAATGAGCTCCGGGCTTTCCGTGGTCAATGAGGAAGCCTTTGACACAATTTGTAGAGCAATCAGCGGCGGCATTACAGTGACGGGAATTGCAAAGTCTCTGGGTGATTCTGAGATTCATGAAATTGCCACGCTTAATATGCAGCGTGGGGCGGAAATGTTTGAGCAGCTTCGCAGAGATGTGCAGGCATTGCGGGTTAATGCAGCAAATGGATTGAGAAGCATTGCCTTTGTTTGTCTGGGAAAGCCTCGTGATTACCGGCTGAGAGTCGAGTTTACAGAGAATCTTTTTGCAACTGCCGGTTTAACTGGCGATCGTATCATAGACCCTGATGAGTCACTCTCTCTCTACCCTCTCCTGCCAGAGCGCAAGGATGCGGTGATCGTTCTGTGTAGCAGTGACGCGCTTTACAAGGAGCATGCGATAACCTATGTTGCAGCTATGCGCGAAAGCGGCATCGACGCACGGGTTTTGATTGCTGGCCGTCCCGGTGAAAACGAAGCCACCTTGCGAACTGCGGGTGTTGACGGATTCATTTACAGCGGTTGCGATATTTTGCAGGCGCTACAGCATATTGTTGTGGCACTGGAGGAAAAAATATGAAAACATTTCCTGACTTCTCGGCAATGGATTGGCAGATGCCCGGCGGCACTTCTGATAAAAAGGAGTGGAACAGAAAGTATTCTTCTGAAACAGATTCCCGGGTAGAAGAAGACATTTGGCGCACTAATGAGCAAATTCCTATTCAGCCATTGTATACTGCTAACGACATAAAAAATATCAGCCATCTAAAGTTTACAGCTGGTGTTGCTCCCTATTTGCGAGGTCCCTATGCCACGATGTATGTAATGCGACCCTGGACCGTTCGGCAATACGCCGGCTTTTCTACTGCGGAAGAGAGTAATGCGTTTTATAGACGCAACCTTGCTGCGGGACAAAAGGGGTTGTCTGTTGCATTTGATCTTGCCACTCATCGTGGATACGATTCTGACCACGAGCGTGTAACAAGCGATGTGGGTAAGGCCGGAGTGGCAATTGATTCCATTCTGGACATGAAAATTCTGTTTGATAAAATTCCTTTAGACGCCATTTCCGTTTCCATGACGATGAATGGTGCTGTGTTACCCATAATGGCATTCTATATCGTTACTGCAGAAGAGCAGGGGGTATCGCAAGAGAAGCTGGCCGGGACTATCCAGAACGATATTCTCAAAGAGTATATGGTGCGCAATACATATATCTATCCGCCAAAACATTCGATGCGTATCATCGCCGATATTTTTTCCTACACCTCCAGACATATGCCCAGGTTCAACTCAATTAGCATTTCCGGCTATCACATGCAGGAGGCTGGCGCGACGGCAGACCTGGAAATGGCCTACACTCTCGCCGATGGCCTTGAATACGTTCGGGCTGGTGTGCAGGCCGGTATTGCGATAGATGATTTTGCTCCCAGGCTGTCATTCTTCTGGGCTACAGGGATGAACTATTTTATGGAGATTGCCAAAATGCGCGCGGCACGTGTGCTCTGGGCCCGATTGATAAAAGAGTTCAATCCGACCAATCCGAAGTCAATGGCGCTTCGAACACATAGCCAAACCTCCGGCTGGAGTTTAACCGAGCAAGACCCTTTCAATAATGTCGCACGCACCTGCATTGAAGCTATGGCAGCAGCCATGGGACATACCCAATCGTTACACACCAACTCGCTCGATGAAGCCATTGCATTGCCAACCGATTTTTCGGCGAGAATTGCACGCAATACTCAACTTTTCCTTCAGGAAGAAACGGGCATTACCCGAGTAATTGACCCCTGGGGCGGTTCGTATTATGTTGAGGCGCTTACCGATGCTCTCATTCGTAAGGGCTGGGAACATTTAAAAGAGATAGACGGGCTTGGTGGCATGGCGAAGGCCATTGAAACCGGATTGCCAAAGATGCGCATTGAAGAAGCCGCAGCTCGCCGACAGGCACAGATAGACTCTGGCCAGGAGGTGATTGTTGGCGTAAATCGCTATCGCCCCGAAACAGTAGAACCGATAGATATTCTTGAAGTCGATAATACGGCGGTTCGCGAAGCTCAGCTGCAAAGACTTGCTACGCTGCGAGCAGAGCGCGATCAACAGGCCGTAGACAATGCCTTGGAAAAGCTTGCTGACGCTGCAAAGAATGACAGTGATAATTTACTGGCCCTGTCTGTTGAGGCAGCGAGAGCCCGTGCCAGTCTTGGCGAAATTTCAACCGCAATGGAAACCGCATTCGGCAGGCATGTTGCAGTTATTCGAACAATCTCTGGCGTATATCGCAGCACATTTGGAAAAGGAGATGCCGTGGATGATATTCAGGAACGCGTGGAGCGTTTCGAAGCAGAAGAAGGGCGTAGGCCAAGAATCATGATTGCCAAGATGGGACAGGATGGGCACGATCGCGGCGCAAAAGTAATTGCGACAGCCTTTGCCGATTTGGGGTTCGATGTAGATATCGGCTCGCTTTTTCAAACACCTGCTGAAACCGCACGCCAAGCTGTTGAAAATGATGTGCATATTATTGGGATGAGCTCGCTGGCTGCCGGACATAAAACATTACTTCCCCAGCTTGTAGAAGAGTTAGAAACCCTTGAGCGCGATGATATCATGATTGTTGTGGGCGGGGTTATTCCAGCACAAGATTATGAGTTTCTTTATAATAATGGCGCATCGGCAATTTTTGGCCCTGGAACGGTCATCCCTATTGCCGCCAAGAAAATTCTTGATGAACTACTTGAAAGACTTGCCTAGAGCTTAAACAATTATGCCAATTAGGTGTTGAGAAATAAAGTGGTATTTTGTTTCACCGAGCGGAGTCGAGGTGCCAATACGGCATTCGCGTTACAGCTTGTAACATTGACTTCGAAACGTAAATGGTATCAAATAAATAGCTGAAGAAATATGGCTAAAAAGAAAAACATAAAGCCTGCTAAAAGTGCACTGTCGGTGGTTTCGGGTGTCGAAGGTAGACGAGATAACGTTTCTGGGAAGGTGGCACGACCCAAGCGTCGCAGCTGGTCTGTTTCGGATCTGATTAGCGGAATTTGCGAGGGTAACAGAACCCTTTTGGGGCGGGCGATCTCTATTATCGAGAGCAACGCTGCCAAGCACCGTGAGCAGGCGGAGCAATTGCTCGCCGGGTTAATCGAGCATTCCGGAAAATCGTTGCGTGTGGGCATATCCGGAGTTCCTGGCGCCGGCAAAAGCACGCTGATTGAGTCATTGGGGCTGTTCCTTACAAAACGTGGACACCGGGTGGCTGTGTTGGCTGTTGATCCCAGCAGTAGTTTGACCGGAGGGAGTATCATGGGAGACAAAACGCGGATGGATCGGCTCGCTCAGGATCCAGCCAGTTTTATTCGTCCGTCGCCATCAGGAGGTATGCTCGGAGGAGTTGCTCGAAAGACGCGCGAAACAATCATCCTATGTGAAGCTGCCGGATATGATATAATTTTGGTCGAAACGGTTGGTGTTGGACAAAGCGAAATAACGGTTCGTTCTATGGTCGATTTTTTCCTGCTGCTGCAAATAGCCGGTGCCGGAGATGAACTGCAGGGAATTAAAAAGGGCGTCATTGAGCTCTGTGATGCAATAATTGTCAACAAGGCTGATGGAGAGAATAAAATTCGAGCCAATGCCGCACGGCAGGAATATGCTTCTGCCCTTCGTTATCTGGTGCCCGCTACAAAAGATTGGAAGCCCACAGCCCTTGCTCTGTCCGCTTTAACCGGCGAAGGGCTCGAAGAGCTCTGGGAAATGATAACCAGTTTTCAGAAAGAAACCGATTCGTCCGGTTTTTTTGCAAAGCGCCGGGCCGTTCAGCAGGTTGAGTGGATGCACTCGCTCGTTCGCCTGGGTCTTGAACAGCAATTTTATCGCGATGCAGCGATACAACAGCTGCGAAATAAATACGAAGAACAGGTTGCTGTAGGCAGACTTAATCCTGCCGCTGCCGCCGAGAAACTACTTAAGCAGTTTCGAAATATGGTTGACTCCCCACCAGAGAATGTTGATAGGCAGCCCAAAAAGTAAACATTTTGCTGCACCGAGCGGCTTTTTTGATTGCTAAGGAAGCAGGCATATTATACATTGTGCGGTACTACTAAACACAAGTGGAAGATTAGCATGGCTAAGAGTCGACAGGTATTCATTTGCCAAAGTTGCGGATATGAATCGGGAAAGTGGCTGGGAAAATGTCCCAACTGCTCTGGTTGGAATAGCTTTGTCGAAGAAGAAATTGTTCCTGCAAAAGCGGGAAGTAAAAGAAAGCCTAAGACCAAGCCGCTACCTCTTAAAGACATTCCTGCAGCAGATGACTCTGCCCGTATTCGTTGCGGCATGGAAGAATTTGACCGTGTTTTGGGGGGCGGGATATTTCCGGCTTCCGTCGTGCTGCTAGCCGGCGAACCCGGTATTGGCAAGTCTACGCTTATGCTGCAGGTTATGATGCGACTTCAGCAGTCTGGCCGCAAGTCTCTTTATGTAAGTGCTGAGGAAAGCTTACAGCAGCTTCGCGATCGCGCCGGACGTCTTCGACCTAATTCCGGAGAGCTACTCTCTCTTGCGGAAACGGATGTCGCTGCGATACAATATCATATTGAACAAGTTAAGCCCGAAGTTGTCGTCATAGACTCTATTCAGGCGATATACAATCCAGATTTCTCAGGTGCCTCGGGTAATGTTGGCCAGGTAAGAGAATGTGCTGCCCGACTGTTTAAACAGGCAAAAGAAGAAGGTTTTACGTTGTTCCTTATTGGTCACGTTACCAAGGAGGGAAGTATTGCCGGGCCAAAGATTTTGGAACATCTTGTAGATGTTGTGGTGTATTTCGAAGGCAATATTCAGCAGCACAGGATAATCCGCACAACAAAGAACCGTTTTGGTGCGGCGAATGAGTTAGGCGTATTCGAAATGTATCACGATGGTCTTCACGAGGTAGACAATGTATCCAGCCTCTTTCTAAACTCGATGGGGCGTCCGGATGTTGGTAGCAGCATCGTTTGTAGTTATGAGGGAAGCCGTCCGCTGCTAGTCGAAGTTCAGGCACTGGTTAGCCGCTCTAATTATGGCACGCCACAGCGTACAGTGAATGGCTTTAACCAACGAAGGCTATCTTTGATCTTAGCTGTTCTAGAGCGGTATTGCGATCAGGACTTTGGCATGTTTGATGTCTTTGTTAAGGTGGCTGGCGGATTACGCATAGACGATCCTGGTATAGACTTTGGTGTGGCTGCAGCTCTTTACTCAAGCCGTAATGATCGTCCGCTGGACAAAGATGCCGTATATGTTGGAGAGCTTGGGCTTGGCGGTGAAATACGCGCTGTCTCATTTATTGAACAGCGTCTGCAGGAATCTGCAAAAATGGGTTTTAAACAGGCCTATATTCCTGCACCGCCTCCTGAGGATATGCAAAAAATTTCGCTTGCTCTTTCTCCGGTCAAATCTATCTATGAGGTGCTTTTGGGAGGCACTACCGGATAAGCATAAACACCTTTGCCTTTTCATCTTGCATTCGATACGTGAAAGGGCGCCTATTCTTAATCTGACAATAAGATGGTCATGTCCTGGCATTCGGCTATGGCAAGTTACTATTTGGGATCTAAAAAGTGAAGATTGCCTTAATACATACGCGTTTAGTTCGTCGTGGTGGACTGGAAACACGCCTGTTCTCTTATATCGACTATCTACACAAGCTCGGTCATGAGGTGAGCGTTATCTGTTCGAAGGTTGCACCAGATGCGAATATTCCGGATGGTGTAGAAATTTTGCCGGTTTCCATGGCAACTATTCCAAAGCCGGTTCGTGGACCGTCCTTTGATAAAAAGGTGCATGAGACACTGCTGAGAAACAAGTTCGATTTTGTCCTGTCGCTAACCCGGACAACACATCAGGATGCGTTGTTGGCACCGGCTAATCATTTAGGATTTGTCCGCGCAACGGGAAAGAAGATTTTAGGCGTCAAAGACCGGCTTGATATCAAAATGGAGCGTCGTGCTTTTGCTTCGCCTGGAAGTATTCTTGCCGCATCAGAAATGATGCGCGACGAGCTTATCGAGCTCTATCAGGTAAAACCTGCTAAAATAAAGCTGCTTCTTCCGCCGGTCGATCCGCAACGCTTCCATCATGGAGTGAAGCAGCGACGTGAAGAATTTCGCCAAAAATACGAGTTTCATCCTGACAAGACATCCTTTCTCTTTATATCAGCCAGTCATAAACGAAAAGGTCTTCCGTTACTACTTAAAGTCTTTGAAGCCCTGCAAGATGAGCCGGTAGAGTTAATTGTAGCAGGCGTAAAACCTCCAAAGACAAAGCTTACTAACGTGCGATATGTTGGATACGTAAAGGAAGCCGAAGAACTGTATAGCGCGGCGGACTATTTTTTGTTACCGGCTCTTTTTGAGCCGTTTGGGCAGGTGGTAAGCGAGGCCCTGCTGTGCAATGTGCCTGTTGTTCTGTCGCATATGGTCGGGGCAAAGACGATTGTGGGAGACGCTGAAGGCGTGGTTGTAAATGGCTTTGACCCGCAGGACTGGATAGACACATTGCGAAGTCTGAAAGAAAGGCACTTCTCGATTTCAGCAGACTTTGCTATTCAGAAGAGGATTCGTTTGGAAGACCATATGGAGGGAATTCTGGAACTCGCGCGTGTCGCATTTGCGCGAAAGCTACAGCCGGTGCGAGGGCGATAGAATCTTTGCCTAACTGCTGCGACTCTCCTCAATTAATTGCCGTGCACTTTCCAATACCGTATCGCTGATATGTTCACCACCCATTAACCGGGCAATGGCCTCAATTCGCTGCGACTCGCTAAGCGCGGTTATCTGTGTAAAAGTGCGATCTCCGTCCACATATTTTTCTACAGCATAATGGCTATCGCCCTGTGAGGCGATCTGTGCCAGGTGGGTGATACAGAGAATCTGATGGCTTTCTGCAAGCTGAGATATTGATCGCCCTACCGCTTGTGCAATTCGACCGGAAACACCACTGTCCACCTCATCAAAAATAAGGGTAGGAATTTCATCGATTTCTGCCAGAATGTTTTTGAGCGCCAGCATAATGCGAGACATCTCTCCACCGGAAGCAATTTTGCTTAGCGGCTTGAAGTCTTCACCCGGATTTGGCGAGATAAAGAACTCTATTTGATCCACACCATTCTCATCGCCGAAATAGGATGCGCCCTCTCCGAGAAACACGCCATTAGCTTCCTCACGCTTATCAAAACGCACTTGAAAACGAATATTAGGCATTCCCAGATGTTTGAGGTGATCTTGAACGGCTTTCTCCATCCGCGTTGCGGCCTTTTGGCGCTTCTTTGTTAGCACAATTGCTACTTTAGCATAATCTTGCAGAAGTTTATTGCGACGCTTGTTAAACGTTTCTATCTCGAAATCCACATTGTCCTGTAGCGAAAGGCTGGCGGTAATCTCTTTTTGATATGCTATGACTGCTTCCAGAGTGCCACCGTATTTCTTTTTCAACGAAGCGAACACGCTGAGTCGTGCTTCAACCTCTTCGAGGCGTTCGCCATCAAACTCCAGATTGTTTTTAAACTCTTCGATGCTACGCGCCGTTTCATCAACAACAATGCGGGCGGAAGTAAATTCATCAGACAGCTTCTTAATTTCACTGGAGATGTTGCCGATCTCTTTCAGGCGCTGTTCGGCATCGGCATTTAATCCGAGTAGATTCAAATCTCCGCCTGAAAAGATGGTTCCCAATTCACTCGACAAGGCAAAAAGCTTCTCAATATTAGCAAGAACGCGTGCTTCTTCTTCCAGCTTCTTATCTTCGCCATCACTTGGATCGGCCTGAGCTATTTCCCTGGACTGAAACTCATAGAGCTCGCGTTTGGTGCTAAGCTCTTTTTGACGTCTTAACAAGGTGTTCAGTTCAGCATCCAGCTTACGAAGTGCCTGCCAGGCGCTATTCACGGCCTCTAATTCATTGTTTAAGCGTCCAAACGCATCGATGAAATAGCGATGAGTTTCTCGTCTCAACAGGCTTTGGTGCTGATGCTGTCCGTGAATATCTACCAGAAAGTTGCCGATATCTGCCAATGTTGCAACGGTTACGGTTGCATCATTAATAAAGGCTCTGGCGTTTCCCTTGTTTGCTATTTCGCGACGAACAATCAGCTCGTTGCCTCCGGGCAAGCCGCGCTCGTCTAATAACGTCTTTAGCTTAGTGAGGGAAGATATATCGAATACGGCCTCAACGCTGGCCTTGTCAAACCCGGTTCTGATGACTTCGGTGTAAACGCGTCCACCGAGAACGGCGCCGATGGCACCGACCAGAATTGATTTTCCAGCGCCGGTTTCACCGGTTAGGATGTTGAGTCCGGACTGAAACTCGACGGTTAAATTTTCCGCAAGAGCGAACTGTCGTATGTGAATTCTTTTTAGCATAGTGTTTCCCTGGTAAAAGCGCACTAAATTTACGACGATGATAGGTTGAAATTCAAGAGCTATTCCATTCAATCTATATTCTTATTTAAAGGCGGGATTTTTGGAAATTTTCACACTTTTTTTATATTTCGACTTGACAATCCTGAATAGCTTAATGTATATTCTGTCCCAGCTTTTGATGTAGCTGTTTTATACATTTACTGGGGTATAGCCAAGTGGTAAGGCATCGGGTTTTGGTCCCGACATCCGAGGTTCGAGTCCTCGTACCCCAGCAAGATTTACTGAGTACTTATGTGCAAGCAAACACTCTTTTGCTTGCACTTTTTTTAGTCAAAGGAGATGTTATGTCTGACGCTGTTATAGCACAAGTGCGCGAAGAGCGCGGTCGACGTTTAATTGGTCGCATGCGCCGAGCTGGTCGTGTTCCGGGAGTATTCTATTTGCACGGTGAAGATCCGGTTGCGCTGGCATTTGATGCAAAAACGCTTTCGTATTTTATCAGCCACAATCGTGGTTTGCTCGATCTTCAGATTGAAGGAGAGAAAGCTGCTCGCAAGGTTGTATTAAAAGATGTGCAGTATGATCCGATTACGGAGAATGTACTTCACGTAGACTTCATGGGCGTAGTTATGGGTGAAAAAATGACCGTTATGGTTGCGCTTTCACTTATTGGCGAGCCTGTTGGAGTGAAAAACGGTGGTCGTTTGGCCAGCCCGATTCGCGAGCTCGAAGTAGAGTGTTTGCCTAAAGATATTCCCGAAGTTCTTGAAGTCGATATTTCAGGACTTGAAATTGGCGATTCTATTCACATCGATGAGCTTTCTTTTGCTGACGTTACTATTCTTGCTGATGGACGTGATTTGGTTGCTTCCGTAGAAATGCCGCGTGTTGTCACTGAAGAAACTGAAGAAGCCGATGGTGAAGATGGAGAAGCCGAAGGTGAAGCTGCAGAAGCTGAGGATGGAGAAGATCAGTAACTCTTCTCTGTCTGTAGATGGGATGTCTCAGTGTATGCTCTTATTGGTTTAGGAAACCCCGGAAAAAACTATGAACATACCCGGCATAATGTCGGGTTTATGGTTTTGGATGAATTAGCAAATCGACATCATGGGACCTTTAAAAAGGGGAAAGGTTCCTATGTCCAAACGAAAGTAACGCTACAGGGAGTTCCGACTCTTCTGATAAAGCCCACGACGTATATGAATCTGAGTGGGCAAGCAGTTCGTCAAGTTTACGACTACTACAACCTCGAATCCTGTTCCCGCCTGCTCATCGTAATCGACGAATTTAACCTGCCGTTTGGCACCCTTCGACTAAAATCCTCCGGAAGTGCCGGCGGGCAAAAGGGTCTGAAATCCATCCTGCAAACCCTGCATACTAATGAGGTCCCCAGAATGCGTATTGGAATTGGAAATGAATTCGCTAATGCCAGTTCCTATGTGCTGTCGCCCTTCTCAAAAAAAGAACAAAAAGATTTACCGCTGATTATACAGACTGCAGCAGACGCTGCAGAATACTTCGTTTCGAAAGGAATTGAAGATACTATGAATACGTTTAATAGGAACTTGTTAGACAATTAATCATCCACTGATCGTAGGAGGTCTCTCGTGACAACACAGTTACTGATTCAACTCAGTATCGCCGCGGGTGTCATCGGACTGCTTTATACCTTTTGGAAATCTTCCTGGGTAGGCAAGCAAGACGTTGGTACCGAAAAGATGGGCAAAATTGCTGCCCACATCGCTGACGGCGCCATGGCTTTTTTGAAAGCCGAATATAGAATTTTATCAATTTTCGTAGTTGCCGTAGCCGCATTATTGGTGTGGGGCGGTATGAGTAGCGATTATTCCGATCCGCTGGTAGCGGTTTCGTTCGTTGTTGGTGCGCTATGCTCCGGCCTCGCTGGTTTTATTGGAATGAAAGTAGCCACGAAAGCCAATGTGCGTACTACAAATGCCGCTCGTCAGAGTCTGGGAAAAGCACTTGAGATTGCTTTTGCCGGTGGCTCTGTAATGGGTCTTGGCGTTGTTGGCCTTGGCGTTCTAGGGCTCAGCATTCTGTTGCTTGTCTTTAGTGGAATGATTGGTATGGACGGCCCGGTTCAAGTGAGCAAGGTGCTGACCATTATTACCGGATTCTCTTTCGGCGCTTCCTCAATTGCTCTTTTTGCACGTGTGGGTGGCGGTATTTATACCAAGGCTGCCGATGTTGGTGCAGATCTTGTTGGTAAGGTTGAAGCCGGAATTCCGGAAGATCACCCGCTGAATCCCGCAACGATTGCCGATAACGTTGGTGACAATGTGGGTGACGTGGCCGGTATGGGTGCCGATTTATTTGAGTCTTATGTTGGTTCAATTATCGGAACCATGGTTCTTGGTGCTGCTTTTATGGGACTGGTTGGCTTTGAAGGTACCAATGAAATGGGTGGTCTTAGCGCTGTAATGCTGCCGCTGGTTCTTGCCGGAACGGGTATTATCACTTCAATTCTTGGAACGTTCTTCGTGAAAGTGAAGGAAGGCGGCGATCCGCACACAGCTTTGAATATTGGCGAGTTTGGTTCTGCTGGTGTGCTTCTGGTTCTTACCTTTTTCATCGTAAATGGAATGCTTCCCGAAAGTTGGGAATATCTGGGCAAAGCCTATAGTTCCATGGGTGTTTTCTACGCCATTCTAATCGGTCTGGCTTCTGGCTTGGCCATTGGAAAGATTACTGAACACTATACCGGAACCGGAACAGGCCCGGTAATTTCAATTGTGAAGCAGTCCATGACCGGATCTGCAACGAACATTATTGCCGGGCTCGGTGTAGGCATGGTTTCTACAACGATTCCAATACTTATTATTGCAGCAGCAATTTTAGGCGCCTATTCAGTTGCCGGCCTTTATGGTATTGCTATCGCCGCTGTAGGTATGCTTTCTAATACCGGAATTCAGCTGGCTGTTGATGCTTACGGACCGATCTCTGACAATGCCGGTGGTATTGCCGAGATGAGTGAATTGCCGAAAGAAGTTCGTCAGCGCACCGACAAGTTGGACGCTGTTGGAAACACAACTGCTGCTATCGGTAAAGGTTTTGCCATTGGTTCTGCCGCTCTTACTGCTCTGGCTCTTTTTGCTGCTTTCCTTACATCCTACAGAATCAGCCATCAGGACGTAGTTAATCTGGATATCAACATTACCGATCCGTCTGTAATGGCTGCTCTGTTTGTAGGTGGAATGCTGCCATTTCTATTCTCTGCTCTTTCTATGAATGCTGTAGGACGCGCTGCCATGGCGATGATTGAAGAAGTTCGTCGCCAGTTTAAGGACATTCCTGAACTGAAGGCTGCGTTGAACGTTATGCGCAAGAACGACGGCAAAGACTTCGACAAGTGGTCTGCCGATGATCAGAAAACATTTGAAGCTGCGGACGGAAAAGCCGAATACGGCAAGTGTGTTGAGATTTCTACAAACTCTTCTATTCGCGAAATGGTTGTTCCAGGCCTGATTGCCGTATTGGTTCCGGTACTCGTTGGCTTTCTCGGTGGATTCCAGATGCTTGGTGGTCTGCTCGCAGGAACAACGGTTTGTGGTGTTCTGATGGCACTCTTTCAGTCCAATGCCGGTGGTGCATGGGACAATGCCAAGAAAATGATTGAAGAAGGTTTCGATACCGGAACCGAGAAGCTGGTTAAAGGCTCCGAAGCCCACAAGGCTGCCGTAGTTGGTGATACGGTTGGTGATCCTTTCAAAGATACTTCCGGTCCGTCGCTAAACATTCTTATTAAGCTTATGAGCGTAGTTGCGCTGGTTATTGCGCCGCTCATCTAAGTTGCTCTTACTGGTTTCCCGGCTACCTGCCGGGAAACTTTTTTTTTGCTTTGCTGAGCGATATAGTTCGGGCTATATTGATGCCCTTGACAGCGTTATCGCTGCATAATTGATTAATTGTTCATCCTGCTCTGTTTTTAGACAGGGCCGAAAGATCGAAGGAGAAACAATGAAACAGCATTATTGTACGATTTTCATTGTTGATGTCTTGCAAAACCCCGAGGAAGTAGATACCATCACCAGCCGCATTCAGCAGCTGATTGAAGATCATGGTGGTGAGATTGTTCTACACAATCCCTGGGGCAAGCGTCGTCTTGCTTACCCAATTGAAAAACGCACCAGCGGTTTCTACGTAGAAATAGAGTTTTCCGCTCCCAGCCGTTTGAATATTCCTCAAATCATCGAAAAAGAATACCGTCTAAACGATCGTGTGCTTCGTTATCTGACCTATGTGGTTACGAAAGAAGAATTGAATCAGCGCAAAATGGATTCTATTCGCAAGCCTAATGAAGACGAACGTGATTCACGCGGTGGTCGAGGTCGATCCAACACCAAGACCGTTCCGATTCCAAGGCCAGTTGTTGCCACTAAGCCGAAACCCGCTGCCGATGCTGCTGAAGCCAAGCCGGCTGACGAAGAGAAGGCCGCCGAGCCGGTAGTTGAAGAGAAGGCCGCCGAGCCGGTAGTTGAAGAGAAGCCTGCAGAAACACCTGCTGAGCCGGTTGCTGAAGAGAAACCGGATGAGACGGTAGAAGAAAAGGTTATCGAAACCACTGAAGAAGCTGAAAAGACAAACGATGAGGTAACTGAAGATGGCACCAAGTAGAGGCCGTGGACGCGGACGCGTTAAAACACGCAAGAAAAGAATTAGTCGCCTGAGCGAAAACGGAATCTTGTTTGTCGATTTTCGCAACACCAAACTGCTCGTTCGTTATCTTACCGAACAGGGCAAAATCGTGCCGCGACGCACTTCCGGAAATACGATTCAGCAGCAGCGCATGCTGGCAACAGCTATTAAGCGTGCTCGCCACTTGGCATTACTGCCGTTCGTTTCCGATATTCAGCGCTAATCTAAACTGAACGTGATTTTGAAAAGGTAGATAACATGAAAATTATACTTCGACAGGATTATGAGAATCTCGGAAAAACCGGTGATATCGTTACCGTGAAGCCTGGTTATGCCCGAAATTTTCTACTTCCAAATAAGATTGCTTACCCGGCACGCCCAAACTTTGTGCGTATGCTGGAAGAAGAACAGCGCCAAAAGCAGCAGAAGGTCCGTAAGGAAGCTCAGATTGCTCAGGACATGGCTGCAAAATTAAGCAGCGTCTCTCTAACAATCCCGGTTTCAGTCGGTGAAGAAGACAAGATGTTCGGCTCTGTTACTTCTCAGGATATTGCTGATGCTCTGGCAAAAGAAGGTCATGAAATTGATCGTCGTAAAATTGTTCTCGAAGAGCCGATTAAGGCACTTGGAGTTACTTCTGTTCCAATTAAACTGTTTCCGGAAGTCACTGCGGAAATTAAAGTTTGGGTTGTAAAGGAATAGCAGTCAGACATTATTACATTTAGCACTATTTTTATAAAAAAGCCTGTTTTGTTAAACAGGCTTTTTTATTTTATTCGGTTCACTTTTCAAAAAATGCCCGCCAATTGATAAGATATAATGAACGCTAATACAATGGAAGCGCATGGCCAGGAAAACTGCAAATAAATCAGATGCTAAGCTGCTCGACGGACGGCTTGCTCAGGTTATTATGCCCATTCCGGTAGATGAGTCGTTTTCCTATACAATTCCAGCGGCCTTTGCAGAGCTTATTCAACCCGGGGTTCAGGTCACCGTGCCATTCGGCGAACGCTATAGCGCAGGTATTGTTCTTGATGTTATTGATGATCCTGGTGAACACGACTATGCTCTAAAATCAATCCACGATGTGATTAGTAGCGAACCGTTTGCCTATCAGGAGATGCTCGACCTGTTGGTCTGGATCTCCAATTACTATATTTGTAATCTCGGTGAAGCCTTTCGACTCATCAATCCATCCGTGAATCTGAATAAATCTATGCTGATGATAAAACGTGCGGATGAGCCCGCGCCTGAGCTTCGCGAATCGCAACAGGAACTTTGGGAAGTGTTGAAGCCCGAAGAGTGGACATCTCTCGATAAGCTCGAGAAAAAGTTGAAACGCAAGAATCTTCTGCATCGCATTCATCTGCTCAAAAAGAAACAGCTTGTTGAAACCCATTATCAACCTCCGGCTGAGGTGAAGATTTATAAGACGGTCGACATTTTTTCCTTAAAAAAAAATGAAGCCGACTGGACGGAGAAGGCGCGTAATAAATATTTACAGGGGTCTTCAGAGCGTTATGCCTCTGCACTGCGTTTAATCGCACATCTAAAAGATGTAGGCGCACAAGATCGTGTTTCGCTGCGCGAGGGCGGCTTTAATTCTGCTTTATTGAAGCGGCTTTCAGAAGAGGGTGTAATAACCAGCAGGCAGGAAAAGCTGTTGCGCAGCCAGGAAATGGATTACTCAGAGAAGAAACAGGAAATCACCCTCACTGAGGAACAGGCTGGTTTTGTAACAATGGTTCGTCCAAAACTTGGTAAAGAGCATCGCGCATTCCTGCTGCACGGTATTACCGGTAGTGGAAAAACGCAGATTTATATCGAACTGATTCGTGAAGCCGTAGAGATGGGTAAACAGGCAATTGTCCTGATACCTGAAATTATTCTCACCCCTCAAACCATGGCACGTTTTTCAAATACCTTTGGGAAGCGTGTTGCCGTTATACACAGTAGATTGTCAAAGTCTGAGAAGTTGGAGATTTTACAGCGTATTCGCGAAGGTCATTTTGATGTGGTCATTGGGCCGCGTTCTGCCATATTTGCCCCATTTAAAGACTTAGGGATTATCGTTGTCGACGAAGAACATGAAGGCAGCTATAAACAGCACGATTCTTCGCCACGCTATCACGCTCGCGATGTCGCGCTTTATCGAGGATTCCTGAATAATATTCCGGTTGTTCTTGGATCGGCCTCGCCCGGTTTTGAGAGTCTGTTTAATGCATTAGCAGAAAAGCGCTACGACTATTATTTTCTGGCCAGCAGGGTGGGGGCAAGGTCGCTACCACGCATTCGTTTAATCGATCTGCGAGAAGAATGGAGAAAGTCTGGTGAACGACCCATTCTATCCGAAAATCTCGAGCTGGAAATGGAAGCGCGAATTGTCATTCGCCAACAGGCCATGTTGCTACAAAACCGTCGCGGGTTTGCGCCATATCTTCAGTGCGGGGAATGTGGATTTGTATTGAAATGCGACAACTGTGATATAACGCTTACCTATCATACCTATGGCAAGGCGCTGCGTTGCCATTACTGCGATTATACCACCAAGGCGCCAGGCGAATGCCCGGACTGTGCCAGCCTGGATATCCGCTATGAAGGTATTGGCACTCAAATGATTGAGGAACATGTCAATACCCGCTTTCCTCACTCAACAGCGCTGCGCATGGATCAGGACACAACACGAAAAAAAGGCGATCACGCGCGAATTCTGGGAAAATTTCGCAATAAAGAAGCTGATTTTCTAATTGGCACAAAAATGATTGCGAAGGGACTGGATTTCGAACAGGTAACGTTGGTTGGAATTGTTAGTGCCGATCAGGGACTGCAGTTTCCGGACTTTCGTGCAGCTGAGAAGACTTTTCAGATGTTGATGCAGGCAGCCGGGCGCTCCGGACGTGGCGCACTGAGCGGTGAGGTACTAATCCAAACCTACGAGCCGGAACACTACATGTTTAAATATTTACAGACGCATAATTATCTGGATTTTGTGAGGCGTGAGCTGCAAACGCGTAAAACACTGAACTATCCGCCGTACTCAAGATTATGTCTTATTAGAGTTTCCGGCGAGAAGGAAAACGACGTCTCTCATTATGCCGCTGAAATTAGTCGATTTCTGTTCAGCGCTAAAAGAGGTAAAAACTACGCCGTTCTTGGCCCGGCTCCGGCCGCGCTAATGCGTCTAAACGGACTCTATCGCTATCACATCTTGGTAAAACAAGATCGTGAAGGCGACCCCTCCATGTCTTACGTGCGACAATTGCTCAAACGCAGTATCTATCTCAATCCGGAAATAAAAAAATGGCCGGTTGATGTTCACATCGATATGGATCCGGTGGAAATTCTTTAGCTGGAAATACCCCGTCTCATATTTGGTTTCTCTGGAAAATACACATATCTTTACTAAACCTCTCAAATTACTCCCCGAGAATCGCTTTCGTTTAACTCTATGGAATTAATATGGAGCCCTAATGGCCATGCCCAGGCAGATGAAATGGTATATCCTCATTCTGACTCACTTTATACTTTTCTGGCTATTCTTTTCGAATTTTCGGGAACTGCTTACTACATGGCAAACCTGGTCGATTGGCGAGATCCTTACATCGGCCGCTGTTTTGAGTTCTGTTATATTAATAATACTTGCGCCATCAATTCAGGCTGAGATTCTGGAAAGTATGCCCGGAAAAGCTCGAAGAGAACGCATTGCGTTGACAACCTTTTTTTACATCAGTCGATTTTTTCCGCTTTTCCTTGGTGTATCCATGCTGCTGTTTACAATTTTTTCTGCGCAAAACCTGCAAAGGGAAAAGACGCGGGAGATTCGCAATGTTGTGTCTTCTGTTGAGTACCAAAATTATCGAAATCGTCGAATCGTCAATACGAATATCTATATTCGATTAAATGGGGACAGTAGACGATACGATGTTGTGGGTAATCTGATGACCACCGAAAACCGGGAACGATTTCGTAAGGAAATCTCAGCCGGAGATTCTCTCTATATAGTTGTTGCAATAGGGGAGGCAACGACCTTTCCAACAGAACGATTTACCGTTCTTTCTCTTAGTTCACCACTCCATGGGCACTATTTCACTTATAGCGACAACCAGGCTGGCAGATCTGGTTCCACTGCGTTTACAGGTATTCTATTCATGCTCTTCACGTTGATGGCTTTTATTTATACTACCGGTGGTGGGCGGTTTTGGGAGACTCCCGCTGTTGTTAGCAAGCGCAAAAAATGAGGATTTGGAGAGTCTTGGATAAAAGTCAACATAGAACGGAATGCAATCGTTGTCTAATCACGATATTGTTTGAAATAATTTAAAGTGCTGGTTGAGTCTGCTGTGGTCAGTTTAACTCACCATTAAGTTGCAGCCGCTGTTTTTTTCTATTCTGATTTTGCTTAAATTGTGGGAAACTAGAAAATACTCTAATCTCTCATGGGAAATCTACTATGAAAAAGCTCTATCTGTTCCTGATACTAAGTATGGGGATGTTATTTGCCCAAAATGATCGCGAGACATGGCGAGTCGACTATTTCTATACCGGTGGTCTGGAGACTTCTGTTTATAGCCTTGATGAGATTGTTGTTGAGCCACTTCCCTGGCCGGATGGCGAGAAAGGTGATATAGGTACGCTTGGGTTCGGCGTGTTTCGCTTTGAGGTTCAGGATACTAGCGGAACAGTCCTGTATACCCGTGGATTCTCTCCGATTTACTGGGAGTGGGAATCGACGTCCGAAGCAAAAAAGCGCAACCGGATCTTTGAAGAATCCCTGCGATTTCCTGCTCCGACGGGGAAAGCCCGCGTGGTGGTGAAGAAACGGCAGTCCGGCGTTGAGTTCAAGGAAGTCTGGCGCCTGGAGCTTGATCCTTCCGACATGTATATCAATCGTGCTGCTCCGGAAAGGCAGGAATTGATTGCGCTGGAAGAAAACGGTGACCCTACAGAGAAACTCGACATTGTGATGCTGGGAGATGGATATACAGCTGAAGAAATGGATAAGTTCAAGGCAGATGCCACGCGCATGATGGAAGCATTATTCGCTGAGGAGCCGTTTAAACGTCGCCGTACAGATTTCAATATTTGGGGAATTTGTCCACCTTCGCCGGTGTCAGGGGTTTCGAGACCGTCTACAGGCGTGCACATCAATTCGCCGGTGGGAAGTTCTTATGATATCTTTGGTTCCGAACGTTATCTGCTCACCTATGAAAATAAGACCATGCGGGAAATCGCTTCCTTCGCCCCAAATGATTTCGTTTTGATATTGGCGAACAGTAAGACTTATGGTGGCGGCGGTATCTATAATCAGCAAGGTACAGTTGCTGTAGACAATGATTGGGCAGAGTATGTATTCGTTCATGAATTCGGGCATTCATTTGCCGCTTTGGCAGATGAATATTATACCTCTCCGGTGGCGTATAGCGCGCCAAAAGAAGTTGCCGAACCATGGGAAGCGAATGCCACAGCTTTATTGGATCCCGATAATTTGAAGTGGAAGGCGTTTGTAGAAGAAGGAACGCCTCTTGCGACTCCCTGGCCAAAGGCAGCTTATGAGTCTTTTGCGCGTGATATTCAAAAGCGTCGCAAAGAGATCCGTGCAGCAAAACTTCCAGAGTCTGAAATGACGACTTTGTTCAATAAGCAAATGGCCTATGAAACGGAGTTGTTTACCAAAGCTCGATATTACGGAAAAACCGGTGCCTTTCAGGGGGCAAATTATGACGCTCAGGCGTTTTATCGGCCGGAAATAGACTGTATAATGTTTAGCCGAAACGACGTGCCGTTCTGCAAAGTTTGCAGCGCCGTTGTCGAAGATGTAATCAATCTCTATAGTGGTAAGTAAATTCCATTGCCGGAGAGAATCTTTCTTTTCTCTCCGGTTGATTTTCCTGTATTTAGGTCTTTTTATCCCACCGACTATCTATTAAATTGTCCCACTGAAATCAAGCTGAGAATTGCGATGCCGGAATTACCGGAAGTAGAAACAACGCGTAGACAACTCTTGCCGATTTGCAAGGGCGAAACAATAAGTGAAGTCCTTATTCATCAGCCGGTTTTGCTAAAAAACTGCGATGCCGAGCAATTTCGCTACGACCTTGTTGGACGCACCATTGAAGATATAGACAGGCTTTCCAAATATCTGATATTTCGCTGTGGTGAAGTTTTTCCGGTTGTGCATCTTGGCATGTCTGGAGTGTTTCTAAAAGATCGCGCCGATTCTAAATACCCCAAGCACATTCACATTGAATGGACATTTGAGTCTGGTAAACAGCTGTTTTATCAGGATATGCGACGCTTTGGGAAGGTCTGGCTTTATCACCACTATCCGGTCTTTGAGAAACTTGGTATTGACCCGATTTCTCAAACGCTTACACTCGAAAAACTTTCAGAACTCCTGGATAAACGAAGCACCACCATGAAACTCTTTTTGATGGATCAACAAAAACTGTCTGGAATCGGTAATATTTATGCCAGCGAGATCTTGTTTGAATCCGAAATTCTTCCCCAACGACTTTCTACATCTCTTAGCGAGGAAGAACGGGAAAAGCTATTTGAGCAGATTCATGCGGTGCTTAAATGGGCTATTAATAATTTTGGCACAACCTACAGCGCCTATCAAACGGTAAATGGTGAAGCTGGAAAAATGCAGACCTATTTAAAAACGTATCAGAGACATGGTGAGCCCTGTAAACGCTGTACTGGAATCATTGAAAAAGAAGTGATGGGGAGCAGATCGACGTTCTTTTGTCGAAGCTGCCAGTTTTGAGTGATGAATTATGAGTGAAGATTTGTGATTTAACTACAGAACAGAGAGAAGAGAACAGGGAACAGAGACAAGAGAATAGAATAGAACAGAACAGAACAGAACAGAACAGAAATAAGAGAACAGAGAACAAACGATTTGTCTTTTATACATAAATAATAATCAATAATCAATTATTATGCGCTCATCTTTTGTAGCACTATTGACAGATTTCGGGACGGAAGACGGTTATGTCGGAGCGATGAAAGGTCGTTTACTCGATCTGGCTCCACATATCCACGTTGTAGATATTAGTCATGAGATAGAACCGTATAATATTCGACAGGCGGCATTTTGCCTAAATAATAGCTATAAACACTTTCCGGAAAAAACCATATTTGTTGTTGTGGTAGACCCGGGAGTGGGAACGCCACGAAAAGGCGTGATTGTTGAAACGAGCCAGCATATTTTTATCGGACCGGATAATGGAGTGTTCAGCTTCGTCTGCCGCAGTGAGGGCTACCGGGCATTTGAAATAAAAATGGATTCTCTGGGCGAAGATATTGCCCCTACATTTCACGGTCGGGATGTGTTTTCCCGAGTCGCGGCATGGCTGGCGAATGGACGACGAATGACCAATAATGTTAACCCGTTGTCGCAACTTTCCACATTCCTGAAACCCATGCAGCAAATTAGCGATCGCGAGTATCGACTTGAAATATTTCATGTCGACCATTTTGGAAACCTTATTTTAAATCTACATCAGGACGATTGTTTAAAACTGGAAGCTATTGCCGATCCGGGAATTCGCTATAAGAAATTGGAACTAAAAGGCGTACGCCAGACCTTTGGTGACGTTGATGAAGGAGCGTTTTTGCTAACCTGGGACAGTTCGGGATTTTTACAGGTTGCCTTAAATAAAGGGCGTGCTGCTAAAAAACTGGATGCTGTTGTGGGAGACGCCGTAACGTTATTTGGTTAAATGAAAAAACCTGCACCAACAAACTATCGCGTTTTGATATTGATTACTGCGCTTGCCATTGCTTTTTGGCTTGTAGTAAAGCTCAGTAATAACTTTGACCACACGGTGGACATTCCGCTCAATATTACCATGAACAATCAGGATTATATCCTGAAATATCCTGCCCCGGATAAAATTCGCGTTAAGTTTAACGGACGTGGATTGGATCTGATGCGATTGAACTTTTACTCTCCCGTGTATGATATTGATTTATCTGATGTGCGTCAAAAGTCGACTCGCAACCTGGCCTCTCATAAGGAATATGTGCGCTTCTCAGAGGATGTTGATATTGAGGTAAAATCAATTGTTACACCTCATGAAATTACGTTTGAAGTCGATCGGAGAAGAGAGCGAAAAATAGAGCTTATTGTGGAATCTGAAGTAAAAACTTCTGCTGGATTTACTCTGGTTGATGTACGTGCGGAACCTGATTCAATTGCTGTTGTTGGTCCTGCAAGTTATGTAGATACACTAACGTCCTTGAAAATTGTTAAAAAAGAATTCTTAGATCGCGATAAGGCTTTTATCGACCCGCATACTGTAGAACGTCACCCGCGCTTTTTTAGTCAATATCAGCCAACTGAAATCAACGTGAATTTTGATATCCAGCGCCTTTCGGAAAAAGTAATCGAGGATGTACCTGTAGAGGTAGTCAACATTGACATGAATTATGAGGTTGTGCCGCTCCCTGCAAAAGTCTCGGTTCTAGTAAAAGGTGGAGAACAAATACTGGCTGAAGCGGAGCAGAAAGACTTTCGGGCGGTAATCGATTTCGGTAAAGATTGGAGACCGGGTGTAAAACACGTAACGGCTGCGATAATTACAGAACTGCCGATTCTCTCTGCTCTGCCGCGACACCAGAAGTTTGAACTTATTGTTCAAAAGAAACGTCCCCAGGCGAAATAATATGCGCATACTTGGAATAGAAACTTCCTGTGATGAAACTTCTGCGGCAGTGGTCGAGGAGAATAAGGTTTTATCAAATATAATATCTTCTCAACAAGTTCACATGCAGTTTGGCGGTGTCGTTCCTGAACTCGCTTCGCGAGCACATCTTCGCAAGATTCTGCCGATTGTTTCAGAGGCCTTAACTGCGTCTGGTGTAAAGATGCAGGATTTAGATGGAATAGCCGTTACTCATGGACCTGGGTTAATAGGCGCTTTAATGGTAGGGCTGAACTATGCCAAAGGGATGTCTGCTGTGCTGAAAATGCCGTTTGTCGGCGTTAATCATATCGAGGGACATGTTTACTCAAACTTTCTGGATGATGCTGTCGTAGATCTTCCTATGATCTGTCTAATTGTCTCGGGTGGTCATACTCAAATTGTGCGAATGGAAAAGCATTTGCATTATGAGATTCTCGGAAAAACTCGTGATGATGCAGTTGGCGAAGCATATGATAAGGTTGCGAAACTACTCGGTTTGCCTTATCCGGGGGGGCCACAGGTTGATAAACTGGCTCAGAGTGGCGATCCGGGCTTCTGTGAATTTCCCCTTGGCTTGTATAAAGAGAAAACATACGACTTCAGCTATAGTGGACTCAAAACAGCAGTTCTTACCAAAGTAAGGGAACTCGGTGAAGAACAAACCCGTTTGCATATTGCAGACCTCTGCGCATCGTTTCAGAGAGCTGCAGTAAATGTACTGGTAAAGCGTACGATAATGGCAGCCTTGAATAGCAAGATAAAGCAAATTACCATAGCCGGAGGAGTTGCTGCCAACTCATTTTTGCGCTCTGAGATGACAAATGAGGCTGCAAAACACCAGATACGTGTCTATTGTCCACCAATGAAATATTGCACCGATAATGCAGCTATGATTGCCCGTGCCGGTCTGGAACGGCTTCGACAAGGATATCAATCTACGAACCGCGTTAATGCGTATCCGGCTCTAGTGCTGGGTGACGAGAAAAGCTACTTATGATACAGGAAATATTCTTAAAGATGACTTGGCCGAACTGGATATTTGTTTTGTCCGTTCTGGCACTTGCTGTTGTCTCCTACCTATTCTACTTTCGAACATTGCCGCCGTTGTCTACAAAGCGTCGAATACCGGGATTCCTGTTACGCGCACTATCTCTTGGTCTGGTGCTCTTCCTTATTCTTGAGCCCGTTATGCAGTTGCTTTATCGCAGCCGGGAAAAACCGGTAATTGCCGTTTTATATGATAACTCGGCCAGCATGAAAATCAGTGAATCGTATGGAAGCCGATTCGATTCACTTAATTTTATCATGCAAAATGTAGATGCCATTTTTCCAAACGACTCAGTTGAGATAAGACCCTATCGTTTCGATCTGAATTTGCGCTCTTTTACCGGTGGGGAAGATTCTCTGGATTTTGCTGTTGACGGAAGTAATCTTGCACGGGCAATTGCCTCGGTATCCGATAGCCTGTCTACTACCAATCTACAGGGAATCGTTGTGGTAAGTGACGGCGTTTATAATCAAGGCGTGAACCCAGTGCTTCCAGCCAGACAGCGAGCAACACCGGTGCATACGGTTTTAGTCGGCGATGCAAGGCAGCCAAATGATATAGCAATTACGCGAGTGCAGTCTAATAACGTCACCTACGTCGGTAAGAAGCTACCAGTAGAAATCGTGTTTAGCCAAAGTGGATATGATGGTAAGAGGGCATTGTTGAGCATCGCTCGAAATGGAAAGCGGGTAGCTCAGAAGCAAATTACGTTGGGAAATTCCGGCTTCGAACAAAAAGAAATACTCGAGATTGTTTCAACAGAAGCTGGAGATTTTACCTATTCCGTTTCAATGCAGACGCTTGCTGATGAAAAAACCGAAAAGAATAATCGTAAGCTACTTAGAGTGCAGGTTTTGAAGAGCCGAATAAATGTTCTGGTTATGAGTGGAGGGGCCGATTTCGACCGGCGCTTTTTGAGCTTTGCCGGAGATAAACTAAAAGACTTCAACTTTGCATTCCGAACGGAAGTCAATTCGTCTCAATATTTCGAGGGACGGTTTACGCAAGCCTTACTGGATACCCAGGATTTGATTCTTATGCATGGCTTTCCATCGCGCTTGTCCGATGCCGCACATGTCCAACAGCTTACTACCTTGATTCGCAGCAAGAAGAAACCCGTTTTCTGGATGTTTAATCGACGAAATGATGTGGCGAAGTTGAAGGCCTTGGAAGACATGTTGCCATTTACGGTAGACAAGGGCATTCGACCAATACAAGAACAGATTGTGGGATTAACGCCAGCTGGAAGGCTGCACCCTGCTGCCAAACTCTCCGAGAGTGAGGGAATTAACGACCTGTTATGGCAAGAGCTGCCGCCGGTTGAATATTACTCGGGTGTATCTCCTTCCAATGGTGCGCAGGTGCTGCTAAGTGTTAACAGCTCTGCCTCGGGAAAACCAAAGCCTGCTCCGGCATATTTTTCCTATCGGCAAAACGAGATTAAACAGCTTGTTTTTGCTGCCTCAAATATTGCCAATTGGCACTTTCGTTTGCAAGAAGATCCTTCCCGAAACGAGTTCTTTGTAAACTGGCTCGAACGATCTATGCGCTGGCTGGTAAACCGTGATGATATCAATCAGGTTCAAGTTCGCCCATTACAAGATGTCTATAATGTTGGCGAGGCCGTTACGCTATCCGGATCGGTATACGATGAGTTCTATGAACAAATTCCTGATGCTGATGTTGTTGCAACGGTTCAGAATGACACGGTTAAACAGACCGATGAATTTATTGCGCAGGGCAATGGCTTTTACAGCCAGAGCTTTTCCGGGTTACCGCAAGGTGATTATCGGTATACCGTTCGGGCAACTCGCAATGGAAGAAACATTGGGTCGCGCAGCGGTAAATTTTCTGTTAAGCCTTTCTATCTGGAGTTTCAGCAGATTTCGGCCAATAAGAGTCTGATGGAGCAGCTGGCTTTAGAAACGCAGGGAAAGAGTTACACGCCGGACAGCTTTATCAAAACCTTCGCAGACAATAAGGTAGAGAGTCGTCTGCAGATTTCTTTCGACGAGATGTTCTTGTGGAATTATTGGCAGTGGCTTGTTGCGCTTATTACACTGCTTGGGATAGAGTGGTTTTTACGCAAACGCTGGGGATTGTTGTAATTGATGAATGATGAATTATGATTGATTATTTTAAATTGACAGTTCACAGTTCACAGTTCACAGTTCACAGTTCATCGCTATCGTCTGTTCGCTTTGCCTTCGACTCCGCTCAGGTGACGCTCTTAAAGTCCTTGCCGTTCACCGTTCGAAGTTCACAGTCTAGGGTAGCAGCTTTTGAAGTGCGGCTGACAATAGCACTCCCACTACAACATCTCTTTCCGTTTGAGATGGGTAAATCTTACCCTTTGGAGTTTCCGTAATCGGATTGCTCAATGGGTAGCCGATTCCTGCAGGAGGTGTTGTTGGAACCAACGGGGTTAGCTCCTTCATATTGAGATTGGGCGCGGTCTGATCTACTATGGATTCATGATTTACTTCTGCAATACGGTTTTCAAGCAAATCCTCCTGTATAGATTTATTCTCACCATCTATTGCAATCGCTGAATTTTCGCTATTAGCCTCTTGACCAAAGGCTGTACCCGTCAGAAGACTTATGAAGAATAAACAACCCATAAAAATTAATGCTTTTCTCATATTGACCTCGCTATTTGTGCGCGTATACTTATTCTACCGTATTGAGTCTAAAAAGTTGCTAAAAATTATCGATTTGAGCAAGGGGAGATTTGGCGACCTCGCTTAGAAAAATCGAGTTTTTTTGCTCATTTTTCCTATATTTGAAAAAGCATTGAACGAGGTTTGTTGATGAAAAATTTAAAGATTGCTCCCGCTGTGCTCACTTATTATTCCAAGGGAAACCGGGAAGAGCGTGCAGATCTACTGGCAGTGGAATCGCCGCTGGAAATCCGACTTAGCTTTGGCAGCAAGGATTCTCGCGAGCACCGAACGCTTTCCATAACGATGCGAACGCCCGGTGACGATCTGGAGCTTGCCGTTGGTTACCTGTTCGGCGAGGGCATAATTAGCACGAAGAGCGATATTAAATCGATCAGATTTTGTAAGGATGTTCGTGAGGCGCATCGCCGTGAAGAAGGGGAAACAACTATACTTGTCGAGTTGATGCCGGAAGTTCGTGTCGATACAGCTCATTTCTCAAGAAATGTTTACACGAATTCAAGTTGCGGGGTGTGTGGAAAAACCAATTTCTCTACACTTTTTGCAGATTCCCTGATTTATGATGCACCACCGGTGAGCAGCCTGGTGCCAATTGATATTCTTCAGACGCTTCCACAAAAGCTCCGTGAACAACAGGCAGTTTTTGCACGAACAGGTGGATTACATGCCGCCGCACTTTTTGATTTAAAGGGAGAGTTGCTGACGCTACGAGAAGATATCGGAAGGCATAATGCCCTTGATAAATTAATCGGCGCGGCGCTATACAAAGACAATTTACCGCTCCATCAATCGGTCATTCTACTAAGTGGGAGAATTGGCTATGAGCTTGTGGAGAAGGCTGTCGTTGCACGAGTTGCAATCCTCGCAGCAATCGGAGCACCATCCAGCCTTGCTGTTGAGACGGCGCAGGAGAACGACCTTACGCTGATTGGCTTTTTACGGCCTTCTTCCTTTAATTGCTATAGCAATCCAGAAAGATTGGCTAAAAACATCCATTCCCAAAATGAGCCTGACAAGAAGGCATGAAAATAAATATGGCTAAATCTAAAATGGCGGTAAGATTATCACCTTAATCCGCTGCCGGAAACCGGGTTGATGGGATTTAAACATCCAGAGCTTCTTTCAGATTACCTTATCGGAGGAATCAGCTTGACGGATGTATTCTTTCAGGTCAATATAAACAGCGATGTGGCGCTGTATTGCGAACGGCTTCCCGGAGGCAAACGTGCTGGTTCCGATTGACAATTTTCCCGCTGACAGCAAGACACCCGCGTCAAAATCAATCTTCTGTTCCATTGAGAAAAAAGGTTGAACATGTCCATCTCATTGACGGTTGCAATTATTGCCGGGGGAAAAAGCCGTCGTTTTGGCTCTCCAAAAGCCCTGGCCGAATTTCACGGTAAGCGACTCATCGATCATGCCGTATCTTTGGCGCAGCAGCTATCGGAGAATGTTTTTGTTTGCTGCGGGTCGGCACCGTTACCTCTCGATAGCTCAATTCAACAACTTCCGGACCTTTTCCAGAATTGTGGTCCTATTGGCGGACTGCATGCTGCATTTGAATCCTGTGAAACGGAACGGATTGCGATAATTCCTTGCGACATGCCGCTAGTTACCGCGAATATCTATAAAACGCTTCTTGAAAACGATAAGCATGATCAGCCGGTTGTAGCTGTTTCAGAAAGAGGCGTTCAGCCGCTGGTGTCGATTTGGCCTGTTTCTGCACGTGGAAGTATTGAATTGCAAATGGCTACTAAACGCTACGGCTTACATGCGCTTTTAAAGCATCTGGATGCCATTGAAGTCGTCTTCAATACCGCCGTCGCAGAGCGGCAATTCCGCAATGTAAACACGCTTGCGGACCTGCGAGCGATAGATGATTCTAACTTCACACATGAAACTTCTTGACAAAGCTTTGAAAAAATATTACTGTTATAAAAGAGACATCTGATTCTTTTCCCCTCATTCTCACCTTTTTCCTGCTTCAAAAATTCTCCCTGGTGCAAACCACTTTATGATGGTTTCGATACTATTATGTCAAAACTGCGTGTTGCGCAGAGGAGGAAAGATGTTCAGAATACTCATCATTTTATCCACGTTATTTCTAGGATCCCTACTTCATGGTCAGGGCTGGGATATGCAGGTCATTGATCCGAATATGCGATTAACCGACGTTCATGCTATTTCGGCTGATGAAGCAGTGGCTATCGGTTATGAGCTGGTCTTAGATGGGCGGGCTGCCGTCTATCGAACAATTGATGGCGGCGCATCCTGGGATACCGTTAATACGATTAATGCCGGTGTGTTACGGGAGGTAGATTTTATAAATTCCCAAACTGGTTGGACTGTTGGATGGGAGCTGGACCCACTATTTCACATACCCGAAGTGACGGTCTGGAAAACAGAAAATAGCGGACTATCCTGGACAAGATCCTCATCAGGATTGGAATTAGGACAGGGGAGTGTCATTGAAATGGTATCGGATACGAAGGGCTGGATCTTTGGTGAAACCAATCAGCTTTTTGAAACTGAGGTATATTGCCTGGAGTCGGGTTCACCGAATTGGCAGGCGGATTGCCCGTTGCCAGGCATTGATAGATTTCAATCAGGTGTACTACGCGACATGTTTTTCCTGGATAATAACTATGGATGGATTGCTGCCCCTCCTGACACTATTTACTTAACAACCAATGGAGGCACCACATGGACAGCCAGATCTATCCCTACGATAGGCGGTCTCGATTCGCGTATTAACTTTGTAGATCAACAGCATGGCTGGCTGGTTGATGAGGGCGGTATTTATTTACGCACTACTGATGGCGGTTTGAACTGGACGGAAGAGACGAGCATCGGTACACTCAGTGATATTCAATTCCTGACTACAAATTCCGGCTGGTCGGTTGGAGAAGGTGGTCTCCTGCAATATACAACAGACGGTGGAGGCACCTGGATTCAACAAGCTGTAACAACTCAAAAACTGAATGCTCTTTCTTTTATCAGTGCCGATACCGGCTATGTGGTTGGAGAAGAAGGAATTGTTCTCAAAACCGTTAACGGCGGAGTAACCGGTATTGGAGACCAGGTTCCCGAGACAACGCCGAGCAGCATTCGCCTGTTAGCAAACTATCCCAATCCATTTAATCCATCTACCACGCTGCGGTTTGAACTTTATAGACGTTCGGAGGTGCTACTGCAGATTACAGATATCTCTGGACGCCTTGTGCGCATACTGGTGAATAATGAACGTTCTGCCGGAATGCATGATGTAAAGTGGGACGGTCGGGATGAAACTGCAACTCCGGTTGCTTCGGGCGTGTATCTCAGTCAGCTGGAGAGCGGAGGGGAAGTGCAAAGTCAAAAGATACTGCTGGTTCGCTGAAACTTGTGTCGCGAGTTTTACGATAGTATAATGATCACGCGTGGGCTTGAAGGTTTTTTTTAATGCCAACATTTTCTATTCACTCAATTGTCCACGGAGGTACTATGCGTATTAAAAAGATTACCAGCATTGCATTAACTGTTGTCTTGAAATTTATTTTGCTGCTGCCGATTTCTGCATCGGCACAGCAGCCTTGTAGTCAACCCAATACAAATTTTTTAAAGCAGCTGGAAGGCGATTGGCTTGTGGCTTCGCAGGATCGGATCGCACCCGGTGACTATGAGAAAAACACTGGCGTGTCGACTATTCGCGTTCTTTTTGCGAACTGCGGCATCGAAGAAGACTACACGGGTACACTAAAAGGCGCAGAGCTGCAGTTTAAAACGCTGCACGTGTGGAAGGATTCCGTAACTGTCTCTAAACTATGGCTGGACAGTAATCATGCAAACCCGATGCTGTTGGAAGGAACGTTTAAAAGCGACAGCTTGAATGTGATGTGGCAGCGAGAGTTGAAGACCAGAACGCTTAGTGTAAAACATCTTATAAAAGATGTGACCAAAACGGGCTTTGTCAGTGAGAGCTATATGCGTCCGCGAGCCGGTGCAGCCTGGCAGTTGACGCATCGACGTGTCTATACGAGAAAAAGTGATTGAGATTCGTTCGATTTATAAAATGGCAATTCAATGTTTGATAGAATCTTAAACATAAATTTAATTTGTTTTACTCTCTTTCTTCTTGCGTGCTCTCAGCCATCTGAAGTTACGAGACCAGAATTCAAATTTCCTCTTATTATTAAAGAGATCTCAACCAATGAAACCAGATTGTTGCAGGATTCGCAGAATAGAGGGTTTGATAGCAGTATCTTATTTTTTGGAAAAAACGATTCTTCTATTATATCAGCCAACGGGAGATTCATTCTACAAATCCCAACCGATTTTTCAGCTATTCGAACGCTTTATATAATACCAACGGATCTTGGAGATATTAATTCGAATGTATCTGTTTCACCTGATAAACGTTTCCTGGCTTTTTCTCTAAAGCCAAAAGATCCGGATATCCTTTGGGAGATATATCTTCTTGATTTATCCAGTTTAAATCTTAAGCAGATCACAAATTCAGCTAATACTATTTATCAGTATCCATCTTTTTCACCAGATAGCGAATATTTAGTGTTTTCAGGGGAGAGAAAAGATGTAAATTTGGAGACGCTTGAGATAGTCAACCTTGCTACTATGAAAACAGATACGGTTTTAACAAGTCAAGGTGTGCAAAGCACGTCAAGAAGATATAGATATCCGCACTTTAGCGATACAGGCCGCATCGTTTATCTAGGCAAAAGTTCAGCAGGTGCTTTTACTGATTCAATATTAAGTATCGATATTTTCGGAAATGATAAACAAATTCTTGATACAGAATGCTGTTTTGTAAACCCTGTTTACGTTTCGCAAAATGGGGAAAGAATTGTTTATACAAAAGAGGGCTCACCTGATTTGTTGGTATCAATGCGTAGTGATGGAACAGACTATGTTGAGTTAATGAATGGATTTAATTTTGGTGGGGGCGATGGCTTTAGTATCTCACCTGACGGCAGTAAGATATTATACTGGTCTGGAAAAAACCGGACGCTTCATTCCATGGACAATAATGGCCAAAACCAACAAGTAATAGCCGTTGGTAAAAATGCGATTATTTCTTGTGATTTATCTCTAATTGCTTTTGCCTCTATTCGCGAAAAATAGAGAAAAGTGCATCTAAAATCTGTAGCACCGGGACGGGTCTTTTTTTGCCAAGAACTAGCTTTGCACTGCTCGCACTTTTGTGTGTTCCAATTGGTTTGTTCTCAAAAAGCCTTCCCGGCTGGGTTGCAGCAAATCTTGGTGGTGCGATCTACGTGATGTGGTGGGGATTTCTTGCTTTGACATTGCGACCGAAATTGTCGCCGCTGAAGGTAGCCGGAGCCGCATTTATCGTGACGTGTGGTGTGGAGTTCCTACAGCTTTGGCATCCGCTCTTTCTGGAAACGATTCGCGCCACGCAGGCAGGCAGGCTCGTTTTGGGCAGCACATTTTCGTGGATTGATTTTCCTTTCTATTTAATAGGTGCAATGGCAGTGGCGGGAATAGGGGAGTGGATAAAAAAACGCTCCGAAGCAAGGCTCCGGAGCAATAAAGACTTAAAATAAATCTGCAAATGTATCGATCAGCTTTTCAAATGACTCACGTGTAAGCTGTGAGTTTACCTTCTGATAACGCTTCTTTTCGCGCGAAAACTGGTAGCGTTGAAAATGAGCGTTGTTGCCGTCTTCTAACACGACTTCATGATAATATTTTGAATCTTCCTCCTGAACGGGAGGATAGCTTCGTAGCTGCGCTTTCTTAACCGTATGATCCATTTCTATCAGCCGAAAATTTTCCGGCAGAAACGTGATGCTTTCCTGCACCTTTTCGGCTTGCTCTTCAATTAATTGCCGACTTACATCCAAATTCGGCAGCGGCTTCGTGCTGCTGACGGTTATAGTGTCAAGCTCTACACCGAACTTACCAAACTCTCTGAATTTTACTTGAAATTTTAGATTACCCTCTTCATGATTGTAATAAGTAATCTTTTTCTTCGGATCAGTGTACAGCGCTTTATTATCTCCATCGCGTATGGTTTCGGCAATTTTCTTGCCATAACTCATGCGTTTGTTTCCCCTTTCGCGATTGCAAAAATCAGTTAAAAGTTATCCACGTTTGCTTAAAGTCTTTGCCGGAATACGTTAGAAGCGCAGGCTTATCGTCGAACATGGATTGCAAATGCACTGGCCTTTGCCAGAGCACGTGCAGATTTCGTAATGTATCTTCGACATATTTTTTATCAATTTCAACCCCTTCAAAGGTATGAGTCAATAAAAGTTCGCCACGGTTCTCATAGTTCGCGTCCTGTACCTCAATGATCGGTTGACCCATATTTGTCAGGCTCTTTAAAAGCTGCTGCTTGATCATGTCGAACTCTCGAGACTGAATCTCGTAGCGTTTGTTACCTTTGTTATACGCAAAAGAGAACATGTCATGTTCCCGGCAAAATTCTTCTGTTAAAAAAGTATCGATAAACGTTACGTCATTGTAGATCTTTCGAACCTCAAAAATCTTTTCCATGCCAAGATTGGTATTGCGATTCCAGTTACGCTTTTCACGAATATCCTGGCACTCTTCATAGTCCTTTCCAAACTGCCCCTTATTCCAGCGTTCTTCAATATTCTGAAAAAGAAAAACCCCCATGCGATAGGGGTTCAGGCGTCCCTGATGATTGGCAATCGTTCCGGAATGATGTTCGGCATAATCGATAACTTCAGACGGTTCCAGAATATGACGTGTCATCATCTTGGAATGCCAATATGTTGCCCAGCCTTCATTCATGATTTTCGTCATGCCTTGTGGGGCAAAATAGTATGCTTCCTCCCGAATAATGGAAAGTATGTCGTGCTGCCAGGCTTGAAGCGGAGCATTATCCATCAGAAAAAATAGCACATCTCGCTGTGGATTTGCCGGCAGCGCTCGCGAATCGGTTTGAATCTGGCTGGCGAGCTGCTCTTTTTGATGTTCAATGAATTCGGGTGGATTAATGTAGCTTTCCATGTAGCGCTTGCTTTTCAACTTGCGCACTTCTTTTGGAGAGCCATTGTCTTCCATTGCATTTTTGCGCTTAATATAGGGTGAATGATAATCGATTAAATTTTCCAGAGACAGACAGACGTCAACAAAACTCTCAACCGTTTCTAAACCGAACTGATCTATATAGCGTCTGATGCGGATAGCATGGTTCGCCATCTCATCGATCATTTTGCGATTGGTATGCGAGAAGTAGTAGTTGTTTTTGAAGAAGTCGCAGTGAGCATACACATGTGCCATAACCAATTTTTGATCGACCATCGGATTCGATTTCATGAGATAGGCATAACACGGATTGGTGTTGATAACCATCTCGTAAATTTTTTGCAGCCCATAGCGATAGCCTTTGGAGAGCTGATCGTATTCCATTCCAAAGCGCCAGTGTGGATAGCGAACCGGAAAGCCGCCGTAGGCTGCGAGTTGGTTCATTGTATCCCAGTCAACCATCTCGAAGATGACCGGGAAAAAGTCCAGCCCATAATCCGCGGCCAGCTTTTCGATTCCGGGTTGAATCCGGAGAATGTCTTCCTGCGTTGCGCTTTGGCTCATTTTCCCTTCCCCAAAAATTCTTTTATTGAATCGTAGATGGCATCCTTGTCCGGAATATAGGAGAGCACTACATTGTCCTTGTCTTCGATATTCCCTTCCAGAAAATCGATGAATTCACCGCTGCCGTAGGTGCTTTCTACCTGACCGTAGCCAAATAGATTGCACTTCGGTAGTAACTTACTCTGCAGGACTTCTGCACAGGTCTTATTGTCTTCGCGAGACCAGTTGTCACCGTCGGAAAAATGGAAACAGTAGATATTCCACTCTTCAACGGGATAGTCTTCTTCGATAATTTTATTACACAATTCGTATGCTGAGGAAATAACGGTGCCGCCGTTTTCGCGAATGGTAAAAAATGTATCGCGATCAACTTCCGCAGCCTGAGCGTCGTGCACGATGTAGCGAGTTTGTAATCCCTTGTATTGATAATTGAGCCAGGTGTCCAGCCAAAACGTTTCCAGCCGCACAATCTGCTTCTGATCGTCCCACATAGAGCCTGAGACATCCATCATATAGATAATAACGGCGTTGCTTTGCGGCAGCGTTGTTGTTTTCCACGAGCGATAGCGGAAGTCGTCACGAATCGGCACGATCTGCGGGCGCTCGATATTAAATTGACCGGTAATTATTTGACGCTTCAGCGCCTCGCGAAAGGTGCGCTTAAAATGCCGGAGCGATTCCGGCCCTACTTTGCTAATGCCGGTATACTTATCTTTTTCTGATTGGATCTCTTTTTTACCGCGTGGTTCAATGTTGGGCAGCTCCAGCTCTTCACCGAGAATTTCGGCGAGTTCTTCCATGGTCAGTTCTACTTCTCGCAGATGCTGTCCCGGTTGATTACCTGCCTGTCCTTGCCCTTCTTCGCCATCCTGACCGCTTACGGGTGTGCCGGGCTCTCCCTTGCCCTCCGCTGCGCCGCCACGTCCATTGTCTCCAAAGCGAAACTTCGGCGTATCAATTTGTGGCAGAGGAATGCTAACCAACTCCTTGCCTTGCCTGCCGATCATCTCACCATTAGAGATATACTTTCGCAGATTACCCTTAATCTTTCCCTTAATAATCTGGCGAAAGCGATTGTGATCGTTTTCTATATGAAGTAACATAATGTCCTCGTTTTTCGCCTGATTAGTCCTGAATATCTCCGCGTGCAAAGATGCTTGCTACATAGTTTAATACGTCTGTTGCGCTGTGCTCATCGTAGCCAAAATCTTTAATTAAGCGGGACTTTACGACTTCGATTTTCTCCTGCGTGTCCTTGTCCATCACCTGCGAAACCAACGAGGATAGTTTGATGGAATCCTTTTGATCTTCGAAGAGTTTTAGCTCAAGTGCTTTGGCCAGACGATCATTACTGCGCCAGTCGAATTTTTTCCCTTCAAGCGAAAGGGCACCGATGTAATTCATAATCTCGCGTCGGAAGTCATCCATACGGCTTTCCGGGATATCAATCTTTTCCTCGATAGAGCGCATCAGCTTGGCGTTTGGCTCTTCGTCTTCACCGGTATACTTGTTCTTTACTTTTTCTTTCTGAACGTAGGCCTTTACGTTGTCGATGTAATTGGCGAAGAGACGTTTAATACCGTCCTCATCGGCACTGATGGCGCGCTGAACTTCATTTTTTACGATCTCGGTATATTCTTTCTTTACAACCTGGATGATTTCGCGATAGCGTTTTTTGCGATCCTCATCGGTCATTAAACTATGATGGTTGAGACCGCTCTCCAGTTCGTTAAGAACCATGAACGGATTCACCGTAGGCTCGTTTGGAAATTTTACGATGGCATTTGATATCTTGTCCTGCACATAGCGGGGTGAGATACCTTCCATGCCTTCGCGAATGGCCTCTTTGCGAAGCTCCCGCACATTGTCTTCTGTGTAACCGGGCATCAGCTTTCCGTCGTAGAGCTTCATTTTTTGCACCAGTGTCAGATTGGCCTTCTTGGGTTCCTCCAGCCGGGTCAAAACAGCCCACATAGCCGCCATCTCGATGGTATGTGGTGCAATAGATTTCCCGCGAATCTTACTATTGTTGTAGTCTTTACGATAGATCTTGATTTCCTCAGACAGCTTGGTGATGTAGGGGATATCGATTTTTACGGTGCGATCTCGCAGGGCTTCCATGAACTCATTGTTCTGCAGCTTACGGTATTCCGGTTCGTTGGTGTGGCCAATAATAACTTCATCAATATCGGTTTGCGGAAATTTCTTCGGCTTAATCTTATGTTCCTGGCTGGCGCTTAGCAAGTCGTATAGAAAGGCAACGTCCAACTTCAGCATCTCTATAAACTCGATAACGCCGCGATTGGCCACGTTGAATTCACCGTCAAAATTGAATGCACGAGGATCCGAATCGGAGCCATACTCTGCAATTTTACGATAGTTAATGTCGCCGGTTAGCTCAGTCGAGTCTTGATTTTTTTCATCTTTTGGCTGGAAGGTTCCTATTCCAACGCGATCTTTTTCTGATAAAAGGATGCGTTTCACTTTTATATGCGACAGCACTTTTCTCCAATCGCCGTCGTGTAGTGTAACCATGTCTCGGTAGATTTGGCGGCAGCTGGGACAGAGGCTCCCTTCAATAACCACATCTTCGCTGGCATCGCCGAGTAAGTCATTTAGAAACTCGCTGCGGAATCCTATCGGAATAAAATTAAGTGGTTCTTCATGCATCGGGCAGGGCACCGTCTCGCGCGGTGAATTATCCGGATCGGAAAAAAACTTCGGTACGTCCAGCCACTCGAAGGAGTAAATAGCGCCTTCATTTGTACGAGAATAATGCTCCATACCTTTTTTGATTAACCGGGCGATGGTACTCTTTGAGCTTCCAACCGGCCCGTGAAGAAGTAAAACGCGGCGTTCGGTTCCATAGCGATAGGCCGCCGACTTCAGGCTATTCATTAGCTTCATCAAATATACATCGAGACCAAAGACGGCATCTTTGCCATCTTCGATTGGATCATCGAAAAAGTGATAGTGAGTCATTTTTTTACGCGAGTCTTCATATTCTTCCGTCCCATAAGACAGAATCATATCGTAGAGGCGTTGATAGGCACTGCGGGTAACGCTGGTATTCTTTTTAACGATTTCGAGATACTCTTCGAAGGTGCCGTTCCAGGTAAGTGATTGGAACTCCTTGTCGAAGTATTTCTTTTGTATTGAATCTAATAACTGCTTGGTTGTGGCCATAATTCGTCTCCCGTTAGATATTAGTATCACTTTGGAATAGGAAATCCGGTTCCAAGTATTGAGTAATCATCCATGATTTATACAACAAAGAATAGGTAATACAGGAGAAGAGGTTTCGGTAGAATAGGAGTGTGTGCAAAGAATCCGCGCTCAGTAGTGGGAGAGCAAAACCGTATTAAGGGTTAAAACGGTAATTACATGCCTGTCAATGATCAGAGCAGGTGAACAATTGTCTTGCTACACCTAATTCATTATATAACAACCAGACTATTAATTTCAAGAGTTGTTTTGTGATTCGGTAAAAAAAGTGACTTTTTGTTGATACTCGATAGCTGTGACGCCGATACTATTTTATTTATCCATTGAAACGGCTGGCGCACGAAAGTAGTTTGGTGAATGGCGAACGGCGAACGGCGAACGGCGAACGGCGAATGGTGAACTGAACAGCGAACGACCTAATTGCCAAATTGCCTAAATTACAGAAAACTCAGACTATACAGCAGAAACCAAATGAAAACGTTAAAGAAAAGATTCTCCGAGCTGGTTCCAAAGTGGCGAAAAGACGTGCAGCAGATGCTGACAGATCACCATGATGCTGTGGTTTCTGAAGTGACGGTCGGGCAGCTTATAAAGGGATTGCGTGGAGTGAATGCGGTTCTTTGCGATACCTCCTATGTTGATGCGCGTGAGGGCCTTTTTATTCGCGGCATACCCGTGCTGGATATTGTTGATCGCTCTGGGGAGGAGATATTTTATCTACTCTGCACCGGTGAATTCCCGGATGCCGGGACGCTGGAGCATTTACGCGAAGATATTACATCGCGAAGGGACGTTCCGAATTACGTGTGGCAAATGATTGACGCCATGCCCGATAACTCGCATCCGATGACCCTATTAAGCATGGCTACGTTGGCAATGCAGCGCGAATCTGTTTTTGTAAAGCGCTATCGCGAGGGAATGGCCCGCGACGCATATTGGGATGCAACGCTTGAGGATGCGCTGACTATTCTGGCACGACTGCCAGTGATTGCTGCGGGCATCTTTCGCTCTAAACTGCAAAAACAGGATAAAATTGCAACAGATCCGAAACTGGGCTTTTCAGAAAACTTTGCACATATGTTGGGATTAGGACAGCACAACGAGACGTTTGAATCTTTTATACGACAATTTGTGGTGGTGCATAGCGATCATGAAGGCGCGAATGCCAGCGTGCTGGCCAGTAGAGTGGTAAACTCATCTTTGTCTGATCTCTACTATAGCATTTCTGGTGGAATGAATTGTTTGGCGGGGCCGCTTCATGGACTGGCAAATCAGGAATGCCTGAAGTTTTGCATGGCTATCTATAAGAAATTTAATGGTGTACCTGATGACGATGCGCTGAGTTCCTATATTCAACAGCATTTGGATGAGCGTCGTGTGATTCCGGGCTTTGGACATGCCGTATTGCGTGAAGCAGATCCGCGATTTGTGGCGATGTATGAATTTGGCAAACAGGTCTTTCCGAATGGTGAAATGTTTGCCGTAGTGGATGCGTTGCAACGGGTGGTTCCCCCGCTGCTTATTAAGCAAGGAAAGGCAAAGAATCCTTACCCGAATATTGACGGTGTTTCCGGCAGCATGCTCTATCATTATGGAATGACTGAATTGGAATTTTATACCGTAATGTTTTCCAGTGCGCAAATCCTGGGTATCTGTGCTCAGCTGGTTATTAACCGCGCTATTTACAGTCCTCTTATCCGTCCAAAATCAGTGACGCTGCGTTGGCTGCAGGGACATACGGTGGATCATCATTAACGCAAATGGTAGAGACGCAATGCATTGCATCTCTACCATTTGCGTTCCGCAATTACTTCAAATACTCCAAACTCTTTTTACTCCCCATAACAAGCAGCCGGTCGCCGGATTGAATAACATAGTCCGGATTTGGCATCATTCCGGGTCGGCTGGGCAGGCTGGAGTCGCTTCTAACAGCCGTGCGGATTAGAATAACCTCAATGCCATAGCGCGATCGAACGTTCAACGTTTTTAAGGTTTTGCCGACAAAGCCATCAGGCGGGTCAATTTCCATCATGCTATAGCCCTCATCCAATTCAATCATGCGATCTTCACTAACTGCAGTTACTACGCTGTGCATGCCGCCTGCAAGGTCCCACTTAAAAATCTCACGGTTGTAGGCATCAATAACGTGCTGACGCTGAACGGATCCTGCCAGCCGCCGACAGGAATGACTCTCTAATACCGGCAGCTCATCTACATTAAAACGGCCGAAATTGTGCATGACGAGGTCAAGACTGTCGTCCAAATACAAATAGGCTGGTGGCGGGTGCGCAAGATCTGCTGCAATAACCAACCCGCTGAGTTGCTCTTCCTGCTTTAGGAACTGCTTTAGTTCGACTACTGAAATAACACCGATCATCTCGTCTTGCGAGTCCACAACAAAAAATTCCTGATGTGGGCTTTGTATCAGGCGTCTAATTAGCTCGGGGAAAGATGAGTTACCCGGAAGCTTCTCAATATCGGTTCCCAGTACATCAGACACTGTTAGAGAGCGTAGCAAATTGATATCTTTACCCTCAAAAATGTTCAAGCCTTTTTGCTGTAAGCGATACGTATAAACAGATTCCTTTTTCAGATACACGCTAATAAGCAACGATAGAATGCAGCTTACCATAAGAGGTGGGATAATATGATAGTCATTCGTTAATTCGAAGATAATAAGAATGGCGCTTACAGGCGCATGAGTTGCACCGGCAACGAGAGCTCCCATACCAACCAGTGCATACGCACCGGGATCAGCAGTGAGTGTCGGATGTACCGCATTTGCCTGAATACCAACTGCGCAGCCAAGCATGGCGCCGATAAAAAGAGCAGGAGCAAATATACCGCCCGATCCACCAGAACCCAGGGTGAAAGATGTCGCAATTATTTTTGCAGGGATCAATAATATCAGCAAGACAAGATACCCCTCGCTCCAAAGGGCATTGGTAATTACGTCATAGCCAACGCCGAACACCTGCGGTAAAAATAGTGCAACGACTCCTGTCAGAAAACCGCCCAAGGCTGGTCTTGCCCAAGCGGGCAGTGGAATAGTCGAAAATAGCTCTCCACTTTTTTCAAGAGATTTGATAAACGCGACAGCGGTTATCCCTGCCAATATTCCCAAAATGGTGTAGGGAATAAACTCATAGCTGCTGATAATTTCATAGGCCGGGATCTCGAATGCAGGAGAGTTTCCCAAATAATGTCGGGATAGCACTGTTGCAACAACAGAAGAAATTACTACCGGACTAAACTGTGTTACTGCAAAGTTGCCAATGACAATCTCCATAGCGAAAAGCGCACCGGCAATAGGTGCATTGAAAGTGGCAGCAATAGCTGAGGCTGCTCCACACGCAACGAATGTGCGCAGTCTTTTTGCTCCGACACCCAGTAGCTGACCAAAGCCGGATGCGATAGCTGAACCGATCTGAACAATAGGGCCTTCACGTCCAGCCGATCCGCCGCTGGCAATTGTGCTGGCGGCAGCAAGTACTTTTGCAAGAATAACCCGAATGCGAATGCGTCCACCTTTCACCGCCACTGCTTCCATGACCTCCGGGATGCCACTGCCTCTTACTTCCTTTGCAATATAGCGAGCAATAAGGCCTGCAATTAAGCCACCTAATGCAGGCACCAGAAGTTTCTGCCACCATTCCAGCGACTGAAGCGTATAGATGGGGGAGTTTGATGGTGAAAAGTAAAAAGATTGAAAGAGATTGAGAATATGACGAAAGACAATTGCAGCAAAGGCTCCCACTACGCCAATAATTATTGCCGAGGTAACCATAAAGATGTGTTCTGCTCTGCGAAACTGAACAAAAAGGGATGCAGTCTTTCTGTTAACGGTGCGCTGCAGGCGCAGTAAGCGCACTGCGAAGCGTCGTGAAATGTTATTTCTCATCGGAAATGAAGGAAAGGTTAGTCGAAGTCAAGAGGGGCATCGCCTTGCTCGAGAGGAGGGCGATCTTCCCGAACCAACAGCAAAATTGCACTTTGAGGAGCTATGAGATATTTCTCGCTCTCAAATTTAATCTCAACAGCCGCCTTTCGCAGGAAAAGTACATGATCACCAACCCTTGCCTCCATTGGCACATAGCGTCGGGCCGGGCCAAAGCCGGATTGCCACGGTTCATCTGTACCGGATGGATCTGGCATTGGTAAACCGGGACCGGTTTTGATTATTTCACCGCGCATCACGTCATCCCGATCGCGAACAGTTTGAGGAAGTATAAGCCCCACTTCTGTTTTTTCTTCGGCGTCGTTTGGTTTTATCAGTATACGATCACCAATAACAATCAATTTTTTCATGTCAGCCATCATTCGTTATCAGTCTAACCCGGAGGCCAGGACATTCGTCGTTTACCCAGTACGTGAACATGAACATGAAACACGGTTTGCAGACCGTCCCGTCCATTATTTATGACGAGGCGATAGCCCGTTTCTTTCATGCCGCGTTCTTCTGCAACCTGGGTTGCAACGTGGATAACCTTGCCCATAAGCGGGGCCTCTGCGGCAGTTAGCTCGCCAACACCGGAGATATGTTTTTTAGGTATAACCAGAATATGCTCGGGAGCAACGGGGTTAATGTCCAGAAATGCCAGAACATCATCATCTTCGTAAACCTTTTGTGCCGGAATGGCACCATCGATAATTTTGCAAAATAAACAGTCCATGACAGAAGGTAAGGGTTTTTTCTAAGGAATGCATGGGAAAATGAATTCGACATTAAAAATGGCTGCTGTTTTTGGGACCAGAAGTGCAAAATTGTCCAGTAACTGTAGCCTCATTTTTTATCGATTAAATTCATAAAAACTGTATTATTGCCGATCATATTGAAAACGACAACGCTTGCTTAACAGAACTACTGATTAGGTTTTCAGATGAACTTGAAAAGCTCTCTTACTTCGGGAACCATTTTCATTGCGGGACTTTGTGCCGTGCTTTTGGGGTTGCTTGTGATGTTGGGATGGCATCTTCATTTAGAGGCTCTTGTGCAAGTTCTGCCAATGTATGCACCAATGCAATATAACACCGCATTGTGTATATTTCTTTCAGGTTTAGCACTTCTGGCTATTTTATTTGGCCGTAAAAAAATCGTCTTTGTGTGTGCCGTTTTGCCTCTTTTGGCAGGCATCCTAACCATAATTGAATATGTTGTTGGGATAAACTTCGGGATTGATGAACTTTTCATACAACATGATATTATGGTTAGAACGTCCGATTCGGGACGGATGGCTCCCAATACTGCCTTTTGCTTTGTTTTGACCGGTGTATCGTTACTCCTTTTGTTGAAATCAGAATCTACCAACCGAAAGTCATTTATCGTTTCTATTCTAAGTGCATTGATTATCAGTTTCAGCGCGGTTGCGCTTTTCGGGTATATCATATCCACAGAATCGACATATGGTTGGGGAGAAGCAACCAGAATGGCGTTCCACACCGCAGCAGGCTTCGCTATTATTGGCTCCGGACTTCTTGCATGCCTGTGGCGAAAGGAACTTCTGAGTGAAGATCCCAATTTCTACTGGCTTCCGCTGCCGGCTGGTATTGCAATCCTAACAGTTGCACTGTGTTTATCGTATGCGCTGATTGTTCAGGAAAATGTTAGAATCAATGACGTCTTGCAGGTCGAAGCCGATAAGGTTAATAATACAACGAGCGCTATTTTTAATTCATCAGTTCTTGCCTTGAAGCGGATGAGCGATCGCTGGCTGAAACAAGACATTAAAAAGCCGTCCTTTTTTCAAGAAGATGCAGAAAATTACGTAAATCAATTTCCGCAAATGGAGGCGCTGGCGTGGTTAGACAAATCGACGCAGTTACGTTGGCTTGTCACGGAGCATGAGGGACCGACTGCGGTTGAATCTTTATTACACAGCAATCGGAATATTTTTAAACCTCTCGAGTCCGAGGAACTTGAAAGTAAAGTCTACCTGTCCGATTTCCTCGAACTGGAATCTGGAAAAGAGTGCTTCTTGGTCTATATCCCGTTGAAGACGACTGGCGGAAGGTTTGATGGATTTCTGACAGGCGTTTATCGATTGGACGTACTCTTGGACTATGCGCAGGGTGAAAACTTTGGTAACTCCTTTCTGATATCTATTGTAAAAAACAACAGAACTATCTATTCCAGTGCAAAGAGCAACCGCGTAGAGCACTTTGCACAAAAAACCGAACTAACACTTTTTAATCGCATTTGGAATATGCGTCTCTACCCGACACCCGATTTTATTGCCGGGAAGGAAACAGCACTGCCTCGTCTCAGTTTGTTTTTCGGCCTTCTTACAACCGTTCTTTTGATGACCTCAACAAGACTTTCTCAAACTGCGAAACGCCAGGCAATTCAACTAAAAGAATTGAATGCGGTGTTGAAGTCTCGTGTTGTAGAAAAAAATGCTGAATTAAAGCAATCTGAATTGTTCTGGCATACCGTTTTTGAGTCGGTTAGTGAGGTGATTATGGTTGTAAATGAGAAAGCAGAGATTCTGCTGGTTAACAAAGCTGCTGATGGATATGATTCTAATGCTTTACTGAATTCCAGTATCTATGAACATGTTGAAAAAGAAAATGCTGATATTATCAGGGAAAGCCTCGAAAAGACATTTCAGACCCGGCAGCCAACTCGCTACGCTATTAATACGAAAAATCCACAGGGAAAAAAACTGTCATATTCCTGCTCGGTAAATCCCATTCTTACGAATGAAAAAGTGGAAAAGGTAGTGATTATTGCAAGCGATGTAACGGAACGGGCGAGGGCAGCGGAAAAATTGTCTTTCCAGGAACATCTCTATCGCACACTGATCGAGACTATCCCTCATATTGTTTGGTTGGCAGACAAGGCTGGAAAAGTCACTTTTCTCAATAGCGCCTGGTATAAGCTGACGAATAGAGATAAACGAGCATCCCTGGGCATCGGCTGGAAAGATCATATTCATCCAAATGACATTGAAGAGTTCATGAATAAGCGTGAGCAGGCAAGTCGAGAAGGTAAGAGTTACTACGGTGAATGTCGTTTTTTGACTTCGAATGGTGAGTATCGAATTTATGATTATGCCGGAACACCGGTCTTGAATCCAGAAGGTAATATAACAAATTGGGTCGGAATGTATGTCGATGTTACCGAGAAAAAACATGCCGAGGCGCAAATTTTTAAGCTGAATGAAGAACTCGAAGATCGCGTTAAAGAACGGACCTCCCAACTTGAGGCGTCCAATCGGGAACTCGAGGCTTTTAGTTATTCCGTTTCTCATGACTTGCGTGCTCCTCTTCGTCATATGAATGGTTTTATGGAAGCACTCCGTGAACGAATCGAAGAAACACTCGATGAAGATAGCACGCGCTTTATGAAGTTAGTTATGGATGCCGGAAACCGTATGGGCAAACTAATAGATGATCTTCTGGCATTTTCACGGATGGGAAGGACGGAATTTAGTCGTCAAATGGTTAATTTGGAGCAGCTGGTATCGGAGGTGCGCAACGAGCTTATTCCTGAAATTGCAGGAAGGTACATTGTATGGCATGTTCATCCACTCCCCAATGTTGTTGGAGATCGCGCAATGCTAAAGCAGGTAATCGTAAACTTGCTTTCAAATGCTGTAAAATACTCTGGTGGACGTGAAGAAGCGGTAATTGAAGTTGGTGAATTGCAACAAGACGAGTATCGCACGGATGATCAGAAAGAGGATGAAGCGATAATCTTTGTTAAGGACAATGGTGCAGGATTTGACATGGCTTATGTCGACAAGCTGTTTGGGTTGTTCCAACGACTGCATCGTGATGACGAGTTTGAAGGAACGGGTGTTGGTCTCGCAAGCTCCAAACGTATTATTCTCCGCCACGGAGGACGAATTTGGGCTGAGGGAGCTGTTAATCAGGGAACCACATTCTACTTTTCACTTCCCAATAAGAAAGAAGGAGTAACAAGTGGAAATGTTACAGAAGCACATCCTGTTGGCTGAAGACAATGAACAGGATATGGAGCTTACGCTTATGGCATTAAAAAAAGCAAATCTTAATATGGCTATTGAAGTAGTGCGTGATGGTCAGGAGGCACTGGAGTATGTATTTAAAAGAGGCCGTTTTGTAACCAGACAAACGGGTGATCCGATTGTAATACTACTGGATCTAAAGATGCCCAGGATCAATGGCTTAGAAGTACTCGAACAAATAAAATCCGATCCGGGAGCAGCAAATATTCCGGTTGTAATGTTGACCTCATCAAGAGAAGAGATCGATAAGACTAAAAGCTACAGTCTGGGCGTTAACGCATATGTTGTTAAGCCGGTTGATTATAAAAAATTCAGTGACTCACTTAAGCAGCTCGGCCATTTTTGGGCACATATCAACGAAGTACCGGCGTAAGGGGAGCAATTTATGGAAGCAAATGAGCTCGCGGAAATAGCGCTTCACGTTCTTCATCTGGAAGATAATCCCAAAGATGCAGAACTCGTTCAGCTATTGTTGAGAAAAACCTATGTAAATGCTACGTTTGTATGTGTGGACAATCGAGTCGATTACATAGAAGCTTTGGAAGAAAAGGACTACGATATTATTCTCGCTGACTATTCGTTACCATCTTTTGATGGCATTTCGGCGCTGAAGATTGCCCGGGAAGTTTGCCCGGATATTCCATTCATTTTTTTGTCGGGTAATATAGGCGAAGAATTAGCTATAAACAGTTTGATAAGCGGTGCCACAGACTATGTGTTAAAGCATCGAATTAACCGCCTTATTCCGGCCATAAGTCGTGCTCATCAAGAACGTGAAGAGAAGAAAAAACGGATGAAAGCTGAACTCTTACTCGCCAGGCAATCCGAAGAATTACGCCTTTCTAACCAAGAACTAATGCGATCTAATGAAGAGCTGCAACAGTTTGCTTACCTGGCTTCACATGATCTGCAGGAGCCTATACGCATGGTGGGGAATTTCACCGAGCTTCTGGGAAAAAGATATGAGAATCAGCTAGACGATAAGGCTAAAGAGTACATTTATTACATTAGTGATGGTGCGAGCCGGATGAGCAGTCTCATTAATGATTTGTTACACTATTGCCGTGTTGGCAAAACGGAGTTGGTGTTCGAAACCGTAGATGGTAACAACTTGTTTGACAGTGCATTGCGAAATCTGAGTGCACTTATTGAGGAATGCAATCCGAAAATAACCAATGATGTTCTACCTGAACTTTATGCCGTTCCCTCGTTACTTACCCAGGTTTTGCAGAACCTCTTCAGCAACGCCCTGAAATTTTGTACAGAAGAAACCCCAAGTATTCATTTTGGAGTCGAAGAGAAAGAGAATGACTGGGAGTTTTCTATACAGGACAACGGAATTGGTATCAACACTGATTTCAACGAGCGAATCTTTGCTGTTTTTCAGCGATTGAACACCAGAAATGAGTATAAGGGCAATGGGATTGGCTTATCTATTTGTAAAAAGGTCATTCAACTGCATGATGGTGAAATTTGGTTCGAGTCCGAACTGGGTGAAGGCACGACATTTCACTTCACAATCCCCAAAAAACGCGAAGAAGCAAGCGAGAAAATAGCAATCCCCAGATCTGAGTTTGCAAACTCCGCTTTTTGATGATCGTGTTGCAGCTGATGGATGGCTGCAACACTGCGTCAAACTAAAGAAAAAATATCTCGTGCCGTGTAAAATATCATCAGACTCGCTGCAAAATTTTTATACCCACAGCATTCCCCAATTAAATAATCTCTTGGTTGACTGATAGCTCCTCGCATTCGTTTAGTGCCATTTACGACGTTTTTATTTGTATTGTGCAAATCCCAAAAGAAGCGTAATTTCTCAGGCGCTCGTTTTATAGTGAAGAGGAAGTATGTTTGCTTTTACTACATATTTGCAGTGGCTGCGTAGCAATTGGCAACTCTGGTTGATAATCTTTCTGGCTGCACTCCAGGGCTATCATTTTGGCGTCGGTGACCTTTCGACATATGTGCCATTTGTATGGCACCATTTCGACAATACTTTATTTGCAAATGATCTGCTGGTAGAAACTCTGGCCGATCACCCGGTTTATATCTGGCAGACTTTCGCTCTGTTGCTTAACTTAGTCGATATCCAGCTGTTATTTCTCTTTCTCTTTTTTGCGCAAATTACTTTGTTGACCTTCGCTTACCGTTTCTTCTATCAAACGTTTTTTCCGGGGAACTCCGGGTGGATATTATTGCTTCTTACGTTAGTGGTTCCTGCGTTATCTGCTGCAATGGGGCGTTACGGTCTAAATCCTTACGAATATTTTCATCCCGGGGCACTGGCCTTTGGTGTTCTGCTTATTGGCTATAGTTTAATTGATCGTGGTTATTGGCTATCTGGTTCTGCGGTTCTGGGATTTATCTTCCTTTTCCATCCATTTACTGCGCTATACGGCGCAATGATCCTGGCATTTCGAATGCTGATTGATTTACGCAGAGTCCCATTCAAAACGTTGTTCTTTAGTGGTGTGTTGTTTTTAACGATTTCTGCACCAGCCTGGGCATCGCATTTGATTCACATGTTTTCGGAACAAACCGCACCCTTCGATAGAGAACTTTGGCTGGAGCTGGTTCAGTTTCGCATGTCGATTTCGTTTTTTATTTTTCAGTGGGTGCCCGATCGTATTATTCACCTCGTGCTAGCCGTTGGTGGCATCCTGGCTTTTCACAAACATCCGTCTTTCAAACGCCTGTTGCCAATGGTTTTTGCGGTGTTGACTGCGCTTGTGTTGATGGCAATTGCTGAACTCTTTTCGATTAAGTTCTTCTTACAGCTTCAGTTGGCGAGAAATTCGTTTCTACTATTGGTAATTGTTGCCGCTTTTATTATCGACAGACTTTGGGATATGCCCGCAGAAAAGCTGCGTGGCCCTGCTGCACTGTTGATTCTTGTGCCATTGGTCTTACTACTGCAGGGGGCAGTAGGAGATCGCTCGAATCCCATTCGCTGGGCTCTGGTTGCGCTTGCTATTGCGGGCCTTATCTATATTCTTTGGAAAGGGCAGTCCGGTTGGCAGAAAAACTATCTTAATTTAGCCTGGATACTGGTTCTTGTTATAACCACTCATGTGGTCATCGAGCGGCATAGTGCAACGGGACGGTGGTTTGATGTGACTGGTGCAAGCCCATGGGAAGAGGTGCAGCTGTGGTGTCAGGAGAATGTCCCTGTTAGTGAGACTATAATGACGCCGATCTATCGTCCTGGATTCCGCTCGCATTCTTTGCGCTCTATTTATGGTAGTTATAAAGACGGCGCGCCGCATAATTATTCCAAAAAAACTATCTTTCGCTGGTGGGTGCGTATGCAGAAAATGGGTGTGGGACTTCCTTTTAATCGCTGGAGCCTACCCGAGTTGTACAGAAATAATGCAGTCTCTGCAGCAAGAAACGAGAACATTCGCTACTTCGTCTTCGAGAGACACCCGGATGTGGCGTGGGATAGCGTTTTATATGAGAATGAACGGTTTGGTGTGGTAGATTTGTGGACTTTACAAAATAACAGTCGTAAGTAGCTATGTTTTTAGAACAGATTAACGCAGTCTTTATAAAGTTTTTAAACAAGCGCTTCGCCAAATTTGCTGCGGTTGGGGGCAGTGGTGTAGTCGTGAATATGCTCGTGATCTACCTATTCACAGAGTTTGGGCAGTTTCACTACACCGTTTCAAGTTTGTTTGCAATAGAACTATCCATCCTTTTTAACTTCACTCTGAACAATGCCTGGACGTGGGCAGATCGCAAAGAGACTCCCTTGTTCGAGCGATTAAGGAATTATCATATCGCTGCGGGTTTAACGGCGTTTATAGGAAATTGGGGGATGCTTATTCTCTTGTCAGAGTTTTTCGGACTGAATTATTTGGTGTCGAATTTATTCGGGATTGCCACCGGTGCGCTGTTAAACTATTACTTGAACGACATGTGGACGTTTCGGGCAGCTCAATCTGTAGAGAAAGAAAACGCTTAGGTTTGAGAATAATGAGGATTCTGGTTAGTCGAGACTCAATAGCAGCCCTGCTCCTACAACTGCCGCCGTCTCGGCGCGCAGAATAGTATCCCCCAATAAAAGCGGCTTGAACCCGGCCGACAAACACATGCCAACTTCAGCATCAGAAAATCCGCCTTCCGGTCCAATCAAAAGCACCTTCGAACGCACTGCAGATGGCAGTTCAGAAAGTACTGTTGCTTGCTGATGAAAGTGCGCAATAACTCTTAAGTCTGCCGTGTTAGAATGCTTCAGCCAGTCGTTTAGTGCAATCGGGGCGCTAAGCGTCGAAAGCCAGGCCTGCCTGCTCTGCTTCATTGCACTAATGGCAATTTTGGTAAGATGCTTTTGCTTGAATGTTCGTATGCTGGTATGCTCGGTGTAGAGAAATTGAATATGACCGACTCCCAATTCGCACAACTTTTCAGCAACATAATCCATGCGATTCGGACGGATTGTGGATATGGCAACGGTAAGAGTTTGTGCCTTTGGCGGGTCGATTTCTTCAATTGATTCCACTTCACAAATGCACTGTCTGCGATTGATCTCCACAATGGTTGCAACTGCTTTTATTCCACTGCCATTGACGAGAACGACAGAAGAGCCCGTCTTCAGGCGCTTTACCTGCAGGGCATGTTTGGCTTCCTCTTCAGAAAGAGTTAGTCGCGCCGTGTTTTTAGTCAGATCTGAGGCATAAAAGGTATTCATGGGCTCGCAAATGTGAAGTGTTAGAAACTGACTCCGCCCTCAATTAACCACTCTCCCCGTCCTTGATCACTCCAGGTATGGTCAATCCTAAGCAGGTAAATATGTGGTAGATGAAGGTGAAGCCCTACGCCATAACCGGTCAGAAAGTTGTCGATTGCGATATCTCTCGAGCGCTCCCAAACCGTTCCACTATCCATATGAAGTCCCATGCTGATACCGAACTTCATATCTTGAAAAAGCTGGGACATCAGTGGTGCATCCTTCCAGGAAAAGTAACGCACCGGAAGCAAGCTGATACGCATTTCCAGATTTTGTAGCATTAGGTTTTGAGCCGGCAAACGGCGGTCAAAATACCCGCGAATGCGCTCTCCATAGCCTAGAAAAGTGTAGGAATAAGTTGGTTGTTGTCCTCTGTTCAACTTTAATAAATTGCGCGCTGCCAGGCTAAAGCGTTTGTGAAGCGGAATGTAAACACGATTGTCCATTTCCCATCTCCAGAAGTCTGCCTGGTTTTCGGTGAAGCCACCACGGATTAGTGAATATCGGGCGGAATAACCAGAGCGTGGATATTCGCGGAGATCACGGTGATCGGTGCTAAGCGTGAGTGATGCGGAGGGGAAAAAATCTACTTTTGTGCCCGATGTTGAGAATGAAATCTTATCGTCAGGAAATTCAATTCGACGCATGCCAAAAGAAGCCCGCAGGCTGGTATTGAGCGTCAGGCGCTTCCCCAGTGTAACGCTCCCGCCCAGCTGTCGATCTTGAAAACCTTCACCAGTCACGTCGGAAAAACGGTTTTGAGTTCGCTTGCCGAAGACCGTACCACGCATAATAAACCGCGACTTGGTGCCAACCCATGGATTGTTATAGCTAAGGAAAAAGGACGGATTGAATCCCAGCCATCCACCGACATTCAACTTTTCGTTCATGCCGCGAAAGTTGTAGTGCGTCAACTTAAACCCGTAACTGATGCGATCCCATTCCCGATCGTTCAAGAATAGAATCGGAACCGGATATAGATACCAGGTTTCGGTAACCTGAATTTGCAGGATGTTTTTGTCATCCATTTCAAACACGCCAACTTGAACGCGATTGAAAATGAAAAGATTGGACAATCGGTTTTGAATAATCTCCAGGTCTTGCTGATCTACTTCGCAGGGAGGATTAAAATGTAGTTCGCGGAGAATAACAGAATCACGTGTTCGTTCATTGCCGACAACTTCGATGGTGTCGATTTTAACCGAAGTAGGGGCATCTTGCGCATATCCGAATACAGCGGCAAGCAGAGTAATAAGTAGAATAATTCGCGTTGAGAATCTATGCAATGAGAAAGCCCTCGAGCTGCGTTTAGTGTCAGAATAATATCACGTCAATATATACTATCGGGTGCAGTCGGCAAAAAAGAAATATGTCTAAATTTAAAGCATAACTTTCAAAAAGGTTCACTTCTGAAGCCAGATAGGATTTGCGTATGCAAAAGAAGATGTTGATTCACATTCGATTTCTGCCCTTAAGTAACCATTTTGCGGGAGTTTCTCAAGTTCGAATGTATGTTCAATGCGAATAGAATCTTTTAGGCCAACATCTTTAATGGTTTCTTTGCCGGTTTCGACATCTCCTATAATCAGCGAAAGACGCGAAATGGCTCCGAATTCGCTACTGCTTGCTCCATTTAAAGTGATCCGAGCATTGTTGACTGCTGCTGCGGTATCCCCTGAGAGCAAAGTTGTTTCTTCATGCCGCATGGAGATGGCCAGTGCCGGTCCATTCGATATGATACCACGGCCTTGTCGAAGAGCACTCAAAAGCGCACTTCGCGTAAAGTCTTCATCAACAAAAATGCCGCTTCGCATGCGGCCAAGCACCTGTCTGTCTAATCGTTCCATTCGGTAAAGAGGCACAACAATTTGACGAGCTGCATTAAAATTTCCATGTGCATCATTTCCAGCCAAAAGGGCAATACGTCGTCCATTGCGCAGTGCTTGTTTCCATTTTTTCAGGCCGCGCTGAAAGGTACCTTTCCCGACACCGTTTAGAATTTGCCAGTAGTGAAGCTGCGGCATGGCCAGATCTTCTTCATGCCAGAAGCCACGGTTTAGCAGCAGCCGCTGCGAAGCAGGCGGCTCCTCGAAAGGATGCGCCGCGGCAATTATGGTTTGTGGCTCTGCGCGAAGTTTTTCAAAAAGTGTTTCAAGATTCATGGTGGGGCGATTGTTCAGCGGTGTTTCACCACTATCACCACTACCGGGATAAAACGTCTGATTACCGATTAGCAGGCAGTGCACGTTTTCTCCACGCGCATTACCAACTGAAATTTCTTCACCCGGCAATAACTTGACGCCGGTTTGTTTTTCTACTTCTAATGCTTCTTTATGAAGAGTATGCCATTTTTGTAGCTGTGGGTCGTTGCGAGTATAGTCGTCTGGAAAATCATCTAAATCGTAACTGTGGTCGGTAATCGCCAAAAAATGTAAGCCGGAATGACGTGCACAGTCTGCTGTTTCGAGAAGAGGGGCACCAAATTCTATCTGATCATTGGTATACAGGGTATGTAAATGGGCATCTCCCCAGCGCAATTGCGGAAGAGATGGTAGCGATTCTGATGCGGCAAACAGCTTGAATGGCTGATGCGAAATACCGTTGTAGTTGTCTTGTTGAAGTACCTTAGGTTTGCCGTTCAAGCTGTACTCAAGTACTGCATCGACCCAGAGTTCTCCGGAACCTGATAGCTTGCCGAGATCGACATAATTGGTTTTGCTATAAAACGGTTTGTCAATCTTTTCAATAACTTCAACTTCATGCTGTTGTTTGCGGCCATCGGCAGCAAAGATGGTAATCGTTATCCTTAGCAGGAAAACCGGGAACCTATCGGCATCTTTTACGAAAAGGTAGACAGGGAGTAGGAGGTTTGGCTCAAGACGATTTGGCAGATCGAAAACGATCTCAGGTTCACGCATAAACAGTTTACCGGGAATGCCGGGCAGCCGAAAATGAATTTCAGCATAGGCGATTAGTAATGTGAGAAGGACAATCACGCCTGGAAGAGAGTCAGAGAAAAATGCTGCGCTCATCGTGGGAAATCCAGCTGAACGGTAGTGCCTTTTCCCGGTTTGCTGCTCACCGAGATACTACCCGACATCTGCTCTACGAGCTGCTTCGTTATTGCCATGCCCAATCCGCTTCCGGTGGCGCGGGTACTAAAGAAGGGATCGAATACCTGTTGCAATGTTTGCTCATTCATGCCTTTGCCATCATCAACTACCGCAATTTGATAAATCGCAGGTCGTTTGCGCTCGCTACAGGAAATGCGAACGCTTCCATCCTTATCAATAGCTTGCCTCGCATTTTCGATAATGTTTAACATGATCTGTCGGAACGCATCAGGGTCTAACTTCAACTGCGCTTCGCTTTCACATTCAAACCGTATTCGCCCATCCTTCATTTGGTCTATTAATGATGAGATAAGTGGCGCTGGTTCAACGTCAAATAGTTCCGGATCTCGTTTGCGAGCAAACTGCAGAAAGTCACTAACCAGTCGGTTGAGCCGGTCGATCTCATCCGGAATAAAGTCGAATAACTCATCTTTTGTGTTGGAGTATTTTTTACGCAGCACATCGGCAGAGCCCTTTATAATGCTCAGCGGATTGCGTATTTCATGAGCAACCATTGCAGCCATTTGTCCGAGATGAGCGAGTCGGGATTGTGCTGTTAACTGTGCTTCAATCTCGAACAGTTTGCGAATGGCTAGTAATATAATCCCGGCAAACAGAATGATTAGTGCGAAGCCTGCAAAGCCAAGCAAGGCCAGATTGCGACGGAAAAACTGTAGTGTGTTGAATAGTGTTGCCGGGGCTTCCAATACCAATATTGCGGTTATCTCATCAAACTCGTTGAATACCGGTGCATAGGCAGTCAGGAAATACTCTCCCGTTAGTTCAACCAGTTCGACACTTGCCGGTTCTCCAACCGTGGCCATGGCGAATAGCGAATCGTTTATCGGAAATGAGGAAAGGGGATTGCCCTCGGAAGCTGACAGATTCTCATCAATTGAGAAGCGCTGGTCGAGAGATACTAAAAAAATTGACTGTAAGTTTGCCTGCCGTTTATAGTCGTACAGTGCAATTGGTAAGCTGGTATTCAGTGGTTCCTCGAGAGGTGAGAGAGTGCTGATGTTCATCTCCAGATAACGAGCACCTATATCTCGCGCGTAGAAATCTGCAGTTTGCTCTAACTGTTGTTGAAGCTGAACTGCAATGCGGTCTTCTACGCTACGAATGAAGAACCAACCCCAGAAATTCAGGACAATTAGTGTTAAGATACCGACTATCAGTAAGGCATATATTGCCCACTTACGAGATAATATTGAGCCCTTATTCATCTTTCCCCTCTTCAAAAAGTCGCTTCCAATAGGCGACTTCATCCGCAGAGAGGTCTTCATCCTGAGGGGTTTCCGTAGAGTATGTTGTTGTCGATTCGTCTGAGGAAAGGAGGTCTGCACAAAATGATTCGCTTCGCATAGACATCGCACCGTGATCCTTCGCGGTATGGCGAATGGCGCGATCGCTGCTGACGATGATCATAGAACGCGCATTGCTCGATTTGCGAATTAGTGCCTGGATTACATCATCTGCTTCTTGTGAGGCGGCACTGTAGATGATGTGGAGAAGGGAACCGTGGCTCTTTTGATGCATAGAACCACTAGAGTTATCGAATACCAAAACGATCTTCTCACCGCGCTTTGCCGAATACGTTTGAAGCTGTCTGATCAGCTCATTACGCTGTTCTTCCAGATCGAGTTTTTGCGCGAGCGGGTAAGCGCTGCTGCGCAAGAGATTGTAACCGTCGATAACAATTTGCTTTTTCATACTCTGGCAAACTTACGAGTTCACCTTAGCGCACGCAAGTTTAAATATTTCAGGCATTTTTCCTTTTGCAAATCGCTGGACAATAGTTTAGATTATCTTTAGCCTGATGGGGTGAAAAGAGGGGAGAAGCCAACAAAAACGGAAAATTGAACATGGATGCTTTGAAAAAATTGGCTGTTGTGCTTGGTGGCGTTGGAGTCATGTTTTGTGTTACCTATATTGTTAGCATCTCCGCTGATAATAATACGAATAATATGGTTTCTGTTGAAACCCGCCCTCAAGTTGAACCACCCTCAAATTATTTTGAACCACCTGCCGAAGATCCTGCCACGGCTCAGCAAAATGAATCTCCGGTCGCAGATAGCATTTCTGATAGGCCTCAACGGATGGATGCTGATATATTTGGTGACAATCCGGTCAGCCGCAGTATCAAAGAAAAAGCAACTGCCTTACTGAGCAACGAAAGCGCAAAAGACTCTCTGCAATGGCGCGAAGTGCCGCTGGTTAAAAAAGAAATCCACCCACCCGTCGGCGGAAAAACGCCCGCTTTGGGAAATCCCAATAAAGTTTTTATTACCGCCGCCAAGCGCATTTTACCCGCTGTTGTGGCTATTCAGAGTACCCGTCGCGTCAGCAGCTCGGAGAATTTCTTCCACCCTTTCTGGGGTGAAAAGGAAGAGGAGCAGGATGATGTCTACCAACCCGGATCGGGTTCCGGCATTATCATCAGCGATAAAGGCTATATAATGACCAATCACCATGTCGTTGAGTCTGCCAGCAAGCTGCGTGTAACGCTTTACGATAAGCGCGAATTTGATGCCGAATTGGTTGGTAAGGATCAAAGCACCGATGTTGCAGTTTTGCGAATTACCGGTGAAAACCTGCCTTCTGCCTTTATAGGCAATTCCGATACGGTGCAAATTGGTGAGTGGGTTATGGCGGTTGGAAATCCTCTCAACTTTACATCTACTGTTACTGCCGGTATTGTCAGTGCCCTTGGACGCGACATTCGCATTATTAACGACACCTATCGAATAGAGAACTTTATACAAACCGACGCGGTTATTAATCCTGGTAATAGCGGTGGCGCTTTAGTTAATTTGCACGGCGAGGTAATAGGCATCAACACGGCGATAGCAACGCGAACGGGACTCTATCAGGGGTATGGATTTGCTATTCCCATTAATCTGGCAAAAAAAGTTGTTAACGATATCATTGAATTTGGTTACACGCGTCGAGCCTTACTCGGAGTAACAATCGAGAAGGTTGATGATCGCGTTGCAAAAGCGCTTGGTCTCGACCGCCCTTATGGCGCACTGATACAGGGTGTCCAACCAGGGTTTCCGGCAGTAGAAAAAGGTCTGCGGCAGGGTGACGTTATTTTACAGGTCGATGGAATGGAAGTGGTTTCAGTGAATGACCTGCAGATTAAGATTGCTCAACATTCCCCCGGTGAGATTGTAAAGCTGACCATTCTAAGGGATCGAAAATCATTTCAGGTTGATATTGAGTTAGCTGAGGCGCCAAATGTTCAGGCCCAGAATCAATTGGATGCCGAGCCCAAAGTAAAATTCGAAAATCTTGGCTTTACATTTAGAGGTCTTAGCGAGCGTGACTCTACCGGCTTTGGACTACCGGAAGGCATCCTGATTGCTGACGTAAAAACGGGCAGTCCTGCCGATCAGGCGGGAATTCAGGCACCCATTCTGCTTAAGTTGGTGAATGATAGGATGATCAATTCTATTGAACAATTTGAGCAGATACTAAAGGGATCCAGCTCTGGCGATATGCTAAAGCTTACCTTTTCTGTACGACCCGGTATTACCGGAGACGGCAGTCGAATCGTCTTTGTTCAGGTGCCCTAATATTGACTTGCCCGCTGTTTCGCAGCGGGCTTCTTGAAACCGCACGAAAAACTATCCAAAATTTACATACCTTTTTATCCTACAACCTTTAATCATAGAAACGGAGATCAACGCTTATGAAGTATTGGCTAATGAAGACAGAGCCAAATACCTATTCCTGGGATGATTTGAATAACGAAAAAGATAAAACCGAACATTGGGATGGAATTCGCAACTATCAGGCTCGCAATTTTATGCGCGAAATGAAAATTGACGATCAGGTCTTTTTTTATCACAGCGTTGTAAAGCCTCCTTGTATTGTAGGAATTGCCCGTGTTGTAAAAGAGACCTACCCCGACCACACGCAATTCGACCCTGAGTCGAACTACTTTGACCCCAAAAGCAAAGAAGACAATCCACGTTGGGAGATGGTCGATATTCAAGCCGTTGAAGCATTTCCGCAAATCGTTACGCTGGACCAGCTGCGCGAGGTGCCGGGATTGGAAGAAATGGTTCTGTTGCGTAAGGGAAGCAGACTGTCTGTGCAACCGGTCAGCGAAAAAGAATGGAAAATAATTCAAAAATTGGCTGGTTTTAAGTAACTTTCAGCAAAATCACTCTCGTCAAATAAATCTAGTAAAAGAGGCTATACATGATGAACAGATTTTTAGCTGCAGCACTTTTATGCTTTGCAACTTTTGTTGTTGTCTCGTGCAACGAGAAAGGCGTCGATCTGAGCACTGCTATTAACAGTATTGATGTCGATGGTTACACCGAAAATATTAAGGTGCTGGCATCTGATGAATTTGAAGGACGTTCTCCTTCTTCTCCAGGCGAAGAAAAGACCGTAAACTTTTTGAAATCCAAGTTTGAAGACCTCGGTCTTAAGCCGGGCAATGGAAACAGTTTTTTCCAGAACGTATCTCTGGTGAAAGTGACGCCGTATCCTACCGAAACGATGGCAATTGCCGGTGGCAGTAAAGATGTAAACTTAAAGTTGCGAAAAGATTTTGTAGCGCTTACCCGGCAGGTGCAGGATGAAGTGAAGATTGAAGAATCAGAACTGGTTTTCGCCGGTTTTGGCGTGGTTGCTCCCGAATATGGCTGGAATGACTATGAAGGTCTGGATGTAAAGGGCAAAACCGTAATTGTAATGGTGAATGACCCCGGCTTTGCAACCAAAGACAGCACGATGTTTAACGGACGCACGATGACCTACTACGGTCGTTGGACCTACAAATATGAAGAAGCTGCGCGTCAGGGAGCTACCGGTGTTATTGTGATCCATGAAACGGCTCCGGCAGGTTACCCGTGGGCGGTTGTTCGCGGTGGATGGACCGGACCGCAGTTCTATATGGAAGCTGCCGACAAAAATATGTCGCGCTGTCCTCTCGAAGGTTGGGTTTCTGCTGTTGCAATACGCGAAATCTTCTCCGCAGCGGGAATGGATTATGCTGCTATGACTGCCGCAGCTTTAAAGCCTGGGTTTAAGGCCAAGCCAATGGGATTAACCTACTCCATGACGATCCGCAATGAAATAGAAAGCTCTACTTCTCGTAACGTTCTTGCGCTGCTTCCGGGAACAGACTTAAAAGATGAATACATTATTTACAGCGCTCATTGGGATCACTTTGGGGTGAACCCAAACATGAGTGGCGACAATATTTTTAATGGTGCAGCAGACAATGCCACCGGAACGGCAGCGCTCATTGAGCTGGCTGAAGCATTCACCAAGCTCCCGACCGCACCCCGCCGCTCCATTGTTTTCCTGGCTGTTACTGCCGAAGAGCAAGGGCTCATCGGATCGGCCTACTATGCAGCAAACCCGATTTTTCCGATTACAAAGACCGCAGCTGCCCTTAATATGGATGCGCTGAACATCTTTGGGAAAATGAAGGACATAACAATCGTGGGTGAAGGAAACTCAGAGCTCGATGAGTATGTCTACGCGGTAGCGAAGAAGCAAAACCGCTATATTCGCCCTGATCCCGATCCGGAGAAAGGTATCTTTTATCGTTCCGATCACTTCTCCTTTGCCAAGCAGGGAATTCCGGCGCTCTATACTAAAATGGGCATCGATCACGTAGAGCACGGCGAAGAATGGACAACCGAGAAGAAAAAAGACTGGACATCAAATACCTATCATAAAGTGACTGATGAGTATACTGAAGAATGGGATTTGTCTGGTGCAGTGGATGATATTCGCCTGATGTTCCAGGTGGGACAGATGATCAGTATGGAATCGACCTTTCCAAATTGGAAAGAAGGCACCGAATTTAAGGCCAAGCGTGATGCCGATATGTCCGCTGCCAAATAGATTTGACTGGCCGGAACAGTAACCGCGGTTCCGGCTCTTTGTTGGAGTGCTTTGTCGAGACTTTCTGGGAAGTGATGAAGCATTAGTACGCTATTTCATTCGCTGCAAAAAAGCAGCATTACTTATGGGGGTCTGTTTATGGGCTATGCCAGCTTAGCTGAGATGTTTTTCAAATCCTGTGACAAATACGCCGACAAGGTCGGTATGAAGCATAAAGATGAAAAGGGCTGGAACGATATCCTCTTTAAGGATATGAAAACGCAAGTAGTTGATTTAGCAAATGGATTTGCCAGCCTGGGCATTGAAAAGGGCGAAAAGGTTAATATTCTCTCTCATAACAGCTACCTTTGGGCCTTTGCCGATTACGCAATTATCGCCAATGGTGGCGTTTCAGTTGCTATCTATCCCACATTGTTACCATCTCAGATATCCTATATTATCAATGACTGTGGTTCCCGCTTTATTATTGTTGAGAATAAGGAACAGTACGACAAGCTGATGGCCATAAAGGATTCCATTACCGGTTTGCAAAAGATTATAATGATCGACCCGACCGATGTCAGTGGAGATAATGTTACCAGCATCGCTGATCTGATTGAACAGGGCAAAACCTATGGTGCAGCAAACCCCGGTGAACTTTCGACGCGTTGGCAGGCATTGACACGCGACGATTTATCTATCTTTATCTATACTTCAGGAACAACCGGCGAGCCGAAAGGCGTAATGCTGACGCATGGCAATTTGCTATCAAATATTGAAGGCGGTTTGTCCGCACTGTCCGTTGATGAAAGCGATACCATGCTTTCTTTCCTGCCGCTTTCGCACATTTTTGAGCGCATGACCGGCCACTTCCTGGCAAACCATGCCGGTGTAACCATTGCCTATGCCGAGTCTATTGAAAAGTTAACTGATAATCTCGGCGAAATTCGCCCAACCATCATGGCAAGCGTGCCGCGTATTTTCGAGAAAATCTATGCAAAGGTTCTCGATGGCGTGGAGAGCGGATCTCCGCTTAAGAAGAAAATCTTTAACTGGGCGGTGGGTGTCGGACGCGAGTCCCTGGAGTATCGTCAGCAAAATAAGCCGCTTCCCGGTTTGCTGGGTATAAAGGCTGGCCTGGCACATAAACTGGTATTCTCAAAGTTGATCGACAGGGTAGGGGGCAAGATTCGTTTTTTCGTCTCTGGTGGCGCGCCACTGTCTCGTGAAATCGGGGTGTTTTTTGCCGCGGCCGGTTTGACAATTTTGGAAGGCTATGGACTGTCTGAAACGTCTCCGGTAATCTCGGTAAATCGCTTGGAAAAATACAAGTTTGGCTCTGTAGGTGTGCCACTTCATAATGTTGAGGCTAAAATTGCCGCTGATGGGGAAATCCTTACACGGGGTCCGCACGTTATGGCAGGTTATTTTAACAAGCCGGAAGCCACCAAAGAAGCAATCGATTCGGAAGGCTGGTTTCATACCGGGGATATTGGTCATTTTGATGATGACGGGATGTTAATCATCACCGACCGTAAGAAGAATATTATTGTTACCGCAGGTGGTAAGAATGTTGCTCCACAGCGTGTGGAAGGCATGCTTGTTACATCGCGTTATGTTGAACAGTCTCTGGTAATTGGTGATAAACGCAAGTTTTGCAGTGCGGTAATCGTGCCGGATTTCGAGGCGCTCGAAAAGTTTGCTAAAGAAAAGAACATTTCTTATGGCGATCATGAAGAACTCGTAAACAATCCGGATGTCCTGAAGCTTGTTCAGGGAGAAGTGGCAAATGTGAATAAGGACTGTGCGTCGTTCGAATCCATCAAAAAGTTTGTGCTCATTTCCCGCCCCTTTTCTATTGAGAGCGGCGAGTTAACGCCATCGTTGAAAGTCAAGCGCAAAGAGGTAGAAAAGAATTACGCCGATCAAATTGAGAGTCTATATTCTTAGAACGCTTCATTATTACATTGAGCTTGGCTCATTTAGCCGAATGTTGTATCTTAGCCCCGTCCCCAGACGGGGCTAATTTTTTGCTAAGGATTGGGTAGATATGGGCGCAATAAAATCACCAATGGCAGTAAAAGGCATCGCTGCAATATCTGTTAGCGACTTGTCTCTTTGGGACGATGCCCGTGCTGCAATTGAAACCGCTTTTTCCCCAATTCAGATGGAAATGGACTGGTTTGAATTCCATCATACCGATTACTATGCGCCTGAAATGGGCGATAAGCTAAAGAAGAAAATGGTCGCCTTTCAACAACCTTGGCCGTTAAATGCACTTCCAGAACACAAACATCAGTCCAATGCAATTGAACAACGATTTGTACTGGATGAAAAACGCAGAGTTAATATCGACCCGGGGTATATCACGGCTGCCAAACTGGTGCTGGCGACGACGAAGAATTTTGCGCATCGTATTTATTTGGATCGCGGCATTTGGGGCGACCTGCACCTTGCCTATAGAGATGGCCGTTTTCAACCAAGGGATTGGACCTATCTGGATTATCGGGAGCCGGATGTGATCGCATTTTTTACAGAGGTGCGAACGAATTATCTAAGGGAATTAGGAGAATTAATGCTGGAGCAGAAGTCATGAAGAAATCCTATACTTACAAGTCGTCTGGTGTCGATATCGAGAAGGCTGAACAGTCTTTAAATCGCTTGAAGACGCAGATTGCTGCAACCAATACACCGCAGGTTTTATCCGGTGTCGGGTTGTTTGGCGGATTTTACGATATTTCCGAGTTAGGCTACAAAAAGCCGGTGTTGGTTTCATCCACCGATGGCGTTGGCACAAAGCTGAAGGTGGCCATGTTAACCGGGATTCACAATACGGTTGGACAAGATTTAGTCAATCACTGTATTAATGACATTGCAGTATGTGGCGCGAACCCGCTTTACTTTATGGATTACTTTGCCTGTGGCACGTTAGAGTCTGGTGTGTACGAAGAAGTTGTTGGCGGTGTTGCATCGGCATGTAAAGATGCCGGAATTCCATTGTTAGGTGGAGAAACGGCTGAGATGCCGGATTTCTATCAACCCGGTGATTACGATATTTGCGGAACGATAAGCGGTATCGTCGAAAAGGATCAAATTGTTACCGGAAACGACATCGCTGCAGGTGATGTGCTGGTTGGGATTCCCAGTAATGGGCTCCACACAAATGGCTACACGCTTGCCAGAAACGTGCTGCTCGATGCGTTTAAGGTCGATACCCATTTAGCGGAATTCGGACAGACCGTTGGGGAAGAGATGCTGCGCATCCACCGCAATTATTATCCATTAATCGGCGAAATTCGTAAGAGCATTGCGGTAAAGGGTATTTCTCATATTACCGGCGGTGGAATTGAGAAGAATACACGCCGTCTTTTAACCGACAACTTGAAGCTGGATATCAGTTGGGGTAGCTGGCCGGTCTTACCAATATTTGATGTTATCGAGAAAACCGGTAACGTGCCCGAAGCTGACATGCGTCAGACATTCAACCTGGGAGTCGGATTAATCGTCATTGTTGCAGAAGATCAGGTTAATGCACTTCTGAAACTGAGTGGAAGTGAAACGTTTTACCCGATGGGACGGGTGGTAAACTCATAGTCTTAATTTACCTTATCCGGGAGAATGTATGGGATACTTGCTGTTAATGATTGCAATCAGCTACCTGATGGGTTCATTTCCCACAAGTATTATTGCTGGAAAGTTGTTAAAAGGAATTGATATCAGACAGCATGGAAGTGGAAATGCAGGGGCAACCAACGTGTTTCGTGTGCTCGGCTGGAAAGCCGGTTCGGTTGTTCTTTTTATAGATATTATGAAGGGTTTCATCCCTACCGCGTTGCTTTATGAATATGGATTAAAGGGAATGAACTGGGAACCCGTGAACATGCAGATTGTTGCTGGCATGTCTGCGGTCTTTGGTCATATTTGGACCATCTTCGCCGGGTTTAAAGGCGGTAAGGGCGTTGGTACCGGAGCCGGTATGGTTATCGGACTTCTGCCGAAAGCAGTAATTATTGCTATACTGGTGTTCGTTATTACCGTTGCGATTACCCGCTATGTTTCGCTTGGTTCTATTCTGGCCTCGGTAAGCCTGCCGCTGGCTGTATTCGGACAAAAGTTTCTTATGGGGATCGATGTGCCCTTGCAACTTCAACTATTAAGCCTCTTTATTCCGGCGCTGATAATTTTTACGCATCGTGCAAATGTTCAGCGTTTGTTGAAGGGAGAGGAAAGTAAAATTCTACAAAAAAGCAGTTAGGGAGATTCATGATGAATCCAGCTCCGCTATTAAATAGCTCTATTCCGGGAGCAACGCTCCTTAATCGCGGCAAAGTTCGCGATATTTATGATGCCGGTGATCATCTGGTAATTGTCACCAGCGACCGCATCTCTGCATTTGATGTTGTAATGGCGCAGGGAATTCCGGCAAAGGGTATCGTGCTGACGCAAATCTCGAAATTTTGGTTTTCGCAGTCTACAGATCTTGTAAAGAATCACTTCGTCACTGATGATGTGGCTTCTTTTCCCGAGCCGTTTTGCAATCATGTCGATATGTTGAAGGGGCGTGCAATGCTGGTGCATAAAGCCAAGCCACTGCCTGCAGAATGTATCGTTCGTGGGTATCTTGCCGGATCTGGATGGAAGGAATATCGTAAGAGTGGAACGCTGCACAAGATGGAGCTTCCGACAGGCTTGCAAGAGTCTTCACGATTACCAAAGACCGTTTTTACGCCATCGACCAAGGCCGAAGAAGGTCATGATGAGAACATCACATTCGATGAAATGTGTGAGCTTATCGATCGTCCGATCTCTGAGAAGGTTCGCGACCTGAGTTTGAAAATTTACAACCGCGCCGCAGATGCAGCATTAACGAAAGGCATTATTATAGCGGACACCAAGTTTGAGTTTGGCATGCTGGGTGATGAGATTATTTTGATTGACGAGGCGTTAACGCCGGATTCCAGCCGCTTTTGGCCGCAGGACACCTACGAAACCGGTCGTTCGCAGGCTAGTTTGGACAAGCAGTATCTCCGCGATTATTTAGAGACACTCGACTGGGATAAAACGCCACCGCCGCCAACGCTTCCGGAAGAAGTCGTCATGAACACATCGAAGAAGTATCAGGAAATCCTGCAGATTCTGACCGGTAAAACAATTGAAGACGTACTGAAATAGGAGAAGCGCATGAGTGATAAATCCATTGCGGTAATTGGAGCCGGAAGCTGGGGAACTACCCTGGCCATATTGCTGGCTGGTAAAGGTCATCAGGTAACCATGTGGGAATACAATCCCGAACAGCTTGCGCGTCTGAATGACGAACGAACCAATGAGATTTATCTACCCGGCGTGCCCTTTCCTGAAAATTTGCAAATCACCGGCGACCAGCATGAAGCGGTTGCCGGTGCTGACTTTGTTTTAACTGCGGTTCCGTCGCACGTAACACGCGGCGTATGTGAGAAGCTTAAAAGGAGCATTCAGCCCGGTCAGGTTTTTATTAACGTTTCCAAAGGCATTGAGAATGATACGCTGAAACGCATGTCTGAAGTAATTGAGGAAACACTGGATGTGAGTCCTACTCACGTGGTTTCTCTCTATGGGCCAAGCCATGCCGAAGAAGTGAGCCGTGGAATCCCAACGGCAATCGTTTCAGCCTGCGTGGATTTGAATACGGCTCGCATCGTGCGCGACCTATTTAGCACCAACACCTTTCGCGTGTATTCCAGCAGCGACATCATTGGTGTTGAGCTTGGTGGATCATTGAAGAACGTTGTTGCCATCGCTGCTGGTATTTGCGACGGCGCCGGCTTTGGCGATAATACCAAGGCTGCGCTGCTTACCCGGGCCCTAGTCGAAGTAACGCGTCTTGGCGTTGCAATGGGTGCGCAAAAAGAGACGTTCTCCGGTCTCTCCGGAGTAGGTGACCTAATTGTAACCTGTATGAGTAAGCACAGTCGTAATCGCCATGTTGGCGAGGAAATTGGTCGGGGCAAAACGCTGCAGACGGTTCTTGACGAGATGGTAATGGTTGCTGAAGGTGTGCGCACGACCAAGTCGGTGCATCAGCTGTTTAAGAAGACTGGCGTAGAGATGCCGATTGCCGAGCAGGTTTATCAGGCGCTGTTTGAGGATAAGAGCCCCCATGATGCCGTAGTTGAGCTGATGTCGCGCGATGCGAAGGAAGAAGACTAAGGCGCCCCCGCTGAGACGCGAGGCATCGCGTCTTTACTACAACCTACTGCCTACTGCTGCTCTTCCAGATAGCGTAGGATGCTCTGCTGGTTCTTATTGGTCGGATCGAGTGTCAGTCCTTTTTTGAGCGCAACAATTGCCTCGTCCAGTCGTTTTGCTTTATTCAGTGCTCTGGCCAGTCTAAAGTGTCGCTGTGCAGCCTGAGGTTCGATTGTAAGGCCACGTTGATACGTTGATATAGCACTTGAGTAGTCCTCTGTTGCTTCGAGCGCAGCGGCCAAATTATCCAAAACAAATGTGTCCTTTGCATTTATTACCAAGGCCTTGTTATATGCTCTTATTGCACTAAAGTAGTCACGTTCTGAAAAAAACTGGCTGCCAATATAATCCATTGTAATAGACCAGCGCTTCCGTAGACTGGTTTCCTGGGCCCCGGCATTTTGCAGTGATTCAACCAGCATCTTTCGAACATCAGCCACGTTTCCCTGAGACAAGTGCAGACTCATTAGCGCAAAGGCGCGAAGGTCGCGATCGTTTGATTCACTAAGAAGCTTAAGTTTAGATCTGATGTCTTCTTCAAGAGTCGGCATATCCGGTTTAAGAAAACGTTTCGTAAACTCAGCAAGTGCTGTGTATTGCGCAATCGGATGCTGCTTATCCGGCTGTAGGAGCAGCGCTGCTGCCTCAGTTCGAGAATAAACGCTGTCTGCCTTCAACAATCCACTGACGAGTGAGTGCAGAGGCTTTCCTTTTCCCCACAAACGACGCGTTTCATTTTTTGCCCATTCTGATGTTTTGTTCGAATGGCAACCGACACAACTGTTCTCAATACCAAAGCGCGATTCTAAGCCGGCACGTGGGATAGGTATGGTGTGGTCCGATCGTGCGAAGCGCAATTCTTCGCCAAGCACGCGATGCTGCAGATATGGCATGTGACAGTCGGTGCAGCGCACGCCGTTAGGACCAGCATTGTGAAAGGAATGTGCTGCCGGATTCGCGTTCATATTTCCATGACAACCAGTGCACTGACCGTCATCAAACGGACTTGCTAATTTTTGTCCTGTAATATCGCGATAGCCTTGCGAGTGCGGAGAATGACAATCCACACACGTCATGGAACCATTGATATAGCAATCGCTGAAAAGATGATTTTGTTGATAGGCAAACTCGCGCACTTTTCCATCGGGTAGATAGAGCTTGCTGCCAAGGACGGGCATTTTTAGTGAGTAAAACGATTCGAGGTCGTCACCTGGAAGATAGTTCGGCTGTAGCTGATCTTTTGTGGCATGGCATTGAAAGCATACCATCAACGACGCATCTTTGGATAGGGCCTCTAACGACTGTATTCCGATGTCTTTCAGCGTAGAGAGATCAGCGCTCTGCATCAGTTCAATGTGTCTTTTGCCGGGACCATGACAGGATTCGCAGTTGATGCCCAGCGTGGTAAAGTGCGACTCGAAACGCGAGTTGTTCACACGTTTTGTTACAATTTGACTACCATGACAGTTTTGACAGTTCGACATCCCGTCGACCGTGCCGAGCAGGCGTCGTGGCGGCCAATTCAGAAGATCGGAAAGAGCAATGTTTTTTGATATCGGCAGCCAGTTCTGATTTGCCCGTAGCTGCACAAACCAGAGGTTTTCGTCACGAATGAAATCGAACGGTAGAAAGCGATAAGAACCATCTTCCAATTTCGTGAAAAAACTTTGTGTGCCCCCACCTATCATGTGTCCACCGCCAACCACAGCGGAGACAGCTAACTGATATTCTGGACGATTTTGTTCACGGATAATAAAAACATAGTTTTCGGAAGAGAGTTTTTTTGGGATAACGACAGCATCCCTAAATCGCAGTGGGCTGCCATCAAACTTTGCAATGATCTTTACTTCGTGCGGTAGCCCTCCGGCCTTGGCATGGGTCGATTCCTTCCAGAGATCATATTCCTGCTGATGGCAGCTTTTACAGGCAAGTGATCCGGCAAAGTCTGAAGTTTGTACTTTGCTCTTTGCCGTTTTCAAAACCTCTGCCGGAAAAGGTAGAAGGCGATTGGTTTTTGTAGACTGTTCACTCTGCTCACAGCTTAAGAGAAATACGAGAAGTGCGAGGCAATAACTGTAGATCAGTAATCGACTCATTTCCTGGCCCCTGCCTTTTTATCTGCCCAGTCAGGCTCGGGGCAGTCACACAGCTCTCGCATATACTGAACCAGATCACGTATTTCCACATCACTGAAAGTTGAGCGCCAGGGAGGCATAAACTGATGTTTGTTTAAAATATAGCCGCCACTGTAGATTCCATCATATAGTACGCCGTCTGTTCTGGTGGACATATAGCCGGAGTCGGCATGAGCTGTAGGCTTTACCGGAAGATACACGGAGTTAAATCCATCTGCATTGCCGGTTGGCCCATGGCATGAAGCACAAAACTGTGCATATTGCCTTGCTGCTTTCGATTGGCCAGGCTGTGACGCTTCCAGTTGTGTAAAGGGCAGGTAAGCCACTGACAATGTTGAATCTCTTTGCTGAACCAAAAGGCTGGTTAACCAACTTCTAACTTTTTTCGACATAGATATTTCAGGCATAATTTGATGCGATGTAAATAGCTTTGGATTGGCGATTATCGCATCTATATAGTCCGGGTTCAGTCGTCTACCTGCAATACTCAGATCTGGTCCGATTACTCCGCCATTGCCGTCGAGTTGATGACAGCCAAGACAGGGAAGTTTGTCACTCAGTAGTTTGCGTGCCCTGGATTGCTGATAGGGCGCCGCTTTGGTTATGTAGATTGCTTTCGGCAGGTCGATTGTTTGCTGCATTAGGTATGTTGTTAGTTGCTGAACCTCTTCGTTGGATAACTTGAAATCCGGCATGCGGCCGCCACTTCCCGGCCGATAGCCGGCGCGCCTGAGTGCTGTAGGCTTTTCAAGATAATGTTTTAGCCATTCTTGCTTTACCCGGCTGCCCGTGAGGGATAAGTTTGGCGCAGAATTTTCTGCGGGAGGAAGCTCTGCTAAATGGCATCCAGCGCAGTTGAGTCCCACAAAAATTTGTTTACCCAATGCTGCATTGGCTTTTGGGTATTTCTTGACGGCGGCAGTTAAATTGTCCAACTGTTGCCGGCGCAACGCTTTGGAGCTTGTAACTAAAAAATCAACAATTCGATTGATGCGTTGAGCGGGACTCTTACCCATGGGAGTTCGGACATTTTGCTTTTTCGTAGGCTGAAAAAATTGTGCAGGCATTAACTCTGATGAAATGCCGAACTGATCTGGCGCACTTAAGAAGCTGCGCATCCAATTTGGCTTAAGTCGGGCGCCCATGTTATCCATTGTAACAGCGAGATTGGCCGGTCTATCATTAAATCCGTGGCAGGTAAGACAGAGAGCCTGATTGGCCATATAATCTGCGAAAGCCTTATCCGAACGGATTTGCAGGCTTCGCGGAACGGGTTGCCCAAGTTCTGGTATTTGGGGTAGCTCCGGCATTTTTTGTTGGGTTGTTAAATATCGCGTTAAGGCAAGTGCTTCCTGTTCGTTCAGCTGGAAGTTTGGCATACGAGAGTCCCCAAGGTGCCTACGTACTTTAGTGGGATTCTGTAAATAGGAAAATAAATATCCTTCAGTATAGCGAGCTCCGGCCTGAGATAAGTCCGGAATTTTTTGATTAAGATCATGCTTGTAGGGCAGCTGAGTATGGCATCCGGCGCAGCCCAGCTTCCCAATGAGCTGATGAGTAGACGTTAATTCCTGCGCGAATAGACTCGATGTAATCAGGCTTAAGGCCAGTAGAATGGAGGGCCGGGGAGAGGTAAAAAGTCGCTTAATTGAAGGTTGGTTTTTGGCTGCGTGGTTCATTGGCCAGATTGCTTATCTCAGAGTTTTGGGTTATCCTAAGTTAGTAACACGACGAATTTTATCATAATGATAATTTATCGGATTATTGATATTGATTGGCTAATACTGAATCAAAAAAAAGTGAAATTCTCTGCAAGTTTTGAACTGACTTACTGTCTAAATAAATAGAAACGAACGCGAGGATATGGATCAGCCCAACTGATTCTGGATGTATGCAGAGACCGGAAGCCGGAAATAAGCAGCCGCATGCAGTAACATTTGACGAGGTATATTCAGAATACGGAAAGCGTATTTTGAATATGCTCTACGGCATGACGGGCGACGAGGAAAGCGCACGCGATTTAACGCAGGACGTATTTATGAAGGTGCATGAAAAAATGTCTACCTTCGATGGACGATCTTCCATCTATACCTGGGTCTATCGCATTGCACTAAACCACGCAATGAACGTGCTGAAGCGCGAGCGCCGCTATCGTTGGCTTGATGTTATGGATCAAAAGATTGGAGATGTTTTGCAGAATGAGCGATCGCAGACGCCTTTTGGGAGAGGTGGATTTATATCTCCGGATCGCAAATTGGAAAAGAAGGAACGTGATGATCTGCTTTGGCAATCATTGCAAAAGCTGAAACCGAAGTATCGTTTGCCCTTCCAGCTGCATCGATATGAGGATATGAGCTATAAAGAAATTGCCGAAGTGATGGATCTTAGCATGAGTGCCGTTGAAGCGCGAATACATCGCGCAAAAAAGATGCTCGTTACAGCATTGGCACCATTGAAAGACCATATTTAAGAAGCGGCAGCAGAGTTTTTTTTAAGCAGGATGCAATGAATCTAAAAATCATGTGTCTAAACAAGTAGTGAGAATAAGATGAAGAACAGTCTTCAGGAGTATTTAACCGATTGGTTAAACAATACGCTCGATTCGGAAACTCGCAAATGGGTTGAAGAGCAGCTTAAGCAAGACCCAAAGATGGAGGCATACTTTAACTCCATGGCTGAACTGCTTAACGAGCCGGGTAAAAAACCCTTACCCGAATTAGAAGTAGATCCATTTCTGGCAACTCGCATCAAAGCGAGCCGTGTGAACGAAGCGAGCCGAATTGCAAGAGGATGGAAACAACTTTCTCTCTCAGGTGCAATGTTAGCTTTGGCAATCACAATGGGGGTTTTTCTCGGTAAGGGACTAGCCGAACAGGGGAGCACCGAGAGCTACAGCAACGATCTGGATATTTACTCCAGCGTTCTTACACAGGATGTATTCGGCGATAGCTGGAGTGAAGACTTGTCCACGGAGGGAGAGGAATGAAGATAAAGCTTCTAATAGGAATACTAATATTCCTGATTGTAGTAAATCTGGCAACCATTGGAACCTATTTGTTTTATCGTTTTGACGGCGGCCCCGGTCCTGGATTTAATGGACCTCCACCACGTGGGCAAATGGACAGACCGCGTTTCCCACGCAGCATGAACAAGGAAAAGCATAAGCAGCTGATGGATAGAGCAAGAGCATTTCGTGAATCAATTCATTCGATTCATGAGAGCATAAGGAGTGATGAGAGAAAACTGAAAGATGTTTTGCTGGCAGAAACAGCAGATAGACAAATGGCTGATTCACTCTTAATGGAAATATCGGATAAAAAGCTGAAAATACAGGAAAAAGCAATAATTGATTTTATAGAAGCAAAAGAATTTTTAACACTTGACGAACAACGCGTTTTGTCTTCGATTCTCTTTAGAACCGGGCCCGATGATCGTGGACGTAAGAAACGCCGAAGGCGTTAACATCAAAAGACTCCATTTGGAGTGAAACGAAAAAACAAGTTCAGATGCTGAACATATAATTCCTTCGGGAAGGAGAAACAAATGAAACGAGCACTAATTTTAGCAATAACTTTGTTGTTGGCAACAGCTGTAGTATTTGCCGGAAACCCTGATAAAAAGCGTGGTAAACATGGTTTGAGAGGATTAGATCTAACTGAAGAGCAGCGCTCGCAAGTTGCGGATCTTCGTCTTGACATGCAGAAAGAAATGATAACCGTTCGCGCTCAGGTTGCCGGTCTTCGCGCCGAATTGAAGTTGGCAATGGTTGCCGATAAATTTGATGAAGGTAAAGTTAAAAACCTGCACGGTAAGCTAAGTGAGCTGCGCGCAAAGATGAGTCTGAAAAAGTTGATGAATAAACGTGCAGTTAGAGATCTGCTTACGCCAGACCAACAGAAGAAGTTTGACATGAAAATGTTGTCTGAGCGAGGTCAGCGTGGTGGCAAAAAAGGCAAGGGAATGCGTGGAGGCAAGCGTGGTAAGCGCGGCCGTTACCATGGCGAAGTGCAGGGAGCTGAAGCACCTGAGCAAGCCGAAGAATCAGAAGCAGACTGGTCACAAATATAATTCCCCACGTCCTTGAAACGAAAAAGGCCGGTTCGTCAGAAGTAGACGAACCGGCCTTTTTTCGCCTCAACCCGAAGCTATATATCAATGCGAAAACCCAGCATGAGAGTGCGGGGTAATCCTGGGCGAATACCTGCCGGGCGACGAGCAGCTACGTAGGTCAGGTCGGTCAGATTTTTAGTGAGCATAACAATCTGATATCGCTGATTAAACGAATATTCAAGCGAGGCATCGAATACCGCGTAGGCATCGGTAAACTCGGAGTCGGGACGATTGCCCTGTCCGGCAATGGTAGGTGCAGCAGCAGCATATCGCATACTGACATCGATGAGAAAAGAAGAGGTCATCCAACCTATATTCATAAAAAGCTGATGTGCTGAGACATAGGGTAATTCATCACCATGCTGCACATCCCCCCAAGGATCAAAGTCACTTTCAAAATCACTACGGAACGAAGCATTAGTGTAGGTATACGTTAATCGAGCGGGCAAAATAACCCGATTGTTGAGATACTGCCCCAGATTGGTAGCGGCTGCAAACTCCAGCCCTTGAGCAATAACTTCACCACCATTGAACAAATCCCCGGTTCCGCTACCACCACCGGCATTTAAATCTAGACCGAGTAGATTGCTGTAGTCGTTACGAAAAGCTACTATTTCAAGATGTGAACTCTGACGATTAAAGCGCAGACCAAATTCATAGTTCACGCTTTCCTCAGCCTCGGTTTCTTCCTTGGATCCTGGAGGAGCAAAGCCCTTGTGCGCTGCAGCAAAGATACCGAGCGTTGGATTCAATTCATATTTAAGACCAACACCAGGTACCCAAACAGAAAGTTTATTCTCTCTACTCGAAAGGTTTAAGCCACTGCGCTGCGGATCTTCTTTTCCATAATCATCGCGACGAATTGAAATTGACTCATGTCGCATTCCACCAACACCGGTAAGCGCTCCCATCTTTAACGTATATTCAGCAAAAGTAGCAATACTGGATGCAGACTCGATTCGATTGCTTTCCGTTCCCGGAACACCTGCCTCACTTAAGGTCATTACGCCGTCACGCATGCGATAACCATCGACCCATTGAAAGCGATCCATTTCATCTTCATGCAAACGTAATCCAACTTCGAGTAGGTGGTTAACCGAGAAGAGATTACTCTGTATTCCAAGTATGCTCTGCACTCCCTGAGAAAAGTAATCACGATTATTGGCTTTAACCTGCAGGGCATCTTCAGTAGGACTATCTGCACCTGCAAGAACGGCGACCTCCTGTTCGAACGCCACCGGGTTATCAAGAATACTGCCGATGCTAACTGTTTCAGTTCCCAAAAAGACTTTGTCCAGCTTATACCAATTGCGGCTAAATTCATTGCGATAAAGCGTTGTAGTCACATCGACGCCCTTGGAAAAACGCGCAAAATAGCGCGCAGAATACTGACGATGTTCAGTTTGCATTTGATCTTCCTGTGACCCGGCATAACGGCGAAGTGGTGTCACAAGATAGTCGGCATCTGTCAGACCAAGATATGTCTCATTAGAATTCTCTTCACTATATCCCACCTTAAGCTGTAGTTCATGATAGACAACATTGGCCGGATCTGTATTCAATCGCCCCTTTAGCAAATAATCACCCTTTAGAAAGCCTGTATCACTTCCATTATCCAATTCCTTAAACCCGTCGGAGTGTGCCTGGAAGGTTTCTAGCAATACTCCGCTATGTAGTGTTGAGGTTCCGGCCCTGGCATGTAGCGTCCCGCCAAACTCACTGCCTCCCATTATTTTTGCATACAAGTTGTGCTGCTCCGGAATAGCTGATGATATAAGATTTAGCACACCGCCGGTGGTGTTCGGGCCATATTTGATCTGGCTGGAGCCTTTGCGAACCTCAATCCCATGCATTCGCCCAACGGTGGGAAAGTAATACGCCGCAGGCGCTGCGTAAGGCGCGGGGGCAGCGAGAACACCATCTTCCATAACCGTGATCTTTTGGCTGCGTTCTACTCCGGTTCCACGAAAACCGATATTTGGACGTAGACCAAAGCCATCTTCTTCTTGCATATTGACACCGGGAATTCCGCGCAGTGCACGGTGAATGTCGTTATTGGAGTGAATTTCAAGCTCTTCCCCGCTAATGAAGTGTGCCGAACCGGGGATGTTACGCAAATTGCCGATACTGCCGACAAGCATATCGCGCTCTACCACCATTTCCTCAAGATGAACGGGTTCAACATCCATATAGATTAGCAGCTTTTCTGAGCGGGTTGCGGTGATGGTCAACATCGTATCCACCGTAAAATATCCAATGTGCGAAACAGATACCAGCTTACGTCCTTCACTCATACCGGCTATTAAGAAGCGCCCCTGGCGATCTGTGGCACCACCACGTTCATCGGCCTCAATCAGTACATTTACACCTTCCAGCGGCTGACCGGTGGCTGCATCCAGAACCTGCCCGGAAAGTGAGAGCTTACTTTCCGTCTCATTGGCGAGAAGTCCATTTGCTAACCCAAAGGCTGCAATCAATCCAAGGGTCAATATTTTTCCAAAAAAGAATCGATAGCAAATCGTCATAATTACCCTTTACAGTAGTGTTACTTATAAACTCACATAAAAGTAGCAAAGGGGAGAAAATCCATCAACGCCTCATATATTGGACAATTGTTGTTTAGGCAGAATGATTCCTCTTTGATAATGATTATTAAAAAGGATTCAGTCTAAACAAAAAGGCCGGTTCGTCAGAAGTAGACGAACCGGCCTTTTTACATTTTACAATATTTTTTCAGGCGATTTACTTCTCACCCATAAACGGATAGTCCCACTTAACCGGCGGAACCAGCGTCTCTTTCATTGTACGCACGCTCATCCAGCGCAGCAGGTTCATGGCGCTACCTGCTTTGTCATTCGTTCCTGAAGCACGCCCACCACCAAATGGCTGCTGTCCAACAACGGCTCCGGTAGGCTTATCGTTAATGTAAAAGTTACCTGCTGTATTGCGCAGACGGTCTGCCATCATTACCACAGCAGCGCGATCTTTTGCCCAGATGGCTCCGGTGAGCGCATACATTGAGGTGGTATCACAGAGATCAAGCGTTTCGTCCAGCTTGTCGTCATCGTAGACAAAAATAGTTAAAACCGGGCCAAATATTTCTTCAGCCATGGTTTTGAATGTCGGATTGGTTGTAACGATCGTTGTCGGCTCAATAAACCAACCCTTTGAATCGTCATATTTTCCACCGGTAATGAATTCCGCTTCATTACTCTCAGCCGCGTAGTCGATGTATTCGGTAATGCTGCGAAAGGCTCCCTTGTCGATAACAGCGCCCATAAAGTTGGTAAAGTCTTCCACATCACCAACTTTGACCTTGTTTACTTCAGCAACATAGCGGGATTTGAAATCTGCATACATCGATTTCGGAATATACATTCGCGACGCGGCAGAACACTTCTGCCCCTGATATTCAAACGCGCCGCGCAGCGCTGCAATTACCAGCGGCTCAAGATCTGCAGTTGGATGCGCAAAAATAAAGTCTTTACCACCGGTTTCACCAACCACGCGTGGATAATACTTCATGTTATGAATGTTGTCGCCAATAGTTTTCCACATGCCCTGAAAAACGCTGGTGGAACCGGTAAAGTGAACACCTGCAAGATCCGGGCTTGCCATTACGGGGTTGCCTACTTCGCCACCAGAACCGGGAACAAAGTTTACAACGCCTTTTGGCAGACCAGCTTCTTCCAGAAGCTTCATCAGGAAGTAGGCCGAATAAACTGCGCTTGATGCCGGCTTCCAAAGTGCAGTACAGCCTACCATTGCCGGAGCGGTTGGCAGGTTACCTGCGATAGATGTAAAGTTAAAAGGGGTAACGGCAAATACAAAACCCTCCAGAGGACGGTATTCAACGCGATTCCAAACACCAGGTGAAGATTCAGGCTGATCGGCCATTAGTTGGGTCATGTAGTAGGCATTGAAGCGCCAGAAGTCGATAAGTTCACAGGCGGAGTCGATCTCTGCCTGAAAGACAGTTTTGGACTGTCCTAACATTGTTGCGGCATTGATAGTGGAACGCCATGGTCCTGCAAGCAGCTCAGCGGCACGCAGGAAGACCGATGCACGGTGCTCCCAGGGCAGTGCTGCCCATTCCGCCTGTGCAGCCAGGCAGGCCTCGATAGCCATGTTCACTTCTTTTTCACCTGCCTTATGATAACTACCAAGTTTAATGGAGTGATCGTGCGGGGCAGTTATTTCTGCCATGCGTCCGGTTTTAATTTCTTCACCGGCAATAATTATTGGAATTTCTACAGGATTCGCTTTCAGTTCCGCTAGCTTAGCACGGATGTCAGCTTTTTCTGCGCTGCCCGGTCCATAGGGTAGAACGGGTTCATTTACTGGAGATGGTACTTTAAAGAAGGCATTGGACATAACGCTTTTCCTCCTGTAATAGAATGTAGTGTTTTATCGGAAATTTAAAGTTTTATTATCGGAAAAAACCGACCAGCATTTTAGCCTATTTCAGCGAGGATGTCAAGTTGTTCGTGAATCTGGGGTGGCAAGACGCAAGACGCAAGAAGGAGTTTATTTTCGATTGGCTTTGATTAGTCCGGAAATAAGTGCAAAAGTTTTTCCAAAGCTTGATACAAGCCTTTCAGTTGAATGGTGATTCATATATCCTAGGCTTTCAGCTATTTCAAATTGAGTGTCCAACTCAACAAGGGATGATCTTGCGATCTCGAAAAACCGCGCTTTTTCTTTCATTGTCTTTCTGGATGCCCCTTCCGCAATATTTGATACAATCGAGGTTGCGGTTTTTCTACAGTGCGCAGTAAGTCCGTACCTCTCTACCAGTGGGAAAAAAGATGTTTCTTTATAAGTTAATTTTAACAAGAGCATTGCTTCTTTCCATGCATCCAACGATTTATGAGATAATTTTAGTAGACGAGCCATCCAATAACCTTCCAAATTGGTTTCACTATTACTTCTATCATTTTAACCTTTTTTTGAAAATTAAATTATTCGCCATTCGCCTTGATAACTGCTATTATAGAATCCAACCGAACTTAATACGCTTGGCTCGTCTCGCATCTGACATCTCGCGTCTAGCTTTTTGCCACTCGCTACTTGCCGAAATGCAACTTTTTCCATGTTATACCAGTAGTCTGATTAAATGCAAAAGCAAGGAGACTCAAATGAAAACAATGTTTACGACTATCTTAATGAGCCTTATTTTGGGCGGGAGCCTGATGGCGCAAGATTATATCGAACGTAACCTGACATTAGACGCCAACTCAATTGACTATATGAAAATCGATGTAGGCAGTGGTGAATTACACGTTACCGGTGTGGAAGGTGCTGATGAGATTACTGTTCATGCCAAGATATCCGGTAAGAATATGGACGAAGAAGATCTGAATACCTACGTGGATAAGAAGCTGATTTTTACATTAAAGCAGCGTGGTAAAAATGCGTTACTAAAAGTTGAAAACACCAGCAACTGGCGGTGGTTTGGCAGTGGGTATGTATCAGTCGATCTGGAAGTGAGAGTGCCAAAGCAAATGGATATGGATATTGATGATGGTAGCGGCTCTACGCTGATCGAGAATATCCGTGGAGATGTTGAGATTGATGATGGCAGTGGTGAGCTGAGGGTTCGCAATATTGCAGGAAAGCTGCGCATTGATGACGGTAGCGGCCGACTTACGATCGAAGATATTGCCGGTACGGTAGAAGTTGATGATGGCAGCGGTAGCTTGACGATCAATAATGTCGATGGTAGCGTCGTCATCGAAGATGACGGCAGTGGTAGCATCACAATTGACACGGTATCGAAAGATGTCTATGTTGGTGATGCCGGTAGCGGCAGTGTCACTATCCGTAATGTAAGTGGAACTGTCACTCGGGATGATTGATTAATTTGATTATTAGCTTGAGCAATATTAGAGTGGGGGCCTCGTTTTGGGGCTCCTTTTTTTTTGATAAGGCACTGAGGCACTGAGGCATTAATATTCTATGCCGTCTTTAATCTGTCGTTTTTTCGCCCCTCTCCTTATCTTCCATACACCCTCTCATATACGTTAACTGTGTGGCCTTTTCACCCGCTACCCGCGCTCCATTTGAGTTCTGAGTTCTGTATTTTGTGTTCTGCCCTGTACTTTTTTTTACCCATTGAGATTTCATATCCCCTTCGTATATTTTCCTCTCTCGCTCAGAAATGGACTACCGAGCTAAAAACACAATAGAAAACATATATAGAGGATTACCTATGCACAGAGAAATTCACAAGTGGTGGAGCCCCAATCTCCACAAAGATATGGAGATTGTTGTTTACGGCCACTATGGCAATGCTCTGTTGATGTTCCCAACTGCGGCTGCGGACTTTTTGGAATATGAACGATTTCAGCTGATCGATGCAATTGGACATTTCATTGATTCCGGAAAAATGAAAGCTTTTTCCATCAACAGCATCAACAATGAAAGCTGGTTGAACAACAATATGCATCCCTACGACAAGGCGGTGCGACATCAGCAGTACAACAATTACATTACTCAGGAAGTGGTGCCGTTTATTCACACACACTGCCAGAGTGAGGTTCCGATTGTGACGACTGGTGCTTCTCTTGGAGCACTGCACTGTGCGAATAACTTCTTTCGCCGCCCTGATCTGTTTGCCGGAACCATCGCAATGAGTGGCAGCTATGATCTGAAGTCCTACTCCAAAGGGTACTTCGATGAAAATGTCTACTTCAACTCACCGGTAGATTATTTGTCGAATTGGAATGATGAGCATATGCTTAACCAGATGCGCAACAACAAGCGGATTATTATTGCCACCGGGCAGGGTAACTACGAGGCGCCGGAGCGCTCGGTGCAACTCTCTGAAGTATTGCACGGTAAAGGCATTCCGCACTGGCTGGATCTGTGGGGACACGATATGGGCCACGACTGGCCGACATGGCGTAGTATGTTACCCTATTTTCTGGAGAAAATCTAAGAGACGTAAGATAGAAGACGGCAGATAGAAGACGTAAGATAGAAGACGTAAGATAACAGACGGCAGAAAAGAGACGCAAGATAGAAAACGGTAGTTTTAAGACGTGAGATGTAGTGAAGCTATGCGTCAACTATTATGATATAAAAAAGGCCGTTCCGTAATTACGGAACGGCCTTTTTTATAGGGGGATGGCCAAGATAAAAGTTAGGCTTTTAGAAGAACTTTTTTCATAACGTCCTTAAATTCCTTGGCCTGAACAATTGTGATACCATCGGAAATTTCTTTAGGCAAATCATCAACTTCCTTTTCATTCTCTGCCGGTAAAATGACCGTTTTGATACCGTTACGCTGAGCGGCTAACAGCTTTTCGTTAATGCCGCCAACGGCTAAAACATGTCCGCGTAAGGTGATTTCACCGGTCATGGCAATATCATTACGTACGCGTCGTCCGGTAAGAGCCGAGATTAGCGCAACTGCCAGCGTAACGCCGGCAGATGGACCATCCTTTGGCACAGCGCCTTCCGGCAGGTGAATGTGCAGATCGTTCTTTTCGAATGTTTTATGCGAAATCTTCAGGTCACTGGCAATAGATCGCACAAAGCTGAGTGCTGTTTGAGCCGACTCCTTCATTACATCACCAAGCGTTCCGGTTAGGCTTAGCTTACCTTTACCCGGAAGCATGCTCACCTCAATCTTTAGAACGTCACCGCCATAGGCCGTCCAGGCCAGGCCGGTAGCAGAACCAACGGCTTCGGTAAGGTCGGCCTTGCGATCGAGAAACTTCGGTTTGCCCAAAAAGTCTCCAATCTTACTTGCTGCAATGTTTACTGACTTCTTCTTGCTGTCTGAGGCGAGTTGTTTCACAACCTTACGACAAAGATTTGCAAGTTCACGTTCCAAATTACGCACACCAGCTTCACGGGTGTATTCTCGAATAACGCGTAGTAGTGCCGGACGCTTTAAGCCCATTTCTTTGGCGGAAAGACCATGTGCTTTGCGCTGTTTGGGAATGAGGTGGTCTTCAGCAATGCGAACCTTCTCATGTTCCAGATAACCGGGCAGTTGAATCACTTCCATACGATCTTGCAAGGGGAGGGGAATCTGGCTCTGCACATTGGCTGTTGTAATAAAAAACACATCGGATAGATCGTAATCGACATCCAGATAGTGATCGTTGAAGGTTTTATTCTGTTCCGGATCGAGCACCTCCAAGAGAGCTGATCCGGGATCGCCGCGAAAGTCGGAAGTCATCTTATCTATTTCATCCAGCAGGAAGACCGGATTGCGCGTGCCTGCCTTACGCATCGATTGAACGATTTTACCAGGCATCGAGCCGATGTAGGTGCGACGATGACCGCGAATTTCTGCTTCATCGCGAACACCACCAAGCGAAACGCGCACAAAGTTGCGATTCAATGCTTCAGCTACCGATTTACCAAGCGAGGTTTTACCGACCCCCGGAGGGCCAACCAGGCAAAGTATTGGGCCTTTCATACTGCCGACGCGTTTTAAAACAGCGAGGTGTTCGAGAATGCGTTCTTTTGGCTTCTTAAGGCCATAGTGATCGCGATCCAGCACATCTCCCGCTTTATTGATGTCCAGCTGATCTTCTGTCTGCTTTGTCCATGGGATTTGAAGCATAACGTCAAGATAGTTGCGAACTACGGTGTATTCCGGTGAAAATGCCGGCATCTTCTTAAGTTTTTGTAATTCTTCACTGGCCTTGGCATGAGCGTGCTCAGGTAAATTTGCTGCTTCCAGATCTTTTTCGAGCTTTAAAATCTCAGGGGACTGTTCTTCTTCCTCACCCAGCTCGCGGTTGATGACGCGCAGCTTTTCCTGTAGATAATAATTACGCTGGTTCTTGAGAAGGTTTTCCTGAACGCGTGAATCAATATCCTGGCGTACGCGATGATAACCAATCAACTGCTGTAGCGTGTCTAACAGAAGCTGTAAGCGTTTATCGGGATCGGCTTCTGAAAGAATCTTCTGTTTTTGAGGCGTATCGGATTGAATGTTCAGTGCGACAAAATCGATCATTCGTAGTGGGCTGCCCTGTTGACGGAGGTGTTCTATAATTTCGTCGGGTAATTCCGGAGTAAAGTTGATGTATTCCTGAAAGTAGTAGAACAGCTGCTTAATCTGTACTTCTGAAAATAAGATGTCAGCTTCGTTAAAGACGTTGATGTTCGTTTGAAAGAAAGCGCTGTTTCGCACGAAGCGACTGGCATGTGCTCTTACAATACCTTCTACAACCACCTTTGAGTGGCCATTGGGGAATTCTAAAACCTGTAAAATCTTGCTAACGGTTCCGACGCGAAAGATATCACTGGCTTTGATATTCTCTTTCTCAGAGTCTTTTTGCGTAGCTACCATCAGATAGTTGCCGTTTTCTTTGGCGCTTTGTATCGCAGCAAGAGACTTGTCTCGTCCTACCAGCAGAGGAACTACTGAATGCGGAAAAACCACCAGATCCCTTATTGGAAGTAGTGGTAGTTTTTGAGGTATCTCCGGAAGCTCGTCGCTTTTACTGCGGGATGATTTTTTTTCCATAGGGTAGAATTTTCCGTGGTGTTGAGAATAAAAATCCCGCAATAAGGAGCGGGAGTTCTATTATACTTGGTATACGAGCGGATCTCTAAATAATGTCCGCAAACGTTGGAGCGGGTCAGGCTGACTGGCGGGATTTCCCCATTTTCAGCGTAGGTTCGGCCTTGCCAAGAATAACCTTTTCGGTAATCAAGCATTCCTGAGCGTTGTCGAGTGAGGGCACATCGAACATTACGTTCAACATCACCTTCTCAAGGATGCTGCGCAAGCCGCGAGCGCCGGTTTTGCGTTCATGTGCCAGCCGCACAATTTCTTTTAATGCTTTCTCGGTGAACTTCAGCTCGACGCCTTCCAGAGAGAAAAGCTTCTTGTATTGCTTGATGAGAGAATTCTTTGGTTCAACCAGAATGGCAAGCAGTTCTTTCTCGCCAAGATGGTGTAAGCCACACAGTACCGGCAGCCGACCAATCAGTTCGGGTATCAGCCCAAAATGCATTAAATCGTCCGGCTCAACGAGTTCCATCGCACGTTTTTCATTTGGCTCTTCCTCAGAGGAAAGTTGAGCTCCAAAGCCAATCGTATTGTCGCCCATTCGCTTCGAAATAATTGGTTCGAGTCCGTCGAAGGCACCACCACAGATAAACAGAATATTGCGGGTATCGATATGAACCATTGGAGCTTCAGGATGCTTGCGACCACCCTTGGGAGGAATTGCAGAAACTGTTCCTTCAAGAATCTTCAGCAAGGCCTGCTGCACACCTTCACCAGAAACATCGCGGGTGATAGAGGGACTGCCTGATTTACGTGCAATCTTATCAATTTCATCGATATAGACGATTCCGCGTTGTGTAGCCGCGACATCATAATTTGAAGATTGATAGAGGCGAACCAGAATGTTCTCTACGTCTTCACCGACATAACCTGCTTCGGTAAGAGTTGTGGCGTCCGAAATTGAAAAGGGAACCTGAAGCAGTCTGGCAAGCGTCTGAGCCAGAAAGGTTTTACCGGTTCCGGTTGGGCCAATCATGAGAATATTGCTTTTCTCGAGTTCTATGCCATCATCAAAAGACTCGAGGGTAATGCGCTTGTAGTGGTTGTAAACCGCTACGGACAGGGCAATTTTGGCCTTATCCTGTCCGATAACAAACTGATCGAGAAAGGTTTTGATCTCGCGTGGCTTTGGTAATTTGAACTCACCCTTTTGAAACTGATTGTAGCGGGACTTGTTCAGTACCTCACTGGCACTTTGAATACAGTTTTCACAAATGCTTGCTGCCGTACCGGTAACAAGTTGTGCTACCTGGTCGGCACGGCGATTACAAAATGAGCATTGGGACTGATATTCGAAATATTCTCTGTCAGACATGGTCGGTATCCACTTAACGTGTTATTTTTTGTCGTCATTGCGACGAACCAGAATCTCGTCGATCAGGCCGTATTCGAGACCTTGCGCGGCAGTCATGAAAAAGTTGCGATCGGTATCTTCTTCGATGCGCTCTATTGATTGTCCGCTGGTTTCAGCCAGAATCTCGTTCAGGCGCTTGCGAATCTTCAAAATCTCTTTTGCGTGGATATCAATGTCAGTTGCTTGACCTTCAACGCCGCCCAGAGGCTGATGAATCATAATTCGGGAGTTTGGCAGCGAAAAACGCTTTCCCTTGGTGCCGGCTGCAAGAAGGATTGCACCCATGCTTGCTGCCTGACCAATGCAGTTGGTTACAACGTCTGGCTTAATATACTGCATCGTGTCGTAAATTGCCAGTCCGGAAGTAACCATGCCACCGGGGCTGTTTATGTATAAATAGATATCTTTATCGGGGTCATCTGCTTCCAAAAACAGCAGCTGAGCTATAATAAGACTGGCGATATTGTCATCTATTGGTGTACCAAGAAAAATAATTCGTTCTTTTAACAGGCGCGAATAGATATCAAATGCGCGTTCACCTCTTCCCGACTGTTCGATTACCATTGGAACTAAAGGCATCGATATTCCTCCGTAAAATAGAATGTAACTGCTTAAAGGGGTTCATTAATTGTTCATTGTCACGCTTTCGACCTGCACTGTTCAAGCGGCCTGTTTGGAGCCGTAGAACCGTACATTATTTTGCGATCAGGCCTCTACAGCAGCGGGTTTTGCTTGAATCTCAGTAACGTTTGCATGTTCTTCCAAAAATGTCAGAAGTTTTTCTTCAATCAGATCTTCCTTCATTCTGCCAAGAAAGCTCATGTCCTGAAAGATCTTTTCTGCTTCCGCGCCGCCCATACCAAAGGAATTTATGCGTTCCTTGATGTCGTCGTCTGTGACTTCCAAACTTTCGACTTCAATGAGCTTCTGCTTTAGCAGATGCCAGCGAATACTGTGAATTGCATCCGGTCGATATTTTTTGCGAAGAGATTCCTCATCCATTTGAGCATCGGGGTTTTTCTGCTTCAGATCGTTTAACACATGATCTAGGTAATTATTTACCATAGCTTCCGGAGCGTCGAAGGGATTCTCTTTAAGCAGTTCGTCTATCAGGCGAGTTGTGAATTGCTGCTTACCACGGCGATCTAAATTGGCCTGCAGATTTTCCTTTACACGCAATTTCAACTGGTCAAGAGTCTCGATCTGATCATCTTGAAGGCTTTTTGCCAGCTCGTCATCCAGCGGCGGAATTTCCTGCTCTTCAACAGATTTAATCGTTGCCTTATAAGAAATAGCCTCTCCCGGTTTTTCCGGGTCGGGAGAGGGGCTTGTTCCGCGGATAACGCGCTCTTCATCGACTTTTGCGCCAACTAACTGCTTTTCCATTTCTTCGTCGAACTTACCGCTGCCAATTTCGATAGCAACGTCTTCGTATTTTCGACCAATAACCGGCGTATCGCCTTCACCAAGTTCCTGAAGTTCTACCTTAAGCAGACTGCCTTCAACGGCTTTCTCAACTTCCTTGGTGGTGGCGAAATGGCGTCGCATATCTTCAAGTGCCTCACCGATCATATCTTCGGTTACGTCGGCGACTTCTTTTTCCAGCTTCAATTTCTTGTATTTTTTTAATTCGATAACAGGCTCGACTTCAACCTCAATTGTAAACTTCAATCCGGTTGGGACGCCATTATAATCAATATTTGTAATGGATCCCTGGGCAATTGGCTTAATATCTACCTGATCGAGAGCCTTTCCGTAGAATTCACTAACAGCTTTTTCCAGAACTTCAGTCTGAATAACGTCGGCATACCGCTTCTTTATTAAGCCGGAAGGTACTTTACCTTTACGAAATCCGGGAACAACCGCCGTCTTTTGGATATCGCGAATAACTTTCTTTTCTATCTCAACCAGTTCTTCGGTATCGATTTCGATATCTATTTGGCGAAGATTCTTCTCAAGTTCTTTCAATTCACACTGCATAGCACTATTCTCTCCGTTTTAGCGTAAGGCTATTTTGACAAAATGAGCAGACAATATAACATTCACCCCAGGGCATTGCAAGCGGGATAATTCAGCTCTTATAAGGTTATCAGGCGATTTCTTTCAGAATGAGAGCAGGCTGCGAAATTGGGTCATTTGCAATGGTGATCGCGTCTTTCAGACGATTTAAAGCTGGCTGCATACGATCTTTCATATCCGTTCTGATCTCGAGAATGGAATCTCCTGCTTTTACTGTGTCACCGCATTTCTTATGGAGAATAATGCCGGCTTTGGGATCGATCATATCATCTGCTTTTAATCTGCCGGCACCAATGCCCACCGAAGTTATGCCGATCTCGTAGGTGTTCATCGACGTAATGTAGCCATCGCGTTCAGCTTTTAACATGGACGTATGGGCGGAAGTGGGGTAGGCGGATGGATTTTGCAACGTTGCGGTATCGCCGCCCTGCGTCTCGGTAATCTCCAGAAAATGTTGCATCGCCGCTCCGCTATCGAGCGCTTCTACACAAAGACGCATCGCATCTTCACGGGAAAGTTCGGGTTTGGCAATCTTCACCATGTGCATGGCGAGATTCAGCGTAACCTCTCGCAGGTCTTTAGGTCCACCGCCATTCAGGCAATCGAGAGACTCTTCAATTTCCAGCCAGTTGCCGATCTTATTGCCCAACGGTTGCTCCATGGAAGTAATGCTTGCGATAACTTTCTGCCCAAATGCCGAACCAATGTTTATAAGACCTTTTGCCAATGCTTCGGCATCTTCTACGCGCTTCATAAATGCACCAGAGCCATATTTTACATCAAGAACAAGACCATTGGCTCCTTCAGCGATCTTTTTGCTCATGATGCTGGCGCAGATCAGCGGAATGCAGTCTACCGTTGCGGTAACGTCTCTTAAGGCGTAGATGCGTTTGTCAGCCGGAACGAGCTCGGCAGTTTGGCCGATAAGTGCAAGATGATGTTTGCGTAGAACACGATGGAATTCTTCGAGAGAAAGATTTGTGCGGAAGCCGGGAATCGATTCCAGCTTGTCCAGTGTGCCACCGGAGTGTCCCAATCCACGGCCAGACATCATTGGCACGTAAATACCAAGACTTGCAACCAGCGGTGCTAATATAATCGATACCTTATCACCCACACCGCCGGTGCTGTGTTTATCAACTTTCAGACCTGCCAGGCCATCGAGATCGATACTGATTCCTGAAGCAATATAAGCACGGGTGAGGGCAATAGTTTCGTCGGGAGTCATACCGCGTAAGTAAATTGCCATCAACAGAGCGGTCATCTGGTATTCTGCGATGCTTTCATCCATGAATCCCTTGATAAAATACTGAATTTCTGATTCAATTAGTGTCTTTCCATCGCGTTTTTTGGATATTATCTCATAGGGCGACATAGCAGAATGCTCCGGTTTTTATTTTAACATACAACAGTGAATGGCAATGGGGTAGGAAAAAAATCCCGAAGATGCGGCGATTAGCCGTATCTTCGGGAAACTATTTCTTTATAAGATCTGGTCCTTTTAATTTGAGCGAATACGACCAATCTCTTCTTTTACTTCTTGCAGCACGGTCCAGGCAATTTCTGGTGTGCGTGCTTCAACAATAGCCCGCATAATCGGTTCGGTGTTGGATTTTCTAAGGTGAATCCAGCAGTCATCGCGGTCGATGCGCAGTCCATCGAGATGGTTCAGGCGCTCGCTGGAATACTTCTTATTCATGTGCTCAATAACTGCTTCCGGATCGACGTCACCGAGAGGTGTTTTGTCCTTTAGAATGTAGAACTGCGGCAGGCTCTGCTTTAAATCGCTTACCGAACCGTCGAACTCCGCCAGGTGCTGAAGCGTCAGTGCTACTGCAACGGGTGCATCGCGGCCAAGATGAACGTCTGGCAGAATAACACCGCCATTTCCTTCGCCGCCAACAACAGCTTTAAGATCGCGCATTTTATCAGCAACGTTTATCTCACCAACCTTTGTTTTAGTCAGCACGCAGTTATAGTATTCAACGATCTCATCGATTACGCGTGAGGTAGAAAGGTTGATAACGACCTGACCAAGCTTTTTGCTAAGAATGTACTTTACCGCAAGAGCCAGGGTATACTCTTCACCCATTGGATTACCGTCATTGGCTATTAGTGCGCAGCGATCTACATCCGGGTCTACTGCAATTCCGATATCAGCGGAGTTTGCTTTGACAGTCTCAGATAAGTCTGCAAGGTTTTGTGGTGTTGGTTCTGGGGTATGAGCAAAGATACCGTTTGCTTCCAGGTTCAAACCAATAACCTCGCAGCCAAGGTGTTCCAACATTTGTGGAATAATGGTACCACCGGCGCCATTCACACAGTCCAGGGCAACTTTGAATTTTTTACTGCGAATCAACTCCACGTCTATATAAGGAAGTTTCCAGATAAGATCGAGGTGATCCTGAATGGCATTGTCGTAGCTTTCTTCTTTGCCAAGATCTTTCCAATTGGCATAGCTCTTCGCAGCATTGTCTGCACGGTGAAACAACTCGTTTATTTCGCGTTCCGGCAGAAACAGGCCATCGGCGCCGATAAATTTAAGTCCGTTCCACTGAATAGGATTATGGCTGGCTGTGATTGAAATTCCACCAGCTGCTTCCTGATGTTCTGTTACAATTTGCACCGTCGGGGTAGGGGTGATGCCGATGTCGACAACATGGCAACCGCTTGCCATCAGAGTTGCTTTAACAAGCGGGCGAACAAATGATTGACTAACGCGTGGGTCTCCGCCAACAATTACCTTCTTACCGGCAAGCGGCTGAGCGAACGCATGTACATATTTAATAATGGCTTCCGGAGTCAGGCTGTCCCCGACGATACCGCGAACACCAGAAACGCTGGTCATAAGATTTTTCAAGACTAAAATACCTCCACAGTAGAGTTCTCTATAATATTGCTTACTTGTTATTATCGAATATCTATTAGGGGAATTAAACAATGAGGCATATTGGTTTCGCATTGCAGTGCGATTGCCATGCCTTAAGTGCGGTAATACATTAATACGAAGAAATGAATTGTGCAAGCAGATGTAAAAGAAACACCAACCATCGGCTGGCTTCGCTGCCATTTCCTCAAGTGACTCAAAATTAAGTGACTAATAATGAATCAGAAAATAGGCAGTGAGGCTAAGCCGATGGTTGATGTATATCAGAATTTATAGAAGTGGCCTATAAAAAGAGTCGCAGGTTCTGTGAGCGTGACTGATGGCGTAGACGAACGAGAGCTCGTTCTTTAATCTGTCTGACGCGTTCGCGTGTGAGTTTCAGGCGTTCTCCAATTTCCTCGAGCGTATAGGGACGCTCATAATCGACACCAAAATACATCTTGATGATCTTCTCTTCGCGTGGTGTAAGCGACTTCAGCACGCGTCGAATTTCTTGTTGGAGAGATTCTTTTACGAGATCACCATCGGGAGTTTTGCTGTCGGGGTTGCGGATGAGTTCCTTCATTGTGCCGTCTTCGGAGCGGTGAATCGGCTGATCTAAAGAAACGTGGAAGGCGCTGCTGCTTAAAGCTTCGGAGATATCAGGAATCGAAATCTCCAGCTTGTCGGCAATTTCCTCAAACGAGGGTTCGCGATCGTATTTCTGCTCCAGCTCGCGGACCAGCTGGTTTACCTTGCTGATAAGACCGACGCGGTTAAGCGGTAGTCTCACAACTCTGGAATGTTCTGCCAGTGCTTTGAGAATTGACTGACGAATCCACCATACGGCGTAGGATATAAACTTGAAACCACGAGTTTCGTCGAAGCGTTTGGCGGCCTTAATAAGACCAAGATTTCCTTCATTGATCAAATCAGTCAACGGTAATCCCTGATTTTGGTACTCCTTCGCAACCTTAACAACGAAGCGAAGATTGGCGCGAATCAACTTGTGCAGGCAGTCCTGCTCGCCTCTTTTAATGCCTTGAGTAAGAGTAATCTCTTCCTGCGGCTTAAGAAGCGGAATTTGGCTGATTTCGTCCAAATACTTTTCCAGAGAATAACGGTTGGTGATGCGGATGGATCGTAACTCTTGTGCCATTCACTATCCCACATTTTAGTTAAACTTAGAATAAACAGTTATATAAGTCCCCAATCGAAAATCAATATAATAACTGAAACTATTCATGTCAAAGAAAAAATGGCCGATAATGTAGAATTTTCATGAGCTTACCATGCCGAATATCACAAAATGCGTTTTGGTATTTTTTTTGCAATAGGCGACACAAATGTCGACTTTCTTCTACAAAAAATCGCTGAAATGCTGACCAAAACCACGCTATCAGGCGATTTGAGCTATTTTCGGCCCTCACTGGCATTCATTGTTTGAAAAGTGTAAGTTGCTCAGGGAACATCTATTTGGTTTGTGAATACAAGTAATCAGAACTTTGTTCTTTTTCTGAACAAATAAATTTGAAATTTGCCATGACGGTGTGAAAACGAGGTCATTTTTGCTTTAATACCTCAAAAACTTATGTTCAATCGTTTTAAACTTATAGCATCTGCGTGATTCCATCACCCAGGAAAAATGGAGATCTTTTAACGATGTCTCAGATTATTCGACTTGTAGTTTTGCTTCTTGCATTTATAACGTATACCAATGGACAAACCAGGCTGGTAGTCGATAACGTTGGTTATGTAGACTGGCAGGAAGAAATGATGCGCGTTGTTGCCACCGGTGAACCAGACCCCGGTTTGACCCCGGGTGAATTTGTGCAGCGATCCAGAGAGCGTGCCGGTGCCAACGCAGTAGAAAAAATCCGCCGTCTGGTCATGTCCATTCCATTGAATGGCGATAAAACTCTCGATGTTCTGCTGGTAAAAGAGGAGTTTACTAACTATCTGAATGACTTTTCGGTGCAGGGAATACAATACTTAAAAGATCGTCGCGGCGTTGCTTTAGATGTCGAATTGACTCTACAAAAATTGTATGAAGCGGTAAGTGCCGTACGCAAACCTCGCTCGATTCGTACAGATAGCCTTAAAAAAGCTGCAAATCCGCTCGAGGCGATTCATATTGACTGTAGAGGATTGCAGCTTAGCCCGGCACTTATGCCTCGTATTAAAGACAGCGATGGCGAAACCCTGTTTATCGCCGGTCAATTTGGCAAGGACTGGCCGGTGAAGTATTTAAAAAGCCAGGAAATCGTTGAGTCTGAAAATACATTTAAAGCGCTGAAACCAGGCGGTATGCTAAAGGCAGACATTGTATTGACCGCAGAAGATGCCGAGCGAATTAAGACGAATTTAACTGAACAACGCATCAATGATGGGGTCAAAGTATATATCTTTCTGTAAAAATAATCCCTTTTCATATTGCGATAAGCGCCTTTAATACGTATGTTTGAGTATTAAAAGTCTGATCTTTTTGTTTCAAAAAATGTTTTGAAACACCTACATAGATGATGGTTATTCACCTGGCTCGTCCCGAGCCAATGCTCTTTACAGATCAAGATTCACATGGAGTCGTTATGATATTACAGCGATTAAGCTTGTTATTTCTAATTCTATTTGCTTCCAGCCTAACCGCACAAACGGTTGGAAAAGTAACCTTTCCACTCAATAGAGTGTTTATTGTACCAGCCGGAACCAATGCGCTGGAATACGCAACGTTTAACAGCAAAATCGATGCTGGCGATATTGTTCAGACGCGAAGCAAAAGCCGTTGCGAAATTTTGCTCGATACCGGTGAAACGATTCGTCTTGGTAGCAATACCGCTTTTAGCATTGAAATAGCAGACGGCGAGACGCGTTGTTTATTAAGCGTTGGCAAGGTGTGGATAGATGATGGCGTTAATGGTGGCAGCATGCGAATCATAACTCCTGCAGCCGAAGTGTATACCGATAGCGCTCAGTTCAGAATAGAGGCCCTGAAAAACGGAACGACTGAAATCCTTGTCTATGCCGGTAATGTCGATAGCCGTAAAAGTCTGGGGCATGCGGTTTCTATCGAAGGACTTTCGGCAAAACGAGAGCCGGTTGCGATTAGTGCAGACTCGGTTATCACGACTGTAACTCCCGGACAAAGTCTTTCTCTGAATAAAGATGGACAGACGACAATTGCAGAGTTTAATGTCGATAAAGATGAGCTTCTCGATTGGGTCTCCTGGAATCGCAAGCGCGAGCGGCTAATGAGCGAGCAGCGAAAACGCGATGCCGGCAAACGAGAATATCGAGCGCGTGGCAATTAGGATCTGACGCCTATCTCTTTAATTTATTCGTGCCCATGACAGGCGTCATGGGCTTTTTTTATCCCTCCATTCATGCCTCAACAACTGACTTACAGTTACTATGAAAACTATTCCTGAATTTCACTCATAGAGAATATCTATTGCTCTATTGAGATTATCGATTGGCTTTGGTCTTCGAAGCTGGGTTATCTTCTGGCACGTGAAAACTTTTTCGCGTGTTTAGCGAATCTATATAGATATACTCCCCCAACAATACAAAGAGGCCGTTCTGCTATGCAGAGCGGCCTCTTTGGTTCTATACGCTATAAAATTGACAGGCTAGTTTACGCCGGTTGACGCCTCGGGCTTCAGAACGATCTGCACATAATTCTTCAGATCAATATACTGCTGAGCGGCACTTTGAATTGTTTCCTTCGTGACACCTTCGATCAGAGTTGGCAAATTGATTATTTGTGCAGGATCTTCGCCTTCTTCAAGATAAAAAGACAGTGAGTTCAGCCAGAAGCGATTTTCCTTTACGTCCGTTTCCCAACCACGTCGACGCGTTTCTTTCACTTTTTGCATGTAAATATCATCGACCTGTGACTTCTGTAGCGCTTTTAACTCATCGAAAACCGTTGTAATAAGTTCATCGACTCTTTCCGGGTCGCAGCCGAATCCAATGTTCAGCGAATACTCCGAACGTGGGAAGTGGCTTCTTCGTGCGGAAACACCAACGCCGTAGGTTCCGCCCTTATCTTCACGCAATGCCTCGCGCAGCTTAATACGCAAGACGGCGGTCATCATGTTCAGCTCGAAGCGATTTTTTATATTCCACTGCAGTGGTCCGGTAAATGTAATGCGAACCTGGCTTTTGGGCTCAATTCCACGATAGACCGTTTTTTTGATAATGCCTTCGGGGTTCAGCATACCGACATCTGCCCATGTTTCTTCCCGTGGGGTCGTGGGGAGAGTGGCAATATAAGTTGAGACGAGTGGTTTGAGTGATACCGGGTCGATATTGCCTACGAAAATAAAGGTGAAGTCATCGGTGTCGGCAAAACGGTCTTTATAGATTGCCAATGAACGATCCAGGTTCATTTCATCAAGATGAGACTGTGAAATCGGTCGAGCCCGGAAGTGATTCTGCGCCATTGTTGTTCTGATGGTATCGCGGAATGCATTAGCCGGATTGGCGTCGTAGTTTTGCAGATAAGCGCTTATTTGTGCACGGTATGCTTCATAAGATTGTTCGTCGCGTCGTGGACTGGTAATATAAAGATGGATAAGCTGGAACATCGTTTCCAGATCCTCTGGCGATGCGCTACCCGATATACCCTCGTTTAACTCGCGAATATATGGTGAAACGTTGACTACTTTTCCGGTAAGCTTTTTCTGCAACTCGATGAGAGAGAAGTTGCCGATGCCACCTTGTTCGACAATCTGCGTGGCGTAGCTTGCGGAAATGAAGTCTCTGTCATCTACTAACGAATGACCGCCAGTACTATAAGCATTAAACAAAACCTGGTCATTCTTAAAGTCTGTTGGTTTTAGAACAACGGTAATACCATTCGAGAGTTTCCAGGTCGTTGTTCCTACTTCCTCATTCATTGTTTCGGATAGAATCGTTCCCGGTTCGGGTACCTCGGCTACCAATGGATCATTAGACACCTGATCTACATAGGCTGTAATATCGCTCTGTGTTGCCGTTGCAAAGGCGTTTTGCAATCCGGCCTCGGTTGGCGCTGTCAGACCTTCTTTTTCAGGTGCGTCTACCAAAACCACGCGATTCTCATCGGTTAGCCATTTGCCAACAAGCGTATTGATTTCTTCGAGCGTAATACCGGGAACAAACTTTTGATACAGCTCATATTCGAAGTCAATTCCGGGAATGGGTTCATCTTCCAGAAAATTTCTAATGTATTCTGAGGCATAGTTGCGGGACTTGGTCTTACTCTTCTCGCGATATGCCTGCTCAATGCCGCGCATTAGTGAGGTCTTCTCTCGTTCCAGCTCAGTTGCGGTAAAACCAAAGCGTTTTGCTCGCTCGGCTTCAATTAAAAGTGTTTTGAGTCCGCTCTCGATCTGGCCGTCTTTGACGACTGCCCCGAGCTGCGCAAAGTTTTTTGCGCGAATAAAGTTGCTCTCTCCGGCATAAGCACCCAGATAAGGAGGTTCCGGCTGTTGAGTGAGTTCATAGAGGCGATTGTTAAACATTCCCAGAAACAGCGATCCAACTAATGAACGTCTATATGCCTCTTCGTTGTTCTGCTCGCTTACGGGGCGCTTGTAAAGAATGGATACCGAGTTGCGCTGTGCTTCCGGATCTGTGGCAATTGAGTAGAGCGGTTCTGCATGTCCTGGAACCTCATAACTTTTGCGTTCACGCACGTCTGCAGTGCTTGCCGGAATGGTTGAAAATCGCTGCTTAATCTGTGCTTCAACCGCTGCCACGTCCACATCGCCAACAACAATAACCGCCATTAACTCCGGGCGATACCAGTCGCGATAAAAGCTGCGTAGCGTTTCGTAATCAAATGTCTCAAGAATTTCTTTCTTACCAATAGGCAATCGTTCTGCATAACGCGAGTCTTTAAACAGAACCGGCAATTGTTTGTCGAGCATTCGCATTCCGGCGCCGCGTCCGGTGCGCCACTCTTCGACAACCACGCCACGTTCTTTGTCTATCTCTTCATCCGTAAAGCTGACGCGATGTGCCCATTCTTCCAGAATCTGAATCCCGGTATCGAGCATGCCGGCACTGTCGGTCGGCACTTGAAGCATGTAAACGGTTTCGTCAAAGCTGGTGTAAGCATTTAAGTGTGGGCCAAATCGCACGCCGATAGATTCAACATAATCGATTAATTCTTGTTTCTCAAAATTTTCCGTGCCGTTAAAGGCCATGTGTTCCACGAAGTGAGCGAGTCCCAATTGCTTGGGATCTTCCATCATCGAACCGGCATCGACTGCAAGTCGCAACTCGGCGCGATTTTCGGGCTCGGTATTTTTGCGGATATAATAGGTAAGACCATTGTCAAGTTTTCCAATGATCACATTATTGTCTACCGGTAGTTTTTTTACCATCACCGCTTCAGCGGTATTCATGGCTTTTTGAGCGGCCGACCTGGTGCCGGAACACTGTAGTAAAAAGAAACTGAATACTGCTGCGATAATTAGCATTCGCATGAGAGATTGCCTCCTATATGGTTGTCCTTGCAGGGCATCAATATAATGACGCTTCCTACAGGACAAAAGTTCGCAATTTTTTGCTTTTTAAGGAAGGCGATTGTTTTAGAAGAAACGCGCTGCGCCGATTCCAAAATAGCTGCCGACGTTGCCGTTTAACTGTTGGGTAAAGTCTACGCGAAACAAGCCGAACACTCCGTTTACAGAAACGCCGATTTCATGATGCGTTTCCTCGCTAACGCGTGGCAAAAAATATAGTTGCTGAGCTGTCTCATCAGTTAGCCAGGTTCTACCGCTGGCGCCATGTAGCAAAATTCCCCAATTCTTTCGGGCAAGGGTATTGAGGCCCAGTAGCTCGAACGGTGCCGTGCGAAAATTGTGCTCCCAGAAAATCGCAAGATGCTCATCGCCTTCAAGCGGCTGATTGCGCAAGCTGCGAAAGGTTCCAAAGGGCCGAAAAGCTTCGAATCCTGTGTCAATCGCACCGAGGCGTTGGGCAGGGACGGTGCCGGTTGTTTTTCCTGCAGACACAAGAACATCGATGGCGTTTGGGAGAATACGGCGACGCAAAAAGGTAGGGATTTTCCAGTATATCTCTGCCTGATAGCGCGTGAAATCAAAATCGCTATTCAAGACGTCACTGCTGTGCTCAATTTCCAGACGCATGCCTTTTTCACCGACAAGGCCAAATGGTGTATAGCTATCATCATATTCTAATACTGTCGATAGCGTGCGCATATCCCCTTCGGTGATGTTTGGATTGTTTCGCTGGATAACGGTATCGTCAAAAAATGCATAGTCGGTGTTCTTGCGCAGCGAGGAATGATCTTCCTGGCGATAGGTGAAGCTTAAGGTCGTGTTCAGGGCATCTGGCAAATCGAAACCCGCTTCTGCAAAAAAACCTTCGCGCTGATAGTAATCGAAATAGTCCGGGGAGCCGATTAGCGGCAGTGCGCTGTTGAAGAAGCGGTTCCAGGTTATGGAGCGATTACGCGTCGCGTTTTCGCGAAATGCGCCAAGCTCTATCCACGCATTATTCTCAAATAGACGGAGTCCAATTCCACCTGCATAATTCCAGCTGGCTTGTTCGCTACGATAACCCGCTTCGGCCCGTAGCTTTAGCTTTTTAAGTGAACTGCTCTCCAGGCGCATCCCGGTGTGTAAACCGGCGACACGGTTGAACCAGAGCATGGGAATAAAATCTACATACTTGGTGATACCACCGCCTTCATTATTATCACTATCTCCGTCTTCCAGATCGACGAAACGGGCAAACATTCCGGTGGGCTTAAAAGCCTTATTTAGTGTCAGGGTGCTATCCAGAGACTCATAGGCTTCTTCCTCGACGTCGGAAAGCGGCACGCGAGCTGCCTGAACTCCGGCACCCGTCGAGTCACTGAATTCTTCACGACGCTGCACCTTCGATTCGAATAGCGAGTCGGGGAGGGCAGTGTTCACCTGATAACCGCTAAGGCGCGTAAGTTGCGTATAGGAAATCGGCGGAAACTGTAGTCCGGGGAAACCAAACTTAATGGTTCCGTCGATACGCACATCGACTGGTAGCCAATATGTTTTACCAAAATTGCGGAATTGCTGCTTATAGGCCAGTTTCCAACTTTGGATTGGCTGAGGAAAGATCAGATTGTCACGTGGTCTCAAATCGACATCTATCATCGCGAACAATTCGTCTAATATTGATATACGACCTTCAAAAGCGGGTTGTAGCTTACCTTTTGGCTTTAGCTCCATGTCATAGACGATGCGATCATCCAGTTTTCTTTGCCCGATTAACTTAAAGTGGTAATGCTTTAGAGCATCGGGATGGGTTGGACCGATCATCTTAAAGCCCTGAATGGGGATGTCATTATCGTAGAAGTTCTCGATAAGAACAGCCGTTGCAAAATTGTCATCATAGTCGACATTACGGGATTGATCTTTTGATAATACGACTTCTCTCGATCCTTTTTTGCCATCCCAGTAAATCTCAGAAATGCTTTCAGCGATCGAAACAATGCCGCTATCGTTTTGGAGTGAGGTGCGCGTGTACGCTTCAGACTGATAGGTTCTCAGGGAGCCATACCATTTTTGTTTCTCTTTAATAACCCTGCGCATTATGGTAACTGCCGGATCTTCATCGGTAACGGTAATCGCCTGAAGCTCGTAGGTTAGCGGGTTCAGACGAATTGGAATGGAACTGCCGGAGCTTCTTGTAACGTTGACGGCCGCGCTTTCATAGCCGATGTAACTCACCAAAAGGGTCGTGGGGAGCTGCATTAATTCAAGCTCATACGTGCCTTGGTCATTTGAAATGGTGCCATTATAGGTGCCTTCAATTTGAATGTTTGCTGCCGGCAGGGCCTCTCCGGATTCGGCATCAGTAACGGTTCCACGAATGGTTGTTTGGGCGAATGCCGGCAGAGCTGCAAGTACTAGGCATAAACTAAGGAAGCGTAATCGGTGGTTCAAGGGATCTCCAAAACGTGAGTTTTATCTATTCAAGCTACGAAAGGCCGATAAAGAGGTTCCATTAAACATGTTTACCATGAGTAAAGACCCCGACAACCTACCATATTTGCTAAACTTGGGTTATGTTACGCCACTTTTCAGTCTTCTCAACATCTTTTGAATGAATGGCTCACTGCAAACATAAACTGCTCAAATTCTACTATTATACAAGGTTTGTTCTCGCAAGCTTTTCGACAGAATATAAGTTGCCCCTATTTTTCACTTGACAAATTCCTAACTGAATAGTAATTTGTTCGGTAAGCAAACAAAGTCGTGGATCGAGCACACATCATAGTCTTCGCAAGGCTTTTAAGGGGGCCGGCCCACGTAACTAACCTCATGATCCCCTAACCAATCTGGAGGTCAGAAATGACTGCGAAAAGCCTATTTCGCCTAGTCTTCACAACTACCGTATTAATTCTTATCGGATTGTCCGGTTGTGATAGAGACATAAATACACTAGCTCCTGCATCATATCCAACTGATGCAGAGATATTTATCGACGGGTTTGGTCCTGCGATGGAATATCAAGCATTCGGCGGTTCTAAAGTCGATGCCTTTGATGTGGACGACAGCGACACTTATGATGGTGACCTGTCAATGAGAATAACCGTGCCAAGCTTTGGTGATCCCGCCGGTTCCTTTGCCGGAGGTGCATTTATCTCTACTGTTGGCAGAGATTTAACGGGGTACGATGCGTTAACGTTTTGGGCCAAAGCGAGCACTGTAGCCACGATTGATTTAGTCGGTTTCGGCAACGATAACAGCGGGGCATCCCTTTTTAGTGCCACTAGAAGTGGTGTGCCTGTTACCACCTCATGGAAAAAATACGTGGTTCCGATCCCGCTGGCTGCGAAGCTTTCTATTGAAGGTGGACTCTTTCAATATGCAGAAGGCCCTGAAAACGGCGTGGGATATGATCTGTGGTTCGATGAGGTGCAGTTCGAAAAGCTGGGTACCATTGCTCAACCCAGAGCGGTAATTAGTTCCACTACGGTTACCGGTGAAGAGGGTGAAACCTTTAGCGCCGGTGTTACCGGTGTAACGTATAATGTAAATGGCGAGGATGTATCAGTTGATGCCGCACCGGCTTATTTCACCCTGATTTCTTCAGATCCCGCAGTGGCAGAGACCAGTGACGACGGCAAAGTTACCGGCGTTAGTGTCGGTACTGCCGAAATAACAGTTAAACTGGGTTCTGTGGAAATGGCAGAAAAAATTACGGTTAATGTGGTCCAGGCATCGCCAAGACCAGCGTCACCGGCACCCGTTCCCACGATTGATGCCGCCAATGTTATCTCGATGTTTAGTAATGCCTATACCAACGTCACGGTCGATACCTGGGACACCGGATGGCAATTCTCAGATGCTGATGTGGTTGATATTCAGGTCGCAGGAGATGATATTAAAAAGTACACCAATCTAAACTTCGTCGGGATTGAATTTGCTACACAAACTATTGATGCCTCAATGATGACTAATTTCCATCTGGATATTTGGACACCCGATCCTACCGCTGCACCGGCAACATTTAAAGTGCTGCTGATTGACTTTGGAGCTGACGGCGTCTTTGATGGCGGTGATGACTCATCACATGAGCTTACATTTACCAGTCCGGTTCTTGCAACGGAATCCTGGGTTAGCCTGGATATACCATTGTCTGATTTCACGGGGTTGACCGGAAGAGGGCATCTGGCACAATTAGTACTCTCGGGAGAGCCCAATACTGTTTATGTGGATAATGTTTATTTCCACAATACGGGTGGAAGTACACCGACTGGGCCTACAGTTCCGGCGCCAACGCCTACTGTTCCGGCTGCTGACGTTATTTCGCTCTTTAGTAATGCCTATTCCGATGAGCCGGTAGATACCTGGAATGCGGGCTTTAGTCAGGCAAACCTGGACGATATTCAAGTTCAGGGCAACGATACCAAGCTGTATACCGGTCTGGCATTTGCCGGAGTCGAGTTTACCTCTCAGACTATTGATGTGACGATGATGACGGGCTTCCATATAGATATTTGGACACCGGACCCAACTGCTTTACCGGCGGCCTTCAAGGTGAAGCTGGTGGATTTCGGCCCCGATAATACATTCGATGGCGGTGATGATACCGAACAGGAATTGAGTATTGATGCCAACTCCACCCCGGCTCTGGGAACGGGTAGCTGGATTGGCATAGACATTCCGATGTCCAGCTTTACGGGGCTAACGACTCGATCGAATCTGGCACAGCTTATTATTTCCGGCGATCCAAACACAGTTTACGTAGATAATGTGTATTTCTACAAGCAGGGTGGAGGCAATCCTACTGAACCAGCTGCCCCTGCACCGACACCGACCTTTGACGCTGCCGATGTTATTTCGTTGTATAGCAATGCCTATACCGATGTAACAGTGAATACCTGGTCGGCAGAGTGGGATAATGCCGACGTAGGGGATGTTCTGGTTGCCGGCGACGACGCAAAACTGTATACCAACCTTGTGTTCGCCGGAATTGAATTCACCTCACCAACCATTAATGCCGACGCAATGACGCACTTTTCCATGGATATCTGGACGCCGGATGACGTTTCTGTTCCGGCAGTATTTAAAATCAAGTTGGTGGATTTTGGCGCGGACGGTGTCTTCGATGGTGGAGATGATGTTGAGTTTGAGCTGACTTTCGATGAAAATTCTACGCCGCCATTGGTAAGTGGCCAATGGGTCACTTTTGATATTCCCCTGTCAGACTTCACCGGCCTTGTTACCCGTGAACACCTGGCACAGATGATAATTGTGGGTGATCCCGGACCCAATACCGTGTGGGTAGATAATGTTTTGTTACACAAATGAATGATTAGGGAATAACGTTAATCTATAAGTATGTTGAGTTTAATAGTTTTTACAACCCGGCAAACTTTCCTGTAGGGAAGGTTTGCCGGGTGTAGTAGAATTTGTTATTGCAACATAAGTTGAGTATCACTTAATAACATATTCTATTTGGTTTGCGGATAATGTTCTCTTCAAAAAAGAATCTGAACGAAACGATATTTATGAGCAAGGGTAAAGTAGCGGATAAGTCACAAGCCAGAGTAAAGGCTAATGAAGGCCCCGGAACGCAACGAGCCAGACCGCTGGCCGATTCTGTTCTTCGGTTAATCTGGTGGGAGCATCAAATCAGCCGTGCTGAAATAGCTCGCAGAATGGGATTGTCACGTTCTACGGTTACCGAAATTGTCCGCGAATTATTGTTAACGGATCTGATTGCTGAAGAAGGATCAGGACTTTCACGCGGAGGGCGGCGGCCGATTGTTCTGGAGTTTCAAGATGATGCCCGTTGTATTCTGGGGGTAGATATTGGGGCAACCCATGTTGCTGTTGCGCTTACAGATCTTAGAGGGCGCCTTCTCTTGTGGAAAGAAGAAAAGCATCCGGTGCGCACTGACCCCGAAGGAACCAGAGAATTAGTGTTTAAGCTCTGCGATGCATGTCTTGAGGAGTGGGGGAGTGGCAGGGAGCGTCTTTGGAGCATAGGTGTAGCGGTTCCAAGCCCCGTAGACCCGCTGCATCCGGAGTGGCTTTCTGAAGTAGTTATTCCTGCCTGGAGAGGGCGAAGTGAAATTAAATTGCTTAGCCAACGCTATGATGTTGCTGTTGACATTGACAATGATGCCAATCTGGGTGGGCTCGCCGAACACATGTGGGGAGCCGGTAGTGGGATCGATGATCTTATTTACATTAAACTGGGCTATGGTATTGGCGCCGGTTATATCCTTGAAGGTCAAATTTATCGCGGTGCAAATGGCATGGCCGGCGAAATAGGTCATTTACCGATTGACCCTAATGGCATTCAGTGTGTATGCGGACTTAGAGGTTGTTTAGTGAACTTTGTTGGGGGCAGGGCAATTGAAAAGCGAGCGGTTGAACTTTCGGTAGATTATCCCGGAAGCATTCTCACGTTTGATAAACCAACGTATGCAACTATTGTGCAGGCGGCTATAAAAGGGGATAAGCTGGCTCTGCAAATTGTTAAGGAGGTTGCGGAATATCTGGGTATCGCTATTGCAGGTTGGATAAACATAATGAATCCGCAAAAAGTTGTTCTTGGTGGCGTAATGACGTCTCTCGGAGATCTATTACTCGATCCGATTCGTGAAATAATTCGTGGACGCACCCTGATTAACTCAACTGCGTCAACAGAAATATGTTTTGGAGAGCTTGGTTCACATGCCGTTGCAATTGGTGCGGCAACACTCTCATTGGAAGCACGTTTCTCGGAGCCAAACTTTTTTAAGCAAACAACTTCTTCAACTAGTAAATAAGAATCGTTTTCACTTCGCAGGAAAACGGTAAGTATACTCGACTTTTTGATTTGTTTTAATTATTTGCCCACTTAATGACAGACGGGCGTTTGAACGTCTAACATTATTATTCCCGGTTAGTGGTTTTCAAACTTTTTAATCCCGAAAGAATTGCGGGCTGATAGGCCATTGCCATTTTTCGTGGACAACGGGATTCCTATATCATTTTTAAAGAAATACCAAAGTGTATTCAGAATCATTTTAGTAGTAAATGCCTCATGAAAAGGAGTACGATGAAATGAGCCAAGCTAAGCACTATCAAACCGCGCCAGAAGATCGAATTTCCCTGAGCCATAAGTTAATTTACGGGCTAGGGGCCTTCGTAAATAATTTGTTGGCAGCTGCTATGGGTGGAATGGTCATCGTCCTGAATCTTGGTCTGGGGATGAATCCTGCACTGGTTGGATTACTGGGAGCCTTACCGAGGTTAACTGATGCGCTGACCGATCCATTGATGGGCTATATATCAGATAATACTCGTTCCCGTTGGGGCAGACGCCGCCCCTACATCTTTATAGGCGCCATCGCATCAGGGCTTATCTTTGCCCTTCTCTGGCAGCTTCCAACAGGCTATAGTGAGACCTTTTACTTTATCTTTTTTCTAATTGGCTCAATCATCTTCTATCTTGCCTATACAGCTTTTGCCACCCCATGGGTTGCACTGGGTTACGAACTGACGCCGGACTACCATGAGCGCACCCGCCTGATGGGTGTGCAAAATTTTATCGGTCAACTCGCCTATGTCGCATCTCCATGGTTTTTGTGGATTATGACTTACGATGGTTTTTTTGAAGATCAGGTTTCCGGAGCGGCAGGACTAGCAATAATTATTGCGGTTGTAACCATCGCAATAGGGGTTTTACCAGCCCTCTTTCTGAAAGAACGTTTTGTAGATAACACTGTTGCTCTTGAAGCTCCGGCAGGAGGAGAAGCAGAAGCCGAGAAGACCTCTAAGGGATTTGTCGAAAACATGACGGCCTTCTTCAAAGGATTCGGAATCTGCCTTAAGTCCAAGGACTTTCAAAAACTGGGAGTCGCTACCTTTATGGTGTTTAACGGCTTTATGCTCATCTCCTCATTCCAGTTTTATGTAATCATTTATTACGTCTTCGGTGGAGATCAGACACTGGGCGCAGAATACGCCGGCTATGCCGGAACTCTGGGAGCCGTTGCAACTTTCATAGTAGTTGTTTTTATCACCTGGTTGGGGACAAAGATTGGCAAACGCCGTGCGTTTTTTGTTGCAACCGGTGTTTCTATTTTAGGCTATGCGTTAAAGTGGATTTGCTACAATCCCGACATGCCATTACTGTTACTCTTGCCGGCACCATTTCTTGCCTTTGGGCTTGGCGGGCTGTTCACTTTGATGCCTTCAATGGTTGCAGACGTTGTAGACCTGGATGAAGTATCCACCTTTGAGCGGCGCGAAGGAATGTATGGCTCTATCTTCTGGTGGGTTGTGAAACTCGGCATGGCGGCTGCCCTTGCCGGTGGCGGTTTTCTGCTGAATGCAACCGGTTTTGACGTAGCACTTGGAGGAGCGCAAACCGAACAGACTATTTTTCTAATGCGTTTATGTGATGTGGTAATCCCGATTATTGCCTCTCTTATCGCCATCTGGGCGGTAGCATCCTATTCTATTACCGAAGAGAAAGCGCATGAAGTGCGCATGGAACTTGAAAGCCGACGAGGGAGCCTTGCTGCTATGGATGATGAAATAAAAGTTGTAGCCCCGGAAATTACACCAGCGGTTAAAGAGTCTGTAGAATCGCTGTTGGCCAAGATGACGCTCGATCAAAAAATCGGACAGATGCTTCAACCTGAAAGACAGGCTATTTCACCGGAAGAAGTAAAGGCATTTCATATTGGCTCTGTATTAAGCGGTGGCGGCTCTTTTCCGGGAGATAATACTCCGGCGGCCTGGGTACAAATGAACGACGCATATTGGGCTGCTTCTATGGAGCAGGATGCCGATCATCTGGCAATTCCAATCCTCTACGGAATTGATGCCATTCATGGGAATAACAATGTCCGTGGGGCAACCGTATTCCCGCACAATATCGGTCTCGGTGCAACACATGACCCGGACCTCATTGCCAGAATTGCCAGGATTACTGCCCTTGAGGTGCTCGCTACCGGTGTGGAGTGGACATTCGCTCCCACCTTGGCGGTTTCACGAGATAATCGCTGGGGACGAACCTATGAAAGTTACTCCGAAGATACCGGCCACGTTGCCTCTTATGCGGGCCGCTTTGTGAAAAGTATGCAGGGAGATCTCGGAGCAGATAGCGTGATTGCCTGCGTGAAGCACTGGGTCGGTGATGGCGGAACAACAGACGGTATCGATCAGGGCGACGTTGATATGACTGAAATACAGTTGCGTGATATGCATGTGAATGCCTATCTGCCGGCGCTCTCGGAAGGTGTATTAACCTTAATGGCCTCGCTAAGCAGTTGGAATGGCAAGAAGTGTCACGGTAATCGCTACCTGCTAACGGAACTTCTGAAGCACAAACTTGGCTTTCAGGGATTCATTGTTTCGGATTGGGACGGTGCTGATCAACTGTCGGATGACTATAAAACAGCAATTACAGAGGCTGCAAATGCCGGTATCGATATGTTTATGGTCTCGGAAAAATGGAAGCAGTGTCGTCAACATCTGAAAGAAGGTGCCGAGCAGGGCGATATTCCGATGGAAAGAATTAACGATGCTGTGAGACGCATTCTAAGCGTAAAAATGGCATATGGCCTTTTTGACAGGCCACGTCCAAGTGAAAGACCCTTGTCTAACCATGAAAGTTATGGTTCGAAAGAACACCGGGACGTAGCTCGTGAGGCGGTGCGCAAATCACTTGTTCTGTTAAAAGACAGTCCTGATCTACTCCCGGTAAAGAAAAACGCCAAAATTCTGGTGTCCGGCAAAAATGCAGACAATCGTGGACATCAGTGTGGCGGTTTTACTATCGCCTGGCAGGGAACTTCCGGAAATAGTGCAATTGAAGGTGGAACGTCAATATGGGAAGGCATTCAGGATGTTGCATCGGATGCCATATTAAGTGTTGACGGATCAGCAGCTGACACCGGTAATTTTGACGTTGCGATTGTAGTAATCGGAGAAACGCCCTATGCCGAGGGAATGGGCGATATAAGGACTGAGGGAGGATTGGTAGCACCGGGTTCTCAGCGCCGTACCGGCCTCACGACTGCAGACCTACAGCCTTATGGCAACAGTCTGGAACTCGCAAAGCTTCATCCGGAAGATATTGCCACAATCAGACGAATTACTGCGAAAGGTATTCCTGTAGTAGCCATTTTGATCTCCGGGCGACCGCTTCTAATCCAACCCGAACTCGATGAGTCGTCGGCATTTATTGCTGCCTGGCTACCTGGCTCTGAAGGACAGGGCGTAGCAGATGTTCTGTTTGGCGATTACGATTTTCATGGTCGGTTGTCTTTCTCATGGCCTGCCAATGCCGAGAAAAGCAGTAGCGAAGCAACGGCCATGTTCCCATACGGTTATGGACTTAACATATCCAATCGCTAATAGCTGGTGATTTTCAAGCCTGCTGTCAATCGACTGGCAGTAGGTAACAATATAAAAGAGATAGTAATAAATACTATTTCCCAACTAAACCTTAAGGAGTACAGAATGAAAAAGTGCACGCATTTTTTTATGGCGGTTTTAAGTATTGCTTTCTTTTCAAGCAGTGCATTTGCCCAGGTCGCGCCGATCGATTTTGAATCGGGCGGTAATGGCGCAAACTGGACATGGACGGTATTTGAAAACGATACCAATCCTGCATTAGAAGTTATTGCAAATCCTGATATGACAGGAGCGAATACTTCTGCAACTGTAGCTAAATTTACAGCATTGCAAACGGGCCAACCATTTGCAGGTGTTGAATCAATGCATGGCTCAGACATCGGAACATTTACACTGGATGCAACAAACAGTGTTGTTAAAGTGTTGGTGTGGAAACCGGTAATAAGCGATGTTGGAGTTAAGTTTGCACGACCGGATGGCGGTGCCTTGCCGGAGATTAAAGTTGCGAACACTGTGGTTAATCAGTGGGAAGAGTTGACGTTTGATTTTACGGGTAGAATCGGAGAGCCGATAACTATTGATCAGGATCAAATAATCATTTTCATGGACTTCAATGCAAGAACCAGTGATAATGTATGTTATTTTGACAATGTTACATTTTCCGGCCAAACAACCGGCTCCGGACCTTCTGATCCTGCACCAACTCCGACTATTCCCGCGAGCGATGTGATTTCAGTGTTCAGCGATGCTTATACCAATATAGCAGGAACCGATCTGAATCCGAATTGGGGACAGGCAACGATTGTTACCGAAGAACTCATTGGTGGAAATAACACGCTGCTTTACACCGGATTGAATTACCAGGGAATCCAGCTGGGAAGCAATCAGGATGTGTCTGCAATGTCCTATCTGCATCTTGATTTCTGGACCGATAATTCTACAGATCTGGGCGTTTTTCTTATCAGCCCGGGACCGGTAGAAATAGAATATTTATTGGTGCCTCCTGGCCCAACAGGTAGCTGGGTGAGTGTAGATATTCCGTTGTCTGTATTTGCTCCGGTTGATCTTGCTGATGTTTTTCAGTTTAAATTTGATGGTGATGGCGATATTTATCTGGACAATATCTACTTTTCTACAACACCGACCGGTATTGAGCAACTGGATACCGCTGTTCCTTCAGACTACGCTCTGGAGCAGAATTATCCGAACCCGTTCAACCCGACGACCAACATCCGCTTCAACCTGCCGCAGTCAGATCAGGTAGCGCTGAAAGTATATAATATGCTTGGACAAGAAGTTGCCACATTGGTGAATGGCTTCCTGAATCAGGGATCTTATGTAGTAGATTTTGATGCAACCGATTTACCGTCAGGTATCTACGTATATGCGATAACTGCTGGTGACTATGTTTCAACGAAAAAGATGATGCTCATCAAGTAGTATTTTTTGCTATACAGAGCTGCTTCCAGAACGATAGCAGCTCTGTAGGGTGTCTAGCTGCAGGGAAATCTGCTCTTCTTCAGCGATGTATTAACGATGATGGAATTGCACCCCTGCAGTAGATAGTTTTAAAATACATAAAAGACTTAGGCAAAAGCCCGGAGAGATATCCTGAATGATATTCTCTCCGGGCTTTCGCTTTTATCAGATCAAAAGATGTGGTGCTTCTTCTCAAGGGCTTACAAGCCTAAACTCGGCTCTTAGTTGGGTATCGGAGTCACCACCGATCCAGACGTGAAACTCACCCGGCTCGGTAACCTGTTTCATGTTACGATTGTAGAAAGAGAGATCTTCGTTGGTCAGCTGAAACTCTACGGTCACGCATTCCTGAGAATGCAGATGGATTTTTTGAAAGCCCTTTAACTCTTTTACCGGACGCGTTACGTTGCCAACCAGATCTCTGATGTAAAGCTGAACAACTTCATCGGCAGGAACGCCTCCGATATTAGTAATTTGGGCAGTGACGGTAAGGCTTTCTCCAACGGTTAATTCGTGTGCGCTTAGATGAATATTCTCATAGTGAAACTTGCTGTATGAGAGTCCATAGCCGAATGGGAAGAGCGGTGTGTAGCCAGCGTCCAGGTGAAATGATGTGTTGCCAATCGATAGTTGCGGTGCGCCCTGATCGATGTCGTCGATATGCATAAAGGTCTCTGGTGATGCCGGTCGGCCGGTTTTCTTATGGGCATAATAAATCGGAACTTGTCCGGTCAGCTTCGGAAGAGTAACCGGAAGCTTACCGGAAGGAGAGACTTTGCCGGTTAACAGATCCGTCAGAGCCGGGCCGGTCATTGTACCGGGATGCCAGGCTATCAGCAGGGCATCAACATGATCGACAATATTTTGTAGTGCCAATGCACGACCTGCGATAATTACCAGAATAACCGGCTTACCCGTTGCGGCAATCTCAGCGATAAGTTCTTCCTGATTACCGGGCAGGCGAACATCTGCGCGACTGTGAGCTTCACCGGATAATATCGATTCCTCGCCAAGTATAAGCAGCACGGCATCAGACTTTCTGGCAAGCTCAAGTGCCTCGGGAAAGTCTTCCTTTCCGCGGCTTCTGGTGGACTTGCAGCCACGGGCATAGCCGATTTCCATCGACTGGCCCAAAGTGTCGCGAAGCGACCGGAGCGGTGTTTGACTAAGACCGGGATCTCCGTCGAATATCCAGGTACCCAACTGCTCGTAAGGTTCATCAGCCATCGGACCAATGACGGCCAGTGAGTTCAGGTCTTGCGACAGCGGTAGCAGGTGATTATTGTTTTTCAACAGTACGGCGCTTTCAACTGCCGCCTGTTTGGCTGCTTCCAGATGGAAGGAATTTGCAATGGTTGGAAATGCAGCCGGATCTGTATAGGGGTTTTCAAAAAGCCCCAGACGGGCTTTTATGCGCAAAATGTTTTCTACCATATTGTCTATTTGAGCGATGGTTACAGCACCTTCATCAAGAAGCTCTTTCAGACTGCGCACATAGGTGTCGCTGGCCATTTCCATATCCACACCAGCGCTGATAGCCTCAAAGGCGGATTCCTTGTCATTTGCTGTAAGACCATGGACAATGAGTTCGCGTACAGACGCCCAATCGCTGACGACGAAGCCATCAAACTGCCATTCCTTACGCAATATCTGCTTCAAAAGCAGTTCATTCGCCGATGCCGGAACACCGTCGATATCACTGAATGACGTCATAAACGTCGCAACTCCGGCATTAACAGCTGCCTTGAAAGGGGGTAAATGAACGTTACGCAGTTCGTTTTCCGGAACATTCGTCGTATTGTAGTCCCGCCCGCTTTCACTGGCACCATACCCGGCAAAATGCTTTGCGCAGGCTGCGATGCTATCGTGGTTTTTCAAATCTTCACCCTGAAAGCCGTGCACCATGGCCGTAGACAGGACGCTGGTAAGATATGGGTCTTCGCCAAGGGTTTCAGCTACACGTCCCCAGCGTGGATCGCGACCGATATCCATCATTGGGGCATACGTCCAGTTTACACCGGATGCGGCTGCTTCAACAGCAGCAATGCGAGCGCCTTTTTTTATAATTGCGGGATTCCAGCTTGCTGCCTGCCCAAGCGGTATTGGAAAAATGGTTTTAAAGCCATGAATAACATCTCTGCCAATAATTAGCGGAATTCCAAGCCTGCTGTCCTCCACCGCTATACGCTGAAGTTCATTTACGGTTTCTACATTCACTTCATTTAAAATCCCACCAATGCGAGCTTCGGCGATGGTATGTCGAAGATGGTCTGGAATATGTCCACCTGCCCCATTAATTAGATGAAGCTGTCCTATCTTTTCATCAAGCGTCATCTGATTAAGCAAGTCTCTTATCTGCTTTTCAACGTTCATTTGAAGTCCTCTCAACTGTCTCAGCCAGGTTGAAAATGAAAACCGGTCGCAGCCTTGCGCCGGTCAGTGCGTTATTCTTAAGGTAATAGCAAGCCCGCAATGATTCTTCTCAGCTTATAGTTAGTATCGAAATGTCCTAAAAATATATGAAGTTCTTCTTCTCTAACAGAAAATACGCGATGATGCAAGTCTCGCATCATCGCGTAGTAGTTTACAAAGTAACAATTTTTTTATTAAAACGCTTCAATAAAAAGCTGTTTACATACCGAGGTTCAAATGTAGATAAGTGCGGATTTCCCATTCGTTGCCATTTGATGCACTGGCAATCGTCGGGTCGCACTCCAGAACGCCGCCTGCATTCACGGATTCACCCGGACAGTAGCGTGGCGAGAACTCATCCAGCGTACGATAGTTAAAGCGAATGCCAAGGCGTGTTTGCGGCATATCAAACCAGCCCGGTTTGCCCAAGACGTTTGAAATATCAGCGCCAAGCTGCAGCGGATAGGTCAGGTTAAAGTCACGATGATAATCGTATGGACCCCAATCATTTATTTTGGCAGATGTTTGCAGTTTTATCGAGCCTAACGCGAAACGTATATCTCCACCAAAACGCTCAATAAGTCTTTCATCACTGCCATTTGGCTCACCTTCTCCTGCAAATAGATTGGCAATTATACCCACACCTGGCTTAATCTTCGAGATAAAGCGTCCATAGGCTTCCCAAAGATCTCGTGCCGGAGGGGCACCGGGAAAGGCAAAGGTATTGCGTCCATCAGCAAAGATTCCGATAGCAGCATCACGCGTCGTTTCCTGCTGTCGAAAGACGAAACCAAGCGTATAGGCTAGTCGCGCGTCTTCTTTTATGTCACTATCCCAGGAATACATCCAGGTTGCAGGTGTCGGGTCATAAGTAACCAACAGCTCACCAGCAGTTGTCTCGCGGTTTCCACGTACGGCAAAAGGATCATCAAGAATATTGCGTGGGCGACCGGGGGCGTTTACATCGTTCGGAATCGGGCCTTCAATTGGCTTTTGCCAGAGAAAGTTAGGTGATATCTCCCAGCTTCCGAAACGGGCCGATATACCGGTTAACACATTCATTTGGTTACCCGTTCCACTGTCTTTAAGTCTCCAGCCGGTATAGGTAAGCGTGGGATTCACACCGCCATCGGCAACCAGTCCCATCAGTGCTCCCTGGCCATACCAGCTCCATTTGCCACGAGTGGCTGTCAGTTTAATCTTTCCACCAAAAGTGTCGGAGTCTTTTATTTGATCCTGAAACACATCGCCGGTTGCTTCATCGACTATCTGAAATGTTTCATCAATCTTGGTATTACCAGACCAGATACCGCCAAGTTCAATTCCGATTGGCCCTCGTTTCGTCTCCAGGTGCAGAGTCGCTCTGCGCGTAGGTGGTAGCGGAACGGCGAATGAGCTAACCGTAGATCCCTGTGCATCGAGGTCTTCCTGGTAAATTGCGGTGGTCTCGAACGGACCAACCTTGCGCTGATATTTTACCAACACGGTCGGATTCGCTCCCCACCAGAGTTCTGGTCCGAAAGCAACCTTCAGTCCCTTGAACATATTTTTACCTGTGATTTCTACACCCAGCGGCGCATCACCATTATAAATGTCGATATTTGGACCGTAGTTTGCTTCGGGATAGAGGCCAAAGAAGTCTCCTTCATAACCCCAATGATAATGACCGGTTCGATAGAAACCCTGCAGACTGAACAGCTTCTCTTCCCAGGTAAGCTCTGCCTGATATACTTTCAGGCGTTCGATACCGCTAAACGTCACGGTTTCATCTTCCGTCAATACCCTACGGGAACGGCCGCGGTTTTCGTAGAAAATTTCGTCAATAGCATTTTCCGCCACATTACCCAGAATATTAAACGAGACTTTTGCACTCACATTACCAGCTGGATTTGCCTCAAGGCCTACGTAGTAGGACTCCATATGATCGAATCCCTGAAATGAGGGTGAATCATTGTTGTCAGAGTCTGCAACTTCCGGAGTGCTGATGCGATCTCCACCGGTGCTAATGGTCTCGATTTCCATGCGAACGCCGCTAACGCGTAGGCGCTGGGTTGCTGCGCCCTCGAGTGCGGCCTTATCGCCACGAGCAGAGAGCAGTGAGACCATCGGCTGTATATTAGAGAAATGTTCGTTAATTGCTTCCTTGTCTACGCCCGGTGCATAAGGATTCAGCGTATTCACCTTCTGCAGCGCATAGTAAGCGGCGCGAGGATACAGTTCGTAAAGGCCACCAGCGTCAGTCGGACCCTTAGCGCAGATGCCCCACCACTCCTCATTCATATTACCCTGGCCTTCTACATAATCTTCCGGATAGGCCTTGTTTGGCCAGCCTGCAAACGTATTATGAATGTCCAGATCGCTATCCTGCTTATATTTCCACCAGCCGTCGCTGAACTGAAAAGTCAGTCCGCCGATTGAATTACCAACACCGCCTTTTCCACTGGTCTCCTCGTATATTTCTTTCCACTGACCAATGAGGTAGTAAGCCTGAGTAAGCTGATCTTCCCTTAGCTCTTTGGCATTATACGCATCCGCTCCAAATTCGGTGAAAAATACCGGCAGGCCAAGCTTCTCTTTAACTTCTGCAAATAAATCGCCAAAGGAAATTCCGCGGTAGACGTTGGTTCCGAATATGTCGATGCCCTTCTTGTTTTTGGCGATTAGATCAATATACTGCAGATCGCCATTTGCCATAGACACGGGTCTGAGAGTGTCGATCTTTTTAATTGCTACGGCGACATCGCTATATAGTGAATACAGGTGTGAGGCACGAGCCTCGTCACGCTGCTCACCTGCAGGCAATGCTTCGGTCTCGGCGGAACTCCAGAATAAGCCGTAGTTGTTCTCATTACCCAGCAGCCACATCAATACGCCGGGCGTATCCTTAAACTCCGTTACCATTGCGGTTACTTCATCGGTAATAAGCTTTCGCTGTGCGGGGTCAGAATAGTCGGTCGAAGGAATATACACGCCGTTTAGAGTGACGCCGTAGCGACCAAGAGCGTGATTCAGCACCGTATAGATTCCATAGCGCTCATAAATCCATTGTACCCAGCGGGGCTGCACGCCTTGATACTGACGAATTGCATTAACGCCCATCCCTTTCAACAGGGACATCTCACGGGTAAGAGCTGCTTCTATAACATCATCTGGCTGACTCCAAAGGCTATAGGTATGATTGGTGCCTCGTGGAAAAAAATCCCAATTCATCCCAATAACCATGAAATCTTTTCCATCAACCTGTAGCCTGCTGCCTGTATTATCTGCAATAACTTCTACTTTGTCGACTTGTCCGGTGGCCCCCGCTGGTGTAACGAGCAGGAATAGTGCCGCGACTGCGGCAAACCAGAGTCCAGCGACGAACCGGTTTGATGGGACTCGAGCTGAAATCATGAGAGCCTCCTAAATAGTTTGTGTTGTGTGTTATTCCCGGTCCCACTTGAAGTAAACAGTTAGAGGATGCACGGGAATTTTGTTTTCCGAGATGCAGTTTGTAGCGACTCAACAAAATAAAAATAGTGAACGATTTCAACAATGTGATGCTAGTGCCCTTAGGCAGATCGGCTATGCGGCCGGTTAAGAATATCCTGATCTTGGTTGTATTCACCCATTCGTCGAAATGATTGTGCAACACTCTACCTGCAGGTTTGAAAAATACAATCTGCAGCATGAATGCTACTTTGTTCGCCATACTAACAAAGTAATCCCTACCCGCGATTTTGTCAAGTAAAAAATGAACCTGAAGTGGCTTTTTCATCTTATTTGGTAGGTAACTATTCCATCATTAAGAGCAATGGGTTGCCAAAATGTACATCGGTAAAGCGAGAATACGGGCGTGATTTTAACTTCACAAAATAAACCAATAGACATTTAACATCGCAAGAATCGGGTGGAATAAAGGCTTTGCAATAGCTATCCTTCTCAAAAGCAATTGAGAAAGCGGAGGAATTTGTCTATGTTTGAAGCAACAGTAAGGGAGAAACCGATGGCCTTTTCGCAGGCTGCAGAAGATTTTCAGCGCGTTGAACGAGCGATCCATTTTTTGGAAACCCATATTGAACGCCAGCCTGAATTATACGAGGTTGCCGCTGCCGTTAACATGAGCGAGTATCATTTTCAGCGATTGTTTAGCCGCTGGGTGGGCATTAGTCCAAAGCGATTTCTGCAGTTTCTCACTCGTGAGCATGCGCGAAAGCTGTTAACCAACTCGCACAATGTATTAGATGCTGCGCTGGACAGCGGATTAACCGGACCTTCGCGCCTACACGATTTGTTTGTGAAGTGTGATGCGGTAACGCCGGGGGAAATTCGTAGTGGTGGAGTGGGGCTAACTATCAACTATGGTTTTCACCCTACGCCATTTGGCGAATGCCTTATTGCAGTGTCCGCGCGTGGAATAACGGATCTGGTTTTTCTTACCCCGGAAATTGGTCGCTCTGAAAGCCTGGCGAATCTACGCAAACATTGGAATGGCGCGCAGCTGTTGGAAGATGCTGCTGCAACACGTCTAATGGTAGAACAAATCTTCCACAGTAAAGAAGTGCCTGATAACAAGCCACTACACGTGTTGTTTAGCGGCACTAACTTTCAAATGAAGGTATGGGAAGCGCTGCTAAAAATTCCGTCCGGTCATTTGGTCTCTTATCAGGACATTGCGACGGCAATCGATAAACCAAAAGCCGTGCGCGCAGTGGCGAGTGCAATTGCCAATAATTCCATTGCCTACCTGGTGCCCTGTCATCGCGTGATTCGCAAAATTGGCGAAATCAACCAATATCGTTGGGGTGCATCTCGCAAAAAGGCAATGGTTGGTTGGGAATCTGCACAGCGATTTTGATTTATTCCTCGTCGCGCGTTATGCGACCAAATCGCAACATTGCCTCCTCAAAGCGCTTGGCGGATAATAGTGTCTGTCCGAGCGTCTTGATTAGCGAACCAGTATGCTCTTCAATGTGTTCTAATTCTTCATCCAGGTCTTCATCGTCGCTATGCAGTATTTCCAGCGACTCCTGAATTTTTTTCGATTGATCAATACTGTTGCGCAACATCTTGTATGCGTCTTCTGCTGCGGGAGTCCTTTCCCGGTCCATAGCAAATCCCTTTCCCTAAAAATGTAATAGTCCATTATTACGAGATAGATTATCGGACGGGAAATGATTATTTATGAATGATTATTTATGATTGTCCATTGTCCATTGTCCAATTTAAATTCTGCCCGCTGCCTCTACAATTCACCTTGACCTTATTGAAATTGCGAACTATTTTTTAGTCGGGGAAGCAAATACTGTTTTTGATCTGCAGGATGCAGTCGGAGACGATTCGCAAATACGCAGTACTATTGAAAGGTTAACACCGATGAAAAATCTATTCAACAAGCAGGACACAGAAGAAATGATCGCCAGAATTAACAATCTCACCGCTGAAACGAAGCCGGAATGGGGTAAAATGAACGTCGCCGAAATGCTGGCACATTGCTCTGTCGCCTATGAGATGGTCTACACCGATAAATACCCCAAACCAGGAGCATTCGGTCGCTTTTTCCTGAAAATGTTTATAAAAAGTGCAGTTGTTGGTCCTAAGCCATACTCCCAAAATGGACGCACAGCACCGCAGTTTTTGGTTGGTGCCGATAAAGATTTCGAAGCTGAAAAAAAGCGTCTTATAGACTATATCCGAAAGACTCAGGAATTAGGCGAATCTCATTTCCACAATAAAGAATCCCACTCCTTCGGACCGCTGACAAAAGATGAATGGAACGTCTCATTTTCCAAACATTTGGATCATCATTTGAGGCAATTTGGTGTGTAAGAAGTCAAAAGTGAAACGTGAAAAGTGAGACGTAAGGTATGAAAAGACAAACGTTGAACGAGTAAACTTCCAAGCATGTCTAATGATGATTTGTTGATCTGCTTTTCAAAATTTTAGAAGCATCTGAGAAGAATATGTAAAAGAGGCTTCGAATGTTGTTATAATTAAATCATAAGTCTTTGGATGTTTGGCAACAAGGAATGTTGTTTGCAGAATACTTAAAGCAAATTACAAGTCGTTTTCCATCGGAAGAGAAATATGAACTGACGAAACACAGTAATCGAACAATGTTATCAGTTCTATCAAATATCTCAGAGGGAGCATCTCGTCCAACTCCAAATGACAGAAAGCGTTTTTTTGTTATTGCGAGAAGTTCCCTGGTTGAGCTGGATACTCAGTTGGAGCTGGCGATACGATTTGGCTATATAAACTCTCGTGAGCAGCAGAAGATCAACTCCCGATTAAACTCGCTTTTTGCGATGCTAACCGGGCTAATTAGATCGACACGTTAATATTTGCTGACTCACTTTTGCCTTTTCACTTTTGCCTTTTCACTTTTTTCACCATGCCCCAAAGTATTCCCCCACCAACCAAATAACCAATCCCGTGCGGATCGTCCAGGCGATCGTGCGGATCCAGTTTGTGCTTACCAGCGTATTATGTGCATCGACATCGAAGCCGCGGCTAAGTATGGCGTGCTGTGGAACCGAGAAGAAAAATGTTGCTCCCCATACAACCAAGACCAGAGCAAGGCCAAGCCAAAGCATTTCTTGCGGCATTCCCTTTGGAGGGACGACAGCCAGTATCGAAGCAGTGATTAATTCAATGAGCATTAGCGGCATAACAATGAACGTGATGTACTTGCTGTGAAGCTGTTGATACTGCGCAAAATTTTCTGCACCAACCAGTTTGAATAGCGGGTAATGAACGATTTGAACAATCCAAATTACGCCTGTCATCACAAGCGTTGATACCAAATTTAGGGTAATGAGCGTTTTGACCATTGTAAAAATCTTCCTGCTTTATTATTGAAATGCTTGTGGCTAATTTGTCGACTTAATCTTTTCAATATGAATAAAACTTAGCAAAAGATATATGAAAAAACTTAGAGTAGTCATCCCGAAAGGCCGCATTCATCGTAAGGTTGTGGATATTCTTGCCGAGGCTGGAATCCGTTTGGATATCGATGAGCGCGGCTATCGCCCCTTCGTAAGTGATAACGAAATTAGCGTTAAAATTATGAAGCCGCAAAATATTCCGACACTGCTGGAATTGGGTTCGCACGATATTGGTTTTACCGGTATTGACTGGGTAACGGAGACCGGCGCTGATGTAGCAACTGTCATGAAGCTTGGGTTCGACCCGGTGCGAATTGTGGCCGCCATTCCGGAAGAAGTCGATGAAAAAGAGCTAAAAAAGCGCAAGATAGTCGTGGCCTCTGAATATGAAACGATTTGCAAGGCCTGGTTAGACAAGCAAGGCTACGATTATGTCTTTCTGCGTACGCATGGTGCAACAGAAGTTTTTCCACCGGATGATGCCGATATGATTGTAGACAATTCGTCTACCGGTCGCACACTGGTTGAAAACAAGCTGAAGGTTATTGGCGAGGTACTGTCGTCATCAACGCATCTTATTGCCAATCATGCTGTCTTGGAAGATGATTGGAAACGCGCTAAAGTTGAGCGCATCCAGATGCTTTTTCAATCGATTCTCGATGCGCGTGTTCGCGTTATGTTAGAGATGAACGTCCCGAAGGAACAGCTGGAAGAGGTGATTCGCATTTTGCCATGTATGCGAGCGCCGACCGTTTCGCCACTTTATAATGATGAAGGCTATTCTGTGAAGGCCGCGGTTAAAAAGATCGATGCCGCCAATTTAATTCCGAAGCTTAAGGCTTTGGGAGCGCGGGATATACTGGAATACGATTTCCGCAAGGTTGTAGCATGATTAAGGCCAGACAGTCTGTTCAGGATGTTGCTGCCTACCCGCTGATTGCTACAACGCGAAAGGATAAAATTCGCCTCGATCTGAATGAGAGCCTGTGGGGTTGTTCACCCACCGTCATGGAGGCGCTGAACAGAATCGATGACCTCGAGGTTATTGCTTATCCAGACTACAATGGGTTTATGAAGCAGCTTTCGCAGTTCCTCGAAGTGCCTCAGGAGCAGCTGTTAATATCCAATGGCGCTGATGATGCAATTCGTGCAGTTATGCAAACATTTATCGATCCTGCAGACCAGGTGCTGCTCGCCTATCCCAGCTTTGGGATGATCGATTTACATGCTCGTGTTGTTGGCGCGGACGTGCAGCAAATCGTCTACGAAGCCGATCTGTCCTTTCCAATAGACAAATTTATAGCAGAAATAAATGATGCGACGCGTCTGGTCGCGGTGGTAAGACCAGACAGTCCATGCGGAGCGGTTATTTCTCGCGAACAGCTGATTCGCTTGCTGGAACATACGCCAAATACGCTGGTAATGCTTGACGAGACCTATACCCACTTTTTGGGCGAAAGCTGTCTCGATCTCCAAGCCAAATATGACAACCTGATTGTGCTGCGTTCATTTTCGAAAGCGTACGGTCTGGCTGGTTTGCGCATTGGAGTAACGGCTGCTTGTCCGGCATTTATCGAGCAAATGCGCAAGGTGAATCCGCCATTCTCTGTTAATGGTCTTGCCGTTATCGCTGCTTCTGCTGCAATGAGTGACAAATCCTTTCTTGAAGGCGTTGTCGCCGAACTGGAGGTTGAACGCAATTATGTTCGCGTTGGCTTTGAAAAGCTTGGCCTTGAATGCCGAGGTGCTGCTGCCAATTTCCATCTTCTGCAAATTGGGGATGAGTCTGATCGTGTGCATAAAGCGTTGATTGATCGTGGTATTCTGGTGAAGAACCTGAACAAACTGCCAAATCTGGGAGGCTGCTTTCGCGTGGCCATCGGTATGCGAGAGCAAAACGACGCTCTGCTGAATGCATTAGCGGAAGTGCTTTCTCCACAAGCGATTTTGTTTGATATGGATGGCGTGTTGGTCGATGAATCTCGATCGTATCGCATGGCGATAAAACAGACTGCCGAACATTTTTTAGGTGCTGATGTATCTTTTGAACAAATTGAATCATTAAAGCGACGTGGCGGCTTCAATAATGACTGGGACTGCACCGAAGCTCTGTTGGCGGAACGTGGAAAGCCCACAGACCGTGACAAGATTATTGATGTCTTTCAGAAAATCTATCGCGGAGCCAATTTCGATGGGCTCATTGCCGGTGAAGAATGGCTGCTCTCAGCTCAGCTCCTGGCAGACCTCGCAAGTCGCTATTCACTCGGTGTTGTAACGGGACGTCCGCGCGAAGAAGCCGAATACGTACTCCGCCGACATGATTCGGCAGGCCATATTAAAGCGCTGATAGCCATGGAAGATATGGGGGAGAAGCAAAAACCACAACCTCATGGGCTGCAGCTGGCAAAGCAAAAGCTAGGTGTGCATCGCGCTATCTACCTTGGAGATACGGTAGACGATATGAAGGCCGCTAAGTCTGCCGGTATGCGCGCAATTGGCGTGTTGGCACCGCAGTCGCAGCATGATAAAGAAATGGAAACGTTGTTGGCTGCTGAAGGAGCCGCAAGCGTTTTAACAAACGTCAATCAATTAAAAGAGGTGCTGTAATGCGTAAAGCGGAAATCAAGCGCAAAACCAGCGAGACAACTATAGCACTCAGGTTAAACCTGGACGGCAGCGGCAAGGGAACGATTTCCTCCGAGATCGGCTTTTTGAATCACATGCTGAACACGCTGGCGCGTCATGGCTTGTTTGATATTGCGATGAAAATCAAGGGCGATCTTGAGGTAGATGGACATCATACCGTGGAAGACAGCGGTATTGTCCTGGGACAGGCCTTTAAAGAAGCGCTGGGAGAGAAGCGTGGTATTCGTCGCGCCGGATTTTTTGTCTATCCAATGGATGAGGCACTTGCCACAGTAGCTGTCGATATTTCAGGGCGTCCGCATTTGCACTGGGATGCCGAGTTTAAAAACCTTAAGGTGGGCGAGTTAGAACTAGAGCTGTTGGAAGACTTCTTCCTTGGCTTTGTGAATGCGCTGGGCATTAATCTACACGTGAAGATACATTATGGTCGTTCGGATCATCATAAGGTCGAGGCCGTTTTCAAAGCCTTTGCTAAAGCAATGCGCATGGCTTGCGAAATCGACCCGCGCTCACCGGAAGACATTCCCAGCACCAAGGGGGCACTGTGATTGGCGTAATCGATTATGGCGCCGGGAATCTGCGTTCAGTTGTTCGCGCGTTGGAACATCTTGGTGTTGAAAGTATTTTGTTAAAAGATGATAGCAAGTTCAGCCACGTCAGCCAGGTTATTCTTCCCGGAGTAGGTAGCTTTGAGGCTTCGGTGAAAGAGTTGCACAAGCGCTCGTTGTTTGAGCCAACCTTAGCCTGGTTGCGTGCGGACAAACCCTTTCTGGGGATTTGTGTTGGCATGCAGCTTCTTTTTGAAGAAGGTGATGAGTCTCCCGGCATTAAGGGTTTAGGTTTTTTTAAGGGAAGCGTGCCGCGATTTACCATGCACAAGGTGCCGCAAATTGGCTGGAATCGCATTCAAACGCAAAACGACTCTGCTTTGTTTAAAGATCTTCCTGAGGACCCATTCTTCTATTTTCTGCATAGTTTTTATGTAAAGCCGGATGATGAGACTACTATTAGCTCAACAACCGACTATGGGGTGCAGTATGCTTCTGCGGTAGAGCATGGCCGAGTTCATGCGGTGCAGTTTCATCCCGAAAAGAGCGCTGCGAACGGCATGCAGCTTCTAAAAAATTGGGTCGAGTTGTATTCCTAAGACACTACCGCGGTTTTGACCGTAGATTTACAGCGCGTTAAAATCATTCGCCCGGAATTTTTGACCTGTCCGTCAAATCAACTGAAATAACTTTGTATTTTTCGCTACTTTCCTGCCGGGAAGTGGCTGGAGGTAACCGAATTATGCTGGCAACACGCATCATCCCCTGTCTGGACGTCGATGAAGGACGTGTGGTGAAGGGAATTAAGTTCAAAGACATTATGGACGCGGGAGATCCGGTGGAGCTCGCTCGTTACTATAACGATCAGAATGCTGACGAATTGGTCTTTCTGGATATCGGTGCATCGCATAAAAGCCGTGAAACCATGTTGGATGTGGTAGAGCGCGTTTCCCGAGAGGTGTTTATTCCGCTTACTGTTGGGGGCGGCGTTCGCAGCGTGGAGGATATGCGCCAGTCCCTTCATGCCGGTGCCGATAAAATTGCGATGTGCACAGCGGCGATTAAAAATCCCGATTTGCTAAATGAAGGTGCTTATGCCTTTGGCGCACAGTGTATTGTCTTGTCTATCGATGCCAAGCAGCATGGCGACACCTGGTTTGCCTACACACATGGTGGACGTAAGCAAAGCGAACGTGACGTACTGCAATGGGCTGTTGAGGCCGAAGAGCGCGGAGCCGGTGAAATTCTGTTGAATTCAATTGATCGCGACGGAACCAGAGCCGGATATGATATTGAGCTGGTACGCCAGGTTTCTGAGCGCGTCAGTATTCCGGTGATTGCCTCAGGTGGCGCTGGAACCACAAAGCAAATGGCTGATGTGGTGCACGAAGGAAAATGTGATGCTGTCTTATTGGCTTCTCTATTGCACTTTGGAGAGTATACGGTTGAACAGATTAAATCTGAACTGCAGGAAGAGGGGGTATCGATACGATGGTAGTCGCATCTATAGATTTACAGAATGGCAAGGCCGTGCAGCTCAGACAGGGCAAAGAGCGTGTTCTCGAACGTGACAATCCGATTGAACTTGTAAAAGAGTTTCATCGCTATGGCGAAGTTGCGGTTATCGATCTGGATGCAGCAATGGGAGAAACGCATAATAATGAGCTGATTCGCGAATTGCTGAAAGTGGCACCTTGTCGCGTTGGCGGTGGTATACGCAGTGTTTCTCAAGCTAAAGAGCTTATCTCGTTTGGGGCAAGTAAGGTTATTATTGGAAGCAAAGCATTTGAAGAAGATAAGATAAATACCGGTTTTCTTGAAGAGCTGGTTCAGGCGATTTCACGTGACCGCCTTATTATTGCTGTTGATGTATTACACGGCGAAATCGTTACGCGTGGCTGGAAGCATAAAACAGGCATTCGCTTAATGGATGCTGCAAAGGCTCTTGAAGAGTATGCCGGCGGATTTCTCTGCACCTGTGTAGAACGCGAGGGCATGATGGATGGAATCGATCTCGCCCAACTGAAAGAGCTATCTGAGGCAACAAACGTAAAGATTACCGCTGCTGGTGGTGTCAGCACGCTTGATGAAATTGAAGAGCTTGCAAAATTGAATATGGATGTTCAGCTCGGTATGGCGCTTTACACCGGCAAGATTAATTTGGCTGATGCATTTGTGTCATCACTCAACTGGAAGAGTGATTTATTGCCTGTTATTACACAGGATTCACATGGACAAGTGTTAATGCAGGCATTTGCAAATCGCGAAGCGGTTCGCAAGACCCTCGCTGAAAGTATGATGTGCTACTATTCACGTTCACGCGATTCACTTTGGGTGAAAGGGGAAACCAGCGGGCATTTTCAGCAACTAAAGACGTTGCGTACAGATTGTGATCGCGATTCCTTACTTGCTGTGGTAGACCAGACAGATGTTGCCTGTCATTCCGGATCATATTCTTGCTATGGAGAACGAAATTTTTCATGGACGGAACTGTATGATGTGATTGGCGAGCGACTGGAGAAGCCAACACCGGGTTCATATACCGCAAAACTGCTTGAGGGGGACCTTCTTGCAGAAAAGCTGCTTGAAGAAGCGCAGGAAGTAATTGAAGCTGAAGAACACGACCATATTGTCTGGGAAGCAGCAGACGTTCTATATTTTTTAACCGTTTTAATGGCTAGTAAGAAAGTAACCATATCGGAGGTGCTGCATGAGCTCCGCCGAAGGAGATTTAAATGAGAATTATCCGCAGTGTGGATTTGCCGAACGGATTTTTTATTTATCGCGAATTAGAAGATGTGGCCTCAGTAAAAGAAATTATTGATGACGTTCGGTTACGTGGAGACCAGGCAATTGTCGACTATACGATGCAGTTCGATGGCGTTACGTTAGAGACGTTGCGCTATCCCAAAGACAAGATTGCAGCAGCTTACGAGTCTGTCGATCAGGCAACTCAGGATGCAATTCGCACGTCGATTGCAAACTTGGAAACCTTTGCCACCCGGCAAATGGAACCCTTTAAAGACTTTGAGATGGACGTGCAGCCCGGAGTGACTGCCGGACAGCGTGTACAGCCTTTGGAGCGGGTAGCTGTTTATGTTCCCGGTGGTGGATTTCCACTTATCTCCAGCTTGTTGATGGGCGCAGTGCCGGCACGAATTGCCGGAGTTGAACAAATTTGTGTCTGCTCACCTCCAACTGCCAATGGAACGGTTCATCCTGCAATTGTTGTGGCCGCTGATATTCTTGGAATAGACGAGATCTATGCTATGGGTGGTGCACATGCGATCGCGGCCCTTGCCTATGGCACAGACAGCGTAAAGCGTGTTGACAAAATTGTCGGACCGGGCAATAAGTATGTTGCGCAGGCGAAAAAAGAAGTCTTTGGTGTTGTGGGAATCGATATGATCGCCGGGCCGACAGAAGTTCTCATTATTGCCGACGAAACGGCAAGGCCGGAAGTTGTTGCTTCTGACTTAATTGCTCAGGCTGAGCACGATCGTGATGCCAGCCCCATTCTGGTTACCACGTCCGAGAAACTGGCACAATCTGTTGTTCATCATATAAAACTCCAGCTGCTCTCACTGGGAACCGCCGACATTGCCTATGAATCGATGGCGCGCAATGGTGCAATTATTTTAGTGCCTGATATGATTGAAGCGATTGATATTAGTAATCGTCGTGCGCCGGAGCATCTTGAAATTCAAGTACAGAATCCGGATATGATTGTATCGCACCTGACGAACTATGGGTCACTGTTTATTGGTGAACTTACAGCCGAAGTTTTAGGTGACTATAGTAGTGGAATTAATCATACGCTGCCTACGAATACGACTGCTCGCTATCGCGCGGGGTTAAGTGTGTTGGATTTTATAAAACTGCAAACCACATTATCGGTGAATGAAGAAGGATTGAAGCACATCGGAGATGCTGCAAAAACGCTTGCTTCCGCTGAGGGCCTGCAGGGGCACCGTAAATCTGTTGAAATGCGACACAAGATTTTGCTGGCGAAAAAGGTTTGAATTGTTCAGAGTTCATAAAAGTGAAAAGTGAAAAGTGAAAAGTGAAAAGTGAAAAGTGAAAGACGGCAATGAGGCAATGAGGCAATGAGGCAATTTACTCTGAAGTCCGTTCTCTGCCGTCTGTTGTTTGCCGCCTTTTCGCCCGCTCTCCCGCTCACCCACTCATCTATCCCCATACCCCGTCATCTCAACATAGCCGTGGCCGGAGATACTGCTGCTGCCACGCTTGCCATCGATAGAAACAGAGCCTTCCCAATAACGCACCGAAACATCCAGCTCTTGATCGGGTAAATTGGAGCGAATTTCAATGTCAACAGAATCTGCGGGAATCTGAAAACGCCAGCGCGCCGGATACTTTCCGCCGTGCGGGCTCTCCCAGATCGACAGCTCTTCTAAAAGAACCTCACCGTTCTTTATCTGACGCGATTGCCCGTCCTTATATACAACCGTTCCTTTGCTAAAGGGGGGCCTGGATATATCTTCGTTTCGCAGCTGGAAAAACATGATCTCTTCACCATTCGAGAGCTGTAGCGAAAACCAATCCCAGCCAACCTGTCCTTCCGCCAGCGCGCTGGTACTCCATTCGCGATCTTTCCAGGACCAACCGAATACCTCAAACTCTTCATCGCCAATCGTAATTGTGCCATCGGTCTTAATACGCGTCATAGAATAATAATAAGAGGCATTTCCACGCTCACTACTCTTTTGACTAAGGCCGTTTTTGCCTTGATAGACCAGCGGTTTCGTACTTTCAAGCGTCAAGTTTATTGAGACATTCTTTCCGGAGGCAGAGAGAAAATGTTTCGGAAATAACGGTTTGCTACCCGGTGCATTTTTTGTCTGCCAATCCTCCAGCCACACGCGAAAAGGAACCGACTGCGCGCCCGCCAGACCTTGTGCTCCGCGGCTAAATCGTTCGAAACTATAGAACTCTCCACCATCGAGGTCGGATAAGGCGAAGTGCGCCATATACATTTGAGACGTTGCCCAGTCCGATGTGCGTTCTGCCGGAGTAGGGGAGAGAGCGATGCGAAAAATGGTGAATTGATAGCCAAAGCGTCTGCCACTCTTGCTCTTAACATTTCCGGTATAATACCACCATTCTGTTTTGAAATCCGGATGTGGGCCATGGTCTTGCGGAAACTCAAACTCGATGGTTTCCACTGCCCGAGCGTAGCCGGTGGTATCGCTACTACTCATTGCTTCGGCAACCCGCACCGAATTAGAGACCTGAACAACGGCATCAGACTGAAGAACATAGGTGGTGCCAAATGCCAACGCTGCAAATACTGCAAGAATTATTAAGCTGGTTCTAAACATGATATCGCTACTCTTTATTTATCGTGTAAATTATTCTTCTCTCAATGCTAATGCCGGGGACGAACGAGACATTTTTATCGCCGGATAAATACCGGCAATAATTGCAGCAACAATCGCAACCAGCATAGCTTGCGCTAAGACGGACGGAATAAACTCGAACTGCAGTGTCCAGCCAAACGATCTCTGGTTGACAATGTAAATTAATACCCAGGCAAGAACATTGCCCAGTGGAATAGCTAATATACCGGCTATGAGTCCCATCATTCCGGTTTGCAGCGTTACCAGCCCGCGGATTTGACTTGGCGTAACGCCATTTGCGCGCAAAATACCAAGCTCGCGAGTCCGTTCCAGCTGTAAAGACATCAATGCGCTCAATATTCCGATAAATGCGACAACAATTGCGAGTAAATGCAGCACGTTTATTACGGAGAAGGTGCGATCAAAAATCTCAATCGACATGGTTCGCAGATAGCTGTTGGATCGCAATAAAACGTCTTGCCCTGCCGGAATCTTCGCCCGGACGTGACTAATTAGCGTATCGGCGTTCATACCTTCAGCAGCAATTAATGAAATGCCCGATGGCCGCAAATCTGTCCAGTGTTTTTTATAGCTGTCGAATGCAAGTGAGACTAATCCCATATCCGAACCATAGTCGTAGTAAACACCGGCGACCGGAAAACTCCGTTCACCTTTATCTGTCGGAATGCGAATGGTTGATCCGACGTTTAGGTTATGCCGGTAGCTGTAGGGTTCAGATATAATAACGGCTTCCCCGTTCATGTAGGCAGGCCAGATGTCGGCCGGATTACCGGACTTGAAACGATAACCATCTCGCGATTTTTGCGTAAGCTCTGCTGCAATTAAATGAATTGTGCTATCACCGGAGGCAATCTGGTTCTCACGGTAGAAATTCACGCCGGCGACACCAGGTAGCTCAATCAGCTTTTTCAAAAGCGCTTCATCCAACAACGCATCATTCCGGCGCGAAACCAAACTGGGAGGAGAAACATAGACGTCGGCCTGCAGACGTGTTTCAAGCCAGTGCACAACTGTAGAGCGAAAGCTGTTTACCATGGTCCCAACACCAATTGTTGCAGCTACCGCGATGGCCAGAGCGGCAATTGCTACGGTGGTTCGGCTTAGCTGCGAAGCGATATCGCGACTAGCCATTCTGCCAAGCAGGCCAAACAGTTTTCCGGTGACAGGTGCCAGTAACTTGCTGAATATGATGATTGCAAGTGGGGTTAGTAGCGCAAAGCCAAGAAATAGTGGAAGCAATCCGCCGTAACTCAGCCAAAGATTACCTTGCGGCAGCCATAATATTACTGTCCCAATTAAAATAAAGAGTAGTCCTGCCAGGCTCATTTGCGGAATTCGCTGACGCACCGATCGTTCAATGGCTGACCTTGAAATGGCACTTCGAGCCGGTGTACGTGTCGCCTCACGAGCAGGTTGAAAGGCTGCAAGCAGAGAGGCTCCTATTCCAAGAGCGGCACCTTTCAGTAGATTTATCGGCAGAATCTGCATTTCGGAAACATTCAGCACGAAGTAAAGATCATTTATTGTTCGGGTAATTAACAGGAGCATGCCCTTGCCGAGTAAGAGTCCGAGGAGTAACCCCATGGCTGTTCCGATGATTCCCAGGATAATTGCTTCCCCCATAATCAACCGCATGATCTCGCGACGGGTAACACCATTGGCTCTTAGCAATCCGATATGTGAGCGTCTTTGAATGACGGAGAAGGTGATTGTATTGTAAATCAGAAACATGCCGACGACTAAGGCCAATAGACTGAGGGCGGTTAAGTTCAGGTGAAAAGCTTCAGCCATCTGTGCCTGCGCGCCACTTCGTGCAGCGGTTGGAAGCAGACGAACGCCTTGTGACAGAGAAGCACAAATGACGTCTTCAATTTGTTTACCGCTGTTTTCGTTGGGAAGGATAAGATCGATATGGCTAATGTGCCCGTTCATATCCAGGGCTTCCTGAGCTGTTGCAATATCGCAGATAATCAGATTTTCCAGAGCGCGTCGACTGCGTTCATTAGTTGGATTTAGCGTTCCCAGAATACGTAACGCGGTCGTTTTTCCACTATAGGCGATGTTCAGATCATCTCCACTGGAAACGCCGAGTATCTCAGCTGTCTCAGCTGAAATAAATGCGCTACCGGGCTGTGCCATTAGTCCGTTTATTCCGGGGCCGCTTCCGGAAAGATCAAGGCTGTCCAGATAGGAGCGGAATGGCCGCTCAGCAAACAGATCGACGCCTAAAAGATGCATGGTGCGCTTTCCGCCGGCTGTTACAAACTTTTCAACAACCGGAGCTGCTTTGCGCAGTCCATTTTCAACCTTGAGCTTGCGATAGACGGAGTCCGGTACTCCCGCCGAGCCGCCCACGACCTGATGTGTTGATTTTCCGGAAACACTCTCCATAGAAAGCTCAAATGCCTTTGAGGCGCTGGTATTTGCCAGGTCGATAGCGATAACCACGCTGACTCCAAGTGCGATTCCCAATATGGAAAGCCCCATTTGCCACGGATGTTTTAGCAAATAGCGGAGACTGTATTTGCGCAGAATCTTCATGACATCTGCTCCTGTAAAACCAGCGTGCCTTCCTGCATGGCGTATATGCGATTTGCCAGCCCGATGACATCTCGGCTATGCGTTGCCATTATCATTGTCCTTCCACGCTGTCGCACCAAACGATCGAGAAGATCAATCACTTTTGCTCCGGTTTCAGCATCGAGATTCCCTGTCGGTTCATCAGCGAGAATGATCCCCGGTTCATGAATTAACGCCCTGGCAATAGCAACGCGCTGCTGTTCGCCGCCGGAAAGC
>JBOEGD010000009.1:0-353344 GCA_050633245.1 Calditrichia bacterium | reverse complement strand
CACTTTTCACTTTTCACTTTTTACTTTGTAATACTCAGAAATTTGAACTTAAAATAACCAAACGGAGCAAAAATGACACCTGTACTACCTGACTCAAGAAATGAAAACATTATGATTTATGTTGGCGACGGACTTTATCCGCGGGATGAAGCAAAGGTTTCTGTTTTTGATAGTGTTGTGCAGGGTGGAGATGCTGTTTGGGAAGGAATTCGCGTCTATAACGGGCGCATTTTCTGTTTTGACGAGCACATGGATCGCCTTTTTGATAGTGCTCATGCCATGGCGTTTACGGATATGCCAACCAGAGAAGAAATTAAGCAGGCGGTTTTCGATACGTTAAAAGCGAACAATATGCGCGATGAAGCTCATATGCGCCTGACCTTAACCCGTGGCAAAAAAGTGAGCAGCGGGATGAGCCCGACTAATAATCAATATGGGCCAACCCTGATTATTGTTGCTGAGTGGAAAAAACCGGTTTACGATAACGATGGCATTCGTTTAATTACCTCCTCGATTCGTCGCAATAACCCACAGTGCGTAGACTCAAAGATTCACCACAATAATCTGATCAATAATATTCTTGCAAAAATTGAAGCAAATGTTGCTGGTGTAGATGATGCGGTTATGCTCGATCTGAATGGCTTTGCTTCCGAAACCAATGCTACAAATATTTTTATTGTGAAAAAAGGTGTTCTGCTAACGCCGCATGCGGACAGCTGCTTACCAGGCATTACCCGTGCATTGGTTATGGAGCTCGGAGTTGAGGATGGCCTGGAAGTCGTCGAGCGAAATATTTCAATAAGCGAAATTTATTCTGCCGATGAAATGTTTACAACCGGCTCGATGGGCGAGCTTTCACCCGTTCTCGAAGTAGATGGACGAACAATTGGAGATGGTAAGGCTGGTTCGATTACGCGACAGCTTCAAAAACTACACCATCAGCGTGCTGAGACGACTGGCGAACCGCTACCATTCTAACGGCGCATTTTTGTGCGTTGTTGGACATTCTCGATCATTTTAGTATAATATAAGGATCGTTTTGTGCCTAGTTGTGCCGATAGGAATAGGAAGAGGTCTGATAAACGGGAGGAATATGGATGTACGAAATCACGCTTATCGTTCATAATGTTTTACGCTGGGTTGTGCTTGTATTGCTACTATTTGCAATACTTGATTCGCTAAAAGGCGTTCTTAGCAATAGTTTAACACGTCCCAATACTATTTTGGCAAAAAGTGTTATGCATGCTACCAGTCTGCAACTTCTAATTGGAGCAGTGTTTTATCTTATCCCCGGCAGTGTAGCGAACATGGCGATCCGCAATATGGGGGAAGCAATGAAAACGACAGAACTGCGTTTCTTCGCCGTTGAACATACATTTATGATGTTGCTGGCAATTGGTATGATTCATCTGGGGGTTGCTCGGTCGCGCAAGGCACAAACCGTAAAAACGAGTAATCGTTGGGCGTTGTCCTGTTATCTGCTGGCCGGAATTCTAATGCTTTTTGCCATACCATGGTGGCGCCCACTCTTTCGGCTGTTGGGCTAATTCAACTGGTTACGCTTCATGATAATCATGGTAAGGTCGTCATGTGGTGGTGCACTGCCGCGAAAGCTGGCCAGTGAGGTAAGAATGGCGTCTTTTAGTTCGGCTGCGGGTTTTTGATAGTTCGCAGCGACAACTTCTTTTAGACGCCGTTCGCCATATTCTTCCTTCTCGCGATTCATCATTTCCACTACGCCATCTGTGTAGAAAATCAGAACATCGTTTTGATTTACCTCAACGATAGCCTCTTCCATCAAATCATCAAAACGATCGGGTGAAAGTCCGAGCCCAATTCCTGCGGGCATTATCTCGCGACAATCTTTGTTTGTTGCTGAGAAATGCAGGAGCGGCATATGACCGGCACGACAGAGGGTAATGCGGTTGTCACTGTGAATGGTTGCCATATTTGCCGTGATAAACGTTCCGGTTGGCAGTACGTAGTTTAAGTTCTTATTGAGAGAGGAAAGCACCTCGCAGGGTTTGTGGTGTTGTACCACCAAATTCTGCAATAGTGCCTGCATCTGCACCATGTGTAGCGCGGCCCCCATTCCCTTTCCGGAAACATCACCTATTACCACGAATGTGTCTTTACTGCCATTCTGTGAATCAATAAAATCGTAGTAGTCGCCCCCTACCTCACGCGCCGCTTCCGAAAAACAGGCGATGTCATAATCCTTATGAGACGGATCTTCCGGCGGCATCAGACTGCTCTGAATTTCTCTCGCTACTTCTAACTCATCCTTCGCCGTCAGCTTGTCTGCCAGCTCGAATGCAAGAAGCATATTGAGTAAGAGGAATGCCAAAACGCCCGCTGACCAGTCGTTTATTGCAAAGGCATAGAGGAACAGAATCGAGATGATCAGGTATAAAAAGCGACGGGCCGGGTGCATTTTAAGTAGAAAGGCAGTAAACAGGTTGCCAATAAATGTCATGCCACGCTTAAGCGGATTGCTTTCTTCAGTCGCTTCGATTTCACGCATATAAAAATCATACACGCCAGGCGCATCATTCTTTACAAGGCGCTCAATTTCGCTCATCTTCAGATCGCTGGTAAAGAGAGAGTAGAGTCTGGTAAACGTTTTATTCACGGTGCATTCGCAGGGTTAATTGTTTCTATTCACTTACGGAAAAGCCTGTTAGAAGTTTGAGAATATTTACAGTATACAAAATACAATCGGATTTTCAGGAATGTAACTTCTGAAAATGATTGCTGTAGATTGTCTATTACCGCAAATTCAAGTATACTGTTCTGCTTTATAGTGTGTTGAACACGAATAAGGAACCAATGGCAGAGTTTAGTGCAAAGCGGGTTACCCGCACCTACATACAAAACGTAAAAGCTCCTCCCGAGCAGATTTTCCCATTGCTTTGTCCCGTTCGCCAGGCAGAGTGGCTGGACGGCTGGGAATACGAAATGGTATTCTCAAAAAGCGGTTTTGCGGAGGAAGGCTGTGTCTTCAAGTCGCGAAGTATTGGTGAAAAAGATGCCGTTTGGGTTATTTCCAAACATGATGCGGAAAGCTTTATAATTGAGTTCGTACGCGTTACGCCGCAGCGTTGGATCGGCAAAGTATACATGGAGCTCGAGCGTCGCCCCGGCTTTACAAATGTCTATGTAACATATCGTTTTACTGCTCTGAATGAAGAGGGAAATGATTTTATTCAGGGATACACCGAAAAACACTTTATTTCATTTATGAAATGGTGGGAGCGATCAATTAACTACTTTCTGAAATACGGGAAGAAGTTAAAAAAACCGCGTCCGAGACGCACTGCCGGACAGTAGCAAGGCTGCCTCAGCCTAAGATTGGCGGTAGCCAAATAATAGCCTGTTTTAGGAGGCATCTCATGAAGAAAATCTTTCTCGTCTTAAGCCTTTACCTTCTGGGCGCATGTGAAACCGCGCCATCAAACCCCACCCTGACAATTCGCGTTCAAACGCCTTCCCTGGAAGAAGGCGAGACTGTCTATATAACCGGAAGCGACTCTTCATTAGGTCTGTGGGAAGCTGATAAAGTAGCGCTTTTGCAGCTGGACAATGGCGATTGGCAATTTAAACATGCCTATCCTGAAAGCACCGTGTTGGAGTTTAAGCTTACGCGGGGTTCGTGGAATAATGAGGCAGTATACGACGGTAAGACCATTCCGGGGAATCTGAAGGTTCGCGTGTTAAGAGATACTACACTGGAAGTGTCTGTACATACCTGGCGCGACCAAATCTCTATTGATGTAATTGAAAACCCTGAAGACATCGTCGGAGACGTTCGCTATCACCATAATATCGTTCCCGAAGGCTTATTAGAGCGCACTGTGCGAGTGTGGCTGCCCCCAGGTTACGACTCTGAAACCCAGCGCTATCCGGTTCTATACATGCATGATGGACAGAATATCTTTTCGCCGGCGTTTTCGTTCAATCATGAAGAATGGCGAGTTGATGAGGTTGCTGATAGTCTTATTAGAGCGAATCATATTTCCCCCATCATTGTTGTGGGAGTAGACAATACCGGAGATAGAAGTATTGAGTACTCTACTACTAAAAAGGGAAAAATGTATCTGCGCTTTCTTACCGAACAGCTAAAACCAATGATCGATGAAACGTATCGCACACTCCCGGACAGGGAAAATACCGCCGTGATGGGATCTTCCATGGGCGGACTAATTTCTTTCCTGGCAATTTGGCATCACAGTGATGTGTTCTCGGTTGCAGGCTGTTTATCACCGGCATTTATCTACAAAGGCGTTAACTCTGTAACTCAGGTAAGCAATTATTCGGGGAATAAAAAACCAATGCGGTTGTATATAGACAATGGCGGTGAGGGGCTTGAAAAAAAGCTCCAACCGGGTTGCGATGCTATGCTTTCTGCACTTAAAGAGATTGGCTATGACGAATCTGAAGTCTTCTGGAAGCTTTACCCGAAGGCATTACATACCGAAAAGGCATGGGCAGAGCGGTTGCACGAGCCTCTGTTATTTATGTTTGGTCAAAATTAACAAAGGCCGTTTTTTTTGAGAATAGATTGATTTTTAAGAATTCATACAACATATTCGCCCAACGAAACCCGACGATTCTAATAAACGTCGGGTTTTGCTTTTGTTGAAATAATGTTGGAAAAATTATGTTTCTGTTTAGAAAACGAAAACGTCAGCTTAGCGTGCGAGTTCGACCTAAAGCGCTTCCTGAAGGTGAAAAAATATATATTGTCGGAAATCATGTGCTATTTGGCGAGTGGGATCCGACGCGAGTAGAACTCTCTCCCCAGGAAGATGGAAGTTGGAAGGGAGATTTCTCTTTGCCGCGTAATACCGAAATAGAGTTTAAGTTGACGCGCGGTGGATGGGAGTCTGAAGCGGTTGATGAGTCTGGAAAAAACCTCATGAATTATGAGATGAAGTTATCCGGTGACGCAATTATTGAGATGTCTGTGTTTAACTGGCTCGATCTATTCAATGAAGATTCCAGGAAACAAGATGAGCCTCCGGTATCTGAGAAAGACTCCGGCACTCGTCATTTTCATCGAGACCTCGAATTCAGTGGCCTGGACAAACGCGATCTGCTGGTTTGGCTGCCGCCCGGATATGATGATAATCCTGATCAACGCTACCCGGTGCTTTATATCCACGACGGTCAGAATGTATTCGACTCAAATACATCTTATACCGGAGTTGCTTGGGAAGCCGATAAAATGGCGACTCGCCTGATAACTGAAAATCGCATACAGGCACCAATTATCGTTGCGGTTTACAACTGTGCCAGCGCAGAACGATTGCAGGAATATTCCCTGAGTCCCAAGGGGAAGTTGTATTTAGCGTTCCTTACAGAAGTTGCCAAACCGCTAATCGATAAAACATATCGCACCATGAGCGGGCCCGAACATACCGCTATCATGGGGTCTTCCATGGGTGGATTAATTTCCTTTCTGGCAGTTTGGCAATATCCCAATGTGTTTGGAAAAGCTGCCTGTATGTCGCCCTCATTTATTTTTAATCGAAATGAGATGATTAGGTGGCTCAAAAAAATGCCGACGCCAACAGATATGCGACTTTATATAGACTGTGGTGGCGTTGGCGGAGAAAAATTGTTGATGAAAGGATGCCGAAAGGTATTGCGGATTCTTCGTCGCAAGAAGATTCGTGAAAGTCAGAACTTCTGTTTCTACAGAGATGAATTCGGCAGCCATTCTGAGGGAGCCTGGGCAAAGCGTCTATGGCGCCCGATGGAGTTTCTCTTTCCTCAGTAAATTTCTTTTAAAAAACATCCCGCAAAAATCGTGATGCGCATAGCGCCGAAGGTTTTGGTTTAGACGTATGTTTCGAAGAGTGTCGGTTTATCCGGCACTGGGAAATCGTTCAACCGCTATCCAAAATCACGATGCCTTTTTTACGCAGAACCACATTGTTTCCTGCTACTCTGATCTTTTTGATTTTTATTTCCTTCTCAGCAGACGCAAATCCAACTTCCTCGAAGCCGCTTGTCCATATCCAAATTAGCATGATTGGCAAAAGTAAACTGCCGGGCTCGCCCGTCGAGGCTATTGAACAGGTAAGTGGCCAGATTGATATCGCCGGTGATACAACCGGTCCATTGGTTCTACAGTTAGCATGGCATCGTTTGGGTGATGAAACCTGGTGGATTTCGCGAGAAACCATTTTACTAGCGCAGCCTGAGGTAACGAAGCGCTGGCAGTTTGCTTCAGCTGAACTGGGCAGCGCCTTCGATTCGCGAAAAGATCTTGAAGTCGTGGTTTTCGCTGTTCAGCCAGATCGGCTGTTGCCGGAAGGCGCAATGGATTATCGATCGATGCAGTTTGCGAGTATCGCTATATCCGATAAAAAAGCCGTAAAACGACGCCCGTCCATTCCAGCACAGTTTTTTGTAACGCCCAGAGTTCGCATATCACGTGTTGACAATCAGTCGTTTACACCCGGGAAAGTTCACGAGGTTGGATTAAAGTCTATATTCTCCGGAGAGTTTCGTAAACCCACCAATAGCAACATTCGTTTGGTGATCAGTCCGGTTAATGCTGAAAATTATTGGGTAATGGAAGACGAACCATTAGTCCGCGACAGTCGCTGGGTAGCAAAGGCCGATTTTGTTTCGAATGGATTTGAAGATGAAACCGAGTTCTCGGTATTCGCCATTATAATTCGTGAGGAGATTCCGGTTGGCACGCCAATTACGCTCTATCGCTGGAGTGAGTATTTAAAAACCCACATCAGCAGTTCCTCACCGGTGGTTTCAGTCACGCGTATTGAGGTTCCTCCTTCAAAAAACCAGCTGGCTCTTCGTTTTCTCTCTATTGATAATTCCTCAGTTCTTCCCGGTCAGGAGTGGAAGGTGAGTGCGCGAAGCGGAATTCGCGGCAAGCTGACCGGACGCACACTTCGCACGGATGAGGCCGTTTGGATTTTAGTCTCCGATCAGTATGAAGCATCCCGCTGGCGTGCGGTCGGACGGGCAACAGTTACCTCGCAACGCTATTGGGAGCTATCTCCTCAACAACTCGGTAAGCCCGGTGATTATGTAAAGCTAATTTCTATTGTTGCAAAAGAAGAAATTGATGCACTTAGCAATAAGCAGGTTGAGCAAAGCCTGGCTTTCTCCAGGCAAATATCTCTTAGGCTAAATGAAGCTCCGCCGATGCAGGTGACTATCAGCTCTATTGATAATCGGGCGGCGAAACAAGCCGAAGCGATCGATGTGTATCAGGTTAGCTCGGTTCGTGGAACAGTTACCGGAAGGCCATTGGGCAAGAATGATCGGGTATGGATTTTAAAAATGCGCGACAGCGAACGCCTTTCCTGGAAGCTGGTCGGTCAGGCCGGGCTAAAGGGACGCCATAACTGGGAAATGCCGCCGGTTACTCTGGGCAAAGATGGAGATCGCTACATCCTTATGGCGGTGGTTTCTAAATCGCCCGTAACGAATTTGACTGTTGAAGAACAAAAAGATATTATCGCCGCTTCCGGGCGGATACATATTCGGGTTGTAGACTAATTCATAACCGAAAGATGCTTATGCGCAGTTTAATAACGCTTTTAGCTTTTCTACTGATCGCCCCGGCATTGCTGGCGCAAAATGAGATAAATCCACCAGATGATATCAATGCAGTGGAAGAATCAACTCATTTGTTAGGTCTGGAAAATGCAGCTGTTTCCATTCGTTGGTTAGGTGGTGAATATTTAAGTCCTGAAACGGACGGAGTCGAGCGTAATTATGTGAGCTTGGAATCATTTGATGAGAGCGCTGGAGAAGACGTTCGTGTAGATGTCTGGGGAATTGTTGAGGCCGCACTCAATATTTGGGTATTTGTGCATGATCGTGCTGCCAATAAATGGTGGGCTTATGGTCGCGCGAATCGTGAAGCTACCGGTTCGTGGGTTGCGCATGGCGTGCAATTCGGTGAAGGAATTTATCAGGGGCGTCGATTTACCATTCGCGCAGCGGTTATGCGACGTTCACCGACAAAACCGTTCCTCGACGCCGCTGAATGGCAACGGGATGCTCTGGCTATCTCCGATCCGGTTTATGTTTCTATCAGCAAGCGGCTGATCAAACCCTTTGCAATGCCAAATAATGTAAAACAAACGCAGGTCTGGCTTTCTACGGTAAATCATACCACCGTAACGCCAACTGAAACGATCGTGGTCGAGCCGACTGCCGAAATTAGCGGCACCTATATTTCTCCTGCGGATAGTACGACCAGTTCAAATAACGAGTTTATCTATGTGATGGTTCGCTCAGCAACTGCCGATCGCTGGCGTGTTTTTGGCCCTGCGGTAAAAAATGGTGTTAAGTGGGAAGTTCAGAATGTCGAAATCGCGGATCCCGGTGAACCGCAGTGGACGCGTTTTAAAATATCAGCGGTGATTACGGATAGACGATTTAAGGAAAAATCCGTTAGTTATGAGGACTGGTGGAAAATTAAGAAGGCAACCAGTGAACCTGCGGAAGTGTCTGTAAAACCTTTGGTTGCGTCTGTAGAACGTCCCAATCCCGCGCTTTCAATTGGCTATATTCAAACGCTTATCGATACGCAGTCTGTCGCAGCAGCCGAACAAACCATTCTAGATAGTCTGCAGGAAGTGTTACAGATTGGTGGCACGTTACAGCGTCCTGGACAAGGGACATCGGTTTGGGTGCTCATTAATCCGGTAGGTAGCGACTTATGGGAGGTTCACGGCCCGGCAATTTTATCGAGCGATGGATGGCGACTTCCGTTGATCCATAGCCAACGCCTGCGTCAGATGCAAACCTCAACATTTCGTCTTGTCGCAGTTGCATCAACAACAACGTTGCCGCGCGGAATGATTCGCTATGCAGAGTGGCGCAATCAAACGCTTGCCATTTCTGAAGGAATGACGCTGGTTGAACAGAAGCCAAGCACCTTTCGCACGTCTCGTCTTGCCCTTAGCATTCAGGAGATTGAAGAGCATAAGGTCGATGAGAAGCTGGCTCTTCCTCCAAACGATCGTGCCGCAGTTTCCGGCTCTGTTAACTCTCGATCCGGCAACAACTATATTTGGGTGGGTACTCGAAAAAATGCCTCGGATACCTGGCAGTTTAGCGGTCCGGCACTGATGGATAAAAAGTCCTGGAAGGTACCCAACGTTTTTTTCTCAGACTTGCCAGATGATGAAAGTGCCATTCCCGCGGAGGCTGTCTATGATGTTGTTGCAATTGCAACGAGTGATCCATTACCGTCTCTTAAGCTTTCGGGAAGTGAGCTGCCGCGTTATGCGCTGGCAACCTCTCCGGTAATTCGCGTTGAGCATGTTACGGCTTCCATTCTCCAACTTGCCGGATTACGTGCAAATGCTCACTGGCTGATTTGGGGACTTATTTTATTGGGACTGGCCGTTTTACTTGAGTTCTATTTCCGGTCGATTTCTCATATGCTGGATAGTCTAACCGATGCAACGGGTGAATTGAGTGACTATCTGGCCACCCAGTTCGATGAAATGCCTAAGCCAAAGATTATACCGTCGGCGTTCGGGGTTATCATATCACTGCTCGGCGTCTATGCCATCGTCGGATATTTTCCAATTTACGTGCACGTGCTTGAAACAGTGTTGAATCTAACGCGAGAGGAAAGCGAAAGCCTTGCATTATTGCTAATCATTTTTATTGGTTTGGCAGGCGTTATCATTCACCTGTCGCTGGACTTTATTAGCGATCGTAAAAGTGAACATTTTCTTACTAAAATTTTTGATTACGCGCTAAACTATGCGCTGCCAATTACGGTTCTGGTTGTTACTCTTGCCCTTTGGGGCGTTCAGGCGCTTCTCTACCTTGAAATGTATTTAAACCAGGTTGAGCCCGGAAACACTCGTATTCCTGCAGCAATGGGAGCAGTTGCCTTTTTTATTGCAGGCATAGAAACACTTGGGTTTTATTGGGCAACGCGACTTGGTAAAGATTTTTTTTCATGGCTCTTTTTTCATCTATTCATCCTTGGTCCGCCGGCAATTGCAAATAGACTTCTTGGTGTTTTGAGAACTTTCTTTCTGGCGTTTCCAAGCAGAGAGGCGTTAAAGCAACGACGTGAAGCGGAAGCGGTGAATAGCGATTTATTATCTTGAATTATGAGGAGCATGAATAAGGCAATAAGGTAACTTCTCACCGTTTCAGTGTTGCGAGTTATTAGTCAATGTTCAATGTCCAATGTTNNTGTTCAATGTTCAATGTCCAATCATCACTAGAAATTCTCCCGGGGAATAAATGAGCGCAAAACAACCTCTTATTTTAATCGGAATGCTCGGTGGAGCAGCACTGGCAGTTTGGGGTGTATTTATAGTTTTTACCGGACTGGCGGCAAGCGAGTTTATTCCGGGCGAAGATGTCTATAAAAGGGATATCTATGTTGTTATCGACCAGACCTATTCGATGAAGGAAGGTCAACGCATGGAGGCAAAAGATATTCTACGCGATGAAGTGCTGGACGTGATGGGGCCGGGCGACCGCATTTCCTGTTACCGTATTGCCAGCGACTTTCAGGAATCGCGAGACCGCGTGTTTATAAGTGGTCGCCGTCTTCCCAAGGTTCCACACAACGTCCCGGGTATGGCTAAGACTGAGCTGCCGGAAGGCATTCAGCAGCAGCTGGCCAGTCGCTGGCAGAGTTACGATCAGCAGCGCAATGCCTGGATTTCCAGTTTGCAATCGCTCGACCCAGAGCGCGGTGGCTATAGTGATTATCTTGGAACGGTAAATGAAATTGGCCGACGTATAACGAACGATTCTGATCCAAATTTAGCATCTGAAAAATGGCTGTTGCTTATCGGAGATCTGAAGCATGAACCGGTGCTTTCTGCTGCGCCTGCACCGCAGAAAGACGAGAAGCGACGCTATGCCAACGTAAATGTTCAGCTTGTCTACCCCGGTGGGATTCACGATGCGCAAGAACAGAAGCGTATTGAGGCCTTCTGGAGGGCCTATTTTGCTGCACGTGGCAACAAGCGGATTGAAATTTCATCCTATGATGGTTTTATCGGGCGCTTTCCCGAGACGATGGTTGCCAGGTAAGGACAGAGCACAGAGCACAGAAATGATGAGCGGGAAAGTGGGCGACAGAGTGATAAGGCGAATGGGAGGCATAGTTGCTTAAATGCCCTATCCACTTTAGTTTCAATTCACCGCTTACTGCTCACCGTTTTCCCTGACCCCTACAGTAAAAAAATATATTTCTTCAGCGCATTTCTCGAAAAAAATCATATATTTAGGCAGTTCTAATAATCATCTGACAGCTTCAGAATCCTGACCGAAAAATTGGGAAGGTTCGATAGCATCCAACACCGCATAAAAATAGGTATTATCCCAGGAGGAGCCTTCTATGGCTGTTTTTTGTACCGATCCCGGACATGGCGGACGGGATCCCGGTGCCGTGTGGCAAAATGTCCTTGAAAAAGACCTGAACCTTGAAGTCACGCTTCAACTCAATGAAGAGTTAAAGCGCAGACAGCATCGTATTCTCACGTCCCGTAAAAGTGATGATCACGTGCCCGATCTAAATACACGCTGTAAGTTAGTTAACGCGCATCATCGCAAGCGTTTGCCAGAGTTCGACGCGATTGTTTCAGTACACTGCAATGTTGCTGCTTACCGCGATCCCGTCTCTGGAGGCTACGTTGCGAATCAATCGACTCGTGGGTTTCATGTCATTTATAGTCAGGAGTCCGTCGACGGAACCTACCTGGCAAAATGTATGGCAACCGCGGCTGAGCAGGAGGGTATTCTCCTCCATCGTGGCGGACGTATTTCTACGGTAGAATTGGGACGCAGTTTGGCTTGGGTTCATAAAACTATTCCGACAGCAGTACTTATTGAACTCGGTTTTATGACAAGTCCTGATGAATTACGCCAGTTGCGCAATAGTGATTATCAAAGACGGCTGGTTCGTGGCATTGCCAACGGACTCGACAAGTTTGTATCTGTATCCTAAAAAAAATGACGAATAGACGCTACTCCCAATCGGGGGAATACAGCTGCTTTACACAGGCAGCATAAGTAGGAGGAGAATGTATGTCCGATCAATTTCGCGATAAGCCAAGTAAATGGCTGATGTATAACTCCATGGGTTATCCAGACTTCTTGTTTACAATTTTAACGTACGCCATGGCGTTGCTGGCAATGATGGCCGTTGTTTGGCTTACTTTTTCGGTAGTTGCTTTTACTAACGCCGGAAGTCCACATGCTACGGTGAGTTTGGCAGTGCTTGAAAATATGCAGAGTGGTTTTATTTCGATGGTAGGCGTTATTTTTAGTCTCGCCGGAAGTTACGTTGTGCGCCGCTATAAAAAAGATGAGCATTATGTCGAGAAAAAGCAAATGGATCATGAAATCGAGATGATGGAGCGAACTGTAGAACCTACTCCGCCGATTGCATCGACAATGCCAATTGCAGAACGCGGATTGGGTCTGGTAATGAATGAGGAGGATATTTAATGTTTAGTACTATCCTGCAGTTTATTACTGATATGTTAATGAGTTTTGGGCTGGAGCCGCAAATGGCACAGCTTGCCACGTATGCTATCGTCCTTCTGGTTATTTGGATGATCTGGTCTTTTCTACGCAGCAGCGGCTTGTTTTTGCTACTCGCGGGCGGGCTGGGCTACTATCTGGTCAAAAATAATAAGTTGGAAGATGCCTTCAACGTGGAAGACGGACTTAGCAAAATAAGTGACGTCTTTAAGAAGTTTAAGGATAAACAAAAAAATCGCTATAAAGCTGCTACCGCTAATGAAACGGTGATCCAGGAGCTAGATAAACGACTTGCGGAGTTGAAAAAATCGCCGGGCGAGAATTCAGTGGAAATCCGAGTCCTTGAGAAAGAAATTTCTGAGCGTAAAGACTTTACGGACAAGCTGATTAGCGATGATGAGTTTGTGGTCTTTGGTGATGATGAAGACACGGCTGGTGTGAATGTACGTCCAATGCCAATTTCTACCTTTGAGGTTTACAATCCTGATGAGGTGAGTGAGATAAATACGAATGGCAACGGTCCGGGGAACATCGACCTCGATGGCTACAATCTTCTGGACGGCTAATTCTGCCTCTCTCTTGTTATCCTTTTTTCGAATTGTCTGAAATGCAGAGGACCCTCCAATGGAGGGCCCCCTCACATGCGATGTGGGTCCCCTGCGCGGTAACCACATCGTTTTTTGGTCGCGCTCGATCCCGCTTTTTGACGCGTAGACAATTTCGGAGGCACGCAAATTCCCGAAATTATCTTTCCTCCCCAAAGATTATTAGCCGATAAAGATCCAATTCTGAAATTGATGTATTATTTGAGCTCTGTTATAACAATAAAGGCCTGTAAATTTATCGCCAAAAATGATTATGGCTTTGATCTCTGGAAGTTCATTGTCACCAACTTCCAGAGAGGGTATAGTCAGTCATCCACATCCCGGATCGGGAGCAGATATTTTCGAGAAGTTGTGGGAGGTTAAACTTTACAGGTACAACATAGGTAATAATTAGCAGTGTCTCAATACCCTAAACAGGTCATTTACTACATTACTTATTGTAGGAATGTGTTTCTTTCTAACCCGTTTGGGTAATCTATTTATCAATCGGCTATTATAAAGTATTTACAGGAGAAGTCTGGTAGCAGTAAATTTTTAGAAAAGAAAAATGCAACACTTTTATTGCAAACCTAAAATTCATTAATCAATCGAAAGTGCAGTTTCCCCTCGCGAAAAGGTGTGCCGCGCTCTAAACCAAAATCGACCTGCACGATGCCGAGCGGCGCGCCAAAGCGAAGTCCAATACCATAACTCGATAGCCAGTCTTCTCTTATGTCTGGTGAGGTACGGCTATAGTAGCCATTATCGCTGAAGACAAAAAAGCGCGCTTCAGGACTTAATAAAAACCGATATTCGCTGTTTATCCAAAACGCACGTTTGGCGGAAAATTGGGATTCGCGAAATCCACGGATTGTGGTAGCGCCACCAAACCAGAACTGATCTGTAAGCTGTAACTCCGATCCGCTGGATTCCAGAAACTGCAGATGCAGGCGATTTGCGAAAACCTGTCGCTTAAAGGTTGGCAGGAATGTGTGAATATCCGCACGAACGCGTCGTAGCGTAACGGAACTGCGTAGCGAATCTTCTGCGAGTAGGTAAGCTGGGCCAGTGTTGTCCTGGCTGCTCAGGCTAAAGGCAATCTCCATGTTAATACCACTTTGCGGATTCAATCGTTCATTTCGGGTATCCCATCGAATACCGCTTTCGGTAATAATACTCTCGGTTATTGGCAGCCGAAGTTTTCGACTGGCAAGGGAATCGGGAGCGACGCTTCGAGTTGAAAAATTAAGGAATCCGCTGAGCGTTTCATTGATCGGCACTTCAAGATCGAGGTGGTATTGCCATTCAATATAAGTAGTATCCCGCACAACTCGCTGTAATCCTATGGCGGTATGAAGTGGAAGCCCCAGCACAAAGGGCTCCCGGTAGTTTAGTTGAAAGGCGTCGGAAAGCTCATCTTCCTTTTCCCAGAAAATGCGGAATTTCCTGCCACCACCGAATAAATTGCGAACGCCGATATTCAGCAGTCCTGTAAAATAACCACTGGCTTCGGGTTGATTCGAGGGTGGAGGAATATAACCGACAACTCCATCGAGAGTTGTAGAAGGAGACTCATCAAAATCTATACGCAGAAAATAAGCGCCGTCTTTATCCCGAGAAAGCACCGGTGCCTGAGCAGACTTTATGAATTCCTGGCGCTGTAAAATGCGGCGGTAATTAATGATCCGCTTTTGTGAATAGGTCTGTCCTGGTTTAAAATTCAACAGGCGCTGTAAATATGGAGTGATATCCTGTGGACGTTTCGGGAATTTCAAGTAACTCAGCTGCACTGAATCGCCGGGTTGTGCAGAAATCTCCAGCGTTAACTGAATATCTTTTTCAGTATCCGAAAGTGTAAAGTCTGCCGTGGTCAGTCGGGCCAGCGGATACCCATCATCCTCCATGATTCTCAAGAGGTCAGCGACCAGACGCTCAGATAGCTTGGTATTGTAAATCTGACCGGAATAGTTATTCGCCTCCGCCGCCAAACGAGTTTGCTTAGCTGCCGATAGAGAATCTCCCGAGATCACAACCCCTTGCAGGACAACACGCTTGCCGTTATAGTAACGAAGATATACAGTAGCGGTTCTGCTTGTAGAATCGATTGTTACCTTACTGGAATCAAGAGCTGCAAAATAATATCCGGACTCGCGTATTTGGGCTAAACTTTGTTCTTTAATCTCTTTCAATAGCTGCGGCGAATAGGGCCTCGTTTCGTACTGTCTTCGAAGCTTATCCGTTGGGAAATCGCGCGCAGGTAGTGTTTCAATCTGCAGCTGTCTTAGAAATAGTACCTCCTGTGGCTGTGCATATAACACACCGGTCAGAAGTAGGAAAAAGATGTAGAATTGTTTAGTCATTTAAGTTCAATGTTAGAAAGTGAAACGTGAAACGTGAANNGTGAAACGTGAAAAGTGAAAAGTGAAAAGTGAAAAAGGCAATGAGGCAAAGGGGCAATTCTGATTGCTTCTACCCGTTTCTGCCCGTTTCTCACCATCTCTCACTGTTTCTCACTGTTTTTCGCTGTTCTAAGTTTAAGCTGCCGACTGCCGATTCGTTATTAAAAAAACGCTCTTACCTCTGCTTTACCAAGATGAATGGTGCGCAAGGCCCCTGCATCGTCCCGACCGGTATAATTGGCATTAATCGTCACGTTTGCACTAATAAAGTATTCAAAGCGCAGATTCCACAGCCACGAGTTACCGATTTTCTTACCTTTACCCAACTCAAAGGGGATTGGTAGGGCAAATGGATTTGCCACTTCCTGAACCTGAATAAGCGTGGTGTTCGCTGTTGCACGAGCCTTGCCGCGTAGTGACCAGGAAATTTGTGGTCGAATATCCCAAACGTTTACTTCAAGTAAACTATTCGAATTACGATCCCGTTCCAGACCGCGTTCCACGTCTAACTGAAACTGCCAACTTACCACAGGACGAAAGTTAAAACGTCCGACAATTGACTGCGACAAGATATTGCGATTCCGTGTAGGGGTCGAACTTACAAATCGCTTGTTGAAGTTGTTTTTGTATTCGCCCGTGATATTTAGTTTTCGCTTGAAAAAACGCTTACGCATTTGCACAAGTCGTTCCCAGATAATACGCGTCTCATTGTTGCTCGTTTGTAGAAATTGATTCGATAAGTTATCGCGATAGCGGGAGCGTAGTAAAATTCCCCAATCCGGATTCCGCTCGTTGTAGTACAGATCCTGATTCAGAAGATAGACGCCGCGCAGAGAAGAGGCCGGCGAGTGAAACTTGCTTAAGTTCAACAAATAAATATCCCAAATGTCGTTTTCGCGGCTTTGCTCTTCCACCTTAATGTAGCTGTTTCCGGATAGCTTATTCAACGTCTTGCGCAGTTTGCTTGAAATGGTGGTGATTGGCTTGGGACGATATTGTAGCTGCCAACCAGCCTCCAATCGAATGATGCTCTCGAATTCACCCGTTTGTCGCAGTACTAAAAGATAATCTCCCAGTGGATCGGGAACATATTCTGTAAGCGTAGAGTCAAATCGAAAATTTCCCAGGTTATTGCCAATGAATACATAAACTTGTTCTCGTGTAGACTGCAACTCACTGGCAACCTGATAGTCAAGCCGACTTGTCAGACTGCTTTCTTTGTTGCGATACTGCAACTCAATATTGGCAAGATGGCTCTGTCTGTCTTGCCATGATGTATCTTGAAACTGAGCATCGGCCTGATAGAATTCCAGGCTGTCTGAAGACAGGTTCTCGAAGAAAGACGTAAAATTTTTATCGCGAAATGCAAATGCAAAACGACCTTGAAGCGGGCTCTCTTTGCCGAGAGTACCATTAAACTCGTAGGTCGTCGTCGTAGCCTGATCAAGCTGTTCGTTGCGCGTAAGCGGATTGTAAAGTTTGTCTTTGCGTTGTTGAGCACTTACCCCCAAATCGACACCGGCAATGCTCGTTGCAGTTAATCCGATTAGGGCCTCATCGAACGAAAAACCGCTGAGCGTATTGGTATCATCAACCTGGCGATCTTCGGTGTTGAATTCAAGACGTGCGCCGAAGCGCTTGTAGGATTTTTTTGCGCTGAACTTCTGTCTTAGCCAATCCGTTGTATTTAGAGCCGTTTCGCTGCCGACGGTCTCATAGCGATAAAGCAGGTTCACTCCGGGCCTGATCGTTTCCAACAGCTCTACTTGTCCAACCCGACGATCAGAGGAAATTGCGGCGGCTTTATCCAGCAGACCAATTGAACCTTGTAAACGAAGAAACGAAACCGGCTCATAGGCTAATGTGGTTTCCAGGCTACTTTCTTCATTGCTCAAACTTGCGCTGTTCAAGTTCCACTTATAGGCATATTCCGGCTGCAGTGGGCGATCGAGCGGATTAAAACTAGAATCCTGACGCGTCCAGCGGGTGGTTAGCTGAACCTTGCCAAGATCTGCCCCGCCAATAACAAATGCTGTATCGCGGAGCGTCGATGTCAGTTGTAGAGCGCCACCATCGTTATCACTATCTGCAATTGAGCTAAATACGTTCTGGTCGGACTGACTAACTGCGAATTCCCCGACAAGTGCGACGCCCGGATTTGGGTTTGCCTGAACCGCAAGTGTTGCAAGACGGCGATCTCCTGCTAATGGAACCAGACGAATGGGGGAGTAGTCTGCCTGTTCGGGGCCAACATAAATAAACTCGCCCAGTGCGGGGCCACGTCGGTAAGATCCGTTGCCATCGCCAACGTTGGTGAAAACTATGCTAAAATCTCCGTTTCCGCGCCCTGCGAAAATGAAAATGGTTGTATTGGTGATCGGATCGATAGACTTGCTATAGCTGCCGCGGTTTTCCCCTACGGAATCGACACCGGAAACGCTGGCTCGAAACGGATTGTCCCCGGCATTGGAAAGTGCGTCGCGTTCCTCGTTTGTTAATTCGGTATCATCTTCCAACAAATTATTGGTATCATCCCACTCTCGGAACATGCGGATGTCGTAGCCGAGTTTCCCGTTGAGGTATTGTGCCTTTGATGAGATACCAGTGAAATTACGCCCATAGCGCTGTGTAATAATTGTATATTCAAAATCTACTTCAACACGGTTTTCAGATGTGACAAGTCGTTTGTTTGTGAACGTGATTTGCCCCAGTCCGTAGTCAATAATATAGTCGTTGTTTTCACCGCGCTGCTGAGCCACGCCATCGACAAATACTTTTTCTGTTCCGGCAAGCACAATTATATCCCGCTCTCCATTACGTCCAGTGAGTTGATATGGCCCCTGATTTCCTTCCTGGGCCAGAAAGCGATTGGAGTTGAACAGGCCGCGAGAGGTTCCGAATGTAAACTGCTGGTTGTAGTTCTTGATCTGATTGTCAATTGTTACGCCCTGTAGCTTTCGCTGTACGTTGCCAAAAACTGACTGTTTATACTGTAGATTAAAATCGCCGAGCGTTCCACCGACAAACGGACTCTTTATTTTAACGAAAACCTTATCTACTTCGCGCAATGTCTGGGTATTACCTTCAGGCTGAATCGGAGTGCTCTCGTCGGTAAGTGCGGCAATAAGCTCGACGTCAGGTGTGATGTTGCCGGATAGCTGCAGGTTCAATCCGGAGTTCAGTGTAAGATCCTGATTGCTGCCGATTTCTATTCCACGAACAATGCTACCAGATTTGCTAAGATTGTTTTGATAAGAATCCAGTTCATCTAAAATACGTGATCGCGCTTCACTTGCTACCACCGTGCTATCTGATAAACTATCGGGGGGCAACGGCTGTAGCTCGCGATTAAAGACATCGCTCGGCAGGGAAAAAGGATAATGTTTGTAGACTATAGTAAGTGTATCTGCTTTGGGCATTCTGGCGAGCAGAATAATTTCCCCACTACGATAATCAATGCGGTAGTGAAGGTTTTTCGAAAGGCGAAACGCGCGTAGCTTTAAGTTTTCTGTTTGCGGAATCACAAAGCGGTGTGGCAGCTGAAGAGTATCCCCGGCGGACGGGTTTGCTATGTTCAGTGTGTCTGGGGCAATGGTTAAGAATGCGCGGGGAATGGGGTTGTCCTGAGCAAAGAGACGTGGCGTTCCTCCGAATGCGAGTAGCACCGTAAGAAACAGGCAGAATTTAAGGGTCGCACCATTCACGCGTATTGCTTTGTGTCAGTTCAACAGGGTATCGCTAAATCAATCAGTCTCCGTGTATCGTGAAAAATTAGGAAATAACTCTAGATTCTACAAATACTAAAGGGATTAGTTTCGGGAAAAAAGAAAGCCGCGTTTCAGGGCGAACGCGGCAAAAAGACTATCAGGGATTATAGCGAAACAGGAACAGTCCGTTTTCAATATCACTTACGTAAAGTACGCCGGAAGGGCTATAGGGATAAATGCCGAATGCGCCGTTAAATCCCTGCGAGGCAAACTGATCTGAGGTGTCATACTCTGCGATAAGCTTAAAATCGGTTGGGTCACTGACATCGAAGATGCGCAGTCCGGCAGCATAATAGGAGACATAGGCAAGATCACCAATGATATAAATATTGTGCACAATTGCGTTGGCGTCGCGGTACTCAGCTACCCTTGTTGGGTTGGAGAGATCAGATATGTCCCAAACAGTGATGTCCGGTAGTGCGGCCGGAGCAAGTTCATCACATAAAAATAAATAATTACCGTCTTCAGTGGGGTATCCGGAATGATGGTATTCAATGGTTGGATCTGCAATAACTCCTTCCAGAATGGGTTCTGCCGGAGAAGATATATTATAGATTTGGGTATTACTACGTCCATGAAAGTCGAATAATCGATTGCCGACAATGTTTGCATCATGACCTTGATCAGGTCTTCCTCCTTGCCAAAGCAACCGGGGGGCAGTTGGATCCGCAGTTAGATCATATATCCGAATACCCGGTGACTCAGTGACCATTAATCCATTTTCACTTATAGTTAAGTTGTGAGAACTTGGAAAAGTTCCGACAACGATCGGGGCAGAAGGATCACTGATGTCGGTGATTGTTCCGTTGCCGCTGGATCCACCGGTAACGCTATACATATAATTTTGCCAGGCTTTTAGATCGAAGCCCGGCACGTCGTTCATCTGGGCAACCTGCACCGGTGTTTCAGGATCGCTGACATCGAAGATACTTATTCCGCTGGGGTTTGGGCCAAAATGACCCAACAGTGCATATTCCTTACCAGTTCCGGGATCGACATAGCCCCAAACATCTGAGAATTGACGCCCCGGAACGGTTATTTGTGAAAGGAGCTGGAGTGGATTAGGATCTTCTTCAGGCTCCATTGAATCTTCAGAACATGAACTCAGCAGGATTAGCAAAAATAGCAACAACAACTGTCGAATCATAAAAACCATGTCCCCTCAAGTCCCTTATTTATTCAATAAGTGCGAGTTTTATTGTTTGTACCATTTGGTTGGTCGTTAAGCGCGCAAGGTAGATGCCGGCCGTTACCGGATTACCCTTTGCGTCCGTCCCATTCCAATTGATACTGTAATCACCACTAATCTGTTCCGTATTCACCAAATTGTTTATCGGCTGACCGAGTGCATTATAAATTGTAAGGTCTACCTCCGCGGCACGATTCAGGCGATAGCGAACAGTAGTGGACGGATTGAATGGATTAGGATAGTTCGAGAGGAGTTCGAAATCCATCAGCGGTTTCTCATCTAACGGATCAATTCCTGTTAAGGGAGCCTCGAATTTGAATACGAAAAGGCCATTGTCCCAATCACTGACGTAAATCATGCCGCTGGGAGCCTCGATATAGGTTCCAAACGCTCCGGCGAATATCTCGCCCGTTGCACTATTGGTATCGTACTCATCAACTATGCTAATATTTGTAGGATCAGAAATGTCAAAAACGCGTAGTCCGGCAGTGTAGTAAGAAACGAAGGCATAATCTCCCTTCACATAAATATTGTGCACGATGGCATCATTATCAGCAAACTCCTCGACGCGAATCGGGTTGGAGAGATCCTGAATATCCCAAACGGTAATATCCGCCGAAGGAGCATTTGCCAACTCGTCGCAAATGAATAGATAGCGGCCATCGGCTGTTACGTCACCACTGTGATTATATGCGATTGTCGGATCGTCAATTGTTCCGAGAAGCTGCGGCGTTCCCGGCGTGGAGACGTCAAAGATTCGGGTATTACTATATCCGTGAAAATCGTAGAGACGATCGCCGCGAACTATCGCGTCGTGACCATCGTTTCCGCCGCTCGAATAAAGGAGCGCCGGGTTCAAAGGATCGCTGAGCGAGTAGATTTTAAGCCCGTCGAACTCGGCATAGAGATGGCCGTCCTCAATCCAGATATTGTGCGCTGAGGGAAATCCACCAACGACCTGTGGATTGGTAGGATCACTTATGTCGACGATGCCACCCTGGCCGTTATTGCCCCCGTTTACGGTATACACATAGTTTTGATGTACCTTAAGATCGAAACCCGGAACGGTGGAGACATTGGCAACTTGAACCAGATTGCTCGGATCGGAGGCGTCGACAATGGTAATGCCCGCACCAGACTGGTCACCCACAATAGCGTATTCTTTTCCATTACCGGGATCGACGTATCCCCAAACGTCCGTTTTAAACGTACCGGGCACATTTAATTCATCCATTAAAGTTAAACTGGGAGCTTGTGCAGAAAGCATGGATGTGGTGAGGATAATGCTAACGAGAAAAGCAATTGCCTTAGGGAATAGATATGCATACATATGGGGTCTCCTAATCGGTGTAAAATAAGAAAATCAGGGGGTCTTTTTTGCGCCGCCTGATACAAGTTCATAGCGGCGGCAACTTTCGCTCATCAACACAAATAGATGTAGAGTATCAGTTGACGGATCACGCCAGCTGGCAACATCGACCAGCGACTGGTCGGTTGCCGAAACTGTAAACGTCTGCATAAAACTAAGGCGTTCATCAAATAAAAAGATGTTAGCCGACTCACTATCGACGACGAAAAGCCTTTTTTCCATACCCCAGTGCAATGCTGTCGGTTGCTTGAATAAGGGGTGTTCTATGGTCTTAAGATAATTTCCGAGATAGTCGAAAACGATTACTGCAGATTGCGCAGGGTCGGTAACGAAGAGGCGGGATTTATTGTCGAGCTCTAATTGTCTCGGGTCTAAGAGCTGACCATAGGTTTCGTAAATGCCCCCGAAAGTGACTGAAGGCGAAGAGAAACGGTCAAACTTGACAATTTTTTTGCTGCCGTCTTCCAAAATAAACAGATCGAGTTGAGAAGAAACGGCAAGACTCAACACGCGTTCGAAGTCGAATGGCGGAGCTTGATTGGAACGCAATTCCGATAGCGCATTCAGATTTTTGTCAAAACGAGAGATTCGATTGTTATTGTAGTCGGCAATAAATACATCCAGGGTGGTTGTTGCGACGTCGCGTGGATTATCGAACTCCTCCTGCGATTGTCCAAACCCCCCAACTGCGATGACTTCTTTGGCATCGGGGCCAAGCTGTAGTAGCTGATGTCGTCCGCTATCCACAATATATAGCGTGCCGCGAACATCGATGTCCATTGCTCCTCCATCCTGAATTTCAATTTGAGAGGCAATGCGCGCTTCAAAATCGCTATCATAGATAAGCTTGAACTGTTTATCACCGGCAAATGTCACGGTAGATAGAATCAGCGTCCAGATGATGGTTCTCAAGGAAGTCATAATAGGCTAACGCGCTAAAGGTGGATTCGTTCTACGCAGAATAATATAAACCGGACACGTGTTCCGGCTTTTGTGAGAAGAAATTACGAAGGTTTGCTTTGCAAACCAATGGGAAAAGCGGGGGACTACGAATTCTCGTTCATAATCAGTTCACCAAGCTTGCGGAGTTTTGTGCGTACCGTTTGGTTCTCTTCTTCTTTCGATACGAGGTCGGCCTCAAGCTTTTTGATCTGATGCTCTGCCAATTTCAACTTGTCTTCGAGAAGTGGCATTTCACCCTGAGCTTTTTTAACATCGCGCTCGGCCTGCTGTAAACGCGACAGCATGGCCTGTCGTTCTGTTGAAGAATTTTTATTCTCTTCCTTGAGGCGCTTATATTCAGCCTCTAGTTTTTTCTGAGACTTAACAGACGTCAGAAGCGTTGTTTCGGAGTCCGACAGCTTGGACTGTAGTTCGGTGAGTTGATCTTTAGCAGAAGAGAGCTCGGAATGCAACTTTTCGACCTCTTCTTTTTTGCTTTTTTGGTGCTCTTCGAGCAGAATAATCTGTTTTTCCTGATCAGCACTTTGCTTTTCTGCCTGAACTACTTTCTGCTCAAGTTCAAGACGTTTGGCAACCTGCATTTGAGACGGACTGTCATCGCGCATCATTACCAGCACCGCCGGATTGTCCATGTAGAAGATTTGTCTCGCGCGAATGGTAACCGGTACTTCCTGCCGGTCGATTCTCACAATGGCGCTGTCAAAACTCTCGATACTTCCGCGGAGCAGCTTCTTGATATTGTCTGAAGCGTCAGCCTGTTTGTCATCCGGCATGATCTGCACAATTTTCTTGCCGATTAGTGAACCACGGTCGAGCCCTTGCATTGTTGCCGCAGCAGGATTCACGTCAAGAATTGTTCCATCCAGCTCCTGAATAAAAATGGCGTCCGGCGAGATGTGAAAAAGATTGCCAAACTCGGCTCGATCATCGGCTTCGCCGCCACCAGCCGGGTCGGAAGGAACGGGCACCGGAACTTCAATCTGTTTCTGCTCGCGGAAAACGAATTGAATAGACTGCTTGTTTTGGAAAATGACCGGAATCGCGCTGGCTGCAATGCCTACTTCAACACCATCCAGACGTTTTAGCGTCTCGGAGTTTATCGGTGCGATATCGCCTGTCCGAAGCACTTTTGCAACCGTTTCCTCGGCGCGTTCGAGATATCCTGAGTTCAGAAATTTAGTAATTGGCTGATTTAAAATCTCGTTGCTTGAATTTGCTCCCATAAGCTGCATTCCGGCTTTGTTAATAAACACAATTTTGCCGTTGGAGTGAATACCAATGGTATCGGGATTAAATTCGACCATTTTGCGAAAGCGTTCTTCAGAGGCTTTCAGAAGCTCAGTAGATTCTTCTTGGTTGGTAATGTCGCGCGCAACACCTGTTACACCAATCAGCTTACCGTTTTGTGACTGCGGTGCGATACTGAATTCACCCAGAATATAGCCTCCGGCTTTCGTTCCGATGCGCAGCTCCATTCCGCGTGTAGACTCACCCTGCAATACCTTTTGAAATGCCTTTAGAGCCTCCATGGCATCATCCTGATGCATCATTTGGGTGAACGGCTTACCGTGCCAATCCGCTCCTTCGAAACCGGTGATTCGTGCAAAAGCAGGATTTAGCGAAACGAAGTTTCCGTCGAGGGAAAGGTTGAAAACAATGTCATTCATGTTTTCCAACAGGTTGCGATAACGAAGTTCGGCACCTCGTAAATCTTCAGATGTCTTTTTCTGCGTTTGTTCTTGACGAACCTCAGCTGTTCTGTCGCGCATGGCAGCAGTAAAAAATATCTGATCGGAAACTTTCGTCTCGGTAAGATAAATCTCAAGAGGGAAGACAGACTTGTCTTTGCGCAAACCTTCCATCATCAAGCGTTGGTTCAACGCACGGGATTCGCGCGTCTTCATATAGCGTTCCATGCCTTTCTGATGCTGCTCACGATATTTTTCGGGCATCAGAATCTTGATGTCTTTACCGACGAGTTCTTCTTCATCATAGCCGAAGATCGTTTTGATTGCAACATTCGCAGAAATAATTACGCCGGACTCATCCGACGTAATAATACCTTCTTTTATCGTATTGAGAACGCCGTGGAACAGCTTAACCGATTCCATTGCCGTGCTCTGAGCGATCGTCAGCTCTTCGTGTGCTTCACGCAGGGCGTTTTCACGCTCAATCAGATCTTTGGTGTCCACAATCTGCTTGCTGTCGTCCAGTTGCATCGGTGGTGGTTCTACCTGAATATGCTCCCTGCTGTTTTCTTCAATCTGCTGACTCATTTGACGGAAGTTGCGCATTTTTCCCAGAAAGACGCGCTGCATTTGCGGTTTGCTGAGCATGCTGGTTTTGGCTTCGTCAATCATATCTTCCGGCATCAAATTGACCACTGCAGAAAATGTATCCAACAAAATATAAACTTCGGCGAGATCTTTATACCCTTTGTCGTATAGGGCAACAGCCTGCTGCTCACCAAGATTTTCAGACAGGAAAGCGTAGAAGCGATAGGAAAAGTCATTAAGGATTGGCAACCAATCGGCGAGATCCTTTGGCGTAGATTTTATCATATCCAGAGGAGACTCAAGATCACCAACATTCGGAATGCGATAAATCCACTCTGTTAGCTGTCTTATCTTTGCTTCTTCAAGCGTGCCAGTAAGGTTATTGGCACGTAATACCAGGTTTTTAAAGAAAAACTGGCTAAGCAGGAATTCTTGGGTGGTATCCGGCTCGAAGATGAGACTAAAGTTCTGCATCTCCATGAGCGGTTCATAGCGATATCGAATCGTTTTGCGAAGTTGAACGCGCGAAAACTTCTGCGCACCATCTTCCTTAACGAGATAGTTCTCAATTTTGAGGTAAAGGCCTGGAAGCTCTTTTTCCTGATATGTTGGGGGAAATTTCTTGAACCGGTCTATGAGGGCCAAAACAGCAGGTGCTTTTTTAGGTTGAGATATCTGACCGGATAGGAAATCAATGAGCTTACGGGTTAACGCGACGTGTAAATCACCATTAGTGGGATTGGCGCTAGAATCCATGGCTTGTTTGCGGAACCACTGGAGCATACGACTCTCTGCTTTCTTGATTAGATGCCTGTATTATCTACTGGCAGAATAATTCAACTTATAAGAACACGGTAGTAAAATTATGGGATTCTGCCAGAGGAATAGTGTCGGTTATCAATAATTTTTAGAGGGTGGATTTTACAACGAATATGTGTCGAACAGAGGGAAATCGCAAAATGACCCGGATTGGGTATTGTTTGCGTGTTAGGAAATGTTATTTTTCAACAGGAAGCGGAGAGTCGGGCTTAGACAGTGAGTCTGGCAGGCTGAGAGGCGCCGGAAAATTCTCGAAATGTTTTTCTTTGATGTAGATTTGCAGAATATCGCGAACCCGGCCAAAGAACTCTTTCTGCTTCTCTGGTGATTCGGCAGTTATGAAGGCATGGAATTTGCGATAATCTTCGGCTGTAATACCACTGCGCTGGAACAGGTCTTTCATAAGGCCGCTTTTCAGGGAATCGGCTGCTACCAGCGATTCAATAACTGATATATTGACCAGCAGTGTATCCCAGCGAACATCCTGAAAGTCTGTTTTGGGCACCTGAGCAGATACAAACAGTGGCATGGAAAATAGAAATGTCAGTAATAATGTATAGAAGTTTCTCATAATATTATTGTCTTGCAATTGAGGTATAAGGCGAAAAATCCCGTGAAATAGTTTGCTTCCGGAAATGAGAAGCATTATATAAACATGATTGACTCATCGCAAGAGAAATTGCGGGACTTCGTGGATATAACCTTCGCAATAAAACGCGCTTGTTCATTGTCTACACAGCAATATAATTAGTGTGGATTGTTAAGAATGTTCCGATGATAAGTAATTATCCATCTGACAAAACTATCGAAATTAAGATTCCGGGGAACTGCAACGTTTCCCGAGGGTAATAAAATCAGCGAATTTTGGCGTTAACGCGCCGTTACTACATTCTAAAGACCTTTCGATATTGCTGTATTTACAGCAATACACATCTTTGCAGAGCTCGAGAAGGAGTCCCATTTATGCGAAAAGCCTTACTGCTGCCACTTCTGGCGCTTTTGATGATCATTGGAACACAAAGCGCTATGGGATTTGGCAAAAATAAAGTTCAGTATAAAAACTTTGAATGGTATTACATCCAGTCAAAGCATTTTGATGTGTATTTTTATGACGGTGGTCAGGAAATTGCGGAATTTACCGCTGAAATTGCTGAAGAAGCATATCAGCAGATTAACCGCGACTGGCGTTATGAGATTAAGGAACGCATCGTATTTATTGTTTATAACTCTCACAACGATTGGCAGCAGACCAATGTTGTTATCTCTTATCTTGAAGAGGGCGTGGGCGGCGTAACGGAGCTTTATAAAAATCGAATTGTTGTACCTTTCGAAGGTTCCTATGAACAGTTCAGACACGTAATTCATCATGAACTTGTGCACGCGGTAATGAACGACATGATTTATGGTGGATCTGTGCAGTCGCTGATTGTTGGTGAAGTAACGCCGGTGCAGCTGTGGTTTGCTGAAGGTCTGGCGGAATTTCAGTCTGAAGGCTGGAATCCACGGTTGGATATGGTTGTGCGCGATGCAACGTTAAATGGTTATATGCCATCGCTGGTCGGCTTGAACTATGCGCTTCCTTACCAGGGAGGTGCATCTGTCTTTCGCTATATCGCCCATACCTACGGGCGAAGTAAAATAGGCGAGCTGCTGCAAAAAATGCGCGGGAAGGTTCAGTTTGAACGCGTATTGAAATCTGCACTAGGCGTTGGATATGAAGAATTTACCGAGCGTTGGCATCGCTACCTGCGCAAACAATACTGGCCTGAAATTTCCGATCGTAAAGAACCGTCCGAAATCAGCAAACAGCTGACCTTTCATCGAAAGATTCCGAACTTTCTTAACGTAAGCCCGGCAATTTCACCCAATGGTGATAAAATTGCTTTTATCTCCGATCGCAATGGCTACCAGAATATTTATCTGATGTCTGCGATTGACGGGAAAATTCTGAAGACTCTGGTGAAGGGCAATCGCTCTGAGAGTTTTGAAGAGCTTCATTTCTTACGCCCCGGTATCAGCTTTAGTCCGGATGGAAAAAAGATCGTTTTCTCTGCCAAGGCCGGACCGAAAGACGCAATCTATATCGTGGATATAAAAAGTGGGGATATCGAGACGTTTAAACTGGACCTTGATGGTGCATTTACCACCAGCTGGTCTCCCGATGGAAGCAGCATTGCTTTTATAGGAAATAAGGATGAGCGCAGTGATGTGTTCACTCTGAACTTAAAATCAGCTGAGGTTATGCGTCATACCAATGACGTATTTACCGATGATAATCCATCGTGGTCTTCTGATGGGCGCTACCTGACGTTTGTTTCCGATCGCAAAGACTATGTAAGCGATGCGGATCTTCCTGAAGACTTTAATATGGCAAAGTTCGATTATACGCGTGATGTGTATACGATAGAGCTTGAGACCGGGCAGATTACGCGTATCACCGATACGCCATGGGAAGAGAATAATCCAAAGTATGCTCCCGGCGATGAGTCCATTGCATACATCTCGGAAAGCAATGGTATCTCCAATCTCTTTCTGCATGATCTTGCAGCAGATTCTGCCAGTGCGGTAACCAATATTATCTCGGGCATTCTGCAGATTGATTGGGACAGAAGCGCAAACAAGATGGTTTACGTGTCGTTTAGTAATGGCGGCTACGACATCTTTCTGATGAATAATCCACTTGAGTTGAAGGCCCAGGAGCTGAGTAATACCCAATTTGTTAATGAGATGCGTAGTGAAAAACTACCGGTTTACGCCAGGCTTTGGAAGCCTGAATCAGATGACAGTTTGTCTGCCGAAAACCTTGGCGATGCTCAGGTTGCTGATTATAGCAACTATGTATTCAATCGCTATCGTGCAAAAAAGCAGGAAGAGAAGACCGAGCAGGTAGAACTTGCTGAGAATACCTATCAGGATACCGAAGGCAATTATAAGATCCGCAAGTATAAGCTAAAATTTAGCCCCGACATCGTTACCGGAAACGCAGGCTATAATACTTTCTTTGGCTTCTCCGGATATACGACGTTTGCCTTCAGCGATTTACTTGGCGATCATAAGGCATTTCTGAACATAAATCTCGTCTCCGATCTAAAGAACAGCGATCTGAGCTTGTTGTACCTCTATTTAAAGCGTCGCATTAGCTATGGCGTTGGGGGGTATCATCTTGCCTGGTTGTTTAACAGCGGTGGCGAGCTGGTTCGCTATCGGAATTACGGTGCAAATTTTCTGGCCGCTTATCCATTTAGTCGCTTTAAGCGCATGGAATTTGATGTGAATTGGTATAATGTCTCGCGCGAGGAGATCACGAGTGAACGCGAAGATCAGCGCGTGAGCACCATTTTACCAACCGCGTCTTTGGTTCATGATAACGTACTTTGGGGCTATACCGGACCGGCGGATGGAACGCGCTATGCGCTAAGCCTTACGGCCAGTCCGAAATACGAGAGCAACAGTCGTGAGTTTACCACGCTATCGCTCGATTATCGAAAATACATGATGCTAAACCGGGATTATGGCTTTGCAATGCGCTTTTCCGGCGGTGCGAGTGCTGGTGAAGATCCGCAGTTGTTCTTTCTCGGCGGCATCGATAATTGGATTAACTTCAAGTCTCGTGGTGGTTTGCGAACAAATGATATTGGCGATGTCTTTTTCTCCCGATTTGTAACACCATTGCGCGGTGCTTATTTTTATGAACAAATTGGAACTCGCTATTCACTGGCCAATATGGAATTTCGCTTTCCGCTGATCCAGTTTCTTGGACTTGGTTTTCCTCCGGTACGCTTCTTTAATATCCGTGGAACGATGTTCTACGATATTGGAACAACGTGGAATCGGGGAGACAGCTGGTATACTGCTAATTCGAGCTGGCGAGGAACCGAGATTAATGAGTTTGGAAATCGTGTGTTTAAAAATGTCAGTAGCGGATATGGCGTCGGAGCCAGAGTGTATTTTCTCTACTTCCTGTTGCGAATTGACGTCGCCTGGAACTACAATCTGAACCGTTCCAGTAAACCGATATGGTACTTCTCGCTAGGCGGAGATTTATAAGCCGTTATTAAAGTGCTAATTGATTTTTGAAAAGCCCTGTTCGTTTTTGAACAGGGCTTTTTTTGTGAAAATCGTTACAGAGTGCTTGCTTAAATGCCTGTGGTTGTGCTAATATTCTACAAGTTCTTTTCAATATATTCGCAAGCTTTATATAGACTACCGGACATTGGTAACATACGAGAGGCAAAACTGTGGCTAACAAAAAGGATGGCGCTCACCCGGGCATGCAGGAAAAGATTGATCAGTTAAAGGCATTACGTGAAGAAGCAAAGCAGGGCGGGGGAGAATCTCGTATAAAAAAAATGCATGATCGCGGTAAGCTTACAGCACGCGAACGTATTGAAGTTCTTTTGGATGAAGACAGCTTTGAAGAAATTGACATGTTGGTTCGACATCATACTACGGATTTCGGACTTGATAAACAGCGATTCCTTGGAGACAGCGTTGTTGTTGGTACCGGTCGCATCGATGGTCGCATGGTTTGTGTTTTTAGTCAGGACTTTACGGTTTTTGGCGGCAGCCTGTCCGAAGCACATTCCCGCAAAATTTGCAAGCTGATGGACATGGCAATGAAAATCGGCATTCCGGTTATCGGATTAAACGATAGTGGCGGTGCGCGCATTCAAGAGGGGGTGGTAAGCCTTGGAGCGTATGCAGACATCTTCCTTCGCAATACCCTCGCAAGTGGCGTGGTACCCCAAATTTCCGCCGTTATGGGCCCCTGCGCCGGCGGTGCAGTCTATTCTCCCGCAATAACCGACTTTATCTTCATGGTGCAAGACACAAGCCATATGTTTGTTACAGGACCGAATGTGGTGAAAACGGTTACACATGAAGAAGTGTCTTTCGATGATCTTGGTGGCGCAAGAACTCATGCTGCAAAAAGTGGTGTCGCTCATCTGGTTGCCAGAAACGATGTCGATTGCCTACAGCGACTTCGCAAATTGGTGGGCTTCCTGCCGCTGAATAATGCAGATATGCCACCGCGGATGTCGTCTAATGACGATCCTGCTCGTGAGGATGCCGACCTGCTTACCATAGTCCCGGATAACCCTGGAAAGCCATACGATGTAAAAGAGGTAATTGCAAAGGTTGTTGATGATGCAGACTTTTTTGAAATTCATGAGGCCTATGCCGGTAATATTGTCGTTGGGTTTGCCCGCATGAATGGATTTCCAATTGGCATCGTTGCAAATCAGCCGGCGGTGCTCGCTGGTGTTCTCGATATTGATGCGTCACTAAAAGCTGCGCGTTTCGTGCGCTTCTGCGATGCATTTAATATACCGCTTGTTACGCTTGTTGACGTACCGGGCTTCTTACCGGGAACGGTGCAGGAATGGAATGGCATTATTAAGCATGGTGCGAAACTGCTCTATGCTTTCTGTGAAGCGACAGTGCCGAAGATAACGTTAATTCTGCGCAAGGCCTATGGTGGAGCCTACGATGTGATGAGTTCAAAACATATTCGGGCAGACGTCAATTACGCCTGGCCATCTGCGGAGATTGCCGTTATGGGTCCCAAGGGAGCTGCAGAGATTATCTTCAAACGTGAAATTGCCAGTGCGGATGATCCTGAGAAAGCACTTGCGGAAAAAGAAACAGAATATCGCGATAAGTTTGCCAATCCCTACCTTGCTGCAGAGCATGGTTATATAGACGAGGTAATTGAGCCTCAGAATACTCGCAAGCGAATTTGTCGTGCGCTCGAGCTCTTGCAAACCAAGGTGGATAAAAATCCTCCGAAAAAGCATGGGAATATCCCGCTGTAAAATCAGCGAGACTCCTGTTCAAAATCGCTGATAACGCGGGATACTACTTCTTTGAAGCGCTCGCGTATTTTATCCTGACTGCTTATTTTGCTGCTGCGTAGTCTTTTGAATTCATTTATGATGCCTGTTTCCATCAGGTCGGCGAACTTTCGCGCAGCAATTTTGCTTTTATGGGCTCCGCCATAGTCCTCGTCGTAGAAACGGCGGTTTCCGGCGCGATGATAAATTCCCCAGATCTTTTTTCTTACCGCAACGATCCAATAATTATCGCTCGTTGAACGCTTTACAAATTTATCCGGATCGCGTTCGGTAAAGGGTGGCGTGCGATTGATTTTTATAGCCTTGATGATATCGCGGATCTCTGACGGGCTCTTCGTTGCTTCGTTGTTCAACTCCATGGCTTTTTGCTGTACAAGCTTTGCAAGTTTATTGCGGTCTTGTTTGGCTATCTTTATTGACTGTTCTTTTCCGCCATACTTTGAAAAAGCATAAGAGTAAGCCGTTGAGTGATATTTATTCCCGCGAATGTTAACGGTAACTTCAAGTACACAGCGTGTATATTTACCGCCTCTTTTGTAAAGGTGAATGTAGTGAATATTAGAAAGAAGTCCGCTTTTAGCTTCCTTGCGCTTTGTGAATTTCGGTTGCCTCGGTGGCTTTTTGGGGCGCGTTCTAAGCGTTGGGTCATAGCCAACTTCGGCAAAAAAACGTGGTGCTTCGATGTCGCGATAGCTTACAGCGGCATCAAATGATTTTTGATATGAAGAGAAATCTTTGTCATAAAACGATTTTCCCTGCATAAAACGACGCTTGCCGTCTACCATGACACGAATTTGCACATACCAAAAGTTTCCATCCTTACGACGTACGATAAAACGCAACCCAAGTGTGTTATCTTTCGTCTTGTCTTTCGCCCATTTCATAACCTCTGCCAGCTCAACTCCATGGTCCTCGGAAGAAGACTTTGACTGGCTAAAGTTCATTTGAAGGTTTCTCCATAATGCTAAGTGTAAATGATAACCGAATTAATATCTGCGGTAGAAGTATACGTGTCGGAAAAGTGTACAGAGCCGCAGACTCTGTTGGTATTTCCAGAGAATACATAGATTTACAACGGTCTTATCTAAAGACGTCGCGCCATATAATATTGACTGATGGGTGAGCATCATCCGGTACATATACCGGTCGTCCGGGCCAGGCGCCTGGGGCGCGTCAGGGTAGCCTGCCGGTTGGATGGAGTTTGTACTGAACGTAGAACGCATAACGGACGTTCAGACTCTTTGTAACAGCAAAACGAAACAGATCTACTGAGACTCGATTGATGCTGCCGAGTTTGAGATGTATTGCTGTTATTAGGTTTTACTAATCAGCTACAGTGGAAAGTGCTGAGTAAAATAATAAGCGAATACAGTCGTTTATGCAAGCAAAAGTCCACTGAAAACTTATATTATTTTGTCAAAAAAGATGTTTCGCTGGTAAGCTCTATTGCTCGCGGTCTTTGTTTTGCTGAAGCGTACGTCGCGGTTTTAGTGCGCGTTTAACTTTCTTACTCAATATTTCAATAGTGAATGGCTTTGGAAGATACTCCATCTCACCATTGTTTATAAAACCTGATATTTCTTTTTGATCCGCATAGCCGGTACAAAGCATTATTCTGGCTTTTGGATTAATCTCTTTCAGCTTTTTATACACTTCTGCCCCAGACATGCCCGGCATAGCATAGTCGAGAATTATGAGATCAATTTCATCTTGACGCTGCGTATAAAGGGCAATGGCTTGTGCTCCGGAGGAGGCTTCAAAGCAGCCATAGCCGTTCAGTTTTAGCATGCTGACAAACACCTCACGCAAATACTGCTCATCATCAACTACCAGAATTTTTCCAGCTGGCGTACCGTTTTTGGGCACCGTACCGTTTGTCGCCGCTTTGCCATTTGAATTGGTAGCGGTTCCATTGCTGCCATTTTTTGTCAGAATATCTGGTTTCTTCTCTTGAAGTAGGGGTAAGGAAATCTTAAAAGTCGTGCCTGTGCCATTTCCATTAAGGAGTATTGAACCGTGATGATGTTTCACAATACGCTGCACAATACTTAAGCCAAGACCGGCACCGCGACCTTTCGGTTTTGTTGTAAAGAAGGGATCGTATATTTTGGTCCGAATATCTGCCGGAACACCTCGTCCGGTATCCTGAATCGAAATGACGACATGTTCTACAGTATGAAATTCTCCCGACGTGCCATCCTGCTCTTTTATCTGTTGAGTGGAGCAGCCTACCGTTACGATACCACCCTCCGGCATGGCCTCGCGTGCATTAATCAATAGATTTATCAATGCCTGAACAAGTTGTTTATAATCGCCTTCGATAGGCATTGGCTTGTCGGTTAAATCGTATTCCAGCTTCACAGACTCACCAAGAATTCTGCGAAAAGTCTTATGATTATCGCGCATAAGCATGGTGATATCTACTTTTTCCAGCCCTTCTTTGCTTTCACGCTCAGGAAGTTTCAACAACCCCTGATTCATTTGGTAGGCGCGTTGCGCCATCATAAAGATGATTTTGGCCCGATTGTGAGTTTTTGAGGAACGAGGGCGCTTCATGATAAGCTGAGATGCAGGAATGACCGTTCCTAAAATATTGTTGAAATCATGGGCAATTCCGGCCAGCATTGCAGAATCTGCTTCTCCGCGATTTTGTGCTGAGAGTTGCTCTTCCAGCACCTTTACCTTACTTTGGTCGAAAGCGATACACAAAACAGCCGGCTGGCCGTTCAGCTGCACATTCAATAACGTTCCATTGCAAAACAGTTCCTGTTTTTGCTTGTCTATCAAGCGAATTTCCATGTCCATCACGCTATAGCGATCGGTAACAGCTGCAATATCCATTTGGAAACGCTGTAAGTCATCCGGGTGCAAATGTCTCCACAAGTCTCGGACTAACATTTCGTCGCGACCGTATCCGAGCATGTCTTTGAAAAACGGGTTAAATGACTGAATGCGATTGTCCTGGATAACAAAGCAGGCGACAGGAGCGTGCTGCAACAACTGGCTATAGTTGCGCGTTGCTTCTATGAGATCTTTGCCCAGAATGGAATGACCCAACAGGAGCGACGCTTGCTTTGTTAGAAGTTGCAAAAGAAAAAGGTCGTTTTCGGTGAAGTGATTTTCTTCTCCGACAGTTCCAAGCACGATTAGACTATGAGATTCTCCGCGCACAAAAATTTTACCTGCAAGCAACTCATTGGCAGAAGCAATTCGTCCCTGATTCAGAATCAGCTCACGCCGGGCCTCTGGCAGGGCGCTGTACAGTTCTTCGCGAACCTCGCGCATCGTAATTCGCTTTACGGTATCATCAATACCCGAAATTTCATCCAGCGACTTTAATTTGCGAACGGTCGTTTTGTCGAGCAGCACCAGATCTTGAAGCGGAGCCGTTTCGAATCCAACACCGGCAGTGAATATATAGCCAAGATGATTTTTTTGAAGCAGGGTCGCGAATTGAGCACCCGGAATTAACTTAAGAGCAATATCCAGCATTTTTTGATACTGCTGCTTTTCGGGAGACTCATTGTCCATGAACAGATTTAGCAAGGTTGAGCTTTGCTCCAGATACACCTCACTGCTACTGCGCTTGGCTATTGCTTTACCGGAAAGGCAAATTAGCTTTTTCTTAAATGAGCTGTATACCGACTGGTAGCTGAACTCAATAATTCGTGTTTGTTTATTGCGATCACGTAACTTTAACAGCATTTTCCGGCCATCCTGCGGATGCTCGAGAAACTGTTCCCAAGAGCGGCGCGCTACGATCTTATTATCTCTGTCCAGCAAGTCGAAGAAAATGTGATCGGTTAAGGCAAGGTCAATGTTGTTCTCTGTCTTTAAATAAGGGTTTAATCTGGGAGTTGCAAACAGGATGCGACCTTCCATATCCAGCAGCATGGCCAGGTCTTTCTGATCGTCCAGCAGGAAACGAAAGATATTGGCTAACTCAAAGTCCTGAATCAGATGCTGCGATGAGGCACTAGCCACCGTAATTACGCCGATAAATGCTTCCACTCTGCGCGATTCATCATAAAGAATACGGCCGAGTTCAACAACGTGCTCCCAGTCTCCTTTGTGGTTCTTCAAACGGTAGTTTAATTCGTATATTGCCTGCTGCGATTCGATCATCTCTCGCAATCGGGATTGCAGTACAAGATAATCATCCGGATGAATAATAACTTCCCAAACCGCACGTGCAATATGTTCGCTGGGATCGGTATCCGTCCACTGATGGAAAGCCGGGTTTTGGTAGCCCTGTCCAGAGAAGCGACGTCCGCGTACATGGAAGGCCATGGTCTTCAATTTTGCAAGCTGTCCCTCGTGATGATGATTGAGATAATTCATTTCCGGCTCGGCACAGCGAAGAAATTTTTCCTGGGTAAATAGCAAGACCGAATCGAAGTGATCCAGTATCTGACCGGCAACGCGATCTCGCTTTTCAACAGAGAGCGACTGAGGGATTTCTGCCAGGAAAAGTGCACGCAAGCTGGTTAAGCTCTCCAGAACACGCTTGCTTGGAATGTCGTTTCGAATTAAACGGGGGAGATAGAAGTCTAGAAACCGATAGAGACGCTCCGTACGTTTCCCGGCCAGTGCCAGAATGATGTACTGGAAGAACCCCGCCCATTCTTTTTCGTGAATATGGGCAGTGAGGTCAGGGAAATCAGAGATCCAGCGCTGAAAAAGCGGATTTCTGGTTAACTCTGGTTTTGGAGTGTCTTTCCTCGAACGCGTCATTTTATAATACCGACTGTCAGTTATATTGCTTACTATTTATCGACTCGCCAAGAGCCGTATTGTGTCATTGCCAATCTTAAGGTAAAGCAGTTTTTTTACCCTCTTTAGGATAGAGATGTTTAACGAGTGAATAATTGATGCAAAGCATATTTCGTAGATTATAGACGTCAGAGTGCCAGCTAAATAAAGCAAATGTAGCATAAATATCCAATAAATATGCTCGAAAACGTATACAGTTGCTTCATACTGGATAATTTCACGGATGGTGTAAACCGGTGTTGCGGTGGGCGGCAGCTTCCGTTTTAGAATGTGAAAATCTACGTAAACGTCGCTGCACTGGCGGTATGTCACTGATCGTCCGTAATCTTGTAAAACCTAGTTCGGAAACGGTTTAGCGGTTGTGATAATCGCTGCAAGTTTATATTTGACAAATTTAAAGCGATGCTTCGTTATCGGCAGAAAAAGCCCGCAGGTTTAATAGAGAAAAGGTCTATTACGGTGACACTTCAGGAAAAACGCCTCAAAGCAAATATTACAAAAGTCTTGATGTTAAACGGTGCCTGGATGTTCCTGATTATCATGCCGGTAATCGTGCCTTTTTTAAAATCGCATGAGCTGGGAATGCAGGCTGTTTTTGAACTTCAGGCAATCTTTGCATTTAGCGTGGTGCTTCTGGAAGTGCCATCCGGTTATCTTGCCGATTTGTTTGGGCGCAAAAACACATTAATGCTGGCCGGGTTGTTTAATGGTATTGGAATGACAACCCTGGCGCTTGGCGATTCCTATATCTGGTTTGTCGTGTTCGAAATCATTATTGCCTTTGCAGGAAGCCTGTTCTCCGGAAGTGATATTGCAATGATATATGACAGCTTGGAAGGAATTGAAAGTCGAGATGGAGAAGAGAGTCAGTTTCTTGGCCGCAAAATCTTTTATGCTCAAACGGGAGAAATGGTTGCCGCGCTGCTCGGTGGGGGATTCGCTTATATTTCTCTTGCTCTGCCTATTCAGGTAAACGCTGTTACCGGTTGGATTCCATTGTTTATCGCTCTCACGCTTACCGAACCGCCGCGTTCAAAGATGAGCAGCACCTCGCATTCAGGCAATATTGGATACATTTGGCGTTCTCTGTTCGGCCATTCAAAGCTGCTTACCTTTATTCTTCTGAACTTGATTTTCTACGGATCATCAACTCTGCTGGCGGTTTGGGCTTTTCAGGGGTATTGGGGGTCAATTGATATTCCAATCTACTATTTTGGGTATTTATGGGCGCTGTTTAATGGCGTTGTGGCTCTTACTGCTCGTCTCGCAAATCGACTGGATCATCTGTTGGGGAGGAAAATACTGCTCTTCTCCATCGCACTGCTTCCAATCGCGGGTTATCTGGGAATGGCTTGGGGAGCCGGTCTTTTTGGAATTGTTGCCGGACTGTTGTTTAAGGTAAGCCGCGGACTTACCGGTGTTTTATTGCGAGATGATTTAAACAAGAGGGTGACCGGAGACATCCGCGCGACTGCCAATTCGGTTGCCAGTCTTGGCGTGCGCTTGAACTTTGCACTTCTCGGTCCGGTATTGGGTGCGTTAATCGACAACCAGGGATATCGGGTATCATTTACTATTGCAGCGATATTTTTTGTGCTGGTATTTTTCCTGATCTTTTTACCGCTTTTACGTTATCGGGCAACCAAAACATGAGTAATCTGGAAAATTGCACATTCGCTGGAAGTTTTTGCGTTTTGCGCTTTAAATTTTTCGCTAGGCGTCGATACTTACTGTATTGCAATTGTCATAAGGCAGGAATCGCATAAAATAATGCTGCAAAAGGAGACATTTATGAATATCGACTCAGTTCTGGATCGTCAAGAGCTGTATAGCCGTGTGGACGATGATATGGAATTACTGCAGGAGTTGATCGAGCTTTTCTTGGAAGATTATCCTCAGTTAATGAGCGAAATTAATGAGTCAATTCAATCCGAAAATGCGGATGGCTTAAAGGCCGCGGCTCATACTTTGAAAGGCTCAGTAAGTAATTTCTGCGCTCAAAAGGCAGTTGATGCCGCGCTTAAACTGGAAATTTCCGGCAGTAAGCAAGATTTTACTTCGGGCGTGGCAGACTTCCATACTCTGAAGGAGGCCATGGATGAAGTGAGCCAGGCACTTGAAGAATTGTCAAAAGAATGTGTGGTCTAGTAGCTTTTTTTGTGTGGAAAGTGTCGGAATATTGTGGGGTGCGCAGGAAGGCGCAGGTATTAGTATTCAACTTCAGGTTTGTACTTTTGTATTCTAACCGCGGCTTCTTGCCGCATAGCCTTCCTCGTTTTTCCCTAAAATAAATTTATCAGACGCATTATAAAGGCAACTTTGAGGCGCTGATAGCAACTATTCCAAACAGGAGTATGAATATGCGTGTGAAACAAATGATGTGGAATGAAAAGCAGGAATGGCAAAACCTCGATAGTATGGAGGTGGAAAATCCACAGCTGGTCCTTTTCTTTGCTGCCCCTGAGTTGATGGAAACTGACGTTCATTACAACGCAATACGCGATCGATATCCGAACGCCGATATTATTGGTTGCAGTAGTGCCGGTGAAATTGTTATGGATGAAGTATGGGATAATAGCGTTGTAGTAAGTGCAATTTCTCTTGATAACACACCCATTAAAGTAGCGTCGGTGCTTATCAGCGAAGTAGATAATTCTTTTCACGCCGGCCAAAAGCTTGGGCGTGAGTTGTTGAATGACGATTTAAAAGGCGTGCTCATTGTTTCCGAAGGCCTACAGGTAAATGGTAGTGATCTTGTAAACGGTATGACGCAGATCGTCGGAGATGATATTCCGGTAACTGGTGGACTGGCCGGTGATGGTTCGAGCTTTGGCACAACGCGGGTTGTGTGCAATGCTGCTCCTGAGGTTGGTCGTATTGCCGCAGTGGGCTTTTACGGCGAGACCATTCGTATTGGTCATGGTTCCGTTGGCGGCTGGGACAGTTTCGGTCCCGAGCGCGTTGTAACGAAATCGGAAGGCAATGTGTTATACGAACTGGATGGAAAGCCGGCCCTTGAGCTTTACAAAAAATATCTTGGCGAAGAAGCGGAGAATTTACCTGGAAGCGGCCTTCTATTCCCTCTGATGGTGCGCTCTCCGGAAGATCCGGAATCGGGCATTGTTCGTACGCTGCTCGCCATCGATGAGGAAGCACAATCAATGACCTTCGCAGGAGATATTCCTCAGGGACAAATTGCTCAGCTGATGCGCGCAAATTTTGAGCGCTTGATCGATGGTGCCGGTAGTGCGGCAAAAATTGCCGATCAGGATGGTGACGAAGGCAATCGCCTTGCCGTGTTGATTAGCTGTGTCGGTCGCAAAATGATTTTGGGGCAGCGAACTGCCGATGAAGTTGAAGCGGTTCAGGAGCTCCTGGGGGACGATGTTGCGCAGATTGGCTTCTATTCCTATGGTGAAATTTCCCCTCATGTTTCGACAGGTAAATGTGAGCTTCATAATCAAACAATGACAATTACAATTCTCTCTGAGAGTTGAGCCGGAGTTACTTATGCATAGGTTGTTGAAAAGACAACTTCGTCGGGCTCTTCGCGCATCTAAATCCGATAAGCCCGACTATGAAGCACTCTTGCAGGTGATTTCTGAAACCTATAATGAGTTTGATAAAGAGCGACGCCTTAAAGATCGCTCTGTTGAACTGATGTCTGCGGAAGTTATGAACTTGAATAAGCGGGTGCTGAAACAAAGCGAAGTACGCGTTTCTGCTATTATGAACAATGTGGTAGATGCCATTTTTACAGTTAATAGTGCCGGTATCATTCAGTCGTTTAACAAGTCGGCCGTGAAAATATTTGGCTATGACGTCAACAGCGCTGTGTATATGTCGATGGAAAAGATTGTTCACTTCCCAAAAATGGAGAATCAAGCTGCTTTTGAGATGAAGGATCTGATGAAGCCTGAAAACCTCGGAAGTATTTTTGCCGCGGAAGGCAGGCGAAAGAATGGTGAAACATTTCCCGCCGACTTTGCTCTTAGCTCAATGGAGTTTGATAGCGGAGAAATACTTTATGTTGCGGTTATGAGAGATATATCAGAACGCTATAAGGCACAACTAGAGCTACAGCGTTTTGCCGATGATTTGGTGCTCGCTAAAGAAGAGCTGGAAAGTAAGGCCAGAGCGCTGACTAAAACGGTACATGAGCTGGAAGAAGCTAAGGGAAAAGCTGAAGCCGCGACGCGTGCAAAGAGCGATTTTCTCGCAAATATGAGTCATGAAATCCGTACGCCGATGAACGGTATTATCGGCATGTCCGATTTATTGTCTGAAACATCTCTCGATGAAGAACAGATTGAATACAACTCGATGGTTCATTCCTCTGCCGAATCACTTCTTACTATCATTAATGACATCCTTGATTTTTCCAAAATCGAGGCCGGAAAAATGGATCTTGAAATGATTGATTTCGATCCACGCGCATTGATGACTGATACCGCAAAAGTACAGCAAGTACGAGCGCACAGCCGCGGGTTGCAGTTGGACTACTTTATGGATGCCGAGCTTCCAACCTTGCTTCAGGCAGATCCGGGGCGAATACGCCAGATTTTGATAAACCTGATTGGAAATGCCTTAAAGTTTACTCCCTCCGGAAGCGTTCACCTGTATTTATCAGCTGAAGGATTGGATGATGGCTACTGCACGTTGCACTTTGCAGTATCCGATACAGGAATTGGAATCCCCAAGGACAAACAGGGAGGAATCTTTGACGCTTTTTCACAAGCAGATACCTCCACTACCCGCAAATTTGGCGGTACCGGGCTTGGCTTAGCCATTACAACCCGCCTGGTAAAAATGATGAACGGGGATATTTGGGTAGAAAGCCCAATGAATAAGGAGTTTTGTAAAACATTGTCGCAGGTGGAGTCTGGCACCACTAACGCGAGAGGCCCGGGAAGCACATTCCATTTCACGATTAAAGCAAAAATTGCGGACACCATGCCCGCGATTAATGATAAACAGCAGAGCCTGCTCGATGACTTGAGTATTCTAATCGTCGAGCCCGATGAACTACAGCGTAAATATTTATGCGAAGTCATTGCCAGCTGGGGAGCAAATCCTCAGGCAGTCTCTTCTTATGAACAAGCTTATTCGGAAGCCGTTTATAGCCGCGATGTAAATCAGCCGTATGGAATGTTCATTTGCAATGCCTTTGCAGCTGAAAAAGATGCACCCGCTTTGCTTCAAAAGATGGTGTTGATAAATCGGTATGAAAGCATTCCGATATTATTTGTTACGGAAAAAGGCAAGCCCCACTTTTTGCAGACAATCCGTCTGGAAAACCGGACACAGGCTATCAGGAAGCCTATTACACCATCCGTACTGCTGGATGGAATTGTTACTTTCTTCGATGAGAAAGTGAAAAATAGTGAAGAAAAGCAGTCAGGGGACATGTCAGTTCGCGTTGCCCGTTCAAACCTGAACGTTCTGCTTGCTGAAGATAACGCAATTAATCAAAAGCTGGCTTTAAAACTGCTTGCAAAAATGGGACATCAGGTAACAGTTGCCAACAATGGCAACGAGGTGCTGCAACATCTCGCAAAAGCAGAGTTCGATATCATCCTGATGGATGTGCAAATGCCGGAAATGGATGGTTTTGAAGCCACTTCAGCCATTCGCAAACTCGAACAGGGAACGGGAAAACATCAACCGATTATCGCGCTCACTGCCCATGCCATGAAGGGAGATCGCGAACGCTGTATAGTGGCCGGAATGGATGGCTATCTCTCCAAACCGATCAATCCGGAATCACTGTTTAGCGCAATTGAAGAGCAGATCGACAATAGAGTTGGAGCCTGACATGGAGTCTACGCTTCGAAAGAAATCACTTTTTTCAGGGATATGGATTACTTGCGCCTGGGGTATCTGCGTGCTCGTCGGGTTATTTATTCTCATTAGATACCAGAATAAGCCTGCCTCAGTTACGGAGCGTGTATCGCAATGGCCTGTAGAAAGTGCTTTGCTTCGCAACGACAGCCCAGCTTTGGTTATGACGCTTCATCCGCATTGCCCATGTTCGCGGGCGAGCTTAATTGAATTGGAGAAACTACTGCTTAGGTCCTCCGAGCCTGTTCAATCCATTGTTTTGGTTTATGCCCCTGTTGATGCAGAAGAAAATTGGTCTGGTGGACTGTCTTTGCAAATGGCCGAAGAGCTGGCGAACGTTCAGTTAATTCGAGATAGTAATGGGGAGATCAGTAAGACATTTGGCCTAAGGACTTCCGGCGAAACAGTCTTGTATAGCGTGGATGGTGAGCTTTTATTCTCGGGCGGGATTACCGCATCCAGAGGCCATATTGGCGCAAATGCCGGAAGCGCGACGGTTTTTAAACTTCTCGCAAATCAAAAAACTGAGTTTCGCAGCACCCCGGTATTTGGCTGTGCAATAACAACTGCGACAGAAGACGGGATGTAAAGATGTCTAATATAACAATACAAGTTGAAAAGGCAACTCAACGCCTGCTCGATCGGCATCGACATGAGGTATATTGCACCAACGATCGTTTGCTCTCTCGCCTGATGATACTGCAGTGGTTTGGGCTGGTGTTCCTGGCGTGGACTCTAACGCCTTACGACTGGTCTGGGGATCAGTTCGCTATTCATTTGCACGTTTGGATGGCAATCTTTCTTGGTGGCTTATGCTCATTCTATCCGATTTTACTTGCTCGTTATCGTCCTGGTGAGGCAATTACAAGACACGTCTTTGCGGCATCACAAATGGTTGTCTCAGCTCTGCTAATACATATATGCGGCGGACGGATTGAGGCGCATTTTCACGTTTTCGGATCGTTGGCCTTTATCGCAATGTATCGCGATTGGCGAGTTTTACTCACGGCAACTCTTGTTATTGCTCTGGACCATTTTGTGCGTGGCACATGGTTTCCAGAGTCGGTTTTCGGCGTATTCATCGCCAGTCCGTGGCGTTGGATTGAGCATGCTGCATGGGTGGTTTTTGAAGTGGTTTTCCTGATGAGATCCTGTCTTTACAGCGAAACAGAAATGTACGAGATCGCTTCACGTCAGGCGAAGTTAGAGTCGAATAAGGAAATTATTGAAGAAGAGGTTCGCGTACGCACCGTGGAGCTGAAAATGGCCAAGGATGGTGCCGAAGCGGCAAACTCAGCCAAAAGTGAGTTCCTGGCGAATATGAGTCACGAGATTCGAACACCGATGAATGGAATTATCGGGATGACAGAGCTGGCGCTCGATACGGAGTTGAATACTGAGCAGCGTGAGTTTCTACGAATGGTGAAGTTCTCCGGTGAATCGCTTCTGACAATTATTAATGACATCCTGGACTTCTCTAAAATTGAAGCTGGCAAGCTGGAGCTCGACCCGATTGATTTTCGGTTAGACACGCATATCGGTGATGTGTTGAAAACTATGGCTGTCCGAGCTCATCAAAAGGGGTTGGAGTTGGCCTATTGGAGTGATGAAAACGTCCCGATATATTTGCTCGGAGATCCCGGAAGGCTTCGTCAGATTCTGGTTAATCTTATTGGAAATGCCATAAAGTTTACGCAGTCAGGCGAGATTTTTGTAAAAATCTGGCCTGAGGAAATGAATAAAAGTCAGGTAGAGCTGCACTTTGCGATTAGTGATACCGGAATCGGTATTCCGGCGGAAAAACAATCTGCAATTTTCGAGGCGTTCAAACAGGCCGATGGTTCAACGACACGAAAGTTTGGTGGGACCGGATTGGGTTTATCAATCTCATCGCGCCTTGTGGAACTGATGGAAGGAAAAATCTGGGTTACCAGCCCCGCCGACGTAAAGGGTTTGGACAATAATCAACTTGAGCAACCAGGTGACCAGATAGAAGATTGCCAACGCGGTATTGGGAGTACGTTTCATTTTGTTGCAACCTTTGGCTATGCAGAAAACCCCGTAGTTGCACCAGCTACTCAGAGCCTTGATGTATTGAATGGAAAACGAGTCCTGATTGTCGATGACAATCATACCAATCGCCGCATTCTTGAAGAGCTGGTTAGCCGTAGATGGAATATGATTCCTCAAAGCGTTGCCGGCGGTACTGCTGCAATAAGATACTGTAATGAAGTGGCAGAAAATGGCGAGCCGGCATTTGACCTGATATTGCTCGATGGGCAAATGCCCGAGATGGATGGTTTTGATGTAGCTGAAAAGCTGATGCCGATAGTAGGTGAAACACCGATGCTCCTGCTTACATCAGGGGACAGACGTGGAGATGTTCAGCGCTGTCGGGAAATTGGCATCCGCGGCTATCTGGTAAAACCGGTGAGACCACTTGAGTTGCTTGGCACAATTTTACAAAACTTCACTGATTCAACGAATGAGGATACCGTTGATGCTGAGGCTGCCATCAGAGGTATTCACTACGAAGGTCCTGAGCTCTCAATTTTGCTTGCTGAAGACAATCGAATTAACCAGCGTCTGGCAATTAAGCTGCTTGAAAAGTGCGGCCATAAAGTTACTCTGGCTGTCAACGGCCTTGAGGCTTTAGAGGCGTGGAGAGCCGCCAACTTTGACGTTATTTTAATGGATATTCAAATGCCGAAGCTGGATGGACTGGAAGCCACTCAGGAAATACGACGCAAAGAGAACACCCAGGCGCTGGCACCGACACCAATTATTGCACTTACGGCCCATGCCATGAAAGGGGATCGTGAACGCTGTCTTGAAGCAGGTATGGATGGCTATCTCAGTAAGCCGCTTAAGCGTCAGGATCTGTACTCGACACTTATGTTGCTGACATCAAATCTACGGGAAGCAGAAAATAATGTCGAATAATTCAAAAACATGGTTGTTACATGGTTCGATGCATTTAACCACCAAGCAGATAAAGCGTTATCGCTATTTAACACTGGTTGCTGCTTTCTTGATTCCGGCGATGGGTGTTTATCATTATGTACTAAAACCGGATACCTACGACCCACTTTGGTTACGTTTTAGTATTGGTGCCGTTTGCCTCTTTATTTTTGCATTCTCTTTCAAGGAAGAAAAGGCAAAACGCTATCTTCTTTTTACAATCCACGTTGCCTCTATACTTATAATGGGCTGGTTCGTTTTTATCACAACTGTAAATCTGTACAAAATTGAATATGTTCTGGGTATGTTTGTCGTTTTCAGTGGTTTTTTTACGGTAATGAAGCGATTTGTCCACCTGTTGGTTTATTCCGGATTTGGTATACTGGCAAATATTGTTGCCGGTTTGCAGATGAGCAACTTCTATGTAAGCCCCTTTTTTGTCGCTGTTCTTTTTGCCGCAATCGGAATTGCATATGGCGTAAGCATCTTTAATAGTGAAAAGATGGAATTTATGCTTGATAAGCAAAAGCGACTGATGAATTCCATATTTGAAGAATCGGTTGACGCTTTGTTACTCTATGATATATCTGCCGGCAAATTAGTTATGAGTAATGCCGTTGCAAAAAGATACTTTCAGTTGGCTACTTCCTGCTCCAGGGAAGAGGCCGAGGATTTACTGCATTTTCTGCTTGGTGAGCAGGAGCAGCTTCAGTTAGATCAGGTTGACGATGAATCTGCCTATGTCATGAAAAGAGAAATTGATCTCGATGAATTTGTCGGAGAACATCATGTTGGAGAACTGGTGGTTACTCGAATCTCGGGCGCCGGTCAAAATTTGCACTTGCTGAGAATTAGCGATATATCAGACAGCGTGAAGCGAGAACAGGCCATTAAAGTCTATGCTGCAGATCTTGAGAAGACAAAAGTCGCACTGGAAGTGCAGGCCGATCGCTTAAATCAAACCGTCGTGCAGCTGGAGTTGGCTCGAACGCGGGCTGAGGCTGCTATTCAGGCTAAAAGCGATTTCCTGGCCAACATGAGTCATGAGTTACGCACTCCGCTAAATGGAATATTGGGTATGGTCAGCTTGGCTTCTGATAAGAAGTTGAACCCGGAGTTAGAGCAGTACCTCGATATTATTAAGAATAGCGGAAATTCCTTAATGACAATTGTTGAAGATATTTTGGACTTCTCAAAAATGGATTCAGACGAAATCGAGCTCAATCCAGAGGTCTTTTCGTTACGGAAATTCGTTGAAGAAGTGGTTGAGAGCGTCACCACTGAAGCTACTGAGAAAGGCCTTACCGTTGCAGGCTGGGTCGATAGAGCGACACCGGACAAGCTTTTTGGAGACGTGCGCCGCCTAAAGCAATTGGTAGGTAATTTAGTTCATAATGCAGTTAAGTTTACTCATGATGGCGAGGTGCTGCTGCAAATTAAGCATGCTGTATTACACGGAAAAAAAATAAGGCTGCGCGGCTCAATCTCCGACACAGGAATTGGCATTGATCCGGCAAAACGGAAAGTGGTTTTCGAATCTTTCTCGCAGGCAGACTCTTCTACAACACGAGAATACGGTGGAACTGGTCTCGGGCTTACCATAGCATCTATGCTGGCATTAAAAATGGATGGGCTTATATGGCTGGAAAGCCCGGGTGTGGAAAATGGATTGTGGAAAATTCCTGCTGTTAAAGACGAGCAAGAAAAGAATGCCCCAGGTACGATCTTCTTTTTTGAAATCCTTCTGGAAGCCGAAGAAGATGCCCTACAAGAGGCCTCACACAGCGAGAAAACCTCCCAGAATATCGTTTTGATCGAATCCGAAAGCATTGCGCAGAAAATACTTCTGGAAGCACTTCGCGGTCAGACCAGCGGACAGATAGAGATAAGTGCAGTTGTTGATGATGCTCTGAAGTTTTTGCGGCGTCAAGAGATTGATGAAGAGTGGACATTCGTTGCATCTGCCGATTGCATTAACAATGATCTAATCCGGTTTATCAATAATAATAAAGAGCAGATAAAACTTCTTATTATTGGTGACTCTTCAGATCTTGATGTCGATTTAGAGCATCTTTCTGCAGTGTTCATTGCTCACCCAATCCATCCTCTGGCAATAAATCGAGCGTTAGCGGGTTTAACCAACCGACTCGCAGGCGCCGACACATGCGAAACGAATTTTTCAAAACAGCAACCTGAAGCGGTAGAACCGATAGCTTCTGAGAACCTTGAAGAAGGCTCGACTATTTTGCTCGTCGAAGACAATAGGGTCAATCAACGTATAATGATGCGCATGCTGACTAATCTGGGTTATACCGCTATTCTTGCGGAAAATGGAGAACGTGCTGTTTCTTTATGGCAGGAATTAGCTATTGATCTGATCCTCATGGATATTCAAATGCCGGTAATGGATGGATATTCGGCAACCCGAAAAATCCGAGAACTTCAAAAAGAACATATTCCCATCGTTGCCCTTACAGCGAATGCAATGAAAGGAGATCGTGAACGTTGCCTGGAAGCCGGGATGGATGAGTATCTTACTAAGCCGATTAAGCGCGTAAAGCTGGAAGAAGCGCTTATCTCCTTTCTTCGGCGTAAAGAAACCAAGGAAGGAGTCGTCTCGCCATGCAGTTCCGAGCAATGATATTTGTTTTTCCAATCCTCTGTTTGCTATCCTCCGAGTCTTCAGCACAAATTATAGATGACGTTGTGGCCGAATATTCTTATATGCGCATATCAGAAGTAAAGGTTGGAGGAGCAACCCGAACCCCGCAGTTTTATCGGCACAATACAACGCTGTTGTTTGGAAAAGGACGATCTTTGTTTGGGTTGAACTATCAGTATTGTACGAAGGACGAAGAGACGGCTGCCGGTGTTGTAGAAGATGGTCTGATGCTCCTGGTTGGTTACGACTGGGTTTTTTCCTCCAAAATGCGTCTTGACATTAAGGGGCGCATGGGTGTTTACGGTGATACAGAACCTGCTCAACCTCTTTACGCGACGGATACTGATATTCAGGCCAACCTGGTTTTTTTCTCTCAGGAGGGTTTAGGGTACGTTCAGAGCAATAGTTTTTATCCTTCCGGATATGTCGGTTTTATTTTGAATAAGTTTGGTCGCTTTCAAGGGATCGGTGGTATCGGAACCTGGTGGAATAGTATTGGTCTATATCTTACCGGATTTTACGCGCTCAATGGAATTGTCGATCCGCTTTCCCCCGCGGGAGATGCAGACAAAACCTTTGCCTTCATCAAAAACAGTGGCGTAGATATGAGTATGAGCTATACGTTTCGCGGCTTCGAGCTGATGCTGCGGCGCAATTTTCCAATTGCCAACGGCGGTAATGACACCGTATTGAATGTCACCTATTACTTCGATTTTGACCGGGAGTAGGATATGAATGGCAAAAGTATATTGCTGATGTTCATTATGACTGCTTTTTTTCAAACGCCTGCAGCAGCACAGTGGAAGACTGTGAAGCGGTATATCCAACCAGCTGTACGCATCACTCATGAGAGCCAAGAAAGACTCGTGATTTATCATGAAGCACTCGATGACAGCATTATTTTATCTACTTCGTATGATGACAGTTGCGACATTTACTTGCTTCTTGCCCAAAAGCGTGGTGGAAATCCATATATTGTATGGGTAACCACGATAAATTTTTGGAGTAATCCCCGTCGCTCCAAGAGAGTATGGGTGAAATTTTTTAGCTCGCGGTTTGTAAGTATCCTCAGACCACCGGCCGAGTTAGGGATGGATGATTAATCTTAACTTTGAATTTTTAAGCTATTTCTATTTTGCTGTTTTATTGCCTCTGCTGAGGATTTGACAAACTCCGGCATACGAATTATTTTTTAATTCTGCCGTGGCGTCTTAAAAAGCAGATAAATTTAAATTTTCGTCTTGACTAACCCCCCGTGTCCACCTATCTTTGTTCTTGCCTGAATTGAAGAAGCATTTGATATATCTGGAGAAAAAAGCGATGTATGCGATTGTAGAAATTGCCGGGAAGCAGTTCCGGGTAGAGAAGGATCAGACGGTTAAGGTTCCGTTTCTTGGAAAAGAAGCCGGAGACAAGGTTAAATTTGACCGCGTTCTCCTTCTCGATAATGGAAAAGAAGTAAAGACTGGCCGACCGACAGTCGAGAAAGCCTCAGTAGAAGCTAAGGTTGTCGACAATGGCCGTGATAAGAAAGTAATCGTTTTTAAGAAAAAACGCCGCAAAGGCTATCGGGTGATGAACGGACATCGTCAGCATTTCACCACCGTCGAAATTAGTAAGATTGCCGGCTAAACGGAGGTAACTCATGGCTCATAAAAAAGGTGTCGGTAGCTCCCGAAACGGACGCGACAGTAATCCTAAAATGTTAGGCGTAAAAGCCTTCGGTGGTGAAGCCGTTACTGCCGGAAGCATTATTATTCGCCAGCGCGGAACCAAATGGCATCCAGGCGACAATGTAAAACGCGCCGGTGATGATTCTCTCTTTGCCCTTGTCGATGGCAAGGTAAAGTTTGAGCGTAAGGACAAGAAGCGCACTAAAGTAAGCGTTGTTCCTGCATAGGTTCTTGCAACTATCGATTTTAAAAAAGGGAAATTGCTTTGCGATTTCCCTTTTTTTATGTCTGGAAACGACTTTTCAATCCAGACGGAATTGCTTACATTGCGCTTTCTGTACGCATTGAATCCGTATTCTGAAAGGTCTTGCCATGCCCGAACTTACATTTCTTGGACATTCCGGCTTCTTAATTGAAACCAGTAAGGCCCGTCTCGCTATAGATCCATTTCTTACCGGAAATCCCATGGCCGTACTGACGCCGGAGCAGGTAAACGTCGATTATATCTTGCTAACACATGGACATACCGACCACCTGGGAGACACAATTGCCATTGCCAAACGAAATAATGCGACGGTAATTGCAGCCAATGAACTGGCAAAATATTGCATCTCGGAAGGCGTGGATGCACACGCCATGAGTATTGGAGGCGCTTATCAATTTCCATTCGGTCGGGTTAAGTTTACAATTGCCCACCACAGCCTCTCGACTCATGACGGTGGATTTACCGAGCATCCGGCCGGAATTCTTTTAACGGTGGATGAGAAGACGATCTATCATGCCGGCGATACCGGCCTCTTTTATGATATGAAATTGATTGGCGAGTTGAACTCAATTGATCTTGCAATTTTACCCATAGGTGACAACTATACCATGGGCATCGACGATGCCGTTATAGCAGCAGATTTTTTACAGGCGAAATCGTATTTACCGATGCATTTTGATACCTTTGACATTATCCAGGCCGATCCGAACGAATTTGTTGAAAAACTGGCGGCGATCAGTCTGAAAGGCAGAATCTGTAAAATTGGTGGGTCTTTTCTTGTTTAGTTAGCCTGCAATATTTGATATATCTTTCTTCTCAAATTTTGTCAAGCTGGGCGAAGTCGAAGCCCTATTGAGCGCCTTTTAGACTCTCTATTCCGCTCGAGATGACAAAGTCAAATTGCAAATTCATTCTGTTATATTATCTAATTTCTAAATTCACGTAACGTTTACTAATACTCTGCGTCTAAAAACACATGACCTCAAAAAACACTGTTGATAAAAAGCCGGCAAAAAAAAGACTTGATGATGATTTAATTACCACCCGCGCCGTCGACACCGATATGCTCGGTCGACTACTGCGCTATGGTAAGCCATATAGCCTGATTATTGTTATTGCTGTTTTGCTTATTATTATTGCCGCCATCCTGGAAACGGTTGGTCCCTACCTGATAAAAATTGCTGTCGATGATCATATTGTTAAAGGAGATTCCGGCGGTCTCCTTCAGATAGTTGGAATTTATGTTGGCGTTCTAACCGGCGTTTTTCTGATTCGCTACTTCCAAATTTTATTGACGCAGTATATTGGCCAGAAAATTATTTTCGATCTTCGCAATGAGATCTTTACTCACCTTCAGCATCTTCATCAGCAATATTACGATCGCAATCCGGTTGGACGCCTGATGACGCGTGTTACCTCAGACGTCGAAGCGCTAAATCAGATGTTTACTCAGGGTTTGGTAATGATATTTGGCGATATCTTTATGATTGTGGGTATCGTGATTATGATGGTGTCGATTAATCTGGAGCTGGCGCTCTGGACGTTCTCCGTAATTCCGTTACTGTTTATTGCCTCGTTTGTCTTTCGCAAAAAAGTCCGCTCTGCATATGGAGAAATTCGTCTCTATCTGGCGAATATCAACTCTTTTTTGCAGGAGCGTATATCAGGAATGGGCATAGTGCAGCTATTCAACCGTGAAGAGGAAGATCTAAAACGCTTTCGCAAGATTAACTGGGAGCATGCTGAAGCCTTTATCCGCACTATATTTTACTACGCCGTGTTTTTTCCGGTGGTAGAAATTGTCAGTGCGACGGCATTGGCGATCATTATTTTTCGCGGTGGCTGGCTGATAACCAGTGAGGTGGTAACCTTAGGTGTACTCATCGCCTTTATTCAGTATGCGCGCATGTTTTTTCGCCCGATCAGCGATTTATCTGATAAATACAATGTGCTGCAAGGAGCGCTTGCATCTTCTGAACGTATTTTTAAACTGTTAGACACAAAGCCACGTATCGTTTCTCCGGAAAATGGGCATCAACAGGAACGCATCGCCGGAGAAATGCAGTTTAAGGACGTTTGCTTTGCATACGAAGAAGAACCGGTTTTGCGCGATATTAATCTTCATATTCCCGCCGGAAAGCGTTATGCCTTAGTTGGGCATACCGGCTCGGGGAAAACCACAATGCTGCGTTTACTCGGAAGGCTATATGATATCCAACAGGGCCAGATCCTGGTAGATGGTAATGAGATCCGCGATTGGGATGTGCAGAATCTGCGGAGCCGTATGACGATTGTACTACAGGATGTCTTTCTGTTCTCGGGGACCATCCTGGACAATATTCGAATGAACCGGGAAGACATTTCGGAAGAAACGGTTATTCATGCCGCGAAGATGGTTAATGCACATGACTTTATCGAAAAATTACCCAATGGATATCAATCGGTTGTTCGCGAGCGCGGGAGTAATTTCTCTGTTGGCCAAAAGCAACTGCTGAGTTTGGCCAGAGCTCTTGCGATGGATCCGGACGTTTTACTCCTGGATGAAGCGACCGCAAATATTGACAGCGAATCTGAGGCGTTAATACAAGAGGCACTGGAAGTCGTGCTACAGGGGCGTACGGCGATTGTGATCGCTCACCGCCTGTCGACGATCCAACACGTCGATCAGATTGTTGTGATGCACAAGGGCCGAATTCGGGAGCAGGGTACACATCAGGAACTGTTGAAAAATCGCAGTCTGTATTTCAAACTTTACGAGCTGCAATACCGTGAGCAAAACGATCTTCCTCATGCAAAACTTCAAAAGACATCATAATGATGAGAATATACCGAAATTGTTGTTGATTAGTTTTAGATGAGGTATTAAATTCATCGAGGAAAATTAACGTAATCGAGGTTACGGGGTTGTCGCAACACTACTACAAACCGTTCATTTCCGCAAGGGAATTTGTGGAAAGCTGGGATAAGGAGGTCTATGAACTGACCAACCTCGACTATTTTATTTATCTGATGATTAATCATCTCGCCCACCAGCTTGAAAAACGCTTCTTTATAGAAACCCGTAGTGATTCCGGGCTGTTCCTGGAAAAGGAAAATATTGGAACTCTTTGCTTTAATATCGGCGATAGCTTTGAGTGCTTCGTAGAAGAAAATGGCTACGATGACCACAGTCTGAACCACATCCTCGATCTCAATGGCAGTTCGCTCTCTTCAAAAAAAGACGGGGAGCCCGTACAAAAACGCTTGAGCAGTCTGCGATCATTCCTCACAGAAGGCATTATTCGCGAAAAGAACTTTCGCATTGAGTTAATGGATCATGTTATTTTAGACACCCTTCTGCAGTTCTATTTTGAAGAAGTGGGTGTGGAAATCGATGAGGAAGATTTTGAGATCATTGAACTGGCAGATTTCGTTGAAGATATTTTGATTGAATATATTCGCAAAGAAGGTCATTCGCTTCTGGAGCGTCCCGCAGATTCAGCAATCGATCATTTTGAAGACTTACTCGGACGAGAAGAAGAGTCGGGGGCAAAGCCCGAATGGAACGAGGATACTCAGTTTGCTACTGAGGCAGCTGAAGAGGACTGGAATCGCCCCTATGAAGACATTTCAGTATCCATTCGTAAATTTATTGATGATCGCAGCATAAACTCTGAAGATGTAGCGGAGTTTATTGAACAGGATATCGAAGAGTTTCGTGATTACCTGATTGAACATGCCAACGCTCGTAATGTCTATGAGTTAAGTGAAGAACGTCTACTTGAATTTCTAACCGTCTGGGTTGTACAAAAATTTTCGAATGAAGAAATTGAGCGCATTCCAAGACTCTTTCAAACGACAGCTCGCTATGTGAACTGGGTAGCGAATACCTATGGTGTAAACCACAAAAAACGCTTTGCGATGTATTACGAGCGCGTGAAAACCGAAGTGCCGCGAGTAATTGCCACATTGAAACAATATATGGAAGATTATAGTCTTTTTGATGTCATGTTGCTGCGTGGTAGTGATGAAGTGAAGCAGCTTAGTGGATTTTATGAGATTAAAGATTTTCGCAGTCGTACCCGGCACACGCTGGACTTAAGTGATATGCAATTTGGCAATACAATCGAGAATGTCTACTTACCTTCTAATGCCTTTGTCCGCTTAAAGCAGGGCGATATTCTTCAAGCCACACTTATTTTACGAGATGAACGTTGGGAGGTTCTGGAACTGCATTATGCGTTTCCAAGAGCTGCCAAGGCGTTTATTGGCTAGAATTATCGTCGTGAATTAGCTTGACATTGACAGGTTTGTCGTATAAATTCTACAAGGCGATGAGGTTCAGCCTACCAGCAACCTCCCACCTTGCTTTACAAGACAAAGCCTCGTCGCCGCTTTAAGGGACATGTTCGCATGTCCCTTTTTTTTAACCCCAGAGGATTCCATGATTCAGGACATTAAGTTTCTTAGTCGCTTCGCAAGTCCTAAAAAAGCCGTTAATATTGCAAAAACTCTCTCCTCATACACGCTTTCCCGCACTACCGGGCGCTATACGGTTTGGGGTAAACCATATACGTTCATTATTGAGCCCACATCTCACTGTAATCTACGCTGTCCGCAGTGTCCTGTTGGTCTTCAAACGCTTTTGCGGCCGCAGGGATACATGAGTATTGATGACTATCGGAAAATTATTGATGAAATAGCAGACTATACCGTCTTGCTCTTGCTGTTTTTTCAAGGTGAGTCGTTTATCAACCCCGACATTATTAAAATGATTAACTACGCGTATGAAAAGGGCATTTTCGTAACCATCAGCACCAATGGTACGCGATTGGCAAACCCCGAGTTTGCTCATGAGCTGGCGGAGAGCAAGTTGGGAAGGCTGATTTTATCTGTTGATGGTGCAACGGAAGAGACCTATAAAATTTACCGCCTGGCAGGACATTTTCATCGCGTAACGCGCGGTGTAAAACACTTTACCGATGCCAGGAAAAAGCTGGGAAAACGCTTTCCCCGTGCTGATCTGCAGTTTATTGTGATGCGACATAATGAACATGAGATGTCTGATATTAAAGTTCTTGGCAAAGAGCTTGGGGTCGACCGGGTGATCTTCAAGTCTCCACAAATCTACGATTTTGATAACGCAGAGGACACGCTTCCTGAGAATCCGAAATATCGCCGCTATGAAAAAGTGGATGATCAATACCAATTAAAAGGATCCTACTCAGGCTACTGTAGCAAACTTTGGTATGGATCGGCGATAACCTGGGATAAGCAGGTGATTCCCTGCTGCTTCGATAAAGACGCAGATTTCACTCTGGGTACGGTCGAGGAAGATACTTTTGCCGACATTTGGCAGGGTGATAACTATCAGCGTTTCCGCAAAATGGTGGTGCGCGACCGCGACAGCATCGAGATGTGCCGCAACTGCACCGAGGGTTTGAAGATCTTTATTAAGTCGTGATACTCTCAATCTACAAATAACAAAACTCCGCTCCGGCTTTTAAACCTTCGCGGAGTTTTGATATATGTTTCCCCACAAATTATTTTACCAACGTCATCCTACCGGAACTGCTAAACCCAACAATTTGTTCACCTAATGAGCTTGCTGTAAAGCGGTAGATGTAGACTCCGGAAGCGATTCTGCCTGCGGTCCAACGCACGGAATAAGTCGCGGCAGGTTGAATCGTGTTAACAAGCGTAGCCACCCGCTGACCGGTAATGGTGAACACTTCCAGCGTAACGCGACTGCGATAGGGGAGCGCATAGCGAATGGTTGTCGATGGGTTGAATGGATTTGGATAATTCTGCTCTAACGAATAGCCACTGGGGATTTGATTATCTGAACTGCTATGCACACCGACAGGGTTTTGAAGATAATGACCATAAAGCCCCGTGCCGGTTCCAACGAGAAGATCATCCCAGAAGAGCATGTTTATTGCCGTTCCCACCGGATAAACATACCCGGTTTGCCAAGTGCTGTTGTTCTGCAGATAATGAATTTCATTAGCAATCGCAGTAAACGGAACCTCATTGCCGTTTTCGTCGATGCCAATGGTAATCGCCGTTGCTTCTCCGGCAGCAGGTAAAGACCCGCTGGGCAACAGGTTCCAGTAACTGGAATCGGCTTCCAGTATGTAGATACGCGGTTCTTCATCCGAACCGCGACGTCCGGAAGCATACACATCACCATTCGAATTAGCTGCCAGACTCAATGCACCAAAATTGGTGATGTTGCTACCACTTTCGCCAATCATGTCGTTTTCAAAATAAGGTGCTCCAAGAGAGTCGTGATGAATAATTCTCTTCACACCATAGGAAGATGTTGTTCCGTCACTCAGGTATTCGCAGGCGATGTAGATTGTTGTGGTGCTATCCGCGCTGTAGGTAACGAGCATATCCCTAACTTCTGTATTGTAGACTCCGGTATCAATTCGATTCCAGGAAGCACCGGCATCCTCGCTGTAAAACACACCGCCGGTAACACCGGAAATACGTGCAGAATTGACGCCGATCAGAATAACATTGTCCGCATCCGGGTGAACTTCGATTGAAGAAATATAACTCCAAAAACCAAAGCCGTGCGCAGGGTCTTGCGTATCGAAAACGCGCGTCCAACTTGTACCGCCATTGGTTGTTTTGTAGAGACGTACATTTCCGGCATAAGCGGTTTGTCCGCTGCTATCACTATGATCCATTGCTATCGAGTAGTATGGCGAGCCATCACCATTTGGAAAGTGTACAGACCAGTTTTCTGAACTGCCGGCATAATTTGTTACGCGGCGAATACCAGATTTTGAAGCACTCCAGGCAATAGTTTTGTCGGCGTTCATATCGAAGTCGTTTATCTGCACTGCTTCAATGCCGTCGTTAATTTCGAATATATCCGTTCCCTGATTAATGGAGGTGCCTAACCCCATATCGGTGCTCATGTAGATCACCTCAGCGTGATTGGGATCGCCAATAACCGGCCCGTCGTTGGGGTGCGTTTCGAAGCTGCCTGAAGCCAGTGGCAGCCAACTTCCGGAACTGCCTTTGTTGTCATTCGCTGCGACGCCAAAATACACGTGGTAGTTGCTGCTATCGCCGGCAAAACCAAAATTGGCGCCATGGGTTCCACCAATACCGGTATGCAGTGTATCCCAGCTTGCACCATTGTTGTCCGTATAGCCAACAAACTTACCGTGATCAGGTTCAACTCCGGCCACGGTACCGACAAACAGACGGCCATCGGGTGCCATTCCACTGACGCGATAGTCATAGCTGCTGCCAAGGTCCGTTACACTCAGCTGCGAAAAGCTGGTAGTAGAGGACAGACTGCCAATTGCATCGCTGGACTGGTAGATTTCGGGTGACGTTCCGGGAATAAACAAATAAACCGTCTCGTCGACAGGGTTTATGTGCAGGCCATAGCCGGGAGCCGGTGCCGGGAATCCGCTTAATATTTGGCGTGGACTCGCAGAAGCGGGAGTAAACGCTCCGCTTACAGGATCAACGGTTCCAAAAACCAGCTCGACGCCAGCCGGGTTTTGGCGTGTATAGATCAAAAAATTCTGCCAGGTTGCAACGGCCTGAACGCCTCCCGATTCTATTGACACCCGGGAACCAGCTGCTGCCGTTACGCTGTAAAGTCCGCTGTTATGACGAAAAAAGACCGTTCCCGAAGCAGCATGTACCGAAAAGTCGGTTACATTTCTTCCAAAGCCATCATTGCTGTCGACATCGGCAACGGTGCTAAAGGCAGAATAGGCAGGAAAATCTGCCGAGTGGTCAATGTCGCTATAAAATAAGGAATTTGCGCTCTCCGTTGCTATGAACACACGGGTTGTTTGCGAGTCCAGTGCGGTTGCGGTCATCCAGCTTACTCTGCCACCATAAACCCCTTCGACGTCTGGTGAACCGAGCTGTGCGAAAATCTGGAATGACAGCAGGCAGATAAAAAGTACGGATAGAGATTGTCTCATATTGAAACCTCCGTGTTTCATGTAATACGAATTTTATATTTCTTCTTTCTGCTACAGTCGGTATAAGCATATATAACTTTATAAATGACGGTATTTCTCTGCGTCGACGTAAGTCTACAACCCGCTTGACATTATAGCTGTAAATCCTTATTTTCTTTCGATGTATCATCGTCACTACAGCGTGTTGTGACGCAACGTCAGAAGGGGAGAAAAAGATGGCAATGCGCAAAGCGCGAAAACGCAATCAAACCTATGAATCCAGCCAGATACCGGCTGGCGAGCTGCCGACAGGAAAGATTATTCTGTTTGTTGCTCTTCTGGGCCTATTTGCATATTTGTTATATAGTCTTTGGAATGGGGCATTTAAGTCCGATCCGGTAATTGCATCGCCAGACGGCCCTACGATTCCCGTGCGCGGTCTGGTGGTTGATGATCGTGACCACGGAATTGCGAATGTTCAGGTTACTCTGGGCGGCGACACCACCCTTAGTGGTTTTGACGGCGATTTTGTTCTCGCAGTACCGGAAGATATGAACGGCAGTTCGCAGAGTATGGTGGTTACACATCCTGAGTCTAATGTAAGCGTTACAAAAGAGGTGACTGTTTCTGCTAAGCGGCCGGTTGATTACGTCTTTGTCTTTTCCGGCAAAACACGTGTCATCACACAAACCGTTCCGGCTCCTCAGCAACCGCGGACAACCAATCCGGTTCCTCAGAGTTTTACTCCGCAAACGACGCAACCTCGAACAACGATCCCTTCAACAATAAATACCGGTCGCGGGAATCAATTGATGATTGACGCTGGGTGGGATGCCTTTGTACAGCGTGATCGTGAACTTGCAGCTACCTTTAATTTGGTAGACCTTGAAACAAATCGCACCGGCGCCGTTTCTACATACAGTGGTGTTTGGAGCGGTGGGGCAGGGGATACGCGTGTTTTTCGTTCAACAGATTGGCCGACGTTTCGCTCGACGCGTCAGCAGCTACGTGCTCAAGGGTATCGTATTGTGGATGTGGAAGTAGCCGTTGGTTCCGGTGATTTTGAATACGTTGGACTCTTTCGACGTGCCTCCGCAGATCATAAATTGTGGGTAGGCTTAACCTGGCAGGAATTTCTGCAAAAGCGCTCCGGATATCTTAAAGACGGGCTGCAGCTGTTTGATGTGGAAGGCTATACTCGAAACGGCGTGACCAAATATGCGGGTATCTGGAAGTCGGGCGGCGCAGATAAAATTTGGAAAGCGAAAGATAATGGCGGATTTATTTCCCGACATCGCGGGTATCGCACAGACGGCTACTATCTAAGCGATTTTGAACTGGTGCTTGAAAATGGTGCTAATCAATATATCGGTGTTTGGCTGCCGGGCAGCGCAGGCAACAAGATTTGGATCAATGATGCTCAAACAGGATTCGAAAACAAAGGCCGCGAATTTGCTGCTGAAGGACTCGAACTGATCGATCTGGAAGTTCGTCGCAATGGAAGTCGTAATACTTTTAGTGGCGCATGGGTTGGCGGGCTACCGAATTCTACAAACAGTAGCTCTAATACCGGTCGAAACACAAGTGGAGACTTTAAGCTGCTCGAAGAATAACCATGCAGATATCGGCTCGCTATGTGCTGATTTTACTAGTTGGTATCTCCGCCTTCGCAGGCGGATATCGCTACGGCGCTAAAGGACTCTGGACAGATTCCTCGCAGTGGGATTTATCCAGCCATGTTAGAGCTGTACATCTGCTGCTTTCCGATAATCAGGAAAAACCTTCCTTAAAGCCACCTTTTGTTCCTCCCTATCTTCCGCTTGCTTTTCCGGTTTTGGCCGGGCTTGGTGCATTGTCATGGGATATTGCACGTCTTTTGTGGCTGTCAATGTCTCTGTTAATGCTCGGCTGGCTTATTCATTCTACACTACGGAAACTTCCTTCAGATCTGTCGGTCTTCCTTGCAGTCTGTGTTATTCTCTCCATCCTTCTGTTTAAGGGCAGTTGGCTGGCGCTTGCCGCCGGACAAATGTCGTTGCCGGTTATTTTTCTGCTGCTTTGGTTTTTTGATAACCATCGGGATAAAACCTGGCTACCTCTTATTGCGCTGGGAGCTGCAACGTTGAAGCTAACGCTTGCGGTGCCGTTTTTCCTTTTTCTGCTATTGCGACGTGAAATATGGCAGACGGTTACCGCAGGATTTATTGCTCTACTACTGCACTTTTCCAGCACCTTTATTTTCTCTGCTGGTCCAATCGGCTACTGGAAGCAGCTTTGGATAAGTGTATCGTCATTCGAATCTACTGGTGTGAACAGCTATCTTCTGATGGGCACGTCCGGCAGAATGGATCTTGCTCCGTTGGCCGCTGTTTTTGGAGTTGAGGGAATAGGATTGCTCATTTTGCTCGGCGCTGTAGCTGTTGTAGGATTGACGCTGCTTTATCGCTACTCAAATCAGCTGGACGATTTAACTCTGTTGCTATTGACAAACAGCCTGTTCTTTCTGTTAACCTATCACCGGGCTTACGACCTGGTTCTTCTTGTCGTGCTGGCCATACCAGTCTTTTGGAAACATAAGGTGCATCTTTCTCCGCTGTTTTTGCTTGCGCTGCTTCCCTTTGCGCTGCCGCTTCAGTTTATCCTGAATACGGGATTGGAATCGTCACCTCAGCTTTGCTTTATCTGGCATTTGATTGCCTGTTCGACACCGATTTCGATGGTTTGTTCTAGCATTTGGCTGCTGCGGGAAAACCGTCTATATTTTGTGTAGAGCAAAAAGTGAATCAATTTGACGTTCTATGAAGCGAATGAATGGCAATCTGTTGAGACTTTGTCCTCCGAAGCTGATCATTTTTCAGAATTCTTTCTCCAGATTCGAATACCTCTTTTTAGCGCTGCTGTTGAGTTAATTGAAGAGCTGATTGCCGGATTTTAGCCCGGATTTTCAGCGAAATGATTTTACTCTGCGCACTTCGCGCGATTTTTTCCAAAAACCGTTGAATAGATTGATAAAATGCCGTAATTTCTTGCCGCTTCACCGCTGGAGAAACCGGACACCGCAAAAATCCGGATCGTGGTGAAACAAATTCAAAACTTTGTCATACAAGCTAGCAAAACACTCTTTTGCTACCGTCGCATAGCGACATTTAATTAACTCTTCAAGGTCTTTTAAACGAGGTGACATATGGCTGACAAATCGTCAAAAACCATGATTGAAGCGAATGGCCTGAGTAAATTCTACGGTTCATTCGTTGCCATCAAAGATGTCTCGTTCTCGATACCGGAAGGTCAGATAACCGCGTTTCTAGGCCCAAATGGCGCAGGCAAATCCACTACCATGAAAATCCTCACCGGTTTTCTTGCTCCAAGTGAGGGTAGGGCAACTATTGCCGGCCACGATGTGCTTACGGATCGCCTACAGGCCGCCAAACGGCTTGGTTATCTTCCCGAGAACGGACCACTCTATTTAGACATGACTCCGCTGGAACTGCTACAGTTCTTTGGTGAAGCGCGTGGCATGACAGAAGATATGTTGGACAAACGCGTGAAAGCTGTAACCGAACAGTGTGCCTTACAGCAGGTGCTGGAAAAGCCGATCGGTAAACTCTCTCGCGGATATCGTCAGCGCGTTGGTCTTGCGCAGGCATTGCTGCACGACCCCGACGTGCTGATTATGGATGAACCGACTTCCGGTCTCGATCCGAATCAGATTCGTGACTTCCGTGCGAATATTAAGGAGCTTGGGAAGTCCAAGACCATTCTGTTGTCCACACACATTCTGCAAGAAGTAGATGCTGTGGCCGATCATGTGGTCTTTATAAATGAAGGCAAACTCGTATTTAATGGTTCAACCGCAGAGCTACGTGAAAGCGGATCATTAGAGAAACCGTTTTATCGTCTTACCGGAAATGGCCACATCGCTGGTAAGGAGGAGAAGGCATGAATGTAAACTGGAATATTGTGAAAGCAATTTTTCGGAGGGATTTGCGTCTCTATTTTACGAACCCCACCGGATATGTATTTATAACGCTGTTTATTTTTTTAAGCGCCGTCGCCGCATTCTGGCAAGCGCGTTTCTTTGCCAATAACCTGGCAAACCTTAATCAGCTAAACCAGCTGTTCCCGCTCATTCTTATGTTTTTTATTCCCGCGCTTACGATGGGGATTTGGGCTGATGAGCGTAAACAGGGAACCGACGAACTGTTGCTAACGCTACCGGGAACCGATTTGGAAATTGTTCTGGGTAAATTCCTGGCAGCTGTAGGCATCTACACCGCATCGCTTGCACTATCTGTAAGCCATGTGTTCGTCTTGTTCTGGCTGGGAAGCCCGGATATCGGTTTGATGTTTGGTAACTACTTTGGCTATTGGCTGATTGGCGTTGCTTTTATTGCCATTGGCATGTTTGCCTCGTTGTTTTCTAAGAATGCGACGATTTCGTTTGTGCTCGGAGCGCTTTTCTGTGCTTTCTTTGTATTTATAGGAGCATTTGGTGGCATCTTTGGTGACGGTCTGCGAGACTTTTTATCGCCGCTTGGCGTAACGGGACATTTTGGTGATTTCGCCAGAGGCGTTGTCAGCTTCTCCGGTCTCTTCTATTTTCTGTCACTTACCGCACTCATGATTTACTTCAACGTCGTGTTTATTGGACGCCGTCTGTGGCCGAATGAAGCCGACGGTATGAAGATGAGTATGCACCACGGAATTCGCGCTGCCGCACTGGTTGTCGGACTCATTAGCCTTAATGCCGTTATCGGTCGCATGGATGTACGTCTCGATACCACCGCGGAGCAGCTACACTCGTTGTCTGGCGAAACGCCGCAATTGCTTGGTGAAATTCCGGATGATCGCCCGGTATTGATACAGGCCTATATCAGCAAGGACGTGCCGCAGCAGCTGGTTCAAACACGTGCCAACCTGGTAGATTTCCTCACCGAAATCGATTCTGAGGGTGGTTCTAAGGTTCAGGTACTCATTCACGATACCGAACCTTATACTCAGGAAGCGCGGGATGCACGTGAGAAGTTTGGTATTGTGCCACGCGAAGTGCCTGACCCCGGAAGCGCACGTGCTTCGATTAACCAGGTGTTTATGGGCGTTGCCTTTACATGTGGTGCTGAAGAGGAAGTAATTCCCTTCTTCGAACCGGGACTTCCGACTGAATATGAACTGGTTCGCAGTATTCGCACCGTTGCAAAGACGGCACGTAAAAAAGTCGGCGTAGTAGTAACGAAAGCCGATGTCTTTGGTGGATTTGATTTTCAGACGATGAATACCAAACCGTCCTGGCAGGTTGTTGCCGAATTAAAGAAGCAGTATGAAGTGGTACGCATTGCACCTGCTGCGGCAATTACCGAGGAAGTTGACGGACTGGTTGTTCCAATGCCATCTTCTATGGCGCAGGACGAAATGGACAACGTTATGAATTTCATCGAAACCGGTGTTCCAACATTGCTGTTGGTCGATCCACTGCCCGTTGTTGATTTATCTCTTTCACCATCAGAGAAATCGGATGGAAACAAGAATCCATTTCAGCAGCAGCAAGGCCCGCCACCCAAGCCGAAAGGCAATATTGAGGCCTTTATGAACAAACTGGGTGTTAACTGGAATAAGACGCAAATTGTATGGGATGCTTACAACCCGCATCCGGATTTTAGCAATCTGCCGCCGGAAGTGGTCTTTATAGGACGTGGTAATCAGAATCCGGAAACGTTTAATACCGATCAACCGGCAAGTGCAAAGCTTCAGGAACTGGTGCTGATGTTCCCGGGCTTTATCAACAAAGCCTCAGGTTCGGATATTGACTTCCAGCCGCTGGTTCGGTCCGGCTTCAAGTCCGCCACTCAGGAATATGGACGAATGGTGCAGCGTAGCTTTTTTGGTACTCAGCTGAATACTCGCGGTCTGCCGCATCGTCCGAACACAGTCGACTACACCTTTGCTGCGAGCCTTACTCGCGCAGCTTCCAGCGATTCCGGAGCTGCCGCCGTTAAACCGATTAAGGCGCTTGTTATTGCAGACATCGACTTTATTTCCGAGCAGTTCTTTGAAATTCGCAAGCAGGGAGTTGGTGGATTGAATTTCGATAACGTTTCCTTCTTCCTGAATTCGATGGATATGGTTATGGGGGACGATTCATTTATTGCCCTTCGCAGCCGACGTGTGCAACATCGCACCCTGGAACGCGTTGAAGGTAATATTCAAAACTTTGTTGAAGAGCGATCTGCCGATGAGCAAAAGGCAGAGTCTGAAGCACAGGTCGCACTACAGAATGCACAGCAGCGTTTGGAAGAACGCGTGGCCGAGGTTCAGCAGCGTACGGATGTCGATAATCAGACCAAGCGTATTATGTCTACAAATATTCGCGAAGCGGAGCAGCGAAAGTTCGATGCTCTTAAGCAAAATATTGAAGCAGAACGCGATGCCAAGATTGCTGATAGTAAGGAGCGCATGGAAAGTCAGATACGCGCTATCCAAAGTCGCATCAAAACATTGGCGGTTCTAATTCCACCCATTCCGGTTATAATTATTGGAATGATGATCTTCATGCGTCGTCGTAAGCGTGAAGAAGATAGCGTATCCTCAGCAAGACGATTAAGGAGCTAAGCGATGAATGAGAAGAAAACAACATATATGTTTGCCGGTGTTGCGCTGGGACTTCTGCTTCTTGCGTTGATTACCACACCGAGCCGCATTACGCCTGATGCATTTATCGATCAGGGCGAAGCGTTTTATCCGGAATTCACAGATCCCAATGAGGCTACTTCTTTGGAGGTTATTCGCTGGGATGAAGAGACTGGCGAAGCGATTCCGTTTAAGGTCGTCTTTGCGGATGGAAGATGGTCGATTCCATCTCACAATAGCTATCCTGCAGATGGTGCAGATCGCCTTTCTAAAACGGCTGCCGGAGCGATTGGTATCGTTAAGGACGACTATCGCTCAGATAATACCTCCGATTGGGAAGCCTGTGGCGTTGTCGACCCGCTGGATGAAAGCGCCACTAGTCTTGTCGGGCGTGGTGAGCGCGTTACTATTCGCGGAGCAAATGATAAAGTGCTGGCCGATTATATTTTGGGCAACAAGATTGAGGGACGCGAAGGATTTCGTTTTCTGCGCATTCCCGATCAAAAGCGCATCTACGCCGTTCGCACGGATTTTGATGTCTCAACCAAGTTCAGCGACTGGATTGAAGCAGATCTGCTTCAGGTTCCGGGACCTGATGATATCGATATGGTCACCATCAAGGACTATCGCGTAAACGAACGTCAGGGACGTATCAATGAGCGCGATGAGATCACGTTGGCTCGTGAGGGCGCTGCCTGGAAGATGAATCGCATGCCGCGTAGTAAAGAGACGAATACCACCAAGATTACCGAGCTGATGAAGGCTATTGATGAGCTGAGCATCGTTGGTGTGCGCCCGAAGCCAAAAGGGCTTTCTGCAAGTCTAAAGCGTTCGTCCAATGATACTGGAATGGAAATGTCAGATTTAATGTCGTTGCAAAGCAAAGGCTACTATCTGGTTGAAGGTTCCGGATTGTTCTCTAATGAAGGTGAAGTTCAGGTTGGTACGAAGACTGGTATCTTGTATACGCTGCGATTTGGTGAAGTTGCCTATGGAAGCGGTCTTGAAGTAAGTGCCGGTGGTGGTGAAGCCAATACATCCGGACCAGCAGAAAACCGGTATTTGTTCGTAACAACATCCTTTCAGGAAGATCGTTTTAAAGAACCGCGAAAGCCGGCTAATACCGATTTTGTTGGAAAAGCCGATAGCTTGTTTACTGATTCAGATCGTGCTAATCAGGCTTTACAGTTGGCTTACGATACCTGGCAAAAACAGGTTGATGACGGCCGCAAGCTGGCAGATGATTTGAATGATCGCTTTGCTAACTGGTACTATGTAATCAGTGATGAGAGCTTTAAGAAGGTCAAGCTGAATCGCGTAGATTTAGTAAAGGATAAAAGCTAGAAATTGAAATGACTCACGGGGCGCTCCTTTGGAACAGATGGGGCGTTTCGCTGATAGGGCGCTCTCTTTGTTCGCTAATGGGAACAAAGAGAGCGCTTTGCTCATATGGCGTTCCTTCGGAACGGACAGGACGCACCTGCGGTGCTGATAGGCCGCTCACTGCGTTTAGGGCATCCCGATTCTCGGAACTGATGGTTCGCTCTCTTTGCTCGTTTATGGGAACAAATAGAATGCAATACTTGAAGGTGAGAATCTTTTCCAATAAGCCCCTCCGGAACACCCAATCAACGCAGTGCCCGATAAGCGAAGCGTCCAAAAAGCCTCTCCGGGACGTCCAACAACCTACCACCTGGCAGCTAAGGCTGTAGGCCGAAGCAGAGAACTATTAGTGCAGCAGTATCATCTTTCTGATCTGAGAAAAATCACCCGCCTTTAATTCATAAAAATAAATCCCGCTCGGAAGAACTTGCCCAACATCGTTTATTGCCCGCCAGGGAATACGAAATTCGCCGGTCGACAGCGGCTCGTCAATTAACGTGTTTACAATTTGCCCCAGGGTATTATAAACCACTAGTCTGGCGTGAACGGGTTCGGGTAGACGAAAGCTAATCGTCGTTTGCGGATTGAAGGGATTTGGGAAATTTTGCTGCAACTCAACCTGCTCCGGCACCGAACCCGAAAATTCATCTATGTGAAGCTCTTCCGACACCTGTAGCGAAATTGGAATACGAGTCCGCTGTTGGTTGGGAGCATTGCTATCGATAACCAGGTTGAAGCGGGCGTTCTTCTTGTGATAATCAAGCGTCTTCAGGTGCATTTTTAAAGGTATGCTTTCGCCTGCCGCCAAGGTGTTGCTGCCTGAATCTACAGCAATCTCTATAGTGGGTCTCGAATAAACAGAATAGTTTGAGATCTCTCTTTCCTTAAACGCATGAAGAGTTTGATTCTCCTTATTGGTGGATACAATTTCTATAGCACTGCCCTGGGGGATTTGAGTGATCTGTCGGAAGGCAAAGTCTATTTTCCCTGATGCAGACAACGTTATACGAAAAGTGGCAACGCCATCGCTTTTCGCGAAGGACATTTCTTTCCACTCAAAAACGCACATATCTTTGGATGTCCAATAGGAAATTTTGCTATTTCCTGAGGTTCTCAGCTGGCTGCCAAGTGCCGATATTTTCAGATCAGATTCCCCGTCAATGTTTGTTGAATCTGAAAATATGAGCTGTCCGTTGGTTGAAACAGTGATAGTTCGATATTTCTTTCCTTGAAATTTGAACTGAAATGGTAGCGAAACCTTTTGAGCCTTTTGCTGCCTTGTAAACTCCAGCTGCTCAAATTCTTGATAATTTATCCACTGAAAGCGCCTGCTTTCCGGTGAATCGCTGCTGCTCAGCTTGAATCCGTCTAGTGCCTCGAATTCCATGCTCACGCTGTAGTTTAGCATGCCCGCCCCAATATTTTGCAGTCCAACAAGAATGCTTGCCGAGTCGTTTGGCAATAAAGAAAGGTGCAGAGAGTCTGTTTGCAGACGAAGCTCCGGTGCCTGGATGCCACTTCCGGATAGCGCCAGATATCTCCTGGGGAATCGTGGATCGTTACTCAGAATTTGCAGCGTATCGTTAACTTGCTGCTCGGCTATCGGCTGATAATACACATTTACGAGCGTGCTTTGAAAGGGCGGGATTATTAGCTGGGAGGGCTCGACGCTAAATTGCTTCCCTTTGGTATGCAGACGAAATATTTTAAGCGAATCGCTGCCGCTATTGTTGAGCTGGAGTTGGGTCGTTTGTCGCGAATCTATAAATACCGCATCAAAGGTCAATTCGGACACAGAGAGTTCGAGTTGACCGCCACTGTTTATTTGAAGATTCAGCGGATGTAGCCAGGCCTTGCCCTTTGCAGTACGCATTTCAAGCTGGACGATTGTTTCACGCTCAAGATTTATTGTGGGCTCGATTCTTAGACCAAAGCCATCACACCATACTGATGCACCGGGTGAGAGGGAAGGAAAGGAGCTGCTATCTGTAAGAACTGTTATTCCCGGAGAGGCTTGGCGAACTCGTATTTTTCCGGCGGCACTGGTCTGTTTTCCGAGATTCTCCAGCTTGATTCGTATACCGGCGGTTTCTCCGATTTCAAGTATACCATTAAAGTTATTTAATGTATCCAGCACCGTATAGGATTCAGCAATTAGATAAGGCTCATTGCCCGGTAAAAGGCTGCTCTCGACGGCATCCAGGTCGAATCCGGCATTGGACAATCCGGAAAATCCATCGCCATCATCCTCAATTCGCAAGTAGCGAAATCGGGCAATGTCGTGCCGAGCCAGATCAAAGTCTGAAGTTCCCCGACCGCCACCAATGTGTTTCCAAGGGCCGTGGGGATTTATTGAAACAGAGAGCTCATATCCCTCGTTTGAATTCCCAGCTTCGAAAATTCGCAAATCGTCTCCCGGCAAGTCCCTAACCTCCGCAGCCATGTCAAGGATAATCCAGCCATTTCGGCCCAGAGAATACCCCCTGTTGTCAGGGCTGCCGAGTGCCTGAAAAGGCGGCTTTAGCAGTCCACTGGTGGTCTGTGGAACTCGCGTAGCCATTGTTTTAAAGGCGTATGATCCACTGGTGGCAGATAAGGCGATGTTCAGCTTCACAGCGCCGGTATCCTTCACGCTGATATTCGGGAAAACGGCTGTTTTATATCCGTTCGCGCTCACGCGCAATTCATATTTACCCTGTAATAAAAACTTGTGAAAGTAGCCGCGTGGACTGTATATCGGCCAGAAATTTTGTCGGTCGTTTCGAATTTCTATGCGCGCCATAACCGGCTTACCAGTTTGCGCATCCTGAATGGTTGCCGCGAGGCCGTGTCCGACCTGCTGCAGGAGATACAAAAACGATGGTTTGTTTTGCTGGTAAATTGCATCTACTTCGCTGTAAGCGGGAGTTTTGTTTTGCGTTAATTCCATGGTCCAACCAAGCGTGCCGTTCAGTGCATAGTAGGCGTCCTTGGCGGTCCCGCAGACGGGGTAAAGCTCATTGTAACCGCTGCCCAGCTGTAAGGTGCTATACCCGGAACTCGTTGCATAGCCGGAAGCCAGATAGTCGAATAGCGCTGCATCCGGCACTCTTCCAGGACGGCAGCTCCAGGGATATGAAATTAGCTGCGCTCCGGCATGCAGGCTCTGGTGAATGGAAAAATTTTGCTTATTAATCCAGTTTAACACTGCGCGCGTCTCTGGTTGAGAAAAGGGATGCTCACTGTTGCCTGCGCTATTCCAAAGGTGTCCCCAATCCCGGTTTAGATCGACATGATTGGCATTGCGGCGTGTAAGTGTTTCCCGGCCGTCCGGATTTACCAGCGGCAGAACGTGAATTTCTCGAGAGTTGATAAGCTGTCGAACGCGTTTGTCAGTGGCGTAACGACTGCAAAAGTCTTCGATAAACCGTATTAGGACTTCTGTTGTGATTATTTCATCGCCATGGTATCCGCCATCAAATGCAAGCTTAGGTTCGGCTTCAGATAATGAAGGGTTATCGCTGATTTTTACTGCGATTAATTTTCGTCCAAGAACGCTTTTACCGATAGTTTGAAGTCTAATAATGTGTTGATACTGCTTTTGTAGTTCTTCCAGGCGATGCAGCATGTCATTATAACCCAGATAACCTTGCAGAGCCGGCTGTTTTAATAAATTCCTGGAATGATTGCTGAGGCTGGCAATGAGGATCTGAGGGGTGAATCCGATTTCGCGAAGAGCTTTGAGTTCTGCAGGAATAATGTGTAGATAAACTATGGGCAGTTGCGTATGAGCAGGGGTGATACCGAGCTCGGTGAGTTTTGCCAGATCTTCCGGTTTTTGAAGCTCAACCTTTACCTTCATTTCCTTCGGTCGCCAATCGGAAAGTAGCAGGGTAGGGCATAGCAATAAGCTGAGCAGTACAATGTGTCTTAATGAAGTGTTCATTAGAATTCCGGAATGGCATAAAAATGCATGAAAAACAGTATAGTCCCGGAATGAATGCACCGTTGTGAGATTTGTCAAAAGCGAGGTCTGAAAATCTTACTTTTAATTGGAAGGATTCTTTCGCTTTTTGGGTTGCAAGCAATTCGGCCAGTTGCGTCTTATTACGAATGATAAAGTAGTTCTACATTCCTGCCATTGCATGAGAGCGGATGAGTACAAACAGCTCACCGTTCTCGTTGATAATCTTGAATCCGGCGTCAAAAAAGCCTTCATCGGTGCTGTTATAAAACTCCACGTTTCTCCTCAGAATCAATATGTTCTTGGAACAATTAGCGATCATTTATTTTTTGGTACTTTCGGGATTAGACTGGACATAAGGAAAATGCAGAAACCGAACCTGGAACTTTGAAGCTTTCTCAAAAAGGAATAATTGGCCAGGTAATACCATAGCGGCTTTCGCGTAGCTTCATTAGCTCTGCCACTTTTTCTTCGGAGAGTTCGCGAACTGTTCCGCTGACCTGTAAGGCGGTGAGGTAGGATTTCGCTGTTTGCTCCAGCATTTCCAGTTTGTAGCAGGCCTCTTTTAGCGAACTGCCGGCCGTCAGGCTACCGTGATGATCGAGCAAAATGCAGTCGGTTTGCGGGATGAGGGGCTTAATGGAATCAGGTATTTCGTTCGTCGATGGCGTGGCGTAGGGGGCAATGGGTACTTTTCCAAGAAGCAGCACGCATTCAGCGAGTATTGGACGATCCAGCGTTTTGCCAGCCAGCATCATGGCGATGCACATCGGTGGATGTGCGTGGATGACTGCCTGCACGTCGCGTCGCTGGCGATAGACTTCCAGATGCATTTTTATTTCGGAAGACACGCGTCGCTCGCCGGCCAGGTGATTGCCGCGCAGATCGATTATGACCAGATCCTCTTCGATCAGCTCGCCTTTGCAGAGTCCACTTGGTGTAGCGAGCAAACGCTCCTCATCAAGACGAGCGCTGAAGTTGCCTTCTGTGGCCACCAGGAGTTCTCGGTTGTAGAGCTTTCGTCCAAGGTGGACCATCTCTTTGCGTAATGCTGTCTCTTTGTTCATATATCGCTCTCGTTGAGACGCGAGTCATTGCGTCTTTACTGGGCCTTGACTGTCTGTTGAGACGCATTGCATGCGTCTATCTGTACTGCCCTAGAGATCCGCTACAACTTGCAGTAGCTCGTCTATCTCGGCAGTTGTGTTGTAGTGTCCTGCACCGACGCGTACCATGCCGCCGCTATCTGTTAAGCCAAGGCTGGCAATCACTTCGATGGCGTAGTAGTGACCATTCCATACAAAGATATTTGCTTCGCCCAGTGCTTTTGCAATTGCAGCAGGGGAGTGAGCCCTATGGGTGAAAGCCACGGTTGGCACACGTAAATGCATCTTTTCCGGATCGCTGATGCCGTGGACGGTAACGCCTGGAATTGCCAGCAAGCCAGAGATCAGATGTGCGCTTAAGTCTTCCTCATAATCTTTTATTGCCGACATAGCCGTGTGCAAATGCAAACGTCTTCCGCTGAACTGTGGAAAATATGATTCATATTCCTGCGCCATCGTTTTGCCGATGTCTTCTAAATATTCCATGGCGCCAAGCGTACCGGCCTGCCCCTCATGGCTTTGAGTACCCGTTTCAAATCGCCACGGACTACCGTCGTTGGCCGGACGAACTTTATAGGCAAACAGTGATTCCAGAAAATCTTTTTTTGCCCAAACAGCACCCTGATGTCCACCATAAATTTTATAGATTGAGCAGGCCAATAAATCACAACCGATTTTCTGAACATCTGTTGGAGCATGTGGAACAAACTGCACGGCATCGATAAAGCTGAGTGCCCCGGCTTCACCTATCATGCTACATATCGTTTTAATATCGTTAATCGTTCCCAATGCATTGCTGGCATAGTTCACGGCCGCGAACTTTACTCCGCCGCGATCGAGCAGCTTTTGCAAATCATCCAGTTCGAATTGATAGGTTTCGGTATTGAACTCCCACCAGAGCACGTCCATGCCCACGTCTTCTGCCATTTGCAGCCAGGGCGAAATATTGGCGTCGTGATCCATACGGGTAACTATCAGCTTATCTCCGGCTTTGAATAACTTTGCCAGTGATCGCGCGATGTGATAGGTTACGCTGGTCATGTTTTGTCCAAAAACGATTTCATCCGGAGAATAGGCGTTAAGCAGATCGGCCACTGCTGCATGTGCGTCAAAAACAATTTTATCAGATTCTCTGGCAGTTGTAAACTGTCCGCTGCGATTGGCATTGCAGCGAATGAAATAGTCTGACACGCGATCTACAACGCGCTGTGGAACCTGTGTTCCAGCCGGGTTGTCCAGATAAATGCGTCGCTGACCATTATCTGTCAGTGAAAGCGCTGGAAACTGCTCGCGAATTCGCGAAATATCTAAAGGCATTACGCCTCCTTGTTTTCTGATGTAGTGCCGCTTGAGCGGACCTTCTCAATAAGCTCTTGCTTCATATTCCATAGCTTTTTTGATAGCGAAACATGATAAATATGTGGATTCATCAGACGTCGAATACCAGGGTCCAGCCGCTCTACATCCTGCTTACGGCGTTCGCGCATGAGATCGAGTGGAATAGGTGCTTCCAGCCGTTTACCTTGATCATATACCGGTTTTAGAAGTGGCTCAAGGTTTGATATTTCACTGCTCTCCAGCGTGCGTTGTTTGGTATATCCCGAGGGGTGATGAAGTGTAAGTTGTTTGGACTGCTGTGGCTTTTCATCCTCCAGACAAATAAGATCGGCAGAGGCATTTTTACGATTATCATATACGCGCCAGACGTTTTTTAATCCGGGATTAGGTGTTTTCTCAGGATTTTCGGAAATTTTCATAGCCGGAACCCACTGTCCTTTATCGTGTAAGGCCACGAGCTTGAATACGCCTCCAAGGCTGGATTCGCCTTCTGAGGTAACCAGTTTTGTACCCACGCCATAAACCAGGCGCCTGAGAAGCTTGTCGGCATCGACATCATAGCGCGGGGCCTCTTCCAGAATCTGTGTTATAATCTGCAAAATCACCAGTTCGTCCAGGTTGTTAGAGAGTACGATAGCGCAGTCTTCAAATCCTGCTTTGTCCAGCATCTTTGCTGCCTGAATACTAAGATAGGCCAGGTCACCTGAGTCCAGTCTTATTCCAACCGGCTTATGTCCGTTTTTCTTTAGTTTTTCAAAAACCCGGATGGCGTTTGGTACGCCGCTTCCGAGGGTATCTATTGTATCGACAAGCAGCAGGCATTCATCGGGATATACATCGGCATAAGCTTGAAAAGCATCCTGTTCAGATTTTCCAAGTGCAAGAAACGTTTGCACCATGCTGTGGGCATGTGTTCCACGCGGGCCAAGACCCATTAGGTGAGATACTCCGACGTTTGATGTATAGTCTGCTCCGCCGATTAGCGCAGCACGCGTACCGGCGTTTGCACCTTTGTAATGCCCGCGCCTCAGGCCAAACTCTAATAACAATTGACCGCGTCCGCTTTCAAAAATGCGTGCTGCCTTTGTGGCAATCAACGTCTGATAGTTCAGGTGATTCAGAAGCGATGTTTCCAGAATCTGAGCTGCAGCCAATGGTCCCTGAACAACCGTAAGAGGAACGTTCGGGTGAACGACTCTTCCCTCGGGAATCGCTCTGATTTGCAGGGACTCAAACGTGAATTCTTTCTGTAACCAGTTTAAAAAAGCATCGTCGTAAAGTCGATGACCGGAGGCATTGCGCTGTTCGCGCAGATAATGAATTTCCGCATCTCCAAAGCTGGCCTCTTCGATCCAGTTTAATAACCATTCCAGCCCTGCAGTAACGCAGAAGCCGGCTTTGTGCAAACCATAGTCTGGATATTTGCGAAAAAAATGATCGAACTGTGCATCTTTATTGTGTAGGCCCATACGAAAATAGAGTTGTGCCATCGTCAACTGATATTGATCTGTGAAAAGAATGCCTTCTGCAATCCGGCGATGTTGTGGCTTCAAGAAAAGATCTCCTAAGTAAAGTGAATATCGCTGGTGGCTTTTACAACACTTCCTAAATAAAGCCATGAGGCTTGTCTGAGTGTAAGTGCCTGATCAAATTCTGTTAATGCAGACATGCCGTCGGCAGGAATTGTTAAGCGAAACCAGCGCAATCCGGCGCTCGCTGCGGTATGCGCCACGCAAATGCTGGAAACTGTTCCAACAATTACCAGATTTTCAACTTTCCAAACCCTGCTTAAAAAGTGCTCCAGTTCAGTGCCGTAGAAGCCATCGTAGCGGCTTTTACGGCATACCAGGTCGCCCTTCTTTGGTGCCAGTTCATCAACAATATTCCAGCCCCAGGTATTTGTTTTACAATGCTGTGGCCAAATATCCCATTCCGGATCACCATCATTATGACTATCCTGAGTGTAAGCAATTTGCACGCCGGCTTTACGTCCGCGAGCGAGCAAGTCTTGCAAGGCAGGTAGTGTTTTTACTGCATCCTCAACGACCAGTGTTCCGCCTTCTTTTACAAAATCATTTTGCATATCAACAACAACAATTGCGCTATTGGAAGCTTCAAGCTTTACCGTTTCCAAAAAGGGGATTTCCGGAACCTCAACGGTTCTACCGGGAATAAATCCTGTTGCCATTCTAACCTCCTTCATTGTGTGTTTCTTATGATTGCGATGAATATAAACAGAATTCATTCACGAAACGATGGCTTTTTTCGCCGGAATCTTAAAGTTTGGTTGTAAAAAGGCGACTTTATGAAGGTGACAACTATAAATATTTCCAGATAACCAGAAATTTATCCAATTTCTAATCAAGGTGTGTGCATGAAAATTCTCATTGCTGAAGATGATATGGTGTCTCGCAAGGTTTTGCAGAGATCGCTTGAAAAATGGGATTATGATGTAGATGCAGCAGAAGATGGGCAGGAAGCTCTGGACTTATATCGAAGCGGTAGCTATTCCATTCTGATTACTGACTGGATGATGCCGCGAATGGACGGTGTACAGCTGGTAGAAAAAGTCCGTGCAATTGGCTCCTCAGACTATGTGTATATTATTATGCTTACCGCGAAATCGGCTAAATATGAATTTATTGAAGCGATGGAAGCAGGCGCCGACGACTTTCTGTCCAAACCGCTGGATCGGGAAGAATTACGAGTGAGATTACAGGCTGCGCGACGAGTCATCGATCTGGAACGTCAGCTGTCTTCACAGAATGCCGAACTTACAGAAAACAATGTTCGAATGAAGCACGACCTTGAAGCTGCTGCAAGAATTCAGGTTTCGCTGCTTCCCGATTCTCCACCTCCGTTAGACAACTTTAGAGTAGACTGGAGCTTTGATCCATGCGATGAGCTTGCCGGCGACATATTTAATGTATTCAATCTCGACGAGGATTATCTTGGTGTTTATCTACTGGATGTGAGTGGGCATGGTGTATCTGCAGCCTTGCTGGCAGTAACGCTTAGCAGATTACTGTCTCCGGTGATTGATGAGGCGTCATTATTAAAGCGTCGACTGGATGAGAAGCCCTGGTATCAAATTACTCAACCTACAGAAGTGGCCAATCAGTTGAATAAGCGTTTTCAGCTAAATCCCGAAAATAGTCAATATTTCACGCTGATTTACGGTTTGCTGGATAAAAAAACCGGTGAGTTTCGGTTTATCTCCGCCGGACACCCACAAATAATTCATCTTTCCAAGCGCTTCGGTGGAAGGCTTATCGAAGCTCCGGGGATTCCGATTGGAATCCTTGAGGAAAATGAATTTGTTGAACATTCCATTCAAATGGAACCGGGAGATAGAATCTATCTTTACTCTGATGGTATCGCGGAAGCGCAGAATATAGATGCGGAGCAGTTTGGTCTGCAGCGCATGGTTGAAACGCTTCAGGAAAAAAGTGATTCACCCTTAACCGAAAGTATGGAACATATGCTTGAAATAACCAATAAATGGTGTGGATACAACTCGATTGGAGATGATGTCTCGATACTAGCACTGGAAATGATTGATGCTTCAGCTGAAAATGAACTCATGGATGGGACGGTGAAGAATCATCACTGCTGAGATGGTCTGTCACCAGGGATGGTGACTTTTTTTTGAAAGTCCGGGTAGATGGGGCTGAAGTTTTTGTATCCTTCCCTAGATTCAAACCGATATACCGCCAGCACTTGTCATATTCTTTACATTCTATGAGACGCTGCAGATTCCTCCACTTTACTTAATCTATCATTAATTTCATCTGACGATCAGGTAATTAAAGCTGAGAGGCTATTCTGTCGTCACTTTAGTTACATATAGAAATCGGAAGTGCGTGAGCTCTTGTGATTACTATCGGGTTAATAAGCAATGGCAAGGATGCCTGCATACAAGGATGTATGGCTTAACAAAAGGATTTGTACTATGAAACCTGGAAAAGCTTCCCGGAAAGACGCTGCAGCTAGGAATAATGCCAGCAACCATAAGTTGTCTTCTTTACAGAACTTTACTAAATCTACTGACAGCGAACGAACACTTCATGCTGCATGTATTGGAGATGGTATTGTTGAAATTACGAAAAGCGAAGAACCACGCCTAATAACCGCCTACAATAGTGCCGCATCCGTTGGACGTAGCTCTCAGTTAGTCTTAATTGAAGAATATCCGGAATTTATGCGACCTTTGTTGCAGCTCTATGAACGCGGCATTCCTTTCGATCTGGAAATTCTTGAGCATTCAGCGATTACTGATGATGACTTTGCAGTTGTGCGTTTTTTCAAGAGGCTTTCTGGATTTCCTTTTTATGGCGATTTACAAACGGCGTTTCTCCAGAATGGAGAATGCCTGGAGGAGCTGCTTCAACAAAAGCAACATGATCGTGTTCTAAAAATGCTTCTTTCTGCCGAAGGGCTTAACTATCTGAGCAAACCTATAGCACTTATGAAATGTCATCAATACATGTTCGATAGCCGCACGATGCTCGAAGAGCATCTTGTCAGCAGCACTGCCTACGTTCAGGACCGCGATATGAAGAGTCGGATTCGTTTTTCTGCTCCTCAAAAACAGGCCGAGGCGCTGCGTGTCGGTTTATCTCGATCTGTAGAATACTATGAAGGTTATGGGGTGAATTTTATTGCCAGTGTGAGTGAGTATGGCATTGATGAAACTGACACATTTTCAAGCAGTTTTGTCTTTCTAAAGGAGCTGGAAAAAACTGAAGGGGACATTGTCTTTGTGCGCTGCCTTAATAATACGCTGCACGATCGTCTAAAGGCCGACAGTCTTTATCAACGCAAATTAATGGGCGGAATGCTGGTCGAGCTACAGGAGTTGATCTATTATTATTGTGATCGCCTGAAGCATCAGGTAGTTGATGCTGACTTTTTGGATCACGTTGTAAATTTTATTCAGGAAGACTTAAATATAGATATTCGTGAAGAATTCTTTGCCGAAAATTTAGAGGAGCTTAGTCACCAGCTATATGTTCTGTTAAACAGGCCAATTCGCATTTGCTCGGTTGTTCCCAGCTCTAAGCAAGGAGAAAACAGTCCAATTTGGGTGCAGGAAGGTGATCAGCGTAAGTTAAGGTTGCTACACGTTTCTGAGATACGCAACGATGTAGCATCTGAAAGACAGGAATGGGACAATGCGCTTTTCTTAAATCCAGTGGACATGGTATGTGGCATTCTCAATGAAACAGGTGAGCCCTTCGACCTTGGAAAATTTTCTTCAGCCAATTCGCTGAAAGCCACAGATTTGCGAGCTCAACTTTGCGGCCCGGCAATGTCTGGTTGGATCACAATTCTCGTTTCAGCCGGTGACGGAGTTTATTCTCCGGTTGATAATATTTTAGATTTATTGCAAAAGGAGCACCAGCCAGCTGCCGATAGTGATGTTATAAGAAGTGCATTGAATTGATCGATATAAAGCGTCGTATTGTTGCGGCCAGAAACATAAAGAGTATAGAACTTAAGGAGAAAAATATGTTACTTGAAGAAAAAAAAATTGGCGATGTGCTGGTCGTAGAAGTTCTCGATCAACGCCTTGATGCCAAGGTTGCCGTTCAGTTTAAAGATCAGATGAATAAACTTATTGATAAGGGAAATCACTCGATTGTTATTGCACTGAATCAGGTGAACTTTATCGATAGTAGTGGTCTTGGTGCTATCGTTTCCAGCTTGAAGATGCTTGGTCGCAAAGGTGACATGGCCATTTGTGGAACGCAGGATTCTGTAAAAAACCTTTTCAAACTAACGCGTATGGATAAGGTATTTCGCATGTTTCCTGACATGGATGGTGCTGTAGACGCGTTGTCTAACTAATTACCCCCAAATTATTTTAACATTGCCATCCGAAAGGTCGATTTGCCTTCCGGAAGCGTTCATTCTTATGCAGCCACTGGCTTTATTACAATAGTTGGAAGGGAGTTGGCATGGCATCATTAAGACATATTGTATTGTCTATTAACAGCAATCTTGAGAACGTTCCGCTTGTTGGAACAGCCATCAATCGTATGTGTTCATTAACGCCATTATCCGAGGTTGAGGCGTACCAGGCTGAATTGTGTGTCGTTGAAGCCTGTAATAACGCAATTAAACATGCCTATGGTAGTGCCTCCGGAAATACTGTTGAGGTTGAGGTGCACATTGGTATCAGTCATATTACGTTTGATATTTGTGATACTGGAAGTGTAATGGAAATGCGTGACGTACCCAATCTGGATTACGATGTTGAAGATCTTGATCAGGTTCCAGAAGGCGGGATGGGTTTATTTATTATGCATGACGTTATGGATGAGGTAACGTATGGGCATATTCGCGGGAGAAATACACTTCGTTTGGTGCGTTTTTTTCATGAAGGGCGTAAACCGGCAGTTGGCAAAAGTTCTGCTCAACATGCTTAAGTGCAATTCGCTAAAATCAATATCAGTCCATCACGGAATCAAAATACGAACTTATTTTGCCCTGAGGCTATGCATAAAAAATGGATGGCAGGCCTTTTAGCACGCAGTACTTAGGGAAGTCTTAAGCGAAGTAGTGTTGAGAATAGAAATTTCAGCCCGCAATAAAACGGGGTTGGCGAAGGGATTTCAATATGGATAAAGGTATTCTGGGTGATCCGGTATGGGAGCTGATGGGGATCCTTTTTAAAAGCCACCCCTGGCATGGTGTGCGGTTGGGAAAAGATGCACCGGATGTGGTTACGGCCTACATCGAGGTCGTTCCGACCGATACGGTAAAATATGAGATTGACAAGATTACCGGTCATTTGATGATAGACAGACCGCAGAAATACAGTAACACTTGCCCCGCGCTATATGGACTTCTTCCGCGCACCTATTGCGCCGAGAAGGTTGCCGAACTCTCGATGGAAAAAACCGGAAGAGACGGAATTGTTGGTGATGATGATCCACTCGATATCTGCGTCCTGACTGAAAAGGACGTTTCACACGGAGATTTGCTGGTTCAGGCCATTCCGATTGGCGGGCTGCGAATGCTCGATGGCGAAGAAGCGGATGACAAGATAATTGCGGTCTTGAAAGATGATGCAGTTTATGGTCAATGGCGAGATATTGAAGATTGCGCTAAACAAGTGATTGACCGTCTCCGACACTATTTCTTAACCTACAAAGATGTTCCCGGCACTGAAAAAAGCCAGTGCGAAATTACTCATGTGTATGGGCGCGATGAAGCGCATGAAGTTATTCGTCGGAGTCAACAGGATTACGAACGGCGTTTCGGAAAAATTGAAGACATGCTAACCATAGCTTTCAATGGAGAGCTGCACTAGCCAAAAGGATATTGAATATGAAGCGACAGGTCGCAAAAAGAAAACGCAAAAAAGCTGATGAGATTCGTTCTACCATTCGCTATCACGCAAAGTATTCGTTGGGAAAAAGTTGGGAAGAACTTTCTGATAAAGAAAAATTCAAGGCCGTGGCTCTGGCAGTTCGAGAATATCTTATCGATGCCATGAAAGAAACGGAAGATCGCTATTCACGGAACAATAGCAAACGCGTTTACTATCTTTCCATGGAATTCCTAATGGGTCGGGCACTCGGAAACAATTTGATAAATCTTGAGCTTTACGATCTCTTTAAAGAAGCCTCGGAAGACCTGGGATTAGAGCTGGAAGAAGTGGCGAGTAATGAATCCGATGCTGCACTTGGGAATGGTGGGCTCGGTCGATTGGCTGCCTGTTTTCTGGATTCACTTGCCACGCTAAATATTCCAGGTTTCGGTTATGGAATTAATTACGAATATGGTTTGTTTCGTCAGAAAATTCACAATGGCTATCAAAAAGAATACCCGGATCATTGGATGCAGGGCGGCACTCCCTGGGAAATCGCTCGTCCGGATGAACTTTGCGCAATTCCTGTCTTTGGCCACGTAGAGCATTCAGAAGATACCCATGGCAATTATAATCCAATGTGGATGGGTTGGGAACTGCTGATTGGCATACCTTATGATATGCCGATTGCCGGTTTCGGTGGAGATACGGTTAACTATCTGCGTCTCTACAGTGCGCGATCATCCGATGATTTCAATATGACCATTTTTAATGGCGGTGACTATATTAAAGCGGTAGAGCAGAAAATTATCAGCGAAACGGTATCGAAGGTGCTCTACCCTTCAGATGCTATCGATTCCGGGAAAGAGCTGCGGCTTATTCAGGAATACTTCCTGGTAGCGTGTTCACTGCGAGACATTCTTCGACGCTATCTGCGCGAGAATGACGATATCTCCAATTTACATAAGAGCGTTGCAATTCAGCTGAATGATACGCATCCGGCACTTGCTGTTGCTGAACTTATGCGCATTCTTGTCGATGAGCATAGTTTGCAGTGGGAAGAGGCCTGGGCTATTTCCACCCAAACATTTGGCTATACCAATCATACATTGTTACCTGAAGCGTTAGAAAAGTGGTCCGTTCATTTAGTTGAACGGGTTGTGCCAAGACACATGCAAATTATCTATGAAATTAATCGCCGCTTTCTGGATGAGGTTCGTGCCACTTTTCCCTATGATGAAGATCGGATTGCCCGAATGTCTATCATAGAAGAGGGTGACAATCGCCAGGTGCGCATGGCATATCTATCCATTGTTGGCAGCCATTCGGTTAATGGCGTTGCCGCACTTCACTCAAAGTTGGTAACAACGAATTTGGTGCCGGATTTTTATCAAATGTGGCCGGAGAAGTTCAACAATAAAACCAATGGCGTAACTCAGCGTCGCTGGCTTCTGCGCTCCAATCCCGGCTTATCGGCCCTGATTAGCGATACCATTGGCCCTGAGTGGATTACCAATCTGGACAAGATAAAGGGACTTGAGCCGTTCGCTGAATACGAAACCTTCCAGCGCGATTTCATGGATATAAAGTTTGCGAATAAACAGCGCCTTGCGAAGATTATCCGTGAGACGAATCGAATAACTGTGAACCCCAATTCTTTATTTGACATTCAAATAAAGCGTATACACGAATACAAACGTCAGCTGCTAAACGTGATGCACATTATTCATCAGTACTTCTGCATTGTTGAAGATGGACAGTCTCTTACTACACCGCGAACTTATATCTTTGCCGGAAAAGCTGCACCCGGATATTGGGCGGCAAAGCAGATTATAAAGTTGATTAATAATGTTGGCCGTTTAATCAACAGCGATCAACGTGTAGGAGAACAGCTGAAAGTCGTCTTTCTGCCAGATTACCGCGTATCGTTGGCGGAACATCTTTTTCCTGCTGCAGATGTTAGTGAGCAAATTTCTACCGCCGGAATGGAAGCATCTGGAACCGGAAATATGAAGTTCGCTTTAAATGGCGCGTTAACTATCGGAACGCTGGATGGAGCAAATGTCGAGATTCGTGAAGAAGTAGGTGAAGACAATATCTTCATCTTTGGTCTTAAAGCACATGAAATTATTGATCTGGAAAAAGCTCAGAGTTATAGTCCGCGTGAGATCTACGATCGCTCGAATAAGGTGCGGCGAGTCGTCGATTCATTCCGAAGCGGATTGTTTTGTTCGGATGAACCCGGTTTATTTGACTGGATAACTGATAAACTTCTCAGCCCGAATGATTCCTATTTTCACCTGGCTGATTTTGAAAGCTATATCGCTGCTCAGGAAAGCGTGTCCATTGAGTTTCAGGATCGCTCAGTTTGGGCGCGAAAGGCAATTCTGAATGTCGCACGCATTGGTAAGTTCTCCAGTGATCGCACCATTGAGGAATACGCCAAAGATATCTGGGACGTAAAAGCAGTTAAATAAGCCACTTCATGTGAGCTAATTGTATCCTGCCTGCGCATTTTGCAATGGTGGGATGCAATATATTCTATAATCTTTTTGTCTGCAGAAACCTACGTTGCCTGAAAATAGGCACATCATAGACCAATCGCTTGATCGCGATATCCCGGGATGCTCTATTGAGTATGTCTGGCATAATTATCATCCGACCAGCGCAACTACCAATGATTCCATCCTCTCGTTAACAAATATTTTCTAATTTTTCAGCATTTTCCTCCGATTTTAATCACAACGACAATAGCAAACTCAGAGCTAAGGAGCCTGTCATGATTGTAAATACACATGTGACTGAGGATGTGTTAGTCATTGAATGTGAAGGCCGGCTGGATGCCCTGGTGGTCCCGTCGTTTAAGAAGAAGCTTATCGAGCTTATCCACGAAGGTAATCACTTTATTTTGATTGATTTTAATGCGATCGAATTAATAGACAGTTCTGGTCTGGGGGCCATGGTGAGCTTGCTTAAGTTAGTGAACTCCAAAGGTGGAGAGATAAAGGTTTTTGGACTAAATGACGCCGTTCAGAGTGTGCTTGAATTGACGCGTTACCACCTGCTGTTCGATATTCTCAGTAATCGTGAGCAAGGGATAAAGAAGATGAAAGCAGTACAAAAAGAAGGTGTTGAATCGTCACATAAAAAGGGTGAAACAAGCGTTTTGTAATTGTTGCATATATCCTAAATAGTGCAAAGTAAGCCTAGTCGGTGAAAAATAATGAAAGATTACAGCACTATCGTGTATAAGGCTTAGTGCGATAAATTGAAAGGATTGTTGATGACGTCAGGGCGTATTCAATGGCTAACAAAAGCGTATCTGCTTGTATATGTGAGCATGGCTTTTATGTTGTGCGGTTGCGGCAGTACGCTTCCTGCAATTCACCAGGCGGATACCGGCATCTATTCAGATGAATATTTGCTCGGAGCGGGAGACGTTGTAGCATTGATCGTCTATCAACGGCAGGAGCTGTCAGGCGACTATATCATTAGTCCTGATGGGACAATCGGTTTGCCGATCGCGGGAAATGTTAAGATTGCGGATTTAAACCGTCTTGAAGCTGAAAAAGCGCTTAAAGAAGCACTAAGTGAAATATACAGTCCCGTTAGCCTGTTGTTAAAAATCCGCGAGTATCAGAAGAATGAAATGTTTGTCGTTTTGGGCGAGGTTAGAAATCCCGGCACCTATCCGATACGGAATCAGGTTTCATTAATGACTGCCATTGGTTTAGCGGGTGGATTTACTGACGATGCAGCTGTTTCCCGCATTCGTTTGTCTCGTAATCGTGATTTGCCAGGCGGCGTTTATTCAGTGAACCTAAAAGAGATCACCTCGAACGCCAATTTTGAACAAAATTATATTATACGCCGACAGGATGTTATTTATGTACCTCGATCGCGCAGTTCCATACTGCTCGGTTCGCTAAATAAAATAACCCCGTTGATGAACGCGGTTATCTTGGCTACGCTGCTGGTCAATTCTCTTGCAAAATCAGATAATTGACCTGAAGTACTGCTGAACAGGTTCACAGGATGGAACCGGTTTTATCGAAAATGGAATTCTCGTCAGTGGAAGACAATTCGCAGGAAAAAAGGAAAACATCGACCCCGGTCGATATACTCGGTGGTTTATATAATCATCGATGGTTACTGCTGCTCGCTGTTTTGCTTGGCGTGATTTCCGGCATATTGCTTGCCGGCCGAAAATCAAAGCCGATGTACAGCTCTGAAGGAACAATTCTCTTCGAGGCGCAATTGCCTCAGCTTCTTTATCCCAGTGAACGAGCTCGTATGTTAGATTCGTTTAGTGCCTGGATGAAAACTCAGAATACCGTTATCAAAAGTTATCCTATTATGGAGGAGGCGATTCGCAAGTACGAAAACGAAGGCTTTCGCTGGCAGCGTTCAAATGAGGCGTTTAAAACCTCTATGGATCGCTTGAAAAGCGTATTGATCTTAAACCAGGCCAGAGATACTCAAATCCTCAATTTTAGTTTGATCTCTGATGATCGTGAAGGCGTGGCCCGGCTTATCAATATTATCATTGAAACGTATATCGCTTTTCGAAACCGCGTGCGTGTTGATGAAGATTTCAAAAAGTTGGAGTACCTCAAAAAAGAAGAAGATCGCTACGAGCAACTTCTTGAAGAGAGTTATTTAGAGCTCGAAATGGTCTCTGCAAAATATGGCGCAGCGATTGTCGATCCACAAAACTACGGAGTCTACCTTCAGTCTTTAGCCTCGCTAAAGGGCGCTTATAATGATGTGGTTCTTAACCGAATTCGCTCGGAAAATCGTTTTAAAGCACTTCAGGAACAACGCATGCGATTGCTTGACCTGGATATTAGCGGACTCGAAGGATCCGAGCTCCTGCAGAAGCAGGAGGATGAATTGCGCACTCGCATGATTGGTCTGGAGGTTGGCTCACGGGAATACGCGATTATGGATAGCCTGCTTAACCATATTCAGCAGACAAAGCTGGATCTGATTGCCCGCAAAATGGTTAGTGAGTTATCAATTGAAATAGAAACATTTCGGACAGAATTTCATGCAGCTAAGGAGGATCAAGCCGGTGTGAAGCGTGAGCTGGCGAAAAAGGAACAAGAAATTCTGGAGTTTAATGCAGCGGTGTTACGAGCCGCAACCAAGAGAAACGAAATCGAACGCATCGAAGATGTGATAACACGTTTAAGTGAACGCATTGAACAAATAACGATTGAATCGAATAACCCGGGACGGATTTTTGTACAGTCCTGGGCGCTTCCACCTGCCGGACCGGATCCGGTTAGTCCGGTTAAGAAATTCGGCTTTGGCTTCATCGTTTGGCTGTTTTTCGGAGTGAGTATTGCTCTTGCACGAACCTTTATGGATAAGACATTAAAGCGTCCTTCGGATATTCAAAAAGCATTCGGTTTTCCCGCCACCGGTTTCGTGCTGCACTGTGACGATGATAACATACCTGCGAAGGATATGTATCGGGTTTTTGGTACTCATCATAAATCCTACCTCTATGAGCTCATCCACAAGTTGTCTGTCCATTTTGCCAAAGACAAGCAGGACCACAATTCTACCGTATTTAGTTTGATGGCCGTTAAGCAGGCGGAGGGAACCTCCACGATTGCACTGAACGTGCTTGCCAGCCTGGATGCAGCTCCGGAGCGAAAACTATATATCGATATGAATGACCGTGTTCCGCTATCTGAGAAGCTGATAGAGCTGAAAGGTGAACCGGGAATTAGTGATTGGATGGCGAATCCTGGCGGTTTTCGAGAATACGTACACTATGATCTGGGTTTTCCAATGGGCATTTTACCGCTTGGAACGCACACTGAAGATAATTCGCAGGTCATTAATTTTCAAAACTTTAAGAATCTTATTTTGGAGCTCAGGGAAGAGTTTGATTATATCTTTTTGGACTGTCCACCGCTTTTACTAAGCTCGCAGGCAAATAAGTTGGCCATGATGGGGGATGTCGTTGTGGTTATAGTAGAGGCAAATAAAACTCAATGGCCGGAAATTTTTCGAGCTGTAAACCTGTTGGAACGCCTGAAAGTTCGTGCCCTTTCTATGGTTGTTAATAAAGTACGTGTTCTGGAACGCGGCTACTATCATAGTTTAATGCTGGAATTTTATGGTAAAAGCTTGCCTCCGAGAGGATTAGAAAAACTCCGTCAAAGTATCAACATATGGCGCCATTACAGAAAGCGGAATAGTTCGGATGCCCGTTTGGTGAAGGACTCCAAAGTCTTTCGCAACAGGGGAGATAGTGATGGATAAGATCGCTGTTCTACCGATGATAGGCGCTATTTTCCTATTGACTCAGCAGAATGATGCCAGGAAACTTTTCATTTACTATTTTTTACCCATCTTTATGTTCATTCCAAGCTATTACGAAACAAAGCTGATAAGCGGTATTCCTGAATTGTCATTCTGGAGTTCTGCCTTTATACCCATTTTTGCCTGGTGGGTACTGGTAGAAAAAATGGATGGTTACAAATTCTCATATTTAGACCTGATAATTTTCGGCACGCTGCTCAGCTTCTTCTGGGCGCAGTTTCAGGCTACCGGATATAAAGATGCGCAAAAAATTCTTTTTGTGGATGCCCTGAAACGCTTTTTGCCCTATCTGATGATGAAGGGCATTTTTATGAGTCCTGCGCGACGATTGGAACTCTTGCGGGTTTCGATAACGCTCTCGGCGATTATCACCTTTTTTATGCTCTTTGAGTGGAAACTATACACCAATCATCTCGATACGCATCTGCGAAACGTATGGCCGGGAAATGTTCCCTGGGGCGGAACTATGGCGCGCTATGGATTCAAGCGCGCTGCCGGGCCTTTTGCTCATCCTATCTGTGCTGGTTATTTCTATGCGATTCAGGTGCCGCTGGCATTTTGGTATTGGCGCAATAATTTCCCATTCTTCAAGGGATGGGCGCTTTCGAACAAACCGTTATTTGCAAAAATTGTCTTTGGCCTTTGCGTTATCGGGGTGATTACTGCCGGTTCTCGCGCTCCGATGATGGGGCTGGGGATCACCATGGCCTTGATTGGATTTGGCTGGACAAAAAAGCGTGCTCTGGTCGGGAGCATTTTACTCGCAGGTTTCTTAGCCGGACTTGTTGTTGTGGTGCCCAAGTTTGTCGAATACGTTTCCATTAAGAGATCAGAGGCGAAAAATGAAGACCAGGAGAACGCGGCTTATCGCAAAGAAATGCTCGACAACTACATTGAGGTTGTAGCGCAGCGCTACTGGTTTGGCTGGGGAAGGTTCACGTTCCCGGTGGTAAACGGCCAGGCCTCAATTGACAACGAATACCTCTTTATTGCTCTCACGGCCGGCATGATGACGCTTTATCTGTACTTACTAACCATGATTTGGGTGATTATCCGGCTATTGCTGTTTGCACTTAAGCGACCACCAGAAGACCTGGAGGCTCAGCTGGCCTGGTGCCTGCTTGCAGCATGGATCGGAGGTATCTTTACTCAGGCCACCGTATATGCCGGTACCCAGACGCTAACTTTTTTTTATTTCAAGGCAGCCATGACCGAGGCGATAATAATATCAGGGGTGTCTGTACGATCCCTCTTTGAAGAAACAATAACGGTCGTAAGAACACCCGGAGTTGGTTATGGTTATCAATTTTCTCGCACCCTATAAAGGGCTGTCTGGTGGACTGCGGGTAGTAGCGGCATATGGAAACGCGCTCTTGCGTCGCGGACATCGCGTGTCTGTAATTTACCCACATCATCAGGCACATTGGAAAACAAGATTGCGTCGCAATGTGCGACGCCAGTTCTTTGATGAGAAAGACCATCTGGATTGCTTTCGCGGCCGCCTCGTTGCCGTGCCGACATTATCCCCGGAAAACATTCCGGAATGCGATTGCTTAATTGCAACTGGCTGGTCGACTGCGGTTGTGGCAAATGAACTTCCGGAAGATTTTGCGGCTAGGTTTTATCTGATTCAAGGGTATGAAACCTGGAATGGTGATGCGGAAGCTATAGATGCGACATTTCGCTTTCCGATGAAAAAGATCGTGATTTCAAACTGGTTGAAGGAAGTTGTAGAGTCGAAGTGCGATGATAACAATATTCCTGTTATTCCTAACGGCAGAGATTTTGCTCTTTCTGAAGCGCTGGGGGAGGGGCTCGAACGTCATTACGATATCGGAATGACCCATTCTCCGGTGCCGCTAAAGCGCGCCAGTGACGGCCTTGACGTTATTCGTCGGCTACAGGAATCGAATCCTGAACTGAGAGCTGTGCTGTTCGGCTCAGAATATCCGGCAAAACCTCTTCCTCCGAACACGGATTTTTTTGAACGCCCGAGTCAGCAGCACATTCGCGATATTTACCTTTCTACAAAGGTGTGGATGAATACCAGTACTGAAGAAGGATTTTGTCTTCCGGTATTAGAGGCCATGAGTCTGGGCTGCGCGATAGTCACGACCAATAGCAGGGGCGTATTGGATATCGTCAGCGACGAGGTTGATGGCTTTATCGTACCGCCAAAAGATGTTGATGGGCTTGTTACAAAAGTTGAGACCCTGCTTAGCCATCCGGTATTAATGGAAAATTTTGTCACTGCTGGCCTGTTGAAAAGCGAAAAGTTTTCGTGGGCACAGTCGGTCGCAAAACTTGAAGCGTTTCTTTACGCAAACCAACTCAGAAATCAGGCGATGCCGTATGAAACTGAAACTTCTTAATATTCTGGTGGAAGCGCTGGCTCTGCCAATCCGCATGCTGAACCCCTTGCGCAATTCATTGCGGCGTATTTGCTGGCTTATTTGGGCGCGTGGACAACACGCTGGTATTCCGGCAAGTTCTCAATTCGATGGGCCGGTGACAATTAAAGGCAGCAGGCAGGTGCTTATGGGTGAGCACTGCCGTATTGGAAGTTACGTTGAGTTACAGACAGAACAGAGCGGCTCGATTGCTTTGGGTAGGGAAGTGCGATTGAATCGCGGCACGACCATCTGCTCGTACGACCACATCTCAATTGGGGATTACACATTAATCGGAGAGTTTGTCTCCATACGCGATGCCAATCATGGAATAACACCCGGCGTACTCATTCGTAGACAAACGCACAGTATTGCGGCCATCCATATTGGCCGCGACGTGTGGATTGGTCGCGGTGCCTGTCTATTGCCCGGGATTACCATCGGAGATGGTGCTGTTCTCGGTGCAAACAGCGTCGTTACTAAGTCTGTTCCTCCGGGGGCAATCGCTGTTGGTGCTCCTGCAAAAGTATTGCGGTATCGCAATCGGTTAATTGCGAAAGCGCAATTGGTTAATGTTTAGCTGCGAGGTTGTCGAAAACTAAAATTGGCTGTAAAAATAAACTGCATGATGCAGGCTATGTTTGGAAGAGCAACCTGAGTCAATTACAAGGATGTAAATGATGAAGCCCCTGGAAATAAACAAAGCACCTTCTAACCTTAGACTCGCATATATCGGGCCGGAAATTCCCGCCCTTTCTGCAACCTTCATTTATCGAGAGATATTAGCGCTCGAACGTCGCGGAATCTATGTTCTCAGTCTTTCCGTGCATAAACCCGGACAAACAGCTTCAGAGACCGAAGCCTGGGAATTAGCAAGGCGTACCGATTATTTGTATGCCGTCTCGCTGTTGCGCCTACTAATCATTAACCTCTTCTGTTTATGTACCAAACCTGTCTCGTATCTCTCAACGCTGAGCATGGTAGCCTCAGATATTGGTAAAACGGGTATTGCAAAACCCTCTTCTTATAAATTACTCTACCAGTTTATGGTTGCCGTATACGCCTCAAGACAAATCTCGCAAAACAACTGCAGCCATGTACATGCTCATTTTGCGCATGTACCTACTCAAATCGCTATGTATGCGGCTTCGCTCTCCGGCGTGCCGTTTAGCTTTACTTCACACGCGAACGATCTGTTTCAGCGTGGTTCACTACTCGCACAGAAAGTCGAGCGCTCTACCAGTGCTGTTACAATATCAGAGTTTAATCGTCGCTGGCTGCGCGAACAGGGAATTCATTCTTCGAAGGTAAGCATTGTTCGTTGTGGCGTCAATACTTCAGAGTTTGTTCCAAAAGTTCAGGAAGAGACATCAACAAGACGTCCAAAAATCGGTTCACTTGGTCGTCTTGTTGAAAAGAAGGGGCTGGATGTTTTGTTGCGAGCCGCCTGTAGCCTCTCTTGTGAAGGACAGAATTTCGAGCTGGAAATTGCTGGTAATGGGCCGCTTGAGGCTGAACTGCTCGAGCTGGTTAATGAATTGGGACTACAAAATCATGTTTCTTTCTGCGGATCAATTGCACACGACAATGTCGCAGATTGGATGAAGGGGCTAGACATGTTTGTTCTGGCCTGTAAGCGCGACAGGAATGGTGATCAGGATGGTATACCTGTGGTGCTGATGGAAGCGATGGCACTTGGTGTTCCTGTTATTTCTACACGAATCTCGGGAATCCCGGAGCTTATTCATGATGGATTCAGTGGCAGATTGGCTTTGCCCGGCGATGTGCCTTCGCTGACAGAAGCAATACGTGAAGCACTGAATTTTCCACGAAAAACTGCGAATATGGCCTCAGTTGCTCTAAATAGAATTGAAGAAGAGTTTGCGGAGCCTGTCAATGTAAACCGGCTTTTGCAAATCTTTGCGCCGCAAAGGAATTTAGCCGAAGTGAAACTTGCCAGAGTTCAGGAGGACGAATCACAGTGAAAACTGAACGTATTGTAATCGTATCACCCGTTCGAAATGAAGAAGAGTATTTGCCGGCTATGATTGAGTCTATGGCGAAGCAAAGTCATAAACCTGTTGAGTGGCTGTTAGTTGATGATGGATCGACGGATAGTACTCCGGATATTTGTGCTAAGGCTGCCGAAATTTATAGCTGGATTAGCTATGTGCGCAAGCCGGATCGCGGTGAGCGATCTGTGGGGCCAGGGGTAGTGGAAGCATTCTACTATGGCTTCGAGCGTCTGCAAGCAATCGATTGGGATTATCTTTGCAAGATGGATGGAGATTTGGAGCTCAGACCGCGCTATTTCGAAACACTGCTGGGATACTTTAAAAAAGACGCGCTACTCGGAGCGGCGAGCGGAAAAGTTATTCTGTTCGAAGACGGCAAAGAGGTGGAAGAACGGACCAGCGATGAAATGGTCGTTGGGGCAATGAACTTTTACCGTAGGCAATGCTTTGAAGATATTGGTGGATTTGTTCGCGAGGTAATGTGGGATGGAATTGCCTTTCACCGCGCCCGCATCGCTGGTTGGAGAACCCGTAGCATTCGTCATAATGACCTCAACTTTTTGCACAAGCGGCTGATGGGCTCATCGCATCGGAGTATTTATCATGGACGTATGCGCTGGGGACGTGGGCAGTATTTTATGGGCACCCATCCGCTATATCTGCTGGCAATTGGCTGCTATCGCATGCTGGAACGTCCATATATCTTGGGTGGTCTTTGCATTGTTGGAGGATATCTGAAGGCGATGTTTCAGGGGATGAAACGCTATGGCGATAACGAGTTTCGTCAATCTTTGCACGCCTGGCAGATGGAACGATTGCACCTTGGCAAGCGTCTTGAAAAGTTACCACCACCCGTTCAAGGGCTGTATTCATAATGACAGCAGAGAGTACTAAATGACACCATCGGCGACAAAGAAACTATCTATTATAATTGTCAGCTATAATACTCGCGACGTGTTACACGAGTGTCTTAGGCACGTCGAACGCTATGTAGAAGGGATCGACAGCGAGACCTTCGTGGTAGACAATGGATCAAAAGATGGTTCTCCTGAAATGGTAAGTAAAGAGTTCCCTTGGGTAAAGCTAATTGCAAGTTCCGATAATAATGGATTTGCGAAGGGTAATAACCTGGCTTTTGAACATGCTTCAGGAGAATATGTTCTTTTGCTCAATTCGGATGCCTATTTAAAGGAAGGCGTTTTGAACTCGACGCTCGGATTCATGGAGAAACATAATAAATGCGGTGTTCTGGGAATCAAAATGGTCGGAACCGATGGTGACTTACAGCCCTCTGCAAGAATGTTGCCCGGCGCCTGGAAAAAATTTCTTGTTATGTCTGGAATTGCAGCGCGATTTCCCGAGTCGCCTTCGCTTGGCGGCCCTGATTATACGTGGTGGGATCATTCCAGTGTGAAGGATGTTGGCTGGGTGGTGGGGGCTTACTTCCTGATTCGCCGCGAACTGGTAGAACAGATTGGCTTTCTGGACGAACGCTACTTTATGTATTTTGAAGAAATAGATTTCTGTCTACAGGCTCAACGTGCCGGTTGGCGTGTCGTATTCTTTCCGGAAGCGGAGGTGATTCATCTTGGTGGGCAGTCCTCTGGAGCAACGAAAAAGCGTATGAGTTCAACCGGAAAGCAACTTCTTAATTTTCGTATTGAGAGCGAGTTTCGCTACTACCGAAAAAACTATGGTCTGGCTGCAGTACTGGCATCGGCAGGTGTCGAGCTATTCTGGCGTTCTCTGGTTTGGTGCAAAAACAGCCTCGGTGGCGATGAGAAACAAGACATGAGACGTGAAGAAGCAGCAGTAATAGTCCGATTGATTGTTGATACGTTACGTCGTGACGGGTTTGGCCGCGGTGTCTTACGCCACGGATAAGCAAAAGGGAGGGATCCCGAAGGGAAGGGGAAATGGATTTTGTACAGACTTTTCACTCAATCAATCGAAGTCAGCAGGCAAATGTTCTGCAAAACAGCTGGCTTCTGCGAATAGAGAAAAATCAGGACTTTCTACAAGAAGAGGTCTCTGATGATTATTTCTGCGATGGCAGACTTGCAATCAACTGGAGCTTCGACAGAACGGAGGTTTGTTGGCAGCGCCTTGGCACGCCGGTTTATGAGCTTTTTTTGGAGGGCCATTTATATTTACACGATAGCAAGACCCTCGACGGGCAGACCAATCTGCGCCGGATTCGCGAGATCCTGAATAACGAGAAACCGGAAGATCTGGCACATCATATTGCCGGCGGTCTATTTGTGTTAATAATTTATGATCGCATCAATCATGAGCTTTTTGTTTTGCAGGACGATTACGGAGCCATGCCGGTCTTTGTCTGGAATAGCTATGAATGTATCTACATTTCATCGAATGTGATGTCTATACACCGCCAATCGCAGTACGGGTTATCTGAAACATCTCTTTGTCCCATTGCCACGGTGGAATTCCTAAAATATGGTTATTTGCCGTTTTCAGACTCGATCTTTCTAAATATCGATCGACTTAAACCGGGTCAGGTTTTATCTGTTGCCTGTCAGAGAGGAACTCTGAGCACGACGCCAGTCAGCCTGCACACTTATTTGCCGTCAGACCTGAGGTATCAATCGCTGCAAGATGCCGGAGAAGCACTGCATAAGGCGATCAATGCCTATTTTGCCAGGTTTTCCCAGGCAGAATATTTTATCGGTCTCAGTGGTGGTTATGATTCACGTCTATTAGCTAATTATACGAGCTCGTTTGCACCTGACTGTTTGAATTTTGGATATGATAGATCTGCTGAGACCGTTCTTGCATCTCAGGTGGCAGATAGTCTAAATCTTGAATTTCGCAGCGAATCGTTTCCAACCAATTTGCCGGCAGTTTATGGCAGTGACGTGGCAAGCCGTCAGCGGATTATGGCAACGCTTGAATATGCGCATGTTTCGCATTTGCAGCAGCGCGTGCAACAATCCAACGCCGATTTCTACATGGATGGTTTTATAGGTGACGTTATTCTTGGCAGCGGCTATTTTTATAAGAAGGGCAAAAGTCCAAAAGAACTGCTGGACTACATGTTTCTCACGATGGACGTAAACGAACCGGCACGAGATGATTCTTTTTATCTGGACATGCTTTATAACGATCCCGAAGCGATTGACGATTCCGGACTGTCCGGTATGATGACCGGTGGTATACGTTCTGAGCTTCTCAAACGAATTCGCCATACTCTTGATGCAGCACGCTCATCAGCAGATCTGCACTTAGACATCGTCGAAGCCGCAAAACATTACACCAGAGGGCGAAACCTTATTAGCGCGGGACCAGTGAGTATAAGTTCCTTTGCACGTTGCGCCTGTCTGTTTGTAGACGCTCAGGTGCGAACTGTTTGCTTGAATACAGACAAGCGTTTGCGTATTGGAAACGGCCTCTACAATTATTATTGGCGAACCTATTTACCTGAACTTAGCCACTTTCGCAAAGCGGGGTCTACTGGTTCTCCAAAGGATCCCGGTTGGCTCTATCGCAGTCGTGAAGTTGCTGCGGCAATCGGACGCCGCACCATCAAGCCATTTCAGGAAAAAATGAGGAACAGGGCAAGGGTTGAAGAGGCCTACTTCAGCAATGATCGCTACATGGCCGATGCTGAGAATCAGCAGTTTATACGAAGTCAAATGGATTCTGTCGACAGGTATCTGCCGATGGTCATTGCTGAAAAAATGCAGCGCCTTTATGAAAAGAAGCGGCTTAGCGACTCGCTACTTCTGCGCTACGTTACACTAAACAGCTACCTGAGCGGAGGTAAAAAGGATGTTTAATAATCTCCGTGCCGATTTGCAATGTTATGGCGGAGACTGGACACGACCCGGCTTTTGGGTAATGACGGTTTATCGCTTTGGACGCTGGCGCTATGGTATCCGCTCGGCGATCATTCGCAAACCACTTTCAATGATATATAAAGCTGCGTATCTGTTTGTCCAGCTGCTTACCGGAATTGAGCTTCCATGTGAGGTACCTGTTGGCAAAAGCTTCCGCATCGACCACCATGGTGGCATCGTGGTGAGCGGCTTCGCCAGCTTTGGAGATAACTGTGTGTTGCGAAATGGTGTAACAGTGGGATTACAGCGAGCCGCGGAACCTGCAGCACCGCAGGTTGGCAATAATGTAAGTTTTGGTGCAGGAGCAAAAGTTCTTGGCGCCATTGAAATTGGAGATAATGTGAGTATTGGTGCTAATGCTGTGGTGATAAATAGTGTTCCTGCGAACTCACTTGCAGTTGGTATTCCGGCCAGGATTATTCCAGTGACACCAGAGAATGGGTCTCATACGCATTCAGTCGTGGAGGAGCAGCTATGACCTACCCTGAAATTGATGTGGTAATTATTGGTATTAATGTCGAATTGTATCTGACGGACTGCATAGCTTCGGTTCGGAGAGCAAATTATCCACAGGAACTGCTAAGTATTGTGTATGTCGATGGCGGCTCGAAAGATGCCAGTCTCGACTTGGCAATTAACGCCGAGATTTCACAGGTCATTGCCTTAAGACATCCACACCCCACGCCCGGAAGAGGTCGAAATGCCGGCTATAAGGCTGGTCACGCACCCTATATTCAATTTCTTGATGCCGATACCGAACTCGATCCTGAGTGGTTCAATAAGGCGTTGGGAAGAATGCAGGGACAGTTCGGCGCGATTATTGGCAGACGTCGTGAAAAACATCCCAATAAAAACCGATATCACCAAATAACCAATCTCGAATGGGAACTGATGGCCGGCAAGCGCGGCTACAATTATGAAGAAGGTCCCTGTCGATCGTTTGGAGGAGACGCGCTGGTAAGACGCGAAGCATTAGAGTCGGTTAATGGTTATGACGAACATCTGGTTGCAGGAGAAGATCCAGATGTTGGTTATCGCATGCGTAGCGATGGATGGCAGATATATCGTCTTATTGAACCAATGACGACACATGATATTAACATGACCTCTGCAAAGCAATATTGGCGAAGAGCCTATCGCAGCGGACACGCTTATGCGGAAATTGCCTGGCGTAACCTTGGCCTGCCCGAACGCTTGTTTCAACGTCCCGTGATGCGCATTCTATTTGGTGCAACTGCTCCAATAGCCATTTTAGCAGCAGGTTTTTTGGGTGGAATTCCAATCTTAAGCCTTTTAATAGCTGTGGTAGCGTTTCTTCGACCGCTTTGGAAAACGACCAGCTTTAAAAAGACGTACGGTCTCAGCACCGGATTTGCTCTGCTTTATGCGGTTCACCTTGCCTTGGTGGTTGTTCCGCAGTTCTTCGGAATGTTGCGGTTTGCCTGGGGAAAAATTGGAGGGGCTCGATTGCAAAATACAATTGATGGTACGGTTCTCGATAGCGTCATTTCTCCACCCCGGCATATGACCGCTGGATCAACGACTTCCGGTAAATGAGCTTATCATGACGATTCGAATTCTGTCGCTTTTGATTTTTACCTCCCTCTCCGCAATGTCTGGTTCGCTCGACCTTGAGGCGAGAGGACCAGACAAAATTAACCTGTATGCCGATGAGCGTCTGCTTTTCGATGTAGGTTTCGATTTTTGGGATGCTCACTGGAGCTGGTTGCGACCATTAGAGCCGCGTGCGGACTTCGCTACAGACTTGCGACAGGTACGCTGGAAGACGCATGTCGAAATTCCTTTCTCCACAAACTATTCGTTGACGTTGCCTTCGCAGCTGTCGCTCCGGCAAATTGATGACACAACGATATCGTTCGATCAAACGCTGGACTTTACACAGACCGTGAAGGCAATCGGTGGCGCGCTCCGTTTACGTTTGCCAACACCGGTCTGGTATGGTCAGGAACTACTTGCTTCCGCCGATCGCGGCAAACATCGTTTTCGGTTGTCGCTGATACGAGATAAAGCCCTGTTTTCCTCAACCGTCCGGGACGTTCAGTTGGTGCATGCAGAATATGGCAATATTCGATTGATGTTTAATCACCCGGTAAAGGTCGATGTATTGTTGCGTAATGATCATTATGAGATGCGCATTTGGGTAGTGCAGGATCTGATTTACGAAGGCTTGCATTCTCTTGAGGTAACAATGGAATTCTCAAGTGAACTATCTGCTCTGCTCGATCCACAATTACCGGGGCGGAATAACCAAACGGCAGACTGGGTGGTGAACCCGCTTCCGTGGGATGATTTCCCGATCGATTTATCGTTTCTGAATCATCGCCCCGCTGGTAAACATGGCTTTGTCCGCACCGACGGAGAAGCCTTCAAATTTCAGAATGGCGATGAAATACGTTTTTGGGGCGTCAACTTAAGTGCTATGCAGTGTTTCCCAGACTACGAAGAAGCGCAGATTCTGGCACGACGGTTGGCAAAGATAGGTGTTAATCTTGTTCGAATCCATCATCTGAATGTTAACTGGTCTCCAACAAAGCTTTGCTCACTAGATCCGCGTGGACGATATGTTTTTGATGAAGAGCTGTGGAATAAGCTGGATTATCTACTCTGCTGCTTGAAAAAAGAAGGGATTTACATTCAAATGGATTTACTGGTCGACCCCGACGAAATCTGGCCAAGACCAAAGCAGCTGCGTACCTGGAAAGGACTGTCTTATGTCGTACCAGAGCTGGTAGAAAGACAACGCCGTTATGCTGCTTTGCTTTGGGGTCACGTCAATCCTTATACCGAAATAGCCTACAAAGACGATCCGTCTTTTGCGATGACGACGCTGGTCAATGAAAACGATATCACATCACACTTTATTCCGTCGCGCAGCAATGGATTCGATTTGGAGCCATATATCTCTGAATTTGAAAAGCAACATGCGGACTGGGCGTGGAAGCGTTGGAAATTTGCTTCAAGCGTTGATCTGTGGAGTTCAGCTGATGGAAAGCGCTTTCTGAATGAGATTCAGGAAGACTTTTTTGCTGATATGCGTCGGTTGTTAAAATCGCAAGGCGTTTCGATACCGATAAATGGCACCAACTGGATTCTACATCAGAAGGATCTGCCGTCTCAGGCAACGATGGATTTTATGGATACCCATGTGTACCGTCGTGGAAGGTTGGATTCTCCGGGAGCATTGCCAACCATCGCTTCAGAGGTCGCTTTCTCGAAGATTGCCGGATTGCCACTCACTGTTTCTGAATACGGTACAATTTGGCCGGATCAGTGGCGGGTTACTATTCCCCTGCAAATGGCAGCTCATGGTAGTCAACAAGGCTGGAATGCGCTATCTATTTATGCCTATCGACAAAGCGGAACCGGTCCCGCAGAAGACTTGCGCGGTGCCTACAATTTATACAATGATCCTGTTACGATGGGCATTTTTCCTGCAGCTGCGCTTCTTTTCAGACGAGGAGATATTCCCAAACATTCAGATCGCTATGAGCTTATTTGGTCTGAGCATGAGATGTATGGCCCACAGGTCTGGCGCAACGGGGAAATCCCCTTCTTCAATACGGGGATCGAGATGTTTGAACTTGCTTCACGGATAGACATGGAGGAAGAAAAACTGGGAGAGCTGTCCGCTTCACACGATTTTGCCGGTTTTGAAGATGTTCGCGGTCCCTCTGGAGGAGCAGTGCAACGTGATGTAAACAAGTCCTTGTTGATACTAAATTCACCTCATAGTTCCGGCGTCAGTGGTAAACTTCGCGCCAAAGAAACCTACCGGTGTGGTGGACTAAAAATTAAATCTTTATCGTCAACTATTGGTGCTATTCACGTCAGTAGTCTGGATTCTCTTCCCTTGGAAAACAGCAATCTATTGTTAATTAGCGCTATCGGCAGAGGAGAGAACAGCAACGATATCTGGAATTATGGCGGTGATGAGTTGCTACAAAAAGGGCAGGCGCCTGTTGTTGCCGAAGTTCTGACTGGAACAATTTTTCTTCCAAGAACCGATAAGCGTTCCGGTCGCCTTATCAGTATGTCCCTGAGTGGTCCGGCAAAAAGAAAAACGGTAAGACATCGGGCCGGGTTCGTCGAAATTGATTTGGAGACAGAGGCAAAAGGATTGTTCTATATCCTGGAGTTTGGTGATACCAGCTATCTGGAGCAGATTCACCGGGAAAGTCTGTAGGCCGCAAAGTGACAAAGCATTGCACAGGGAGAGTGAAACGTGCTTCATAATCTTAAAGATATGCTGCTTCGCAATCAGGAACATTCGCTGAAGCTGCAGAGTATTAGAGCAGCTGTCTGGACCGGTCTTGGTAAGGGAGGCGGCTCATTTTTGCGCCTTGTCAGCAGCTTAATACTTACCCGTTTGCTCTTTCCGGAAGTCTTTGGCTTAATGGCTACCGCATCAGTTATTCTTGCGATGGTTCAGTTGTTCTCGGATACCGGTATTCGCACAGCCATCATCCAAAACCCAAGGGGTGATGAACCAGCCTACCTTAATACGTCATTTATCATATCCATTTTACGATCTCTGTTGTTGTTTTTTGTCGTGGCTATGCTGATCGACCCGCTATCTGTTTTTTATAACCAGCCTGAACTAAAGCCTCTCTTGCTGTTTATGGCATTCAGTATTTTACTTGACGGTATAAAAAATCCTGCTCTTCCGCTGGTTATTAAGCGTCTTGAGGCAGATAAGCAGGTTTCCTATGAACTGGGAACGCAATTCCTTGGATTTATGACGACGATCCTTTTTGCTTTTACGCTACGCTCGGTCTGGGCACTGGCGTGGGGGGCAGTGTTAACATCGTTTTATCGCTTTATCTTTTCCTATGTTGTAGAACGTTACAAACCACGTTTAGCTTGGGATCGCGATGCAGGAAAAGAGCTGTTTCATTTTGGGAAGTTTATTTTTCTGAACACGCTGATTACCTGGGCCACCATGAATATGGATCGGTTAATTCTGGGTAAGTATCTTGGTATGGAAACGCTCGGTTATTACAATATTGGATTGAATATCGGCTTATTAATCGAGGTGTTGATTGTACAAATATTTGCGCAATCTCTTTTTCCGGCTATAAGCAAAGTTGCCGGCGATAAGGAACGGGTTATTCGAATTTTTCGTCGTAGTAACTCACTTTTGCTGACGGTCGCCACGCCTGTTCTGGTAACGCAGGCACTTTTTGCAACGACTTTGGTAGACATATTGTACGATCCCCGTTATGCTACAGCAGCCGTTGCGCTCATGTGGATTGCTTTTCGTGGTGTTCCGCGAACGATTGGTATTATTCAAGGAGGAACGTTTGTTGCTGTCGGCAAACCAGCCTATGAAACCATCGCCATGGCAGGTGGTCTGATTATGCTGCTTGTTTTGTTACCACATGCTGCATCTAAGTGGGGCTTATTTGGTGCATGTGTTACCGTATTCTCGTCCGGTGTATTGATTTCGCTATTGCAAAGCCTGCTTATGTGGAAAAAACTGGGTTATCCCTTGGCAGAAATCATTCGTCCCTGGCTGCATGTCGGTTTTTTATCAGCGCTTATCTTCAGCTGCTTTTTTGTTCTCGAACCGATCTTAAGTAGCGAGCTATATGGCAATCTGCCGTTTATGATGGTTATGGCAGGAATTGCTGCCGGGTTATCGCTTTTGGTTTATCTAAATATTGAAGGAACTCAGCCGTTCAAGGACACTGGTTTGCAGAGAAACGGATTTTCATCGGTGAAAACTGAAGGGAATGAGCTCTGATGAGAGTCTTATTGGCAACAATTTTAAACCCCGAGGAAGATACAAATGGCGTTATCAGCCACATCTTCGATCTGCGACGTGAGTTGCTTTTAAATGGCATCGAGGTTCAGCTTGCATCCGTACACGAGCGCAAGACTTTATTTCAGCGCTGTGACTATGTCCTGCGGCGTACTGCCTACCATTGCTGGAACCGGTATCGTCTTTCCGCACTCTTTCTGATTGTGCTTCTATTTATTGCGCTTCGCATGGCGCTAACGCTTCGCAGCGCCTGCAAAGAGTGTGACCTGGTAAATGCTCAGGATGTAGTTTCTGCAGGCATTGCTCTGTTGGTTTTGCCAAAGTCGGTACCCATTTTGTTGACCTGTCATTTTTGGAGTGCGCCCTGGAAAGAATTTTCACGGGCAGGTTTTGTTCGCAATAAGCGTCTGTCGTATTACTTGCTGAAATGGTTCTTTCGAAGAGTTTTGAGAAATCCACGGATCAGTCTGATTAGCGTGTCTCACAGCAACCTTGACCTGATAACAGATATCACGAGCGATAGTTCGAAGAAAATTCCGGTTATTTACAGTGGCCAAATGGTATTCAAGCAACCTGCTCACAACGAAAGTAATGAGGCTGACCGCAAGGAAAAGATTATTCTTAACGTCGGAACGCTGAGTAAACGCAAAAATCAACGATTTCTGGTTGACGTCGCACAGGAGTTAAACCTGTTGGGTAAGCGCTGGCGCTATGTACTTATTGGTCCGGAAGATCCGGATGAGGGACGTTTAATTCGCTCAAAAATTAAAAAGTATCAGTTGGAAAGCCAGTTTCATCTGCTGGGGGAGCAGGACAGAACAGGTATCTTTACTCTTTTAAGACAGGCTGATATTTATTTTCAAACGTCAACATCAGAGAGCTTTGGAATTGCGATTCTTGAAGCGATGGCACACAACACACTCGTCGTCGCACTGGATTATCCCGCGCTTCAGGAGATAATGCCGAACACTGAATCGTTGCGTCTGTCTCAAAAACTTTCCGCGAAAGAGGTGGCAGAGAAGATTGCGGAAATTGATTCTGACATCGAACTGCAAAATATTCTGTGGCACTTGCAGTATCAGCATTTGGTGACACAGTTCGATCCTCACAACATGCTAAATCGCTATCTGACACTTTATCAGGGATTGCTTCGCAACGGAGAAGTTCCCGAGACTCTGTTATGAACGGAGAAATTGTCATCTTTTTTCTATACATCCAACCTAAAACAACGATGATATAAGAGAGAAAGTGCGTGGCATCAGGGAAGATCCAATTGCACTGAAAGAGTTTGAACATCGCTCAATTACCTTCCCGCTTTGCCAATACATTGAATATGGTTGATGTGCACCGACCCGAATGAGGAGATAGAGAATGAAGGGAATTATTCTTGCAGGGGGCTCTGGCACCAGGCTATATCCACTTACCGGAGCTGTGAGTAAGCAAATGCTACCGGTTTACGACAAACCTATGATATACTACCCGCTTTCGGTTCTCATGTTAGCGGGCATTCGCGAAGTCCTGATAATTTCAACGCCAAAAGATCTGCCTCTGTTTGAACAACTTTTGGGTGATGGAAGTCGATTTGGAATTCAGCTTTCCTACAAGGTTCAGCCATCGCCTGCCGGTCTTGCTGAGGCTTTTATTCTGGGGCGGGATTTTATTGGCCAGGATGCGGTGAGTCTCATCCTTGGCGACAATATTTTTTATGGACACGACTTTCAGCGCCTCCTAATGGAATGCACGCAACTGGATGACGGCGGCATTATCTTCGGTTATCCTGTAACTGATCCGGAACGTTATGGTGTAGTTTCTTTCGATGAAGACGGACGGGCACTTGAAATTGAAGAAAAGCCTGCTGCGCCAAAGTCGCGCTACGCCGTCCCCGGCCTATACTTTTACGACAACGATGTCGTACGAATTGCCGCAAGTTTGAAGCCTTCCAAACGAGGTGAGCTGGAGATTACAGATATCAACCGGGTTTACCTCCACGAAGGCCGTTTGAAGGTGCGTCTTTTGGGTAGGGGATTTGCCTGGTTGGATACCGGAACCCACGATTCACTGCATCAGGCCTCATCCTATGTGTCTGCAGTTCAGGCAAGGCAGGGATTAAAAATTGCCTGTCTTGAAGAGATTGCGTTTTTACAAGGCTTTATTGATGAGAATCACCTAACAGCCCTGCTTGAACCCATGCCGGATATCGAATATAAACGCTATCTCGCGGAACTAATCCGGGAACAGCAGATGGTTCTGCAGACCTAGAGGATAAAAATAATGAAAACCTCGAATAATCAGACGTTTGTGACAAATAAATCCAGCAAGTCGACTAAAAATTCTCTGACTTCGGAAGAAAAACGACGTGAAGAGTTGATTGATGTTCTCTATGATCGATATGCACGAGGCGGAACGCGTTTTGCCCAATTTCGCCTAATGGCAAGAGCGCTTTTAAAACGCAACCTATGGCGTGGCGTTGTAAATAGCACGTTTCTTCTTAAGAGGTTGCTGGATGTCTTTGCGTCAATTCTTCTTGTGATATTTTTTTTACCCATTTTTTTGCTCACATCAATCGCTATCAAACTTGAGGACGGCGGCCCCATATTGTATTCCCAAATTCGGGTTGGGAAATGGGGTAGTCTATTCAAGATGTATAAGTTCCGATCGATGGTGGTGAACGCAGAGAAACAAAAGGAAAGCCTGAAGCAGGAAAATGAAACCAATGGCGTCATTTTTAAGATGCGCAAAGATCCGAGAATAACCTATGTCGGTCGCATTATTCGGAAGCTCTCTATCGATGAATCTCCCCAGTTCTGGAACGTTTTGAAAGGGGATATGTCTTTGGTGGGACCACGCCCACCGCTTTTGCCAGAGGTCAATGAATATAGCACGTCGCATCGTCAGCGGCTTTCGGTACGGCCGGGCATCACCTGTTTGTGGCAGGTGAGTGGACGTAGCGAGATCGACTTTGAAGGGCAGGTTCGTTTGGACTTACAGTATATCCAGAATCGCTCATTTCTTGGTGATTTGTGGATTCTGTTGAAGACAATTCCTGCTGTTTTACTTGGAAAGGGGGCATACTAATGTCCGATACCAATCGTCATATTGGCATTCTGGGGCTTCCTATCGATAATCTTACCCTGGAAGAAACCGTCGCGAGTGTATTTGATCTATGTAACGATTATTTACTGGACAAGCGACCTCGCCTGGTTGCAACTGTAAATGTGGACTTTTTGGTGAATCTGCATTCGGCAAAGGATTATCGCATTCGCCATCCCGAACTGATGGCCATTTTGCGACAGGCCGATTTGATTACCCCGGATGGTATGCCCTTGGTATGGTTTAGTCGACTTTTGGGACATCCACTTAAACAGCGGGTTACCGGTGCCGATCTGGTTCCGGCTCTTGCAACAGAAGCAACCCGATTGAAAAAATCTATCTATTTCCTTGGTGGAAGTGGCGATGTGGCAAAGAAGGCTGCAGTGACACTGAAATTTCGAAATCCTAAAATGCAGGTTGCCGGATACAGTTCGCCTTTTGTTCATGTTGAAGGTGAAAAACTTGCTGATGAGCAGCAGCGGGATGATGAGGTTGTCGAGCAGGTGAATCGTTCAAATGCAGATATTCTTCTGATTGCGTTCGGCAATCCAAAACAGGAAATATGGTTTTGGCGCAATCGCCATCGCCTAAAAGTGCCGGTTTCGATTGGCATTGGGGGCACATTCAATTTTGTAACCGGTTCGGTTTCGCGTGCCCCAGCCTGGCTACAGAAAAGTGGATTAGAGTGGGTTTATCGCATTACGCAAGATCCGATGCGACTGTGGAGACGTTATTTCTACGGAATTGTTAAATTATCTGCATTTGTGCTGCCGATCCTTCCACAAGTGCTGGTCGGAGCACGCAAACTGAAAGAAGGTCGCTGGGAAAGACGTCCACTGCGTTATCGGTATGGACAGGATAAAACCAGCGTAATTCTTCCGGCAAAAGTAACAGCGGCGATTGTTCGACAGCTGGATGAAGAACTTGCTCATTGTGAAACGAGTCATATCGAGCTGAATTTTCACGGTGTCAGACATTTGGATATTGCTGCAATCGGAGAGCTGCTGTCGTTACGGCGCTCAAGATTGTTGACAAATTGTGCTCTGAGTGCACGTAATGTTAGTCTTGCAATTCAAAAAGTGATGATAGCTCATCGCAGCTATGATGTGTTTGATATGAATTACTTGCTTGAGTACGCAGCTGGATCTGAAGATGATGAGGTTACCCCTAATACCATTTCACGACGCGGCTATCGGCTTGAAGCCAATGAGCATCGTGCAGTGATAATCTTTAAGGAGAGGCTGGATGCCTTGCGAATTTCGCGAGTCGATAGCGACGGGCTATTTGAAAAAATCAACAATCTTGATGTTATAGTCGATTTATCAAATGTGCGTTTCGTTGATAGCTCTGCTATTGGCTTTTTAGTGAAAATTAAACGTATTAGCAGAGAAAGCGGCAATAAGGTTGTCATTTGCGGGATGCAGGAAATGGTTCAGCAGGTTTTTCGCATGACTCGAATGGAGCTGGTTTTTGATCTTGCGCCAACACTTTCAGCGGCTGATGACCTATTAAGTATTCCTTCATGAAAGCATTCATAATTCCCACGGGTGATCTATCGAGGTTTGAACCAGCCAGGAATTGGTTCCCGGAGCTACTTTTGCCTGTCGGAAACAAACCGATTCTGACCTATCAATTCGAGTGGCTGTACGATCATGGCATTACTGATATTAAGCTGATTGTTAGGCACATGCCTTACGAAACGCGTCGCTATCTGAAGCGCGGGGAGCGGTGGGGGTGCAATGTCTCATATGCAATTAGCCGCGACAAGCTGGATTTAGTTAGTGCATTGCGTTTTTATTCAGACGAATCAGAAGAGGGGCTTGTTTGTGCCCCGGCACGTCTACTTACGTCATTGCATCTGAAAGAGCTCATGGATCGACATTGCTCGATGCAAGCTGATATTACCATTTCGGTGCCAAGTTCAGAAAATGATACAAGCGGCGTTCAACCGCTGGAGCTGTTGTCTATTGAGCCATTTCCTGTGCTGATTCTTTCTTCTAAAGCACAGAAGTTCATTCGCGAAAAGGTGCAGGACTGTACTTTAAGTGACCTGATTGAGAGCATGCAAAACAGTGGTTTGCGTGTTTGCTTTCATCGTAGCAGCTCGGTGTTTTGGTATATTAGCTCATTAGACCGGTTATGGGAATTACAGTGTGATATTTCACTTCTTGCCAGGAAAGGCTTTCGCCTGGAAGGATGGCAGCTTGAAGATGATGTATGGGTTGGAATGAATACCAGAATCCATCCTTCTGTAAGGTTGGAGCCGCCGTTAATTATCGGCAATAATGTGTCTATCGAACGGGGCGTACATCTTGGCTGTGGGAGCGTAATTGGAAACAATGTGGTTGTTGACAGCAACAGCTCGGTCTTATCCAGCACAATTATGCGTGATTCTTATATCGGCTGCGATGTAGATATCCACGATGCAATTGTAAACAAAAAAAGTCTTGTGAGCATGCCGGCAAAAGTTCAAACACTTATTCACGATCAGTTTATGCTTGGCGACGTAAAGATATCTTGGTATGCCAATTATCTTGCAAGATTCGTTCACGGGTTTATTGCACTGTTTATGCTGATTCTTTTTAGCGTGGTCATTATAGGAGATATACTTATTCGTACTGTACAGGGAAGGCGGACGCTCTCTCGACTGCGCCGCACCAGCACGCGGGTGAAACACGATCTTGATGGTACGATTCATCCAACCTATGTGAATTTATATTTGTCATCGGGAGGGGTAACGTTGTTAGACCGATTGCCCGGGCTCTGGAATGTCGTTTGCGGCGACATTCGCCTGATTGGTGTAGCTCCGCTTAAAAAGGAGGAATACGAGACATTGTCCGAGAAGTGGAAAACCGAACGCAGTACCTGTCCAACCGGCCTTTTTCAACTTTGGGATGCTGATGGCATTCGCAATCCCGACCCGCTGGAGCGCGAGGTATCGGAACGATATTATCTGCGAACTCGATCTTTTCGAGGCGATTTGCTACTGTTCTTTAACGTGTTTTGGGAGATGCTTGTCAGGCCATTTCGCAAAGCCAATGGGGAGCTGGGAGGTTCATTGTAAAAGCACAATTTTTGAAGTAACATATTCTTCCGCATATGTATTGCAGATGGAATACCTTATCAACAAAAAGGCCGCCGTTTTGGAAATACAAACGAGCTGCCTTTTTTATGCTAACATTTAATACACTCAGCAATAAATAATTGAATCTTGCATATCCAGCAGAATTGTATCATTTTGAAATACCTCCCAAACAGAAATGTGTTTTGACTCGGATGTGTTCTGTCAATCTGAAGATCGCGCATGTCTTATCCCACATATACATTAGATGACTGCCTCAAGGAGAGCCTTATGCAAAGATTATCTCTTCAGCCGTTCAGAATTTTGGTTATGAGTTTTTTATTAATGTTCCTGTTAACTCCTCTTTTTCTGATTGCAAAAGGGAGTGATAAGTCTGCAAAACTAGGCTTGCATAAAAGAAGCTTAACCGAAGAGTTGGCGGAGCACCAAACAGGAAACTTTCGTACTGCAATAACAAATGAAGGTACGATTGGCATGTTAAACGAATATGGGGGAATTCCCGGATTCGAATGGCCGTTAGGAAGTAATCAATTATTTGAAGCAGGTTTGATGATCGGGATTGCCCCTGACCATGTTGTGGATGCCTCCAGAGTTATTATTGGGGGATCACAAAATGTACTGGATGCAGATTTTTTTGCGCTGAGTCCGATTTTAGAAATTTCTGCCCATATTGACTCGACAGTCTATGCTACAAAATTCAACGACTCGGGTGTTTTGCTAGATCCACTCGCCGATGATGGGCCAAATACTCCGATTGGGCTTGAGATTACCCAATCGTCCTATTCTTACAATGTATTGGGAAACCAGGGCTATTTAATCTTGAAATATCAAATTACCAATACGGGAAATGCTCCTCTAACAAATGTTGCTGTCGGGGCTTTTATGGATTGGGATATTAATACCTTTACTTCAAATACCGGCCAGGTAGATTTTGATAGTGTAAGTATACCGACATCTAACGGGGACTCTCTTTTTCTGGTCGAGTTTCCATATCTGTACGATAGTTCTTCGCCCACACCATATTTGGGGGTTGTACCACTAAGTCAGGCCGAATTTTGGGCCTCCCGGATTGCCGATAATACCACTGAAATTTTCCCGTCAGGTGCTGCCTCTCTCACCGAAGCCAATAAATACGCATACATGACTCAAAGGCGAGTTAACGATCCGTTCGGTGATCCTGTTGGACCGGCGGATAAGAGTATTGTGTTTGGCCTTGGGCCATATAATATACCTGCGAATGGCACCATTATTGTTGGCTATGCTATTGCCGGGGGGGCAACGGTCGACGAATTTAAGTTTAATGGGCGGGCTGCCATTAGGCAGTGGCAGCGCATCAAAAATCAGACATTTGATATCGATATCCCTGCTGCAAGCTTTGCTGCCAGACTTTCGAATACGAATGTTGTCCCGCCGAATGAGTCTGCCGGCAGCGGCGAAGCATTCTTCGAGCTTAGTGATGATTCAACAAGCCTTACCTACAATATTTTGTTTGAAAACCTGTCTGATTCCCTGACAAGTGCTGCAATCTACCTTGGTAAAGCAGGTGAAGCGGGTTCTGTTGTGCGGGGTATTACTGATTTCATCTTAGGAAATGCCAGCGGAGTGTGGCGCTCCACTGATAGCGAACCCCTTACCCCATTACTTGTTGAAGCACTTTTTCGGAATGAACTTTACGTTGAGTTGGCTTCCTCTGCTCATCCCCAGGGAGAACTTCGTGGGCAAATTATTTCTCCGGATAGCCTTTCGCCAATTCTTGGAACTCCGCGAAACTTTGATGCTTCAAGTGGCTCGGGGCAAGTCGACTTAACCTGGGAACAACCATTGTCTATTGCTACGACGGAACTATCTTATGACGACGGAACAGCCGAAGGCGATATTAGTATCGGAGGAACGGCTGGTGGCGAAATCGCCGTACGATTTACTCCCACAGTCTATCCGGCAAGAGTGCTGGGTATAAAGGTCTCGTTTGGCGATTCTCTACTCGTAAATCCAACTATTGTAACCGATTGGGGTGTTTGGACTGGCAATGCATCTGGACCACAGACTCAGCTTGCAACCGATCAGATAACCATTGAGCGGGGCGGCTTCCAAATAATTGATCTTGGACAGGCTGTTGAAATTTCATCTGATGACTTTTTTATCTCTTTTACCGAAGGTATCAGCGATGGAATTGCAATAAATTGGGATACATCTTCTCCATCGGTGCAGCGAGCCTGGATTAATGCACCATCAATTGGATTTCCATGGAGAACCTTTGCCAGTATTAACGCCAGTTTTGATAATAACATACTTATCAGGGCGCTGGTGGTTGAGGGGGTTGGTCCGGAGGCGCGCCTGGTGGAGTTGAGTGGGCAGAGTAAAGAGATAATCGGATATAATATCTATCGTGCCGACTTAAACGGCCCATTTGCACTTCATGCCCAGGTGGGTGCCGAAGAGTTGGGGTATTCCGATAATTCCGGAATCTCAGGAGAATGGTATCGCTACTTTGTAACGGGTATTTACCCGGAAGGGCAAAGTGAGCGCTCTAATATCCTCTCACTCATTGTTGTCGGGCTGGAAGAAGAGCCCGGGATTGTTCCTGAGGAATTCTCATTGGCTCAGAATTTTCCGAATCCCTTTAATCCCTCAACAAGTATTCGCTATGGTTTGAAACAGCGTGAAGCAGTAACGCTGCGTATTTTCGACACCCTGGGTAGAGAAGTTGTTCGATTAGTTGATGAGGAACAGAATGCCGGTCAGTATAAGGTAGACTGGAATGGAATGACTGCTAATGGACAACCTGTGAGTTCTGGTATTTATTTTTATCAGCTTGAAGCAGGGGACTTTATGCAGTCGCGAAAGATGATCCTGTTACAATAAGCTCCTGAAATTTTAATTCTGATGTATTAAAAAAGGCCCCCGTTCCATCTGGAACGGGGGCCTTTAATTGTGGAGACGCCGGGAGTCGAACCCGGGTCCGATAAGGAGATTGATAAAACCTCTACATGCTTAGCCAAACGCTTGGGTTTAACCGCGGATAGGCAGTTCGGCGAGCCTACCTGCGGCGATTTCGGATGTTACGTCCTGCCGCGCCCGAACAACTTGACAGACCGACCTGTTCATATCGGCGTCTATCCTTCACCATTACAGGTACTGGATCTGGTAGACGGGCCACTGCTAGTTAGTTAAAACTAGGCAGCCATTGCATAATTATTATCGGCAATTATAACCGTTTCTCGCTAATTGCGGGCTATCGAGAAATCCCGGCATGCAGCTTCACCCTTCTTCACAAACCGTCGAAGCCGTTTCGTCCCCATGTCAAAGATCTGGCACTTATATATACGACGTGCTGTCTCATAGAGTTCAAAATTAGACTAAAATTCTTATGAAAACAAGTTAATAGTGAGTAGGACGCTCACTGCGTTCGCTGGTAGGGGATAGGACGCTCACTGCGTTTGCTGGTAATTAGTAGGTTGCTCACTGCGTTCGCTGGTAGTAAAAAATGTTACCTCCTACCAGTCGAGCTTCGCGAGATGACCTACCAGCGATCCGCAAAGCGGTGAGCGTCCCACCCCCTACGAATCGAGCTTCGCGAGATGACCTACCAGCGATCCGCAAAGCGGTGAGCGATCTACTCTTTGATAATCTTATGCCTTTCACTATATTTGCTCACCATAACTAAAAAGCAAAGGATTTCATATGCACCTTCTTAACAAATGTTTGACGCTTTTTCTTGTTCAGTTGTCAATCTTAGCGACGGTACCATTCGGTTCAATTCAGGCTGCGACTAGTGAAGGCATGGGCGCTCTGGCATTCAACCCGGATGGTGAAGGCACCTTTTTTGATACGGTTCTACGTGTAACGGGTGAACTGGACAGTTTGTTCTGGGGGCTTCCAATGATTTTCCTGCTTATTGGAACCGGTATCTTATTGACGTTTGTTCTGCGCGGTATCCAGTTTAGTTATTTCACAAAATCCCTTAAATTGATTTTTGATAAAGAGTCGCGTGAAGGAGGAGGCAAGGGCGATATTTCTCCTTTTGCCGCGCTGATGACAGCTCTGGCTGCGACTGTCGGAAATGGTAATATTGCCGGAGTCGCAACAGCAATTGCGATCGGCGGACCCGGTGCTCCGGTCTATATGTGGATTGCCGGAATCTTTGGTATGGCTACTAAATATGCAGAAGGGTTTCTGGGAGTCCACTATCGGGAAATTGCACCAAACGGTTCAATGGCCGGTGGACCCATGTACTATGTGAAAAACGGTCTGAAAAATAAAAAACTCGGCAGCTTTCTCGGAGCTGCCTTTGCCATTTGTGGGGTGATTGCCTGCCTTATCGGTACCGGAAATATGGCACAGTCCAACTCTATGACCGAATCGTTGGCTAACACGCTACATGGTGGCGGAGCCGGCGAACAAGCACCGGTTTATTACTATCTTCTTATAGGAGCGGCCATTGCGGTTCTGGTAGGGATGGTTATTATCGGCGGAATCAAAAAAATTGGTAAGGTATCCGAAAGACTGGTGCCCACCATGATTTTTTTCTACATCGGCTGTGCACTTATAGTCATTATTGCAAATATTAGTCGTGTTCCGGAGGCATTTGGAATAATTTTCAGTTCGGCATTTGGATTACAGCCCCTTGCCGGAGCAACTGTTGGGATGGCGATACAAAACGGGGTTAGCCGGGGACTTTTGTCTAATGAGGCTGGTCTCGGAACCGCGGCTATTGCACAGGGAGCTTCTAATTCGGAAGAGCCTACTCGCAATGGTCTTATTGCAATGACAGGTGTATTTATCGATACCATTCTGGTAAACACCATGACAACCCTAACGATTGTTCTAACCGGTGCTTATACCTATACCAAGGCCTGGACAGGAACCGGCCAAGGTAGTATTACCGGAATCGAAGTAACGCAAACCGCTTTTGCAGAGGTGATTCCCTTTGGAGGCGCAATTATTGCCTTCGCATCCTTCCTCTTTGGCTACACAACGCTGCTTGGTTGGTCTTATTACGGCGAAAAGTGTATCGAATACCTCGGTGGCGATCGTGTTATTATGCCTTTTCGGTATGTGTTTATTCTATTCCTCTTTTTTGGTGCAATTTTAACTCCGCTGGCCGGCAAAAGCGCTGACTACCTGAATATTGTTTGGCATTTGGGGAATATCGGTAATGCGCTGATGGCAGCACCCAACCTGATCGGACTGCTTTTCCTTGGTGGAATAGTTGCAAAAATCACGAAGGATCGTATCAAAGAGGTTTAATATCACTTCTTTGGCAGCCATTTCTTTCAAGGCCGTTATTCCAACGGGATAGCGGCCTTATTCTTTTCCTTCCCCGGCAACAAATTGTCTATACTTCCAATTGCAAGACATTCGTTTTTTGCTTATCATTAGGCGCTGTTAAATTACAGCCCAAAAAGATTGTTTTTGTTATCCAACCCGGAGTCTTTTCCAATGCGTGAACCGCAAATTACCCTCGAGCTTGCCATCGAACATGGCCTCAATGAAGAAGAGTTTGAAAAAATTCAGCAGATACTCGGTCGGATGCCGAATCTTACCGAGCTGGGCATTTTTTCTGTAATGTGGAGTGAGCACTGCTCATATAAGAATTCGATTGCCGAATTAAAAAAACTACCTCGCGATGGTGGTCGTCTGCTGGTTGGTGCCGGAGAAGAAAATGCCGGCTTGGTAGATATTGGTGACGGAATGGCCGTGTGCTTCAAAATTGAAAGCCATAATCACCCGTCTGCCGTAGAACCCTATCAGGGCGCTGCAACCGGCGTTGGCGGAATTATGCGCGATATTTTTACGATGGGCGCAAGACCTATCGCTGCGCTTAACTCACTGCGTTTTGGAACTCTTGATAAGCCGCGTAATCGCTTTTTGTTTGATGGCGTGGTTCGTGGAATTGCCGACTATGGCAACTGTCTTGGCATTCCCACCGTTGCCGGTGAAATCTACTTCGAGCCCTGTTACGATACTAACCCACTGGTCAATGCAATGACTGTCGGAATCGTACAACACGATCAAACCGCTTCTGCTCTTGCGGAAGGCGATGGAAATACCGTGCTGATCATCGGTTCGCGTACCGGTCGCGATGGAATTCATGGGGCGACATTCGCTTCGGAAGAACTTTCCGAAGACTCTGAAGACAAACGCCCAAATGTGCAGGTCGGTGATCCATTCGCCGAGAAGCTGCTGCTGGAAGCGACACTTGAAATGATTCAGGCTGGCGTGCTCGTTGGGATTCAGGATATGGGAGCTGCCGGAATTACCTGTTCTACTACGGAAATGAGTGCCAAGGGTAACTGCGGTATGTTAATTGACTTAGACAAGGTACCCACGCGTGAAACCGGTATGACGGCTTACGAAATTCTGCTGTCGGAATCGCAGGAACGCATGCTTGCAGTATTGAAGCCGGGCAGAGAGGAAGAGGCCAAAGCGATTTGCGATAAATGGGATCTGCTCTGTGCTGAAATCGGACATGTAACCGATGATCCGCGGTTGAAAATCTATCATAAAGGCAAGCAGGTTGCAGACGTGCCGCCATACGATTGCGTTCTGGGTGGTGGTGCTCCGGTGTATTATCGCGAGCACAAAAGACCAGATTATTTAGACAAAGTTCAGGCTTTCGATATTAATAGTCTTGAGCCGGTTAGTGACCACAATGCCGCTTTGAAATCGGTGTTGAATTCACCCAATATCGTTTCGCGACGTTGGGTCTACGAACAATACGATACCATGGTGCGCACCAATACCGCAATTCATCCCGGTGGAGATGCCGCAGTCATCCGGCTGAAAAATACCAATAAGGCGCTCGCCGCAAAGGTGGATGGTAATGGACGCTATGTGTATCTGAATCCGCGAACGGGCGGACAAATTGCCGTAGCCGAGGCCGCACGGAATGTGGTGGCAACAGGCGCAGAGCCTCTGGCTATCACAAATTGCCTGAACTTCGGTAATCCTCATAAACCGGATATGTTTTATTTGTTCCGCGAAGCAGTTGGTGGCATGGGCGATGCTTGTCGTGCGTTCAATACGCCGGTAACCGGGGGTAACGTGAGTCTTTATAATGAAAGTCCGGACAGTGCGGTTTATCCTACGCCAACCATCGGCATGGTCGGACTTATCGACGATGTTTCCTATATGACGCCAGCCTATTTTCGCAATAACGGCGACGCCATTTATCTTCTTGGTGAAACGAAGTCAGAAATTGGCGGGAGCGAATTTCTGAAAACATATTACGATCAGATAACCGGCGATTGTCCATCACTAAATCTCGAGCTGGAACATCGCACGCAACAGGTAATGCTGAGGGCTATCCGCAATGGCATGATCCAATCTTGTCATGACCTTGCCGATGGTGGTCTTGCAGTTGCTCTTGCGGAGAGCTGTATCAGCAACCGCCAGAATCAACATGGCGCCAGCGTCACGCTCGATTTCGCTGGTCTGCGTCCGGAGTGGTTTTTGTTCAGCGAAACGCAATCGCGTTTCCTGATTTCTGTTGCTGCTGCGGACTGTGCCAGGGTGGAAAAGCATTTTGCCGATCTCACCCTGACAAAGCTGGGAACTGTCGGTGGAGATACATTATCCATCAACTCGCTGGTAAATTGTCCGATACATGATATTGATGATATTTACTTCAATCACATCCATCGGATTATGGACTAAGTGCTGCTTTTGTTTTTGCGAAGGTGAAATCGCCACAAATTCGGAATGAGGGTTTGTAACGTCAATCAAGTTTAAATCACCATTTTGCGCGATATTGAGCCAGAAATCGTGTTGATCCAGCCCTGGCTGCATTAATGCCCAACGATGATCATTAACCCGGGAAGTGTCCGGATGTTGAAATCTATCTGCGTATACTGTTCAGCAAGCAACAGCATCGATATGAAATATTTTGAGGCGGCTGTCCGGATGGGGAATGAAATTGCCCGCCGCGGGTATTCGCTTGTCTATGGCGCGGGTGAAGTGGGTCTTATGGGAGCTGTCGCATCGGCGGTTCACAAAGGAGGCGGCAAGATCGTCGGTGTAGTTCCAGAAAGGCTGAATCGTTCCGGAATGGTTTTTCAGGATGCTGATGAATTAATTGTTACGCGCCACATGCGTGATCGCAAAGCACAGATGGAAGTACATTCAGACGCATTTGTTACCCTGCCGGGTGGTTTCGGCACAATGGATGAGGTCATCGAAATTATTACGTTGAAAAGCCTGGGTTATCATAACAAACCGATTGTCTTTTTAAATACCAACTTCTTCTTCGAGCCGCTGATTGCCTTTTTCGAGTACCTCTTTCAAGAGCGTTTTGCCAAGCAGGATGTTCGACAACTCTACTTCTTTGCCAAGACCGTCGATGAGGTGTTTCAATATCTCGAAAACTATAAATCGGTCTCTGCCAACGGAACTGTCGGCTCTTCAATCTAGTTTCAGGAACTTTCCCGCCATATTTGTCTACAATAAATGACCTTTGCCCGGTTCATAACCCGTGGTATATTCAGATATTCGACTTATCCTAAAATAGACAATCGATATGGCGCTGCGCATACTATACTTTGCTTTAATCCTTCAGCTTTTGCCCGGTTTGCCCGGTGCTACGCTGAATGCGAACGAACAGCGTAAGTTCGAACGCATTGATTATGAAAAGGGTCTTTCACAAAATCATATTACCGCAATTCATCAGGATCGCCAGGGCTACATGTGGTTCGGTACTTCCGACGGCCTGGTATGTTATGATGGTTATAGCTTTATCTCTTTTCGCTACAATCCACGCGATACCAGCTCTATTTCAGGAAACTATATCAATTCAATCTTTGAAGACAGTTATGGTAAACTCTGGGTAGGCACCAGCGGTGGCGGCATAAATTGTTATAACCCTGATACTCAGCTTTTCAGACACTTTCGCAAAAACGCACTGAATGACGAGAGTCTTAGTGATAATGATGTCACCTGTATTTATGAAGATCGCCAGCGACGTCTGTGGATCGGTACCAAAGGAGGCGGCCTTAATCGGTTTATTCGCGATCGAAAGGTTTTTCAACGCTATCGTGGAAGTGAAGACGGCCTTGGGAGTGATCTAATTAGCACCATCTATCAGGATCGCAATAACCGACTTTGGGTTGGTACTTCTGGTAATGGACTTAGTATGGCCGAACTGCGAGACAATTTATCGGAAGCGGATACACTGTCGCTGGATTTCCGACGTTTCGGTGCGTCTAAGGAATTGTATGTCCCGCAGCTGACAAATCGTGTAAAAGAGCTGCTTGGCTCAAATTCGCCCATTGCTACGCGCCTTCACCCCGGAAATAATGCGGAAGAACGCATCCCTTTTACGATAAAGGAAAAAACCAGTGTACTGGTAATCGCAATGGGGGATGGTGCCGCTTTTGTTATGCGCGATTATGGTTTTATTCGCGATGCAGAGGATAAACGTGTTTGGAGCATGGATCGCAGTAAGAGTACGCACGCTGGTGGAAGCCGTATGAATCGGCTTCAACTGGACTTGCTGGAGCTGGCACCGGGAGACTATCAACTCGGTTATATTTCGAATGGCAAACACTCTTTTGGAGCATGGGAAGATGTTCCGCCAGATGACCCTTTACTCTGGGGAATTCAGCTGCTTCCAATAAGTGCAGGTGATAAGGCATATATCGAGGAGCTGATTACTCGCAGGGATTCGCGGGGTATGCTCCCACCGGGCTGGATTACCGATATCCATGAAGACTATAGCGGGGGAATCTGGATTGCAACAACGCGTGGTCTTGCCAAATACCTGGAGGATGGATCAGACTCGTTTGAAGTGTTTTCGAAGAGTAATAGCGGACTGAACATCTTGATTGACGGGTACATTCGTGAGATCTATGCAGATCCATCGCCAGCTTCTTATGATCTATGGCTGCTTATGGAAAACGGATCTATCACACGTTTTAATCGCCGAAGCCGACACGTTCAACAATACAACTATTCGGAAAATACCGATCGGTTGGCGCAGGGGCTAAGCGGCCCGGATGCCAACATGATGCACTTCGATCGCCAGGGAAAACTGTGGGTTGGAACAGAGCAGAACGGACTAAATGAGCTCACGCTCTCTCATCCAATATATGGTACACCCTTTGCTCGCCCCCGTTTTAAAAGCTACGAGAATCAGCCAAACAATGACCGCAGCCTCTCTGACAATGAAATTACTTCAATGTTTGAAGATCGATCCGGACAACTGTGGATTGGCACCAAGCGCGGTGGTTTGAATAAGGTAAATATCGCGGCTTCAAAATTTAAATATTTTGGCGCGGGTGAAGAGGGGAGTGGGCTTAGCCATCCTGTTGTAACGTCAATTCTTCAGGACGCTGCAAAGCGTCTTTGGGTCGGGACGTTGGGTGGAGGGTTAAATCTGCTTGAGGTAAATCCCGCGCATCCGTCGAAATTTCTCTATACCTATTTTCGGGCAGATTCTGACAATCCCACTGCATTGGGTGGTGACGCTGTAACGTGCTTGTTGGAAGATCAGTCAGGCAGCCTCTGGGTTGGCACGCTTGGTGCCGGCCTTTATCGCATGGATCGCGCTTCGGGCACGTTTAAAGGGTATCGCTATGATCCTGAAAATAGCAACTCGCTTTCAAGCGACGATATTAATACTATTTATGAGGATCAGTACGGACAGATCTGGATTGGAACCAATCGCGGCTTAAATCAGCTCGATGGTTTTCGCGAGACCTTTAAACGCTATACGGTAGAGCCTGATAATGCCGGAACGCTCAGCAATAATGAAGTACGTGCTATTTCTGAAGACCTGTTTAGCAATGGCCGAACGCTGTGGATAGGCACACAGTCTGGCGGCTTGAACAGCTTCGATCGCAAAAGTGAGTGGTTTAAAAATTATACACAAAACTTTGATGACCCAAACAGCTTGAACAACGCGGCAATCTGGGCAATTCAGCATGATGTCGCCGGAAATGTTTGGTTCGGCACATATAGCGGTGGATTAAATCGCTTCGATCGCGAACAGGAGAAGTTTCACTTCATTACCGAAGAAGACGGGTTAGCAAATAACAGTATCCGTGCCATCCTCGAAGATGATTTTGGCAACCTCTGGTTGAGTACCAACGAAGGAATATCGCGCTTTAATCCGCATTCGGGGAGCGTGCGCAATTATGACGTTAGTGATGGCTTACAGAGCAATGAGTTTAGCGCCGGCGCGGCATTTCGAGCCCCATCCGGTGAAATGTTCTTTGGCGGAATAAATGGATTTAACGCCTTTTTCCCGGATAGTGTGAAAGATAATGAACATATTCCACCTATTGTTGTGGCAGATTTTAAGATTAATAATCTCCCTGCAAAACATCGGCTACATGAAGCAGAAACGAAGAAAGAACCTCTCTACCTCAACTATGATGAGAATGCGCTTTACTTTGCTTTCGCGGCGTTAGATTATGTGAACCCTGCTAAAAACAGCTATCTGCAAATCCTTACCAATAGCAGCGGCGATACGCTTAGTGAACTAACGGGACGCGTTACATCTTATCCGGGACTAAAGCCCGGTGAGTTTCACCTCAAGGTACTCGCGTCGAATAATGATGGTGTTTGGAATCGTGATGGTTTTCAGCTGCGAATCGTTGTTTCTCCTCCGTGGTGGCAAACTACCTGGTTTAGAATACTTTCTGCTCTGCTACTTTTGGGGCTTGCCGTGGCTTACTACAAAATTCGTGTGAGAAGGAAGTTGCGCCTTGAGCAGGTGCGAATGCAGGAGAATGAACGAGTGCGCGCCAAAGCTGCACACGATTTTCATGATGAGCTGGGGCATAAGCTGACAAAGATCAATTTATTTAGTGAAATCGTGCAGCGAAATCCATCCGTCACGCCGGAGGTAAAGGATTATTTAACGCGAATCAGCGAAAATACCAAAGGCCTTAGCGGTGGCATGCGCGACTTTATCTGGACTCTCGACCCCGACAAGGATTCGCTCCATGAAGTGGGTGTGCGGTTAAAAGACTTTGGTGATGAGTTGTTCGACAAAACTGGTGTGGCATTTCGCGTTGCCGGTATGACGGAAGAGATGGAGCAAGCTCATCTGACTACCGACTGGCGGAGGCATTTGGTGTTAATCTTTAAGGAAGCTATGAATAATGCCTTAAAGCATGGAAAATGTAGTAATGTGACGCTGAATCTTGAGTTGAAAGACAGTTTGATTGAGGTTGTATTGACTGACGATGGCCAGGGACTGCCGAAGGATATGCTTGCCCAACCCAATGGAACCGAGTCTGATTTCGCTCTGGAGAGCTCTGGTGGTAACGGTATGCGCAATATGCGAATTCGTGCTTCAAAGTTGGGCGGGGAAATAATTGTTGCCAGCTCCGGAAACGGTACAATCCTTAAGTTTCGTGGAAAAATGCCCCAAACAGGTAATTGATTTTGCTGGTTTTCCATACCACATTAGTGTATGTTTAAATGATATGCGGAACGGAATCCACAATTTGAAGGGATAAAAAATGATAGAAGTTTCCATAGTTGAAGACGATCCGGATATTCGCGAGAGTCTTGCTCTACTTATAAATGGGACGCCTGGCTTTAAATGTATTAGCGCTTTTGGGACGTGCGAAAAAGCGATAAAAGGTATTCCAAAAGAGATACCCGATGTGGTGTTAATGGATATCGGTTTGCCCGGAATGTCTGGAATTGAAGGCATTAAAGCATTAAAAGAAAAACTGCCCGATTTAGATATAATGGTCCTCACTATTCAGAGCGATGATAAGGTGGTCTTCGATGCTCTTTGTGCCGGCGCATGCGGTTATATGATCAAGGATACGCCTCCGGCACAACTGCTTGAAGCTATTCAAGAGACCCGCGGCGGTGGTGCTCCGATGAGTACATTGATTGCTCGAATGGTTGTAAAATCATTTCAGATAACTCAGCAAACCTCGCTTACACAGCGTGAAACCGAGGTGCTGACGCATCTTTGCAAGGGCAAGAGCTATAAGATGATTGCGGACGATTTATATATCAGCGAAGAAACCGTTCGCCGACATATTAAAAACATTTATCGCAAGCTCGAGGTTCACTCCAAGTCTGAAGCCGTTGCCAAGGCATTCAAAGAAAAACTGGTAAACCTATAGTAATTTGAACTTACGCCCATAGCCAAGGTTATGGGCTTTTGCCCCCTTTTGAGATAACCTTCCAATATTCTCCATAAAAGACTAAAAAAATGCCCAAAAATGCCCCATTCGGGTTATGGATTCACTTGTTTTCAGTTTGTATCATGATATACAGCTTGACGCGCTGCAAAATCAAATGCACTTGTCGCAAGGAGTTGAACATGGAATTCGCTTATGCAGTTTTAAGTAGTGGTTTATTAGTCGGAACATCCGGGGCAAAACGTTTTGTCGGTCTTGTGGTTTTCGCTTGCTACGCCCTTCTTCATTTTATGAACGCGTAGCCTAACAGTTATACTACGCCCTGACTTTCTATTCTTAGTATGCCCGAATGTTTACTTTTACCAGAGGGAGGTAAAGTATGCACGTGCGAAAGAAAAAAATAAAATTAGTGCTTTTCCGGAGGCTGCATATCTGCGGCCTCCTTTTTTTGATTGCCTCACTAACTGCCTCCGCCGATTCTCGCTTTACCTTCGAAACGCTCTCACTTGAAGAGGGTATTTCTCATAATATGGTTTATAGTATTATTCAGGATCGGCATGGTGTAATTTGGCTCGGCAGTATGTATGGTCTTATTCGCTATGATGGTCAGCAATACACCCGCTATCGCAATGACCCGCAAGATCTTCAATCCATTTCCCATAACGACATTATTACAGTCTTCGAAGACAGCCAGGGCGATCTCTGGGTAGGTACTTGGGGTGGTGGCCTAAATCGCTTTGATAAAAAAAACGGGACGTTTCAGCGTTTTCTGGCTTCAGAGCAGGATAGCACAGCTATTGGTGACAATACCATTTGGTCCGTTGCCGAGACGAATTGGCAGGGAAAACGCAAGCTGTGGTTTGCCACTTCTCGGAGTGGGGTGTATACTGCGGAACAGGATGGCAATGGCATATATCATTTTAAGCCGGTTCCCATTACGCTGAATGGAAAACCGCTACGCTCAATTCAAAGACTGCTGCTGGACTCGGATTCTACTCTCTGGGTTGGAAGCACCAATGGGCTTTTTGCGATAAAAGAGGGGCAGGGCAGTGTTGCGTTTGATAAATCTGATCAATCGAACCAGTATCTTTCAGGCACATTTATTCGAACTATTTATGAAGATCAATCACGTCGATTATGGGTCGGCACCGCACGTAACGGGATAAGCATCTTATCGCAGGGTGAGTCGAAAAGAGTCGTTCATAAATTTTTCGCAGATAAGCAAAACCCTGCCAGCCTGGCATCAAATTCCGTTAATGCTATCGCGGAAGATATGCAGGGACAGTTCTGGATTGCCACCGAGAATGGCTTGTCAACAATCCATGCAGGTTCACTCGGTAGCAGTGTTTTCATCAACAGCTATCATAATGCGCGCCAGCCCGGAACGCTGTGCAGTAACCAGATTATCAGTCTGTGCCATGACGTTTCCGGTATGCTCTGGATTGGCTCCTACCTGGGCGGCGTCAACCGTTATGCCCCCTGGAAAAACAAGTTTGAGCTACTGCGACATAATCCGTATCGCGATGATACAATTCCCGGCAATGAAATTACCGCGCTGATGCAAACGCATGATAGACATCTTTGGGTGGCCACTACAGAAGGATTGAGTGTCTCTGAAGAGCCCTATACAAGTTCACTCTCGAAGCTGCGTTTTGAAGATCATCCTGTAAATACGAAGTACGTTACAAAAGGGTATGCTAAAATTCGAGCTCTTTGTGAGACACGCGATCAACGCAATGGCTACCTTTCCTGGATCGCGTCTGGTAATAGACTGCTACGTATCGGTCCAAATGGTAAAAAAAAGGTGTATCGCCACAATCCTGAAAATAAATCTTCCCTCAGTTACGGAGTAATTAATGCACTTGTAGAGGGGAATGAAGATGACCTCTGGATTGCCACTTCCAATGGCCTTAATCGCATGGATATTGTAAGCGGTAAGGTACAGCGCTATCTCTTTTCTGCAACAGATGCTTCGTCTCTTGCACATAGCTGGACGCTGTCTCTATACAAGGATGAATTTGATAATATCTGGATTGGAACGTATGGTGGGTTGAGTAGATACGACGCAGCATCCGATAACTTTGTCAACTATCGCCATCAATTAAACGATGCACAAAGCCTTCCCAGCAGTTACATCTATGCAGTGCAGCAGGCGGAAAACGGCAAGATCTGGGTGGGTACCAGTGCCGGATTGGCTCTTTTGGATCCCGAAAATGGCATCTGCGAAACGTATGATTTGGACTCGGGGCTTGCAAACGATGTGATTTGTGGAATCGCTTCTTTGGGCGAAGAAAGTCTTTGGTTGAGCACGCATCAGGGGGTAACACGATTTAGTCCTGCTGATAAAAGCATTCGCAACTTTGATGTTCATGATGGCCTGCAGGGAAATTTGTTCACGCAGGGAGTATCGCTTACTTTAAGCGACGGAAGTATCCTGTTTGGCGGCATTAATGGTATTAACCGTATCCCCGTTACCCCGCTGTCGGAAAAGGAGACCCGGTCACCCATTGTTCTCAATTCAATTACCGTAAGCGGAAACGTGCATTGGCTGTCGCAAGATGAAGAACTCAGACTGAGCTGGGATCAGCGTGAGCCAGAATTTAATTATGCACTACTGGATTATACGGCTCCTCAGAAAAACTGCTATTTCTATCGTTTAATCGGCTGGACTGATGAATGGATATTAGCCGGTAATAAAACCAGCGTCAGCTTTGGAAAACTACCCCCCGGACAATATGTATTTGAAGTGCGCGGTACAGATAGTGCAGGCAAGCCTTCTTTACAAACAGCTCGCCTGCCTTTAATAATCACCGCACCCTTTTGGCTAAATAGCTGGTTTTACTTGCTTTGCATCGCTACTGTTCTCGCAATTGCTTACCTGCTGCATCGCTATCGTCTTCAGCAGCAGATAAGACAATCGTTGCTTATTCAACGAGCACGTTCGTTAGAGAGGTCCTGGATGCGCGACAAAACGTCTCGCGATTATCATGATCAGATGGGGCATCAGTTAACAAAAATTTCACTATACAGCGAGCTGGCTACGCAGACATTAAACGGATCGAACGCAGATGGCACGATGCGTCGCTATCTCGATAAGATCGCCGGTGCCGCTGAACGACTCGGGAGTGACTCCCGCGATTTTATCTGGGCACTAAACCCGGAAAACGATTCGCTCTACGATTTGGTGCGGCATCTCAATGAATTTGCAACAGACTTGTTCAGCGATTCGCCAATCGACATGCAGTGTGAACTGGACAATAACTGTCCACCAAACATTACGCTGTCTATGGATTGGCGACGTCACGTCACGTTGCTGGTTAAAGAGGCTTTTCATAATGTGTTGAAGCACAGCAAAGCGACCCGGGTGAAGCTTGAGTGGTGCTGCAAAAACGGGATTTTGCGTATTGCCGTCGTAGACAATGGGGTTGGGTTTGGCATAAATGAAGATAGTGCAGGGAATGGACTGGAAAACATGCAGCAGCGTGCGAGAAAGCTGGGTGGCAAGCTTGTCGTTGAAGCCGCTCCTAATGTTGGCACATCTGTTATCTTCTCAGCAGCACTACCGGAAGGCGTTTCATCATCCATATCACTTGCAGAAAAAGGATAGACTTATGATTTCCGTTTCGCTGGTTGAAGATAATCGGGATATTCGTGAGGGATTACATTTACTGATTGACGGCACTCCGAATATGTTTTGTCTGGCATCCTATAGCAATTGCGATGTGGCGCTGAAAGAAATTGTCGGCAATGCTCCGGAGGTATTGCTGCTCGACATCGAAATGCCCGGGCGCTGGGGCGTTGAGGCACTGCCGGATATTCGCAAGGCCTGTCCCGACACAGATATCTTGATGCTTACGGTTCACGAGGAAGATGAGTTGGTGTTTCAGGCGCTGAGCGCCGGCGCATGCGGCTATCTTGTTAAAACAACACCGCCACTCAAACTCATTGCAGCCATCCACGAAGTAGCAAATGGCGGCGCACCGATGACGGCACATATAGCGCGTCGGGTATTGGATTCGTTTCACCGCCCTGCCCCGGTAGAGCTGACAACGCGTGAGGCACAAATTCTCCAGCTGCTCTGCCGTGGTGACAGCTATAAGATGATCGCAGCTTCGCTGGGTATCTCACGCGGAACGGTTCATGGCCATATTAAAAGCATCTATCGCAAGCTGGAAGTCAATTCCAGTTCGCAAGCCGTAGCACGAGCACTACAGGATAAACTTGTTTAAATGCAGAACTCAGAACTCCTTTCACAATAAGCGAAGCGCCCAATCAGCACCGTAGATGCGCCCTATTAGTCCAAAGCGACGCCCAATAAACGTAGCGCCCATTACCACGATGGGTTACCCCAAAACCACATTTTCACCGTTAAAAGGTCTATTCCCCTCCACTATTGGGTATATAATTTTACCGTACAGCTTCCTAGGTTAGTATAACCAACCAACCTCAGGAGGATAACATGTCTTTTTCTACACGCAGTTTTATCTCAATTTATCTACCCTTTTTGTTGATGCTGGGAGTGCTGCTTCCCGAAAAGCTCGATGCGCAGCAATTTACTCGCATTACTGATAGTGCAAATCCAATCGCCGCTGAAACCCAGGCCGGGCCGGGTGGATACGCTGGTGGAAGCTGGATTGATTACGATAGCGACGAGGATCTCGATCTTTTCGTAAACAATACGCTTCTGTATCGCAATGATGGTGGTGGTGTATTTGTTAAAATTACCGGCAGTGGCATCGGCAGTGCGAATAACAACAATGGCGCTGGTCACGGAAATACCTGGGCTGATGTGAATAACGATGGATTTATAGATTGTTTTATTGGTGCTGCCACATCGTCATTGTATTTAAATAATGGTGACGGAACATTTACGGCTGTCAGCTCTGGTGATATTGGTGGTGGTACGGCCAATCGCGGCTGGGCTTGTGCTTTTGCTGATATTGACGACAATAGCTATGTCGATTTACTCATCGTGCATCCGGCTAATTTTGTGCCCGGCGGCCCAACGCCAAATCATCTTTTCTTTAATGAAAATGGTGTCGATTGGACAAAGGTTGCACCGGATTCCAGCGATGTAACAACCGGACTTGCGCCGTACACCGTCGGAACGTTTTCAGATTTCGACTTAGACGGAGATCAGGATTTGTTTATCGGTAGCGGACCGGCTCTGGGAACGGCTGCTCCAGACAATCTCTACCGCAATCTACTCACCGAAACCGGAACGGCCACCCTCGAGAAGATAACCACCGGAATTTTGGCCACCGATCTGGTTGATGGTCAGGTTTGGAACTGGGTGGATTACGATAATGACGGTGACCTGGATGCGTTTCTGACCAACTATGCCGCCTCGGTAAACAATCTCTATCGCAATGATGCAGGAACCTATGTGAAAATGACTGCACAGGATGTGGGCACGCTGGTTAGCGACGTAGCCTTCTCACTGGCAAATAACTGGGCAGATTTTGATAATGATGGCGATTTGGATGTGTATGTTACCAATGACGGCGGTGCCGCTTCCTTCTATTATGCCAATAACGGAGATGGCACATTTACCCGGGATACTCAGATTGCTATTGTAGGGCTCAATGCCGCACAGTGTGGGGCATCTGCCGGAGACTATGATCGCGATGGCGATCTGGATCTGTTTGTATATTCCGCCGCACCGGGCGGTCGGGGGCTCTTTCGCAACGACTCTGAGACGAATGGCAATGCCTGGGTAAACATTCGAGCCGAAGGCGTCCAGTCGAATCGCTCTGCAATCGGTGCCCGTGTTCAGGCCAAAGCTACAATGAATGGTAATCCGGTTTGGCAGATGCGTGAAATCTCTGCCCAAAATAGCTTTAGCGCGCAAAATAGTCTGAACGTACACTTTGGTCTTGCTGATGCGACTGTTATCGATTCGCTTGTAATTACCTGGCCATCAGATAGCGTAGATGTGTATACGGATGTTGCCATTGAACAGTTTTATGTAGCGACCGAAAATCAGGGTCTTGCCGGCGTAACCGGAATCGGAGATCAGGCTTCTCAGTTGAGCAAACAGTTTTACCTTGAGCAAAACTGGCCAAATCCTTTCAATCCGTCAACAAGCATTGGCTTTGAGCTTTTGCAGGGAGCAAAAGTGGACATAGCAATCTATGCTGTTTCTGGTCAACTACTGCGTACCTTAACGAAGAAAAATTATGCTGCCGGTAGCTATCAGCTTGAGTGGGACGGCACGGATGCTGCGGGAAATCGTGCAGCATCGGGAGTCTATCTCTATAAAATGACGGCTACAGGGCTCAGTGGCGGTACTGTGCAAAGCGCTTCACGCAAGATGATCTTAATGAAGTAAGTAGTAAAGACGTGCTGCAGTGCGTCTCTAGTTCGCATGCCGCAGCGCGTCTCCTGGTCTGTATGCTACAGCGTCTCAGATCAGACATCGTAAAGACGCACCGTAGTACATCTCAACATCGTACAGGAGAAATCATGAAATTACTTTTACTCTTATTCTGCTCAACACTTGTCTTTGCTCAAACTCCACAAAAACCCTGCAGTGATGCACGCGCATCTCAGTTCGATTTTTGGATAGGGGAGTGGGAGCTTAGCTGGGCTGGTGGACAGGCCGGAACGCCTGAGGGGCAAACCGGCAGTGCGCGTAATCATATCACTAAGAACCTGGGTGGCTGTACGATCGAAGAAAACTTCAGTTTTGCAGACAGCTCATTTATTGGACGAAGCTGGTCGGTTTTTAATGCGCAAACGGAACATTGGCAGCAAACCTGGGTAGATAACAGCGGCGCATATTTACTGTTTACCGGTGGTTACGAAGACGGAAAAATGGAGTTGCGCAGTGCTGTAAAAGAGCGCAATGGTAAGCAGGTTGTTTCCCGTATGATCTTCGAGAATATCACCGCTGATGCATTCGATTGGAATTGGCAACGTTCATTGGACGGAGGGCAGACGTGGAGCGACTTGTGGAATATTCGCTATCGTCGAAAAAAATAAGCTTTGTAAAAAAATTATTTTGACTTCCTTGGGTTATGTTGTTACATTTAGAACTGGTCAAACTCCTAATTCGTTTGGCATCATGTTCAACCATAAAGGAAGTAAACTTAATGAGTGAAGTTAAACAAGAAGAGCTTGAGAACAAGGAAGTGCAAGCCGAAACCCCTGCTGCAGCTGCTCCGGTAGCAACCAGCGATGACCATGATGGTCCCTTTCAGCCTGGTCAAGTAATCAAGCTGGAAGACTTGGATAGAATGATGGCCGAAGCCGATCCTGGTGATGACGAGCTTTTGGCGCTCTACGAAAAAAGCTTTGAGAAGCTGAACAAAGAAGACATTGTAACGGGTAATATTCTGGAAATAGGTTCTTCTTATGTTATCGTAGACATAGGTTTTAAAAGTGAAGGTATGATTCCGGTAGAGGAATTCATCGATCTTGATGAATTTAAGGCAGGCGACGAAGTTGAGCTGTTCCTTGAATCTCCGGAAGACCGTGATGGAAATGTTCAGGTTTCCCGCCGTAAGGTATACTTCCTGCGTGCATGGGATCGCCTGATGGCTAAATATGCTGCTAACGAAACCATCGAAGGACGACTGGTTCGTCGTATCAAGGGTGGATTTGTAGTAGACCTTAATGGCGTAGACGCCTTCTTGCCAGGTTCGCAAGTAGACGTGAAGCCGATTCGCGATTTCGACGCATTTGTCAATCGCAACCTCGATTTAAAAATTGTAAAAGTAAACGAGCAGCGTAAGAATATCGTTGTTTCTCGCCGCGTTATTATCGAGAAAGAACTCGAAAGCAAACGTGCCGAGATTCTCTCGACTCTGGAAAAAGGGCAGGTTCGCCGCGGAGTGGTCAAGAATATCACCGACTTTGGTGTATTCATCGACCTCGGTGGCGTAGACGGTCTGCTTCACATTACCGACCTTTCATGGGGACGTGTTAACCACCCACGCGAGATGGTAAATCTGGATGAAGAGATCGACGTAATGATTCTCGACTTCGATAAAGAGAAAACTCGTATTTCTCTTGGTCTTAAACAGCTTCAGCCACACCCATGGGAAAATATCGCAGAGCGTTTCCCGGTCGGCTCTAAAGTTGAAGGTAAAGTGGTTAGCCTTACCGATTACGGTGCATTCGTTGAGCTTGAGCATGGTATCGAAGGTTTGATTCACGTTTCCGAAATGAGCTGGTCACACCATGTTAAAAACCCTTCTCAGATTCTGAAAGAAGGAGATATGGTAGAGGCCGTGCTGCTGAACATTGCACCAAACGATCGCAAAATCTCGCTTGGCCTAAAGCAGCTGACGCCAGATCCATGGGAAGATATCGAATCTAAATATCCTGCAGATACACGCCACACCGGCGTTGTGCGTAATCTGACTCCTTTCGGCGCATTCGTTGAGCTGGAAGAAGGTGTTGACGGACTGGTTCACATTTCTGACTTGTCCTGGACACGCAAGGTTCGCCACCCAAGTGAAGTGATTCGCAAAGGCGAAGAAATCGAAGTTATTGTTCTCGATATCAACAAGCCTGAGCGTCGTATTGCTCTTGGACACAAGCAGGTTGAAACCAACCCGTGGGATACCTTTGCTGAGTCTTATGACACTGGCACCGAGACCACTGGTAAAATTGTTCGCCTGATCGATAAAGGCGTTATCGTTGGACTGCCGCTTGGTGTAGACGCATTTGTTCCGCTGAACCACCTTGGTAAGCAGAACATCAAGCGCGCTTCCGATCACTTCAAGGTTGGAGACGATCTGCCGCTTGCCGTTATCGAATTCGATAAGGAAAACAAGCGCATCGTTCTATCGGTAAGCGAATATCTGAAAGGCAAAGAGCAAGACGTTGTGGACTCCTACATGGCAGAACACGCTCTTACTCCGGCAACCCTGAAAGATATGGTGGAAGAAGTTCCTGAGCTTGAAGAAGCTCCGGCAGAAGGAAAGCCTAAGAAAGCATCTCGTAAGAAAAAAGACGAGGCCGCTGAAGAGGCACCGGCTGCGGACGAAGCACCAGCCAAAGAAGAAGCGCCAGCTACTGATGAAGCGCCTGCTGAAGAAGCACCGGCTGCGGAAGAAAAACCCGCTGAAGAGCCGGCTGCCGAAGAAGCACCCGCCAAAGATGAAGCACCTGCTGAAGATAAAAAATAGCCTTTAGCTACAGGCTTATGCACGATCTTAAGAACGCCGTCGGATTCTTTTCCGACGGCGTTCTGCCTTTATAGGCTTCAGTGATCGTCATCAAAGGACGATTGCTATCGTTTTGCTAAATACTATCAGAGCCCGCTTGCGCAACGCTACTATGGAGGATTATATGTCTGAACGGACGCTAAAGCTGGACGAGGGACGAGAGGTTGGGTTATTGCTGCCGCAAAATGATGGCCCCGGAAAACCGCTGCTGATTCTGGCACATGGCGCTGGAAACGCTATGGACGCGCCATTTCTTGAAACGACTGCACGCCATCTGGAAGAAAACGGCGTCAGCGTATTACGATTCAATTTTCCATACAAACAAGCTGGCCGAAAAGCCCCTAATAGTACGAAAATCCTTATGGAGGCGTGGAAAGCCGTTGCCGATTGGGCTGCTGAAAATTTAAAATACAGCGCACTATTTCTCGGTGGCAAATCTATGGGAGGCCGAATTGCAACAATGATTGCAAATGACGTCTCCGATTTACAAGGTCTCATTTTCTTTGGGTATCCGCTACACCCTCCCGGCAAATTCGATCGCATTCGCGACGACTATTTATATACCATGAGGCAGCAGATGCTGTTTATACAAGGTACGCGAGATCCGTTTGCGCGAATGGACTTGCTTACTCAAACGCTCACCAGACTTCGCGATCGGCATAAGCTGCATTGGGTTGAGGGCGGTAATCACTCCTTTAAAGTGCTGGTGCGACAGGGCGTAAGCTACCCGGAAGTTTTATCTAAAATCTCCGAAGTTGCAGCAAAATGGATCCATGATATTGCCACAAAGTCCACCTAAAACTATTTATTTTGCCGTGCTCAATATGGGGCTCGGTCATGCGACACGTAGTTTGCCTGTTATGAAGGCTCTTCAGCAGCGTGGACATCGCCTGGTGATTGGAAGTAGTGGCAGAGCAATGGCATTCTTTAGACAGGAAATGCCCGATGCCTCATTTGTAGTCACCCCGGATTATGGAATTACGTACAGCAAAAGCAAGCTATTGTGGCCCCGTCTTCTGTTGCAGGCTCCCGGAGTTCTCTGGGCAGTTATGCTGGAAAAAGAGCTAACTCATCAGGTTGTATTTACGCGGGCAATCGACTGCATAATCAGCGACAATTGTTATGGCGCGCACTCCAAATTAGTACCCAGTTATTTTATTAGCCATCAGCTATATTTTGCCATGCCGAGAAGCATGACACTCCTGCGCCGAACCGTCGGTTGGGTAAACCGTCTGCCGCATCGCTTCTATCAAAAAATATTTGTACCAGATATCGAAAAAGCTGGTGAAGGCCTAATCAGTGGTGCTCTCAGCGAGATCCCGAGCAAGCAGAGCGATCGCTATAGCCACATCGGTTGGTTGGCGAGCGTTAATAAAAACAACCTCTCTGAAGATATAGACGTGCTGGTTTCGATCTCCGGGCCGGAACCACAGCGAACGTTTTTGGAAGAAAAAGTCCTGGCCGATATTCGTTCTATTCCCGGAAAAAAAGTGGTTCTGCTTGGTAAAAGCGAAGAAGAACAGCTGCTGAGTGAAGACTCTTACCTAACGGTTTATAATCATCTGCCTCGTGAGAACATGAATGCGTTGTTGAATCGAGCGAAAATTATCGTTTCGCGCCCGGGATATACGACGCTTATGGAGCTCGCAGAGCTTGGTCGCAAGGCGCTATTAATTCCAACACCAGGCCAGACCGAGCAGATATACCTCGCTAAAAGATTAATGGATCAAAATCTTTATTTTTCGGTTGAACAAAGTAAGCTGGATTTGGCCCGGGATCTTCAGAAAGCTACCCAGTTCCCCGGGTTGCAGCGCAGCGGAGAGACACAAAAAAGCGTCGAGCGTCTGCTGCAAATAACAGGACTTTGATTAACACGCGTTACAAGAGTATCTGTTACCTGACTTGTAGACTTTAATACTAAATTTTTGTAGATTCGTATTCTGGCTTTACGTAATAAAAGTCCCCACTTAACTCCCGCGTATTAAAGCGGCTAATTGAAATAGATCGCGATAACAATGCAACTTATATTCGTAACCAGGCTTTACATAACAGTCGGTTTCGTTCTAACCTGCCTCTCATTTACATGTTGTTCATCCTCGTCGAAAGCGCCTCAGGCCAATTCGAAACCCGGTCAGGCAATGGCTTTTTATCTCGCTGCTGCACAGTCGATTGAAGCCGGTGATATGTCGGCCGCAAATACACAGCTCGATTCAGCCATAGCGCATCGCAGAGACTTTGCGGCTTTTCATCAGTCCAAAGGATGGGTGCTGACCCGTCTTCGACAACCAGATTCGGCAATTGCCAGCTATAAGCGTAGCCTGGACATCAAAAGCCATTCTCCAAAAGTTTGGGCGGCGCTTGGCGGGCTTTATCAAAATAGTGATCGTTATCAGGAAGCCATAGTCTACCTGCGAAAGGCCACGGCGGCCTATCCCGATTCAGCTGAACTGCGAATTGCATTAGTCGATAGCTACTTTCGCGATAAACAGTATCGAAAAGTCCTCGACGGACTGGCTGCTTATTTTCGTGATTTTCGTTCCCCGCATGCACCTATTGCATACAAACTCCGTGGCGTGTCCTTTCTTAAGTTAAAGAACTATGCCGCTGCCCGCGCAGAGCTCGAGTATTATTGTAATCTGAAATTTAATGATGGCGAGGGTTGGAAATCTCTCGGGAAGGCATTGTTCTACTTAGATCTGCAGAATGAGGCAGTAACGGCATTAAATCGCGCTCAGAAGCTAATCCCCGGTGATCCGGAAATATTTCTGTATCGTTCACGCTATTTTCAACATGTCGAAAAGAATGATATTGCCCTGGAGCAAATTGCAGTCGGATTAAGTCTAAATCCCGCTAATGCGGAACTCATCGCCGAAAAAGGCATTTTACTGTATAAGAACCAGAATCTTGAAGAAGCAGAAATTTTGCTGAAACAAGCTCTGAAAATTCAGGAGAATACCTGGATTGCCTATCGCTACCTGGGGTTCATTGCCGAAGCAAAAAAACAGCCAAAAGAAGCAATTGACTATTTTTCGGTTTATATTAAGAATGCAAGTAAAGATGACAGGGAAGTCCAGACCCGCATTGAAGCTCTGGGAGCAGGAAACGGACGCTAATCCGATAAAGGAAATGGTATGAAATATCTCGCTTTAGTTGCTCTGCTTGGTTGGGCGTTAACCTCAAATGCACTCGCTCAGGAATCAGATGAAACGACTCACTTTGGCGCAATAAATCTAAGCGTGGGAACAGAAGTCGCTCAAACTTACTATGCACACAATGCCCTGCTCTATAACAATGTAGAAATCGTTTATGATACGACCTTGAACCTGCAGAGCGAGAGCGGAACAAAATATTTTTTCTATCCGCAGCTTCGTCAGGGAACCCAGCATGTTTTGCATATACTTCTGGCTGAAGAAAGTGATGCACGCAATGCATCTAAAAATTACCTCGACGTTTACTTTATGTTGGGAGATACGCTAACAGATGAAATTGTGCTCAGCAATACCGACTCCACGGCATTCCTCTTTAAAGATGGTGCTTTGGCGCCGCAAATGATTTATGCAAATGAGCACAACGCGCGCTTCAACCTGATCCGTACAGATAGTAAGTCTGGTGTTACGGGGAAGTTTGAGTCTGCTTTTATTTATGCTTTCGATGGAGCAGTACCGGCTCAAATTAAAATTGCCGGCGATTTAGCAATCCCCAACGTGAACCTGCGTAGTGGCCAGGAAACCGGTATTGCAGCCAGAAAGGGTGTGATGTCTGAAGATAATCGCAAGCGCAACCTTGTATTCGCTGGCATGATCAGCGCGTTGATTCTGGTGGGAATCGCCTTTCGATGACCTCTTCTTCATGGAAGCGCATTATTGCGCATGTAGACATGGATGCTTTTTTTGCCTCGGTTGAGGTGCTGTTAAACCCCGAGCTTGCTGGAAAACCTCTGATAATTGGAGCTTCCCCTTCAAAAGGGAAGGGGAGAGGTGTTGTCTCAACTGCCTCTTACGAAGCTCGCGTTTTTGGTGTGCATTCTGCAATGCCAATTGCGAGGGCATGGAAGCTTTGTCCGCACGGCGTGTACATTAAGCCTCAACACAACACCTACTCTCATTATTCCAAACAAGTTTTTAAAATTCTTGAAGACTTTACCCCGCAAATTCAGGTCGTCAGTGTCGATGAGGCCTTTCTCGATCTTACCGGAAGCCTGCATTTCTATGGAGATGTAGAAACGATGGGTATGGCCATAAAGGATCGTATTTATCAGGACACCGGTTTGCGGGCCTCAGTCGGAATGGCGCCATCAAAAAGTGTGGCAAAAATTGCGTCCGATTTTGAAAAACCGGATGGACTCACAATTGTTGAACCGGGAAAGGTGCAGGAGTTTCTCGATCCACTGGCGCTGAGCAAGTTATGGGGAGTCGGCAAAAAGACGTTTGCATCACTCGAAAAGATGAACCTGAATACCGTCAAAGAACTTCGTGAATTTCCTGAGGAGTTGTTGACCCAGCGCTTTGGCAAGATGGGACCACATCTGTTTCGCATGGCTCGTGGCATCGATACGCGTGAAGTGCATAAGGGCGATCCGATAAAATCTGTCAGTCATGAAACAACCTTTGGCGTCGACCAGCGTGATGAAGAGTTAATTGTTTCGACGTTGCTGCACTTGTCTGAGAAGGTTGCATCACGTCTGCGCAAGTATGGATTTCGTGGCAAAACGGTTCAGTTAAAGCTACGCTTTGATGACTTTACGACTTTTACCCGCAATAAAACGGTGCGGGAAGGAATCCATCTGACCGACGATATCTTTGCGGTTAGTAAAGAGCTGTATGTCCAATTTACAGCAAAAACCAAGGCAGTTCGCCTGATTGGCGTCGGGGTAACGCAGTTGGTAGGCAGCGACGTGGGACAATTATCTCTCTTTGGCGGTGATGAGCGAAAGGAAGAGCTGGAGAAAATCCGTGATTCCCTGCAAAATCGCTTTGGTAAGAAGGCACTTCGCCATGCCGATACGTTAATGACAGATAAACGACGCTCTGACGACAAGAAAGAAAAATAAGAGATGCTTCATTTTGTGCGATATCAGCTCCCCGCTATACTTACAGCGGTTGCCATTTACATGCTTTCTGATATGCCGGATATTCAGGGGCCGGACTTCGGGATTCGCTTTTCAGATAAATACTCTCATCTTATTGCCTACGCCGTTTTCGGCTGGTTGATTGCCCGGGCATTTTATTTTCAGGATCGCTATCCTGTTTTGCGTGAAAAGTGGGGCAGGTTTACCTTTATAACCGGTTCATTGTATGGGATAAGCGATGAGGTGCATCAATACTTTGTTCCGGGCCGTTTTGCTGATCCACTCGATGCTTTGGCTGATGCCGCAGGTGTTGCAATCGCCGTTTGGATTTTTTCCCGTTTTTATTTCCTTCGTAAATAATTTTTGTCTTGTGTGATCCACTCACAAAGCATAAATTATGCAATGTGAATATGTTCACAATAGAGCTTGTTCTGTTATAATTTGTGCTTAAAGCGCCATTAATCTGGTGGGTAGCTGATTTTTATTTACCATTTGTTATTTTGGCACCACTTTTATAATTTCACCTGCGATCAACACATGACGGGTATTGCTATCAAAACGATCAATTTTTTGTTTCTCAGGCGCTCTTTGTGCAGCGTTCTTTTGTCCGCTTTTGTCCTTTGCGGCAGCGCTGTTTTAGCAGAGGAGAACGTGCCTGGTATTGATGAGCGTCTCGGTGAAAAGATCGACAAGTCTGTAGTTTTTTTCGATGAGAACGGTGATTCTGTTTTGATTGGAGAACTGATAGACAAACCGGTTCTTTTAGCATTTGTCTACTACAGCTGCCCCGGAATTTGTACTCCGCTGCTGAACGGGCTTTTGAAGGTGATTGATCAGGTAGACCGGGAGCCGGGTAAAGACTATAAGATTATCACCATAAGTATTAACGAAGATGATAAGTCAACGCTTGCCAAGCAGAAAAAGAGCAATCACCTCGCTCAACTTCAAAAAGAATTTCCGGCGAGTCAATGGCATTGGTTAACAGGGGATAGTGCTGCAATTGCAGCGATAACCAATTCGGTAGGATTTGGTTTTAAGCGCACCGGTGATGATTTTGCTCATGGTGCGGCGGTAATGACGCTTTCTGATGAAGGAAAAATTGCACGCTATTTATATGGGATTAGTTACAACCCCTTCGATTTAAAGCTCGCGCTAATTGAAGCTGCTGAGAATCGCACCGGACCAAGTATTGCAAAAGTGATTAAGTTTTGTTTCAGTTATGATCCGGAAGGTCGATCCTATGTATTTAACGTCACTAGAATATCCGGCATCGGCATTCTCTTAACATTACTGGCATTTGTCTTGTATTTAAGAAAAACGTCTGTAAAAATTAAACCATAAATGGGGTAGTGCATATGGCAAGTCATGCTATTACCGATGCGAAAAAGCAAGAGCCGAATTATCTTGAATACCGCGGCAAACATACCGGCCTTTTAGGTTGGATTTTGTCGACGGATCACAAGCGTATTGGTTTGCTTTATCTGGCATCACTTCTCACGTTCTTCATGATTGGAGTAACGTTAGCCTTTTTTATGCGAATCGAGCAGCTTTCGCAGGGCCCAACCATTGTTTCCGCTGAAACCTACAACGCCTTATTCACCCTGCATGGTGTGATTATGGTTTTTCTCGTTGTGGTTCCCGGTATTCCCGCCACGCTTGGTAACTTTATCATGCCATTGCAACTCGGTGCGCTGGATGTAGCTTTTCCACGCCTGAACCTGCTTTCATGGTGGTTATACATGATCGGCGCGGTTATCGTATTTATGTCACTTTTTACCGCCGGCGGACTGCCTGACGGTGGATGGACGTTTTATGCGCCTTACAGTGTGAGGACGACTACAAACGTGCCACTTGCTGTCTTTGGGGTATTTGTTCTCGGGTTTTCTTCTATTTTAACCGGAATGAACTTTGTTACTACAATGCACCAAATGCGGGCACCGGGCATGGGATTCTTTCAAATGCCGCTGTTTTGCTGGGGGCTTTATGCAACGGGTTGGATTCAGGTTCTGGCCACGCCGATTCTTGGTATTACCATGTTGCTGGTTTTTGTTGAGCGTATTGTTGGAATCGGAGTGTTCGATCCCACGATGGGAGGCGACCCCATTCTCTACCAGCACTTATTTTGGATTTATTCGCACCCCGCTGTTTATATTATGATTCTCCCGGCGATGGGTATTATCTCTGATGTTCTTCCCGCATTCGCACGACGCACGATCTTTGGCTATAAGCTAATCGTTTATTCCAGCGTTGGTATTGCACTCGCGGGCTCGCTGGTGTGGGGACACCATATGTTTACCAGTGGTCAGAGTTACACGGCTAATATTGTTTTCTCGTTAATCACCTTTATTGTCGGTATTCCAACCGCTATCAAAGTGTTTAACTGGATTGCCACGCTCTATAAAGGTTCTATCCGCATTGAACCACCATTTTTGTATGCACTCGGATTTATCTTCCTGTTTTCAATTGGTGGATTTACCGGATTGGTGCTCGGTGTGCTGAACGTGGACATCCACCTGCACGATACGTATTTCGTTGTGGGGCACTTCCACTATGTGATGTTCGGTGGAACAATGATGGGAATGTTTGCCGGTATTCACTACTGGTTCCCGAAGATGTTTGGCAAAATGTATAACAAAATGATTGCTAATGTGTCTTGGGCTACGATGATGATCGGCTTCAACATGCTGTATTTCACCATGTTCTTCCTGGGTTATCAAGGCATGCCGCGTCGTTATTACGACTTTACCAATGAATTTGCCAGTGGACATACATTCGCAACGGTGGGATCATGGATTTTAATTGCCGGCATCGTTGCCATGTTAATAAACCTGATAAATGGTATGAGAAATGGTGAACCATCCGGAGACAATCCCTGGGGTTCTACGACACTTGAGTGGAGTGTTCCTTCTCCGCCGCCACTGGAAAACTTTGAAGTTATTCCGACAGTTACCGGTGGACCATACGATCACAATCCGGAGGAAGTGTAAATGGCTAGTCATGCACATACAGACCACGGTCATGGCGTAGTTGTCCATAAGCACCCGAGTGACTTTGAGGGTGCCAAGATCGCCATGTGGTTGTTCCTGTTTACTGAAATCTTATTGTTCGGCGGACTGTTTCTGCTCTATGCGGTTTACCGTTCGATGTATCCTGACGATTTTCATACCGCTGCCGCCGGACTCAATCCGGTGCTTGGCGGCTTCAATACGCTGGTTCTATTGACGAGTAGTCTTACCGTGGCTATGTCTATCACCGCGTTGCAGAAAGGCAACCGCAAGCTCAGCATCTGGCTTCTTGCCGTTACTATCGCCTGCGCGTTTATCTTTCTCGTTGTAAAATACTTCGAATGGGGACATAAAATTCACCTCGGAATTTATCCGGGCTCTGAATTGATGGATACCTTTAGCTTAGGCGAGGTTGTTTTCTATAATCTCTATTATGCGATGACCGGTTTGCACGGTGTTCACGTTATTATCGGGATGGCTGTTCTGGGCACAGTGCTTTATTTTATTGCACGAAAGCCAAAGAACACCGAGGTTATCGACTACAATATCCTTGAAGGGCTACGCGGCAAATCTCACCTTTCGGTCGTTTCCGAAAACGGTAATGAGATTGGCAAAGTGTCTGATCTTGAAGGCAAAGTAGAGCGCGTCGAGGTAAATGTCTATTATGAGCCAACGCCCGAGACTATGGATCCGCGAAACGAAATTAAGCTGGAAAATTCAGGCCTCTACTGGCACATTGTAGATGTTATCTGGATCTTCCTGTTTCCGCTGTTCTATCTCATCACATAAGAGAATACAGATAAAGAAATGATGAGAATGCTGCTGCAAAAGTGGCAGCTTTACTGAAAACGGAGAATGAAATGAGTCACAACGATACACATGCACACGAGCACCACGGGCCAGGCTATGGCCTGTATTGGCTGGTGTGGTTGACGCTGGTTGGACTGACCGGCATTACAATTATGGCTGCTGTCGTTCACCTTGGCGTCTGGACAGTGCCGGTAGCAATGGGAATTGCCACAATTAAGTCTGCACTTGTTTTATGGTACTTCATGCACTTGAAATACGAATCGATTTTGTTTAAGGGCATGATTTTAGTTTGCTTTATTACGTTTGCGATTTTTATAACGCTGACATTTATTGATATTGGATTCCGCCCATAGCGAAGTTCATAAACGTTGAAAATCTGGCCTCTGGGCCTTCTTAATAAGAAGAGGTTGATATGATCTCGGGAAATTTTGTTGCTGAAGTAGATTCGGCATTCCTATATGTGATGTATGTTTCAATTGCATTGATGATTGGTGTTACGGCAACAATGCTCTACTTCGTATTTCGTTATCATCATACTCGCAATGAAAAGGGAACCGACATTCACGGAAATGTGATGCTTGAGGTGATCTGGACAGTCGGACCGACGCTGCTGGTCATGACGATGTTTTGGGCTGGCTATAGTGGTTACAATCACATGGAGAGCATTCCGGATGACGCAATGGAAGTTGAAGTTACCGCAAGAATGTGGGGGTGGAATTTTACCTATCCCAACGGCGCTACCAGTGATACAATGTATGTGCCGGTAGATCAGCCCATCGATTGTAAAATGGAATCTGTCGACGTGCTGCATAGCTTCTATATTCCTGAATTCCGTGTGAAAAAAGATTGTGTGCCGGACGGCAAGAACCGCATGTGGTTCACGGCACCGGCTGCAGGTCAGTATCAGGTGTTTTGCACCGAATATTGCGGTCTGGATCATGCCTATATGTATACGGCTGTGGTAGCTATGGAGCGTGCTGAATTCGATGCGTGGTATAATGCAAATGCAAAAGCCGATGAATCTACCGCTGCCATCGAAATACCTGAAACCAACGAGTCCATGTAGGACAAACACGTCCTAAGAGGCATCAGACTATGTATGGTTCCATTGCTGCGAATATGACATCACGCGCCAAGCTGGTTGTAGAACTCAGCAAAATACGCATTTCTCAACTGGTTGCCATGTCCACTGTTGTGGGCTACATCATGGCAGCCGGTAGTTTTGCTTTGGACATGATTTTGCCCGTCCTCGGCACATTCCTACTCTCCTGCGGCTCTGCCGCACTCAATCAATATCAGGAACGACACCTCGATGCTCAAATGCAGCGTACGCGTTTGCGTCCCATTCCTTCAGGAAGAATGAGTGCTGCTGAAGCATTAACCTCTGCACTGGGTTTGCTTGCTGCAGGGTCTTTGGTTCTGGCTGTCGGACCCCATGGAATCATAACGCTAACGCTCGGCTTGTTTAACGTGATGTGGTATAATGGCATCTATACGCCATTGAAACGCTATTCTCCGCGCGCGGTTATTCCCGGCTCACTTATTGGTGCAATTCCTCCGGCCATCGGTTGGGCTGCTGCAGGTGGCTCATTGCTCGAGCCTGAACTTCTGGCACTCGCCATGTTTTTCTTTATTTGGCAGATCCCACATTTTTGGTTGCTACTGTTCACCTACGGCAAAGACTACGAGCGTGCAGGCTTTCCCGCACTAACCAGCTTCATGACAAATCGTGAACTGGCTCGAAGCACCTACTACTGGACAATACTCACGGTTATCTCCTGTATGATGATCCCGATATTGGCTGTCAGTTCTTCCATCTTGCTATATTTGGCGCTGTTGGCGTCTGCAGCATGGCTACTTTGGAACAGCCGAAATTTGTTGACCGGTGCGCTAAACGACTTCTCGTTTCGCGGTGCATTCATGGGTATCAATATCTACATGCTTTTGGTTATGTTGGCGCTCTCTATTGATAGCCTGCTCGGCTCCGGTATATAACGTTTTTCTCTCTGCAACATTCTTTTATTCACTTGCATCTAATCTGTGATTCCGTAAATTATTTTTTGGATAATTTTGCCGACTATATATATGACTATTTATAAATAAACCCATACGTGGAGACCTCAATATGCAGTTTGACGTAGTAGTTATTGGATCCGGTCCTGGTGGATATGTTGCAGCTATTCGCGCTGCCCAGCATGGCAAAAAAACCGCAATTATTGAACGTGCCGAACTCGGCGGTATTTGTTTGAACTGGGGATGTATCCCTACTAAAGCGCTACTTAGAAGTGCGGAAGTCTTCGAATTGATAAGCCATGCCGATGCTTATGGTGTAAAGGTCGCTGCTCCTAAGGTAGACTTTGAAAAAGTGATTAAACGAAGTCGCGATGTCGCCGGACGCATGTCCAAAGGCGTTACCTTTTTGATGAAGAAAAATAAGATTGAAGTTTTATCCGGACACGGCAAACTGCTCGATCGCAATACCGTTGAGGTAAAGGCTGCAGATGGTAAAACTCAAAAAGTTACCGCAACCAATGTGATCGTTGCAACCGGTGCACGTGCCCGTCAAATTCCCGGAATGGAAGTAGATGGTAAGCAGGTACTTAGCTATCGCGAAGCAATGGTTGTGGAAAAGCTGCCGAAGTCTATCGTTGTTGTTGGTGCCGGTGCGATCGGTGTCGAGTTTGCATATTTCTTTAATGCCCTCGGTAGTGACGTTACGATTATTGAAATGATGCCGCACCTTTTGCCTATTGAGGATGAAGAGGTTTCCAAAGAACTTGAGAAGGCCTTTAAAGGGCAGGGGATTAAGTTTCATACCGAAACCAAAGTCGAAAAGCTTGAAAAAACCAAGACGCAGGTGAAGCTGACGATTTCCGGCAAAGACGGTAAGTCTGAAGTTATCACTGCTGAAAAGGCGCTCATGGCAATCGGCGTTCAGGGAAATATCGAAGACCTCGGTATTGAAGAACTGGGTATTGAAATGGATCGCGGTTATATCAATGTTAATGAAAATTATCAGACCAACGTGCCGGGCGTTTATGCCATTGGCGATATCGTTGGCCCGCCGTGGTTGGCACATGTTGCCTCGCGTGAAGCGCTTAATGCAGTCGACCATCTGTGTGGACACAAAGTGGTGCCGGTAGACTATGGAACCATCCCGGGGTGTACGTATTGTATTCCGCAAGTTGCTTCTGTTGGACTTACCGAGAAAAAAGCCAAAGAACAAGGCTACGATATTCAGGTCGGTAAGTTCCCTGTTCGCGTAAATGGTAAGGCGCAGGGCATGGGCGAGACCACCGGGTTTGTAAAGATAATTTATGATAAGAAATATGGTGAACTGCTGGGAGCTCATATTATTGGGCCAGAGGCAACGGAACTGATTACCGAAGTAACGCTTGCAAAGTCTGTTGAGGCAACGTTTATGGAAGTGCTCAATACCGTGCATCCGCATCCAACGCTAAGTGAGATGATTATGGAAGCAACTCACGTAGCTATCGGCGAGCCGATTCATTTATAGAAAAATTCAAAATTAGCATCGCACATAGTGTGCGATGCTAAAATATGTTATAGCAGGTTACGATTGGCAGGATATAATCGAAACGACAAATAAAACGCTGCGATTTGTTCATTTGGGAAATCAACCTTCCTATCAGAACGTTTGGGATCTGCAAAAGAGGCTGCAGCGTCAACGTATTGAACAGAAAATTCCAGATACCTTACTATTTGTTGAACATCAACCGGTTTATACCATTGGCAAGAACGGTTCAGAGAATCACGTGATTGCCAGTCAACAGCAGCTTTCGGATGAACATATTGACGTTGTGCTGGTAGATCGTGGTGGAGACGTAACGTATCACGGTCCCGGACAACTGGTGGGGTATCCGATTTTTGACCTGAAGCAACATAAAAAAAGCATTTCCTGGTATATGCGAACGCTCGAAGCTGTAATTCTGGACGTGCTGGACTATTACGATATTGAAGGACGCAGAGAAGCAGAATTTACCGGAGTATGGGTCAAGGATGAGAAGCTGATGGCGTTGGGCGTACGCATCGCGAGATGGGTAACAATGCATGGGTTTGCTCTTAACGTAAACCCGCAGCTTGCCCATTTTGATGGAATTATACCCTGTGGTATTTTCCATAAAGGCGTAACATCTCTGGAACAGCTGCTAAAGGAAAAGCAGGATATGGCAGAAGTCGGGAAGATTGTTTTGCAATCCTTTCAAAAAATCTTTACCTTCAGCGATACAATTTACGCCGATTGGCGTGAGGAAAACGGGCAAATTTTGATTGATGGAGCGGTGGCAGTTTCTGCCGTTTCGAATGAAAGCCGGTTAGCAGCACCTCATAACGGATAGAAAATTATTGAGACCGCAAATATTAGCGATTGATTAGGAGACAGACGTATGAAAATTGACGTATTGATGCCCAAACTCGGTGAAAGCATTACGGAAGGTACCATTGTGAAATGGTGGAAACAGCCGGGCGACCACGTCAAGAAAGATGAGACGCTACTGGAAATTTCAACGGATAAAGTTGACTCCGAAATTCCAAGTCCCTATGACGGTGTTATTGTAGAACATAAGTTCGGCGAGAACGACACCGTTTCAGTCGATAGTATTATTGCAGTCATAGACTCAGCTGGTGATGACAGTGCCGCCGCTGAAAAACCGGCAGCAGCTGCTACTCCGGCACCAGCTGCATCTGCGCCTGCTCCGGTAGCTGCAAGTGCGCCTGCTCCTGCGGCTGCAACAACAAACGCAGCATACGATGTAGAAATGCCCAAGCTCGGTGAAAGCATCACTGAAGGCACAATCGTGAAGTGGCTTAAAAGTGTTGGTGATTCTGTAGAGAAAGATGAGACGCTGTTGGAAATCTCTACTGACAAAGTAGATTCTGAAATTCCAAGTCCATACGCTGGTACAATTACCGAGCTATTGGCCAGTGAAAATGATACGGTTGGTGTGGGTAACGTTATCGCTCGCATTGCCAGTGGAGATGCGCCTGCCGCTGCTACTTCGGCACCAGCAGCCTCCGCACCTGCTCCGGTTGCCGCACCGACAGCAGCACCGGCTATGCAGCCTCCCGGTGTTCCTGCTCCGATTGCTGCATCTAATGGAGGCGCGCTACAAAGACAAAAAGGTGGACGCTTTTATTCACCGCTTGTTCTAAGTATTGCCAGGACCGAAGGTGTTTCAATGGCGACATTGGAAACCCTTCCGGGAACCGGTGTTGATGGACGCGTTACCAAAAAAGACATCCTGAAGTTTATTGAAAGTGGCGCACCTGCAGTGGCTCCGGCACCTGCTGCACCAATGAGTGCACCTGCTGCTTCCGCACCGAAGCCAACAATATCTGCTGCTGCACCGGAAGAAATTGCTGCTCGCTATGCCAGTCAGAATGTTGATGTCTATCCGATGGATAACATTCGCAAGAAGATTGCTGACCACATGGTGATGAGTAAAAATACGTCGCCGCACGTTTATGGCGTTGCCGAAGTAGATTTTACCAATATTGTGAATCTGGTTAAAAAGCATCGTGAGCCCTTCCGTGCACGTGCCGGAATGAAGTTGACGATCAATCCATTTATTTTATTCTGCGTAACGAAAGCGATTCGCGACTTTCCCGACATCAACAGCTCAGTTGAAGGACATACCGTTATTCGTCGTCATGACGTTAATCTCGGAATGGCTGTTGCAACCGAGCGCGGGCTATTGGTTCCGACGATTAAGAATGCCGGTGAACTAAACTTTACCGGAATCGCGAAAAACGCGTATGATCTCGCTATTAAAGCCCGTGACAAAAAACTGGTTCTTGAAGAAATTCAGGGAGCGACATTTACGGTCACTAATTATGGTGTGTTTGGCAACGTAATTGGCTTTCCGATTATCAATCAGCCGAATGTTGCTATTCTGGGAGTTGCGGCAATTAAGAAGCGCCCGGTAGTTATCGAGACCGAGATGGGCGATCACATTGGAATTCGCTCCATTGGATTTTTAACTCTGTCTTATGATCACCGCATTGTGGACGGCGAATTGGGCGACAAGTTCATACAGCGAGTCGTGCACTACCTACATACATTTGATGAAAGCTGGCTGTAAAAAATGACTTTCACCGCAAGGATATAGATAGATGAGCAAAAAACGAACACGTCCGGATTGGCTGAAGATTCGCCTACAGGTCAACGACAATTATCGCGACCTGATGGACATCGTAAAAAGTAATAATCTGCACACCGTTTGCCAGGAAGCTCGCTGCCCGAATATGAGTGAGTGCTGGGGCAAAGGGACTGCCACATTAATGATTCTGGGTGATACCTGTACGCGTTCCTGCGGTTTTTGTGCCATAAAAACCGGTCGTCCGCCGGTATACGATCGCGATGAACCAAAGCGTGTCGGTATTGCTGTGCAGAAGATGGGCTTAAATCATGTGGTTATCACGTCTGTGAACCGCGATGAGTTGCCTGATCAGGGATCGGAAGTATGGGCCGAGACCATTCGCGAGATACGCAGATTAAATCCGGATACCTCTGTAGAAGTACTTATTCCGGATTTTAAGGGCGTAATGCAACCATTGCAGAACGTAATTGATGCGGCTCCGGAAATTTTGGCTCACAATATTGAAACGGTACCGCGTTTATATCGCCGTGTACGACCGCAGGCCAAATACGATCGCTCACTTTGGGTATTAGACGAGTCCAAAAAGCAGGGCATGGTTACCAAGGCCGGTATCATGGTCGGCATCGGTGAAACACGCGAAGAAGTGCTGGAACTGATGAAAGATCTGGTTAAGATCAATCTTGATATCTTCACCATTGGTCAGTATCTACAGCCAACCAAACGACATCTGCCGGTTGAGCGCTTTGTGCATCCCGATGAGTTTGCAGAATACAAGGAGCTCGGAGAGGCATTCGGCATTCGTCATGTTGAGTCCGGACCGCTGGTGCGTAGTTCTTATCATGCTGAAGAGCAGGTTGAGAAAATGCATGGGGGTGGATGTTCTACACCGCCAATTGATTTTCTGAATAAGTAAAATTGATGAAACGGATGAACCATAATCGATTTGCAGGATGAAACTTGAATGATGATTATGATGCGCGATATGTGAGGTCCGGCTATTTTCTCAGGCCTGAATAAAATTTTTGTAAAAAACGACTAAAGCCCGCAATGCGGGCTTTTTTTGTTATGTCTGCCTCGGGGTAAAGCCTTACCTCTGTGCTGAGTTGAGATTATGCATGATGTGTAGAGTGTAGAGCTTTCTGCGGATTACGGTGAATTATGTCTTTTAGCTGGTGCTCTGGTATCTTGTGTTTTGGTACATAAAAAAATCTTTATTATGCAATTCATATCCCAGGCCGGGTTGTTCCTGCGGCACGGCAAAAAATTGTTGTATTTTTTTACACCTTCTTGTTTGATAAGTCCGCATGATTAGCTAGATTTTTAGAATGAATATGCTTTAATCGCTTTAGCCTCACTTAATAGAATTTTGATCAACTCTTTTGCCGGTGGCAATACGTATGCACAATTGCGGTTTTTTAACTAGCTTCTGCTGCTTCTTTCGGCTCATTCATTGCCACAAGACTAAGACTCCCCAATCAATTTCCAGACAAATTTTATCCTCGATCTCAAACGTGGAGATTTTGCTATGATAGCAGGTGTTGTGAAGGAAACGTTTCCGGGTGAAAAGCGCGTCGCGCTGATTCCCGCCGGTGTAACAACGTTGAAAAAATCAGGTGTTGAGGTTCTGGTTGAAAGTGGTGCCGGAGCCGAGGCGGGATTCCCCGATTCAACGTATGAAGCGGTAGGCGCATCCATCGTTTCAGCACGCAAAGATATTTTGCAGAAAGCCGATGTGTTGCTTCAAGTGCGTGGGCTGGGAGCGAATCCCGATCTTGGAACATCCGACTTAGCCTCCGCGAAAAAGGGGCAGCTGCAAATAGGGTTTAGTGAGCCGCTTACGGCTAAGAAAGAAATTGAGGCATTGGCTAAAGCCGGCGTCTCGGCAATGGCCATGGAGCTGATTCCGCGCATAACCAGAGCACAAAGTATGGATGCGCTGTCTTCGATGGCCAATCTGGCCGGCTATAAATCTGTTTTGATGGCAGCAGACTATCTGCCCAAGCTGTTTCCGATGATGATGACCGCTGCCGGCACGCTCGTTCCGGCGAAGGTATTTATTCTCGGTGCCGGAGTTGCAGGGCTGCAGGCGATTGCAACTGCCAGAAGGCTGGGTGCCGTAGTTACGGCGTACGACGTGCGTCCGGCAGTAAAAGAGCAGGTAGAGAGCCTGGGTGCTCGCTTTGCAGAGATGGAGCTGGAGGCCGATGCCGCAGAAGACAAGGGTGGCTACGCCAAGGAAATGGATGAAGAGTTCTATCGCAAGCAGCGTGAGTTTATGACCGGCATTTTATCCGAGACGGACGTGGTGATTACAACCGCCGCGATTCCCGGCAAAAAGGCTCCGATCCTGGTTACTGCGGCAATGGTGGAAGCAATGCCACCACGATCGGTTATTATCGACCTTGCTGCGGAGCGCGGAGGAAACTGTGAGCTCACCGAAGCAGATAAGGTTGTTGAGAAACACGGCGTTACAATCGTTGGAACAACCAACCTTCCGTCGCGCGTTGCCTACCATGCCAGTCAGGCCTATTCGAAGAATTTGACCAACCTGATGGGGCTGTTCGTGAAAGAGGGGCAATTAACTATTGATATGGAAGATGAAATTATTCGTGATTCTCTTATTACTCAGGATGGAAAGATTGTAAACGAGCGTGTGAAAACCGCGCTGTCAATAAGCTGATTAAACGACTATACCAGTGATAAAAGCAGGATTGTAAATATGGAATTTTTAGCTGCTTTAACCGTATTTGTGCTCGCTATATTTCTAGGGTTCGAGCTGATTACTAAAGTGCCATCTACGCTGCACACGCCGCTGATGTCAGGATCGAATGCGATCTCTGGTATTACCATCGTGGGAGCGCTTCTGTCTGCAGGGCTAAGCGTTGAAGGATCTCTTTCCAGCACGATGGTGCTTGGTTATCCACTCACCAGTATTCTTGGCATGCTGGCGGTTATCTTTGCGACGATTAATGTGGTTGGCGGTTTTATGGTCACTCACCGTATGCTTGAAATGTTTAAGAGAAAGGACTAGGCCATGTCTACTCAGCTTATTGCATTGTCTTATTTAGTGGCCTCGGTTCTCTTTATATTAGGACTAAAAGGCCTGTCACACCCACGAACGGCGGTGCGCGGGAATTTACTCGGTGCTTTGGGTATGTTCGTTGCTATAGTTGCCACGCTACTCCAAGGCGGGCTTAGCTTTGACTTGATCCTGGTGGGCGTATTGATCGGTTCACTGATCGGCGCGATGCTTGCGATAAAGATCGAAATGACGTCTATGCCGGAGTTGGTTGCCGTGCTAAATGGTTTTGGTGGCCTGGCGTCTTTTCTAATTGCCGGTGCCGAGCTTATGCGCGGTGGTGAGCTAACGCTTCAGTTAACCCCACTAATTGCCATCGCGACGTCTGGTATTATTGGATCGGTTACATTCCTGGGAAGTCTAATTGCTTTTGGCAAGCTGAAAGGTTTTGTGACTGAAAAGCCGGTGCGCTATACAGGCGAACAAATTGTTAAGCTCCTTTTTTTGGTTGGAAGCGTGGCGTTGGGAGTAATGGTGGTGCAGCAGCCTGAAGCTACCGATATGTATTGGATAATGATTGCCGTGGCATGTGCACTCGGCGTTATTCTGGTGCTGCCGATTGGCGGAGCTGATATGCCGGTTGTTGTGGCACTGCTTAACAGCTATTCCGGGCTTGCCGCTTCTGCCACAGGGTTTGTGCTATCTAACAGTGTTCTTATTATTGCCGGTTCATTAGTTGGTGCCTCAGGACTGATCCTAACCAATATTATGTGCAAGGCCATGAATCGTTCTTTGACCAACGTGCTTTTTGGTGGATTTGGAGAAGTGACGGAAGCAGCCAGCGCGGATGATGTTTATGAAGGCAAGATTAAGCGCACCTCACCTGATGAACTGGCAATCCTGCTGGATACGGCTCGTCAGGTAACGATAGTCCCCGGCTATGGGATGGCAGTTGCTCAGGCTCAACATGCAGTACGCGATCTGTTCAATTTGCTGGAGGGAAGGGGAGTGAATGTCGACTTTGCTATTCACCCGGTTGCCGGACGTATGCCCGGGCACATGAATGTGCTTCTGGCTGAGGCAGATATTCCCTACGATAAGCTGTTGGAAATGGACGCTGTAAACCAAACTATTGAACAGGTAGATGTTGCAATTGTACTTGGAGCAAACGATGTGGTTAATCCACTTGCCAGAACAGACCCAAAGAGTGCGATTGCCGGAATGCCGATTATCAATGTAGACATGGCTCGCACGGTTATCGTTATCAAACGCAGCTTAAGTCCGGGCTTTGCCGGGATTCCCAACCCACTTTTTGCTGCTGACAATGCGCTGATGCTTTTCGGTGACGGTAAAAAGATGATTCAGGAATCGCTTGCTGCCCTTAAAGAAAACTGACAGACGTTCGATAATACTAGGATTAGAACGAATATTAATCGTTTTTGGGTCAGTTTGTGATTGGGTAAATGCGTGTTGAATTCTCTTGAAATTTTTTTCACAAAGTCTTGTATTTGACATCTGATATGTTATATTTTCCAGTGCTTGTGAAATAAATAGTTTGTTTTACAAAAGGATACGTTTAGCCCTAAGATTTTTAAAAGTAATTCTTACTTAATAGAATTTCTTTTATTATCTTATGCAGCTAGTGTGGATTTGGAAGTTAAGTGCATAGCTTATTTTGCCCGGGGGGATAGGGAATAAGCGTTAAAAAAAGCCTGTCTTTCACTAAAAATTCGCCATCAAAAATTGCTGTATCGCTGTCCATCACACATATGACAATGCATATCAGAATTGCTAAAGTAATTTTCAATACTATATAAGGAGCTGCATAGTATGGATTCGTTAAACGTTGTACAGTCGCTTCTTCCACTGTACGAACCCAGGGCAGACTTCATTGTTATCGCCAGGTATATTGTTATAGTTCTCTCATTCCTTTTTGTTCCTTATATCAGTGTGCTTTTTGGGAGCGTTGTATTTTCGCTTGCCGCCAGTACCAAGGGACACTTCGAAGAAAAGCCGCTTTTGTCGCGCTTCTCTGAAGAGGTAATGGGTATGCTTGGAAATAATCTGGTCGCGGGATTGGTTCTCGCCATTCTGCCGCTGGTAACTATGCTGATTGCGTTCTCTCAGTTAATGTATGGTTCGGTTATTTATGCAAACATCGGCCAATATTTACTGATTACCACAATTTTGATTGCCGCTGGTATTATAAGTGCGTATGTCTTTAACAAAAGCTTTGCCACTCGCGACAAATCAATCGGCATGCATGCCTTTCTCGGGCTTGGTTCCGCTGGCACGCTAACGGCGGGGATTTTTGCCTTTGTGAGTTCAGTGACGGTATTAATGTGGCCGGAAAAGTGGGATCAGATTCAGTCCATCATTCCATTGACGTTTGACTGGAATATGATCGCCCGCTTTAAGCTATTTCTGTTCGCGTCTCTTGCGTTTACCGGCGCATCCATTTTATTCTACTTCTTTCGTTGGGACGGCGGCAAAGAAGAGGAGATGGGGACCGATTATCGTGGTCTGGTTCGAAATGTTGGTGGCGGCACAACGTTGGCATTTTCCATACTTTCGGCATTGATGTTTCTCTGGTTTATGGTGACACTGCCGTACCCGGCAAAATCGAAGCTCGTTTACCTGCTTGGCGTAGTGGTGCTCTTCTTTCTGATGCTTGCCGTGCTGCGAAGCTATGGTATTTTGAGCAGTAAGACTACCGCTCCGGCAACCAGTGTTTTTGTTTTCCTGCTTGGCTTCTTTCTAATGACGTTTGTTACCGAAAGCGCCGCTCGCGGAAATTCACTACTGTATCAAAATTATAAGCTGGACCAAATCGCTGAAAAGGTCGCCTTTGACATTGAGATCGCTCGTTCCGAGAAATCACGCGGTGTTGAGGCTTCTATTGAGTTGGGTGAAGAGATCTACGCTGCAAAGTGTGCGGCTTGTCACCGTTTTGACGTGAAGCTGGTTGGACCGCCGCATATCGATGTTGTACCGAAATACAATGGCGATGTAGAAGCGCTGAAGGAATATATCTACAATCCGATTAAAGTAGATGCCAATTACCCGGCAATGCCTAGCCAGGGATTGAAGCCGTTTGAAGCGGAGTCTGCTGCAATGTATTTGTTGAAGCGTATGGAAGAATTCCAACAGCAGTAATCGAAAATAGAGTTGAATAAAAACAGTCTAAGATATAAGAGATAGAGATACAGGAGACCACAATGCGTTTTGTTATTCCGACCGCTCTGGCGGGATTGTTTGTGTTCCTGATGGTTGCAATGGTTGGCGCCGGTGTCTATTGGGACACTTTCGAAGAGCCCGAACCGCAGCCCATCAATTTTCCCCATGACCTCCATGCCGGGAATCAGCAGCTGGAATGCACCACTTGTCACCTTTATGTGGAAAAATCCAAACATGCCGGAATTCCTCCTCTACAAATCTGTATGAACTGCCACGAGCAAAATACAGCTGTAAAAGGACCGGAAATCGATAAATTGAAAGCTTACTGGGAGAAGAAAGAGCCGGTTCCGTGGAGTCGTATCCACCAAGTGCCCGACCATGTTTATTTTTCTCATAAGCGTCACATTGCCGCCGGTGTGGAATGTGAAAGCTGCCATGGAGACATGACGGTTGTTAAGAAAGTAAAACGCGTGCGCACCTTCCAGATGGGGTTTTGCGTTTCCTGTCACAGACAAAATGGTGCTGAGTGGGACTGTGCTACCTGCCATAAATAATGTTATTGGAGAATTGTAATGGATAGACGAGACTTCTTGAAATTTATGGGAATGGCTTCCAGTGCTGCGGTAATCTCCTCCTGCGGCGTGGAATACAGCACGGAAAAAATTCTCTCAAAAATGTATGCACCTACCGATCCGGATTATTTACCCGGTGAGCCGATGTATCGTAATACCACTTGCACTGAGTGCGGGAGTGGCTGCGGCGTTTCGGTTAAGCTGGTTGACTATAACCCAATCAAGATCGAAGGAAATAAGGCACACCCCGGCAGTAAAGGGGCTACGTGTATGCGCTGTCAGGCTTCTCTAATGCGCCTGTATCATCCGATGCGTTTGAAAACACCTATGCTGAAAAAAGATGGTGTCTATTTACAGATTAGCTGGGATGAAGCATTTAAGCTTATTGAAAATGAACTGACTAAAGCCAACGGTGCCGGAAAACAAAGTTTGTTCCTCTCCGGTCGCACCAGCGGAACGCTGAGCGAGGTGATAAATTCTTTTGCCTCTGAAACCGGTGTAGAGCGACTTCCGGAATTTGAGCCGCAGGCATATAATACGTTGCGACGGGCAAACGTGATGCTCTTTGGAGTAGACGCAGTTCCGGATTACAAGATCAAAGACGCCGACTTTCTGCTGACGGTAGGCGCTGATTTGCTGGAAACATTTGTGAATCCGGTAAGTTTTTCTTCCCAGCTGGTCGATGCCCGCCACGATACGCACCTGAAGTGGATGCACGCCGAACCACATGCATCTATGAGTGGTTTTAAAGCGGACTATAAGCTGGCCGTGAAGCCCGGAAGTGAGCCGTATCTACTGGCTTATATTATTGGGTTCCTAACCCAAAACGATCTGGCACGAAAGTCCCTCTCAGCCAACCTCGCCAATGCGCTTCCGAAAGTCTCAGCAGATAAAGCCGCTGAAATGACCGGTCTGTCTGACGATACGCTGAAAAAGATTACTCAGGGATTTGTAAAAGCTCGCAATCCGCTGGTTATTGCCGGTGGCGTTTCAACGGCACAAAAGAATGGACTTGAAACGGCAGTGCTTGCCGGAGTGCTTCAGTGGATTACCGGAATGGTAAATACCACGGTAGACTTTACAAACAGCTACGATTTTAGCTCCTGCGGCTCTTATGCCGATATGGATCGCCTGGAAAAACGTCTAAACTCTGGAAATGTCGGCGTAATGTTTATTGCTGACTCTGATCCGTTATCTACCTACAATCGCGCAGAAGCCTTGAAAAGTGGTCTTGCAAAAGCTGGATTGACTGTCTGTATGACGGACTTCCTGATGCAGGATGCCGACTTCATTGAAGAATACGCGTTCGATACCCCAACTGCGAAAGCTGCCGATCTTGTTCTTCCATTAACAAATGGATATGAATCATTCGGTGATGTTTCGACGCAACGCGGCATGGTTGGCTTTATGAAGCCTGTGCTACAGCCGCTGTATGATAGCCATACAGTAGGTGATATTCTAATGAAGATTATGGATCCTGCGTCTGAAAAGACATATGCCGATCACGTTCAGGACAAGTGGAAAAGCAGTCTTGGCGAAGATGGTTTTAACAAGCTGATGACAGATGGATTTACCAAGGTGAGCGTCAGCAGCATAAGCGCTTCACTGAATGAAGGTAATACCGCATCGTTTCTTGGCTCCGCCAGAATGGCGCCAGCTGCTTCAGACGGAATCACCGTTTACGCCTGCCTTTCTCCACGTGTTGGCGATGGTCGAAGCAAGGTCATCACGCTTCTTACCGAGATTCCCGATCCGCTGACCACCGTAAGTTATGGTAGTTGGATATCGATCTCGAATGAAGAGTATGCCGGACTCGGCCTAACGACAGACAACTTTACTAAGAAAAATCGTGATGTGTTAAGCGTTTCGAATGGTGTTGATACCATGAATCTTCCGGCGATGCAGCAGACTGGCATGCCGACCGGTGTTGCAATGATCTATCGCGATCAGATTAACCCGGCAATGCTGACGATCGATGATCGCACCGGTGAACTTCTCTCGCAAGTCTCTGGCATAAAGCTGGAAAAGACGAACGAGGTCGTTCTGCTGGCAATTACCGCTGGAGAGATGACTCAGAACTCCGATAGCTTTATGTTCCATGGCGAGCGTCCTATCGTACGCCCGGATCACAGTCATACACACGATCCACTGCATGATAATATCACGGGTGAAGAAACGCTGTATCCGACGATCGTTTATAACGACTACAAGTGGGAAATGACGATTGATCAGGATAGCTGTGTTGGCTGTAACGCCTGTATTGCGGCCTGTTATATCGAAAACAATGTTCCGGTCGTGGGTCGGGAAGAAAACCTGAATGGACGTGAAATGTCCTGGATTCGTTTTCAGCCTTACTACTTTGAAGATGGAACAATGGACAGTCTCATAATGATGTGCCAGCACTGCGACAACGCTCCTTGCGAGAACGTTTGTCCGGTTTACGCCACCTATCACAATCCGGAAGGCCTGAACGTAATGGTCTACAACCGCTGTGTTGGAACGCGTTACTGCCACAACAACTGCCCGTATAAAGTGCGTCGCTTCAACTGGTTCGACTGGACAGATCGCGGGTATTGGCAAGAGCCAATGAGCCGAATGATCAACCCGGATATGTGGGTTCGTCCAAAAGGCGTAATGGAGAAGTGTACCTTCTGCGTTCAGCGTATTCGCCGCGCCAAGGATCATGCGAAAGACGAAGGCCGTAAGGTGAAAGATGGTGATTTCACGACGGCATGTGCTCAGGTTTGTCCGACACACGCAATCACCTTCGGTAATGCTCTGGACAAAGAATCGAAAGTATATAAGAAATCTCAAGAGAAGGAACGGGCAATGAAAGTTCTTTACACCAATGGTGTGAATATGGGCGTCGACCCGGCCGTTACCTATCTGGCTAGTAAGGAGGAACATTAATGAGTTCTGAAACGGTAACCCTCGAGGGCGGTAAAAATCTGTCCCCGGAAGAGGTTCTCTCTCAGAAAAACCAAATGGAAGAAACGGTGTATGCTGCCATTGCTACACCGGGTAAGCTTTTCATTGTTGGTTTGATAATATCTCTCAGTATGGTCGCCATTGGCGCCATGTCCTGGGCTAATCAAATTATCAACGGTCTTGGTGAAGCTGGTATTATGAACCCGGTTGGCTGGGGTGTTTACATCACAGACTTCGTATTTTGGGTTGGTATTGCTCACTCTGGGACATTGATCTCTGCTATTCTGTTTCTATTCCGCGCTGCATTTCGTAGTCGCTTTAATCGCGCTGCGGAGGCCATGACGGTATTTGCGGTTATGACTGCCGGTCTTTTCCCATTGATCCACCTTGGGCGTGTCTGGCTGTTCTATTGGCTGTTACCTTATCCTAACCAGCGCTATTTGTGGGTGAACTTTAAGTCGCCCCTGGTTTGGGACGTGTTTGCGGTAAGTACTTATCTTACAGTGAGCGTGGTGTTTTGGTATGTCGGTCTTATTCCTGATCTTGCCATTGCCCGTCGCTTGAAGAGCGGTTTCCAGAAACATATTTATGGTTTCTTTTCACTCGGATGGACTGGCTCCTTCCGTGAGTGGCAGCACTACAATCAGCTTTATAAGTTCCTCGCTGCTCTGGCTGCACCTCTGGTATTGTCTGTGCACTCAGTTGTATCATGGGACTTTGCAATGGGCGCGGTCTACGGTTGGCACACAACCATCTTCGCTCCATACTTTGTCGCCGGTGCTATCTTCTCCGGTTGTGCAATGGTAATTACGCTGATGGTGCCGATGCGTAAGCTCTACGGCCTTGAAAAATTGATTACAGTCGACGACTTTGAAAAACTGGCTAAGTTGCTGATGTTCACCGGATTGGTGGTGTCGTATGCTTATATGGTCGAACTCGGACTGTCGGTGTATGCGGGTAACGTGTATGAAGCCGATCAGTTTGCCTTTCGTCTCTCTGGCAACTATGCCTGGGCGTATTGGATAATGATTATATGTAACGTGGTTTCGCCTCTTACGCTATTTGTTCGAAGATTGAGACGAAGCCTGTTATTTCTCTGGATTCTCTCTATTCCAATTAATATTGGAATGTGGTTCGAGCGCTTTAACATTATCGTGCTCTCTTTGGCGCAGGATTTTGACCCCTACAACTTTGGTTACTATACGCCAACGATGACGGAATGGGGCATTACCATCGGTAGCTTTGGATGGTTCTTCACGTTCTTCCTGCTGTTTACTCGCACAATTCCGGTTCTGTCTGTAACCGAGCTAAAAGAGGAGGTGGAATAATGGAATGGCGTTTTGGAGATAAGCACAGCTTTATGAAAAAGCTAAAAGAGCTCTTTGATGGCGGTCTTTCACCAAACAAGGTGGATATTTTCATGCCCCATCCCGATCACGATGTTGAACATCTGATTGAGGAATATACCCCTCCGAGCAAGTTGAAATACTTTACACTTGTTGGTGGACTCACCGGTGTAACCACAGGATTTGCCCTGCAGGCGTGGACCTCTCTTGATTGGCCGTTGGTTGTAGGTGGAAAACCATTCCTTTCGTGGGTGCCCTTTGTAGTCGTTGGATTTGAACTAACCATTCTGTTGGGCGCGCTCTCTTCATTCGCAGGGCTGCTACTGCTTGGTAAATTTCCCAAATTCAGCAAAATGTTCAATCTCCCTGAGGAGACCGGCAACGAATATGTAATACGAATTGAGGACGAGGCGTAACTATGGGATTTTCAAATAACTTTCCTAAACTTCTTGTCGTGTTCGCGGTAGCCGCCGTTGCCATTGTGGGAATGGAGATGGCTACAGCTGAAGGTACGACATCTATGCTCTACACTATGCTGTTTTTTGTGGCGGTGTCTATGGGGCCGATAGCAATTATGGCAGCAGTGGATGTTTGTGAATCCGATTGGGCAAAGCCTTATAAGCGCGAAATGCTATCTACACATCATATGATACTTTTTATTGCCTTGCTCTTTGGCGGTTTTGTACTGCTTGGCAAGTTGAATGTGTACGGTTGGGCAGCACCCGTTGAAGGCTTGGAACGAAAATGGTTAAACACATCATTTTTTACCTGGAGAAACCTGGCACTTCTGCTTATTAGTTGGGTTGTAGCCAGTACGTATGCAAAGGTTTCACTAAACGACGGCAAGCGCAAGGTTATGTGGGCGATCTTTTATATTTTTGCCTATGTAATTACACAAACCATGGTGGCATTCGATTGGGTTATGTCCCTCGAGTTTCCATGGCTAAGTACGCTGTTTGGTGCATACTTCTTTGTTGAAGCATTCTATTCAGGACTTGCCCTGGCTGCAATTTTTACATTCTTTTTAAGCGACTATTATGCCGAGCGTTATCCTGTCGGCATGTTTAAAAAATCTCAGATGGATATGATGACCATGATGTTTGGCTTCAGCATTTTCTGGGCATATCAATTTTTCTCTCAGTTAATCGTTATCTGGTATGGTAATATTCCGGAAGAGGTATCGTTCTTTACTACTCGCCTCGATCTATATGGCTATACGCTGTTTGCCGTAATCCTGATTCTGTTTATTACACCATTCTGGGTGCTGATGTCTCGCAAGGTTAAAGCAAATCCCAAGATGGTTATGATTATGGGCTTTGTTATCTGGGGTGGGATTTTGCTTGAACGCTTCTTTATGATTCATCATCACGTCCAGCTAAACTGGATTATCGTTATCCCACAATTTCTGATAGCAGCCTTGGTTTTTGTGCTGGTTATCCGTAGCCGTGGAGAATCCGAGTCGCTGAAAGCATCCTGATCCACTTCTGAAATTCTTTTTAAAAAGGGCTCGATTGTTTCAATCGAGCCCTTTTTGCTAAAGCCGTTATGAAATCACAAAACCTGCCATTTTTAAAACGTATCTACTCTGAAATTTTGCTGCTTTTTGTATCAGGATTTCTTCCCGCTATTTATTTGATTGTCTTAAACTCGAATAAGTTGGAAAGCCTGAAATTTATTGCTTTCAGCATATTTGCACTTTGTTTTTATCTGTGGCGGATTGGAAGAAGTTGGAAACGCGGAAATATTGTCGAGCAAAGGCGTTTAGCCCAAACTGGTTTGGGAGCCGCCACCAGAATAACTTTGCTACGTGGAACAATGTTGACCTTTGTTAGTGGAACTCTTGGGCTGAACAGCCTGACAGACCCAATTGCGCTTTTAATGCCACTTTGCTTTCTGGGCGCGATCCTTTTGGATGCGGTTGACGGCTTTATCGCTCGGAAAACAAATAGCCTCAGCGAGTTTGGCGGTGTAGTAGATACCGTTACAGATGGTTTCGCAATGGCCGTCGGTGTGTTCGTCGCCGTAAGACATCAAATGCTTCCACCCGAGTTTATTGCAGTAGGAACCGCGTATTACATGTTTATGATTGCAGCAAGAATTAGAGAGCGGAACGGGCGGTTATTGCAGCCCCTGGTTCCGGGCACGTTTCGACGTACCATGGCCGGCTTCTTGATGGGGTTTGTTGCTGTGACGTTGTTTGGCGTATATTCTCTGAAGGCGGTGAACATCCCTGCAAGAATCTATATGCTATTCTTCCTGTCCGGATTTATTTTTGATTGGTTAACGGTATGCGGAAAGATGGATAGCACAAAAAAACAATATGCACGCTTACGCACGATCCTCTATCGCAGTCTCTTCTATACGCTTCCGCTGGTGCTACGCTTTTTTCTCTGCTTTGTGGTTGTAGTAGAGTTCAGAGAACATGAATATTATCTTCTGATGCTGATTCTTGCGTTTGCTGTTGCCTTTGGGATTGCCGCACGAACAATAGCTGTCGCGCTGATGCTTCTAATAGGCTGGTATGTGATGAGTGAGAACTCTGGCCGATATGCCCAACTTGCTCTGGCCTATTGCTCGACGATCGCACTTCTCGGAGCAGGTGCTTCCGCAATTTGGGAGCCTGAAGAAAAATGGCTAAACCGATGATTACTTTACTAAAATATGGAATGTTGGCTTTGGTTTTCGGCCTTGCCTTATTTTTCTCGGCTGATTTTTATAAAGACTTAAATGCAGGAAAGATTCTGGAGGGCATTCAAAGTGTCTCTCCTGTTGTGCTACTCCTGTTGTTCTTTGTTAATTTTCTTCTTCTGTTTATTATTGCCCGCCGCTGGCAAGTGCTGTTGACTGAACATCTACCACTGACTATGCTTGCCATGAATCGACTTTCGGGATTTGCCTTCAGTTACATCACGCCGGGCACTCAGATCGGTGGCGAGGCGCTCCAAATCGGACTGCTGGTTCAAAATAATGCACTCTCTTCAAAAGAAGCGCTAAAGCACGTTGTTACTGAACGCGGTGTCGATTTTGTCGGCAATATTGTTATGGTACTTCTGCTCAGTTTCTTCTATGGAGCCGCGCTCTTCAGACACCTGAACATTGCGTTGGACACCGTGTTTTTTATCTCCGTAGGTATTGGGTGTTTTTTCATCACCTTGCTGAGTTACTTTTATTGGCGCAAAAAAACATCAGCCGTTACCATAACAAGGGAAGATGCCCTTCGACTTTCTCACATTGCCATACTGACGTTTATTATCTGGATGCTATTTATCGCCGAACTCTGGCTGATTTTTGCTGCAGTCGGAGTGATGTTAGACCTGCATGACTTGCTGACGATGCTTTTGGCAATCCGCCTGGCGTTCTGGCTTCCGTTGCCGGTTCCTGCCGCTGCTGGAATATTGGAAGCAGCTATTCTACTAGCAGCTGAGCTGTGCGCGATTGATACAAACCTTGCCCTTAGCGCCGTACTCTTGATGCGCTTTCGGGATGTTAGTCTTGTCTGTGTTGGACTGATTTACGCCACAATTACCGGCATTTTTCCCCCGTTATCAGATCGCTTACAGATGCTGCGAGGAAAATGGCTGGTTAAGGAAGGGGCTCATGACTAACCCTTCCACCAAACATATTGAAAAGCTGCTTATGCAAACGGGTAGGGCAGCTAAACGCTTCGAGAGTCGTCGACCCTACACAATCCTCTGCTATGCTCAGAGTCTTGACGGTTCGATAGGCAGCAGTGACCGAAAGCCGATAGCGCTGAGCTGTCCTGAATCGTTGCGATTTGCCCACCAACTAAGAGCAATGTGCGACGGTATTCTAATTGGAATCGGCACGGTGCTTAGTGACGATCCGAAGTTAACAACCCGACTTGTTTGTGGCGAAAGCCCTCAGCCAATAGTTTTGGACAGCCAACTTCGCATGCCGTTGGATTCCGGGCTGCTGCGGGAGAACGGCAAGAAACCATGGATCATTGCTTCGGAAAATGCTTGTGAGAATAAAGCCAGTGCACTTCGCGAAGCCGGTGCCCGGGTTTTCTCAATTGGCATGCTGGATAAGGAATTTCTGGATCTGACATCGCTGCTTCCATTGCTTAAAGAGAATGGCATTGAGTGCTTGATGGTTGAGGGTGGACAGCGTATTATATCCAGCTTTTTGCACTCGGGAATGCTGGATGAGCTTATTGTAACTATCGCTCCGGTTTTTGTCAGAGGGCTACACGTTCTTTCCGGTGATAATGATCGGGTCTTTGAAAAACTGATCATTCGAGAGCGAGCTCAGGCAGGACGTGATCTTATTTTACGACTCATTCCAGAGGAGAGAAGTAAATGACTTCGACAGAACTTTGGTTTAACGGAAACAAAACGGTTGAATTGCGCAAGACCGCTCTGCCAAAACTCGAAGCAGAGCAGTTATTGATCAAAGCGCGTGCTTCAGCTGTTTCGGCAGGAACCGAGCTGTTGGCTTATCGAGGTCAACTACCAAAGGATATGCCTCTTGATCTTGCGATTAGTAACCTAACTGATACGGTTGAATATCCACTTCAATATGGTTATGCCTTTGTTGGAGAAGTGTTGGCTATCGGCAAAGATGTAGAACAAAAATGGCTGGGGAAACGTGTCTTCTCTTTCCAACCTCATGGAACACATGCTGTTGTCACTGCCTTAGATTTGATTGAAATTCCTGACGGGGTCAGTTGGGAACAAGCCGTGTTGCTTCCAAATATGGAAACAGCCGTTTCCTTACTGCATGACGGTGCCCCGATTTATGACGAACAGATACTGGTGCAGGGCGGGGGAGTTGTTGGTTATTTACTCACCCAGCTGCTGCAAACCTTTCCACTGGAGTCACTTGCAGTCGTGGAAAAACTGGCTTCCAGGAGGAAACTGTTTGAAGATCAGCTCGGAGTAAAAACAATTAGTCTGCAGGATATCGATGTTAAGACGATTCCTGAGCTGGGGCCGGTAGATGTCTTTTTTGAAGTGTCGGGAAATCCCGAAGCGTTAAATACGGCAATAAAGTGGACCCGCTTTAACGGACGTATTGTTATTGGTTCGTGGTATGGAAGTAAAACTGCTGCAATACATCTCGGTGAGTCTTTTCACCGGAGCCGTATTCAGATTGTCTCCAGTCAGGTTAGCACGATTAATCCCGCATTATCAGGAAGGTGGTCTAAGATGCGACGCATGAAAAGTGCATGGAAAGCACTGGAGAAAATGAATCCTGAAAAGATTATTACGCATCGGTTTGGGATTGAAGATGCAAACAAGGCCTATGAACAGTTAGATAAACAGTTCGAAAATATCTTTCAGGTACTTTTCGAATATCAATAGAAGGGATCTGTAGATGTATGAATTACGAGTAAAGCGAGATTTCGTCGCACAGCACTTCCTAATTGGTGGCGACTGGGGCGCAGAAAATGAATGGCATTCCCATCATTTTGAAGCTGAGGTTATTCTACAGGGTAGTCAGCTCGATAAGCATGGGTATTTGGTGGATATTGTTGATGTCGAGAAACATCTTGATGATCAGGTCTCCTATTTCAGGGACAAAACGCTAAATGAGCTTGCTGAGTTTAATGGCTTGAATCCCAGTGTGGAACACTTTGCACGAATTTTTTGTCTGCGATTAGCTGAGCGTATCAACGTTGATACGCTTGATGCAGTTACACTGCGTCTGTGGGAAAACAACATTGCGTGGGCATCCTATTCACACAAGCTCGACGTTTAATGCGGATTGCGCTGGTTATATACGGCAGCCTTGATACGATATCAGGTGGTTATCTATACGACCGCAAGCTGGTAGAATACCTGCGTAGTCTTGGTGATGAGGTGGATGTGCTTTCCTTGCCTTGGCACAGTTATGGTCGACATCTTTTGGACAATTTTTCGCGGGGGTTAGAGGAGAGAATAGAGCTTGGTAAATACGATGTTGTTTTGCAGGATGAGCTTAATCATCCTTCCTTGCTGTGCCTCAATCGTCGGTTAAGAGGAAAAGTGCCATTGATTAGCATTGTGCATCATCTGCGGATTTCAGAGGCGAGTTCTTTTTATTGGCCATTTACAACAGTGCACCGCCTTATTGAGAGCCGTTATCTGCGCTCTGTTGATGGTATGCTTTTTACCAGTCATGCCACTTTAGAGGCCGTGCACGAGCAGAATTGTTTGCCGAAATGGAGTCATATAGCGCATCCGTCAGCCTCTCATTTAGCAAGTACTGTTTCCGAGGGACGCGCTCTGGAAGGTTTACCTCGTTTACTCTTTGTCGGGAACGTTATTCCGCGTAAGGGCCTCTGGACGCTGATTCAGGGAATGGTGGTGCATCTCGAAACACCATATCAATTGACGATCGTCGGACGGAACGACATCGATTCTAGCTTCACGGCCTACCTTCGGCAATATCTACAGATGCGTGGGATGGATGATCGGGTTTGTTTTAAGGGCCCGGTGTCGCAGAAAGAGTTGATTGAGCTATATGAGAGTCATGATGTGTTGGCAATGCCTTCAGAACACGAAGGATTTGGGATCGTGTATCTGGAGGCAATGTCTTTTGGTTTGCCGGTTATTGCCTCTTCAGCAGGTGGTGCAGTAGATATAGTAAAAGACAGTATAAATGGTTTTTTGGCTGAACCGGGCAATGAGGTGCACGTTGCGGCTGCGCTGCGAAGACTACGGGACCCAGACATCTATGGGCGCATGTCCGCCGCGGCAGTAACTACGTATAAAAATCATCCGGACTGGAAGACAACAATGAGCGGAGCAAGAGAGTTCATACATACAACCGCTATTAATTGGAAGGCATTTTGATGACCAAAATCAGTTATTCAGACTATCTTGCAGCAAAGAAGACCGTAGATGATCGTGCTCTTCACCCGCGCATCTTGATAGAGTTTTGTAATCTAATTGCCTTGCAGAAAAACCCATCTATTCTCGAGCTGGGAGCAGGTGTAGGAACGATGTTGGAGCGACTTTGGAATTGTGGGTTGCGATTTCAGCGTTATACGCTTGTAGATGAACTTGAGGCCAATCGTGATGCTGCTATTGGTCGTCTGACCAAGTTTTTTCGTGAGCGAAAGTTTGTTGTAGCACTATCTGATACCGGTTTAACCATAAATGATGGTGATTCTGAATCAGAGGTAGATTTTACTGTTGTAGATTGCTTTCAATTTCTCGATCGGAACCGCGAACAATACGATGGACTCATTGCGTCGGCCTTGTTAGACTTATTGCCATTGTCAAAGGCAGTAAGCACCTTTTTAGCTGCGCTGAAGCAAGGCGGTGTCTGTTACCTCCCAATAAATTTTGATGGTGAGACGATCTTTGAACCGACGCTGAACCGTGAACGTGAGCAGCAGCTCATGAATTTATACCACGCCACAATGGATACCAGGCTTATTGAAGGGAACCTATCCGGAGACAGTCGCACCGGGCGTAAACTGTTTGCAGAACTTGTTAAACATGGAGCCAATATCCTCGATGCCGCTGCTTCAGACTGGGTAGTCTTTAGTGCCGGAGGTATGTATCCAGCCGATGAAGCTGTGTTCCTGCGCTTTATTTTAGACACGGTTTTGCAGGCGTTGCGTGAGAATAAGACCGCGCTTGCCCACGGCCTTGAAGATTGGTACCAGCAGCGTCTCAACCAGCTAAAGAGGGGAGAGCTCGTTTATATTGCCCATCAGATGGACTTTGTTGTGAAGCGCTGCTAATCTTCGACAGCTGCATGTTGTGAGATTGCTGTCGAATCTGAAGCTTCCAAAACCTGTTGAAAATATGCCCGCGCTTTGCGGCTGGTTGCAAAGTGGCGGTAGTATTCTTCCAGATAAATACGCTCATATGAACGTACCATCGTAGTAATTGGATATAAACGCAAGGCATCCTTGCGAGCCTGTTCTGCGAGTCCCCGCCCAAGCGAGGCAGATTCCCTGAGTTTCATTATTGATTCGGCAAGCTCAACATAACTGTTACTTTCCACCAAAAGACCGTTTGCCTCATGTTGAATCAGATCCGGGTTTCCGCCAACATTTGTTGCGATAATAGGACGTCCAGCAAACATTGCCTCCTGAATAACATTCGAGCAGCCCTCGTTCAGCGACGTCAGTGAAAACACGTCAAACATGTTATAAAATGCATTTACATTATCCTGAAAATCGGTGAAATGTATTTGCTCACGAATACCAAGCAGCTTAGTCAATGCTTCAAGCTCAGGGCCGTGATCCTTGCCGACCGTTAAGCCACCTACGAACATACCATGAACGTTTACACCGGCGTTTTTCAGATGAGCGATGGCCCGAATAAGCATGTTTTGATTCTTGATTTTATTCAGTCTGCCAACATTGCCGATGACAAAGTCATTATCAGAAAAACCATACTTTATGCGCGTCTGTTCGCGTAGTTCTTCGCAAGGAAAAAACTTCTTGTGTTCCACGCCATTCAGTATTACCTCGATGCGTCGCTCATCAATTCCGGTCTCAAGGGCAAGATCTCTTCGCAAGGGCCATGAGACAGCAAGCACTCGATCGCACATACTCCAAAACATGCGCTGGAGCTGACGGTGAGGCGCCTTCTTGGGAAAAGTTCCGTGTTCTCCATGGACAATAATCGGAGTGCCGGCAAACTTTGCTGCGGTGATGCCTTCCAACAGCGTCCCCCAGGAATGAGTGTGCACAATATCGATCTGGTACTTTTTTAGTTCACGACGGATATCAATCGGCATGCCAGGATGATTACCCGGGCCGTAATCAAGATGAATGATTTTTATTCCGGCAAGGTCCAGACGCTCTCGTTCACGAATTTCGTTTGTTACGAGTAAATAGGATTCGAAGACATCATTGTTCATATTTCGGATGAGTTTTAGCAGGCCGAGTTCCTTGCCGGCAGGTGCTAAATAGTTTACTAAATGGGCGATGCGAATTTTGCCCGCAGGTAGCTTGTCTTTCATATTGTCCAATCCCTTAGGAGCTCACATGTCGTCCATGACCATGAGGAAACTCCGGTTAGAAAGCATATAGTATCGCAGCACGAATGGCCTGCCTTGTTGTGAGGTAATGCCAGTAAACCGGTAATAACAGTGTAATTAGTAATCGAATGATAAAATCTGATCTTGAATACTAATTAATTCGGTCGGCTTCAGGGGCGGATTGGAGGCGAAATAAATTGCTATGTTTTACCACTTCAGATGTCTGCGTATCTTATGACAAGCAATTGGATAAAAAGGCACAAAAATAATGACGCAATTGTAATAAAATTGTGAAGAAATTTCAAAGTCTATGTGCTACTATGAATAACAGTACGTTGACAGATTTTTCAATAAGAATATTTATCCTTGCCATACTGCGCTTTTACATTGGTCGTTTCGGGAAGCTTCAGAGGTGTTGCATACGTGTTGTATACGTATCGCATTGCATGATACATAATTAACGAGGCCTCGGAGAGGGACGTGGAGAGACTGAAAGTTAAAGTGTTAGCGCGATGGCTAATGCTGTAAAACTCTATAAAAACGGAAGGCTATCTATGAAATCCGGCAGAATAAACTTTAAGAATAACAGCGGCTTTTCCTTATCCGGGCGACTGGATCTACCTTTGACCGGCAAACCGTTAGCCTATGCTCTTTTTGCCCACTGTTTTACCTGCTCAAAGAACTTGAAAGCCGTGTCTCATATTAGTCGGGCGCTGACTTCCGAGGGTATTGCGGTTATGCGTTTTGATTTCACCGGGCTGGGAGAGAGCGGGGGAGATTTCGCTGATACCAACTTTACTTCCAATGTTGCCGACCTGATCGCGGCAGCCGATTACATGTCTGGTGAGGGAATGGCACCACAAATTTTGATCGGTCACTCTTTGGGCGGAGCAGCGGTGTTGCAAGCCGCCGGAAGTATTGAATCTGTACTGGCCGTTTCAACAATCGGTGCTCCTTGCAATCCACAGCACGTAACGCATTTACTCGAAAGCAAGCGAGATGAGATTGAAAGAAATGGCATCGCATCAGTTAACTTGGCTGGTAGAACCTTCCAAATAAAAAAGCAGTTTCTCGATGACCTGGACAATCAGAGCATGGATAACCACATTGCTCGATTAAACAGAGCGCTGCTAATATTTCATTCTCCGATTGACGATACGGTCGGCATCGAGAATGCCTCGCATATTTACCTTAAGGCGCGCCATCCTAAAAGTTTTGTTTCTCTGGATATGGCGGATCATTTGCTGAGCAGGGAACAAGATTCGCTTTATGTTGGGAAAGTGCTGGCTGCCTGGGCCGGAAACTATGTAAATCTCGAGGCAAATCGTCCCGCCGAGCTTTCGGGGGCAAAGGGCGTTGTTCGTGTACATACCGGAACCAATGGGTATACCACGGAAATAATGGCCAATGGTCATTCTCAAATTGCTGATGAACCGCTTTCTGTGGGCGGTGCTGACTTAGGCCCAACGCCTTACGATTACTTATTATCTGCTTTGGGAAGCTGTACCAGCATGACCTTGCGAATGTACGCCGATAGAAAAAAGTGGCCACTGGAAGGCGTAACCGTCACGCTAAACCACTCCAAAATTCATGCGAAAGACTGTGCTGACTGCGAGAGTGAGACCGGCAAAATAGATGTGCTTGCCAGAGAGGTTGAGCTGTTTGGACCTCTGGATGATGAACAACGAGCGCGGCTGCTTGAAATTGCTGACCGCTGTCCGGTTCACCGTACGCTTCATAGCGAGATAAAGGTGACTACCGGTCTTAAAAATAAATCTTAAGCGCAAGACCCGCTTGTGTTCGCGCAGCTTGCGAGAGCGGTATGTCGGCTTCCAGTATGGCGATAAGACGGCTGCGGAGAACAATCTCCGCGCCAATTGCCCACCACAATTCATTTTGAATATCATCGTTTCGAAACTCGAAGTCAGAATCAATTCCGCTAAAAAACTCAACGTTTTTGTTGAGCGGAATTGTGCCCAAGAGCGTCATGTCTGAGCCTGGGCCATTTTGGTAGTGTGCGCCTGCTGAAAAGGAAATGTAAGGCACCGATTTGTGAAGCGCCCACTCCAGATCCCCGCCGATATATATGTTTTCTCCACTGCCAAAGCGCAGCGATACATCCAGGCCGCTGCGAATACCATAGTCTGTAAAAAAGTATACCTGAAGATCGCTGTCATCTGCTGCCTCGATGAATACCGGTGCTACAGAAAGAGCAAATGTACCGGGAGAAAGTGTTTGCGCGGTGTTATTAACTTGAGCCAATGCCGGAACGGAAATTACAAAAATAAGAATGCATAAAAATTTCAACCAATACTCCATGTTCTAACTACATGACTTAATTATCTTCTGCAAGTAAATATGCAGCATAATATGGATAAGTTGCAATGAAAAACAGCGGCTTAACTATTACCTTTTTTTCTGGTTGAAGAACTGCTCTCATCTTATATTGAGCGGATAAAACAAACTAAATGTAGGACTATATTATGCAAAATATCGCCTCAATATTTCTTTGCGCAGTGATTTTATTTGTCGGTTGCGAGCAAAAAGCACAGGAACAAAAAGTAAATGATCAGTATGTCTTTTCTGGTGAGAGACATCTCACGAATATTCGCATGCTGACTGAAGCAGGGGAGAACGCGGAAGCATATTTTTCGTTCGATCAAACCCGGTTAGTTTATCAGGCCAAAGTGGGCAGCTTTGAATGCGATCAGATTTACACCATGAAGTTGGACGGTTCGGAAAATACGATGGTTTCGACCGGAAAAGGGCGCACGACATGCTCATTTTTTATGCCCGGTGACAGCACTGTCGTTTACGCCTCTACCCATTTGGACAACGATGCTTGTCCGCCACCACCAGATCGCTCTCATGGTTACGTTTGGCAGCTTTATGATAGCTTTGATATTTTTGTTGCTGATAGGGAAGGCAACATTGTAAAACAGTTGACAGATACCCCGGGTTATGATGCGGAAGCTGTTGTTTCACCGCGTGGTGATAAGATTGCTTTTACCACAACGCGCGATGGAGACCCGGAGATTTACACTATGGATTTGGATGGCGGAAATCAAAAGCGGTTAACAAATCTTCGCGGTTACGATGGCGGTCCGTTTTTTTCTCCGGATGGTTCACAAATAGTGTTTCGTGCAAGCCGACCAAGAACGCCGGAAGAGCAGGAAGACTACAACGAGCTGGTTGAAAAAGGCTATGTTCGACCAACGGCACTGGAAATTTACGTAATGGATGTCGATGGCGAAAACATCCGGCAGGTGACCAATCTTGGCAAGGCAAGCTTTGCACCTTATTTTCATCCGGATGGAAAGCGCATTATTTTTTCATCTAATATAAACAGCAAGAGTGGGCGGAACTTTGACCTTTACATCATAAATGTAGATGGCAGTGGCCTTGAACAGGTTACGTTTAATGAAACTTTTGATGGATTTCCGATGTTCTCTCGGGATGGTAAGCAATTGGTTTTTGGATCAAATCGCTTTAACAAAAACAAGGGTGATACCAATATCTTTCTGGCAGACTGGGTAGATTAAATTAGAGCGACTCTTCGTCTTCGTAGATGTCGCCTTCGTAGTTTCCGGTCGTAATATTATTTAGCAAGTTGGTGGGGCGAAAGTCATTCAGAAAACTGATACCGTAGCCCCTGTTTCTTAGCGATTGATTATTTGTGATGACACCACCATTTTGATCGAGCACCAGGCTAATGCCATCCGCGTCATTGCTGGAGATCATATTTTTGTTGATCGTTGGCTTGGCTTTGTTGACAATCTCGATGCCGTCACCCTTGTTCTGACTGATTTGGTTTTCCCAAATTCGTGGCGTTGCATTGTTGGCAATCTTAATGCCGTACTTATTTTCCTTAATCTCATTGTTTTGACAAGATCCACCAGAATTCTCACGATAGTGCAATCCGCCTCGCGTATTAAAGCGAACCTTATTTTTCTCGATGGAAGGTTTAGCTGCTCCGGTTAGCAAGATGCCGACTTCACCACTGTAAAGAATCTGATTATTGCGTAGGGTGCCGCCTGATTTCTCCATTTCAAGCCAGACTCCATTGCGCTTGTTTTCGGTAATTGTATTTCCGTCGATGAGCGGATTTGCGCTGCCAATTATTTGAATGCCATCCAGCTTGTTCGACTTGATTCGATTACCGCGGATCATCGATTTGGCGCTCTCGCCGATTTCGATGGCGACCTTATTGTTTAGCATATCATTGCTCGATATTACCGGGTCGGCGCTACCGGAAATACGCACGGCAATGTTATTGCTGGAGAATTGGTTCGTGTGTAGCTTACCGCGCGATCGCTTGGCAAACCAAACCGCACAGCCGCTATTGCCATCTGATCCGGGTTTCAAAGCACCTTTCAGAGAAGACTTGCGCACGTCAATTTCACCATTGTCCACATAAATTAAATTGCCCTGCTGACCGCTTTGTAGTTCCATTCCAATCATATTCGCTTTGAACACCGCACCATTGCGAATTTCAATACTGTTACCGGTAACGCTGGAGACGATGAGCGATTTGTTCATTCCTTCGCCCTCGATGCTAATAGATTTATCAATGATCAGAGGTGAAGACAATGTGTAGATGCCGCTGGCCAGAGTAATTAAAGAATTTGGCTTAGCGCGCCGGACATAGCTTTGTAAATCTCCGCCCGAACGGATTCTCAAGCGCTGTGTTACAGGTGTACTATTAGATGAACGTGCGGTTGTCTGCCGAGCGCGCCGTGGTTTTGGCTGCTTTAGCTTTTCGGCAATAATGTTCAAACGTTCAACGATAAACGTATCTTCCGGTTGAGCGTCGAGTAGGAATTCATAGGCAGACTGCGAGTCCTCATAACTTTTTGCTGCAAAAAGAGAGTCCGCTGCCACTCGTTCATCTTCCAGGAAAGTCTGCTGTCTTTTTTCTTCCAGCTTCAGCTGTTGCTGCTGCTCGAGCTGTTGCTTGCTACGCTCCAGCTTTTGCAGAATATTTCTGTCTTCGGGCCTGATAATTAAGGCGCCTTCCAGATTCTCAATTGCGACGGAATGCTTACCCTGGCTGCTGGCAACACGAGCGGCCGTCAGATATTCCGTCAGTTTATCCTGACGAGACTGATTCGACATTGCCCAATAGAATACACTGCCAAGTGCGACAAGGAGTACCGCCAGAATGGAACCGACAAAGAGCAATTTCTTACGTCCTTCGTTGCCAATGTCGTATGGTATTTCCTCTTCAAAACTCGGATCTGCTTCTACTTCTGCCGGAGTAGGAGATTGAATCGGCTCGCTTAGGAAAGAATGGCCACAGCGGCTACATTCACCACCTTCCAGAATTGTGCTGGCCTGAACAAAATTTCGGGTTTTGCATTTTGGGCAGGCGACAACAGTAACGCTTTGTTCCTCGTCTACTTCTTTACTGTCCGACAGATTTAACAGCTCATTCTTCTGTTCAACACTGAGATTTAATCCGGTGTCGGTCTGGTCCGCTTCGAAAGAGCGCTTGCAGTAACGGCAGCGAAGGCCGTCTTTAACGTTTTCAGGATGATAGCTGTTTTTACGACCACAGCGTCGGCAGGTGATAACTTTCAGACTGCTTTCTTCAAGCTCCTCGGGCTCCGACTGATCCAGAACGGGAAACAGATCTGCTTCAGTGATACGTCCTTCGTCTGGCTCATCGTGAACCGTTTTGGAATCTATATCCAATATGGAGGGATCTTGTGGCACAATATCATCATGAAATGTATGACTCTTAACATCTAACAGAGATGGATCGCCACTAAAGCCACTTTTGTCGATAAGAGACTTGTCTTCTTCGCCGGGAAGCATTGAATTTGGCTTGACCTCCAGAGCGTCCTTTTTTGCCTCATCGTTTAGATGGAATAAGGTGCTTTCTTCGCCAGAGTAGCGTGAATCGTCTGACAAGAGCTGATCGTCATTTTGGATCGGCGCTTTATCAAAATCCTTGGTTGGCGCTTCAGGCTCAATCAGTAAGTTTTCACCATCAAAAATTGAAACGTCGTTGTCTTGTTGTTCTGACAGCTGTTCATCGAACGTAGGAAATTCTTGCGTTGGCGCTTCAGGTTTAAGCAACAGTTCTTCACCATCGAAAATCGAGGTTTCCGGATCGATTAAAATGGACGCGTCCTCATCCGGTTCGATGATGATTGAGGCATCTTCATCCGGCTCAATAAGTATTGAGTTATCCAAATCCAGATTGTCGAATTCCTGTGTTGGTTCTTCGGGTCTGATATCGTATAGCGAGGCATCGAAGGGTGGAAGATCTTCTTCTGCGTCGTCGATTTCAAACTCCGGCGGCTTTACTTCATCCAGAATAGGTGTTTTGGTCTTCGTAGATTTTTCAGCGTCTGCCTTATCGAGAGCGTCTTCTGCAATATGCAGCAGCACGGCTCCACAGTTTTCACAAGAGGCGCCATTTGCCAGAGAGGCGACAGGAACCAGGTTCACTGTAGAACAGCTCGGGCATGTAAGCTTTGCTTCTGTACTGCTGAGCGCACCATCTTCACCGTGCTCAAATTCTCCGGTATCATCCAGAAATCCACCTTTTCGTTCATCTGCAACGGGTGGAGGAGGGGAGAAAGGTATTCTTGGACGGCGAACACGCTTGGGCTTCGCTGTTGCCGGTCTATCTGCCTTTGGCTTGTGAGTACCGTTAGTATGCACCTTCTCTGAGGGCGGTGTTTCCACAGCCGGGGGCTTCTCGACAGGTTTGACAGGCGCTTCAACCGTAGAAACGGTTTGTTTTGGTACCGACTTGGGTTTGGCTGTCTTTTTTGGTAAAGGTGTCTGCTGCTTCGTCTTCTTTGCAGCAGCGGCTTCAGCGACAGCTTTACGAATTTTACCATTGTCTGCCGAAGCGACGTGCTCAATCTCTTCGGTTAGTACTGTAGCGCAATTAAAACACAGTGCTCCAGCTTGCAGGTCGTTAAGTAAAACCTCGTTGTCTATTTTACACTTTTCGCATTTAACGATAGTGAAAGAATAGGCGTGCCCCGGCTCTTTCTTTGCCGGTGCATGAGGTGCAACTGCACTGGTTTTATTGGCAACAGGTTTAAAGGTAGAAGGCGTGGTAAGATTATCCCTATCATCCAAAATAAACGGATGGCTACATGCCCGACACTGGCTGGTGCCGAGCTTAAGATCGTTTTTCAGTACTTCATTGCGCGTTGCGCAGACAGGACAAGTAATTGCCGAAAAAGCATCTTGCGCATTTTTTGGTTGTTTTACCGCTGGCTTACCCTTCGGTTCTTTCACCTTCATACCGCTGAGAATCTCGCGACGAAAGTCTACAATGTTCTGATAGCGAGCGGCCGGACGAACAGCAAGTCCTTTCATCAAAGAGCTCTGACCTTTTTCCGAAACGGTCGGGTTCAGGCGTGCCGGCATTTTGATGGTGTCATTTTCGAGCCGAGAAAGCGCGTTTGGCGGACTGCTACCGCAAATTGCACGATGAATCGATGCAGCCAGAGAATAGATATCGCTCTGTGGTGAAAAGGCATCATCTTTGATATAGAGCTCGGGCGGTGAATATCCCGGGCGTAATATTGATGATAAATTGTTTTCGCGTTGAGCAATGGCAAAATTAGAGGCCGAAAAATTAACCAGCACGCCACCGCCATCACCGGTTACAATGATATTGCCGGGATGAATGTCGTAGTGCAGAAGTCCTGTATTGTGCAGGTGCTCCAGCGCATTCATTATGGGGAAAATAATCTTCAGCACGTTTTGAAAAGAAAGCACCTTGCCCAACAGATTGAGGGTTGTCTCCAGCGAGATGCCTTCAATATGATCCATAACCTGATAGGCGGTCCCATTTAAACGAAACAAATCATGCGTGCGCTGCAGTCCGGCAACATCACGCGAGTTGAGCAGCGCCATGCCCTCTTCAATAAACTGGCCAAGGCCAAAGTTATAGAAGTCCTGCAGCGTTTCATTGCTTTCTAAAACCTGAATGGTATTATGGTGGCGGGTTACAAATGCACGTGGGAAAAACTCTTTGATAATGAGCTTCTCTCGCGAGCTCATTTCCATAGCAAGGTAGATAATACCGAATTCGTCTTCGCTTAATACCCGACCGGTAAGATACACATTGTTGAGAATGGTTCGCGGCGGTAAATGATGTGGAGCTTCAGGCTGATCGCTGTCAGGCCATTTACATTCCCGACAAACCTCACCCGGGACTTTCTCAGCCATGCATCCAATGCAAATATTTTTAAAGCCCATCACTAAGCCTGCCTCGATTGGAGGAATATCTACCGATTAATCCAATACGCACATGTGTCAATCTAAAGCCGAAAAAAGAACGGCCTCTTCAGTTATGCCGCCATAGGTGGAACCATCCCTGTAGAGTTGTGCAGGGGAACACAAACAGTATCGTCGGTAAGCGACGACAGATTCTCATTATTGCCACGTCACGAACATACCTGGCAACGGGCGACATTTCGAGTTTCGTGCGCACTCTTCACTAAATTAAGGACAGCTTTATAATTAAGCAACAAAAAACGGCTTAATTACGGCCCTTTTCAGTGGTTATTATAGGAAAATATCGTACAGGAAAAGACGTTAGAGTCACGAATTTGTCAGGTGGAATTTAAATAACGGTCCGCTACGAACCGAAATAGGAAACTATGAGTAATTTCTGCGTAGAAGAAATAGAGTTTTCGGTTGCCTTAATAGCTTTGGTGTGTATCTTTAAATCTTATTTTTATAGATGATCTTTTGCGATGGAGATAATGTTTTGAATATATATATATGCTTCTTTTTTGCCGCATTAATTGGTTTTTCTTCGGGGCTTTTTGCACAAACGCTTACGGTTTCCGGAAGGGTTCTGGATAATAACGGCGAAACGATACAAGATGCGCAAATCAGCATTCCTGAAATCGAAGTCGGAGCCTTCTCCCGCAAAAATGGCACCTTCTCCTTTGATGTCTCTTCCGGTGAATATGTTTTACATGTTGAGTTCGTTGGTTTTCAGCTTCGAAAATTGAATATAAATGTCGCCACTGCGGCCGTTGATATGGGCGATATTGTGCTGCAACCTGCTACGGTAGAGCTTAGTGAATATGTGGTAACAGCATCCCGCTCGCGAAAGGCAATCGAAGATATTCCGACGTCAATAAATCTTATTGAAGCTCCCGCAATAAAGGAAAGGCAGGCGAAGACCTCGGCAGAAGCGCTGCGGGAAGAGACCGGTGTTTTTGTTCAGAAAACAAATCATGGTGGGGGATCGGCAATTATTCGGGGCTTTTCCTCAAATCGAATTCTGATCTTGGTGGATGGCATCCGCCTGAACAATTCTACCTATCGTTTAGGCAATCATCAATATCTGACTACTATTGACCACAATATGCTGAACCGCATCGAGATTGTGCGTGGCCCGACATCGGTTCTTTACGGAAGCGATGCCATCGGTGGTACAATTAACTTGGTAACACAGCAGCCGTCACTGCTCACAGATAGTGAGGGTATCAGCTACAATGCTCATTTAAGTGGGCGATATGCCAGTGCTGATGCGGAAAATAGCGGACGTGCCCAGGGGGCAGTTTACAACCGCAACTTTTCGTTGAGCGGCGGCTACAGTCTAAAGGAGTTTGGAGATCTGCGGCGTGGCGACAATAGCGATAACCCCCTGTTGGAAAACTCAACTAATGGTTTAAAGCAGAGCCCCTCCGGCTTTAGCGGTTATGATGCAGATGCCAAGCTGGTCTGGCAGCCGAACAGAGAGCACAATGTTGTTTTGGCTTGGCAGCATGCTGAGCAGGAAGAGGTGCCACGCTATGACAAATACGAAAGTGGAAGCAATATTACCTGGCTCTATGATCCGCAAATTCGCACGCTGGGATATTTGAAGTATACGCATGAGCCGGAGATAAGCAGTTGGTTTTCAGCCTCCACGTTTACGGCATCTTTTAATCGCCAACAGGAAGGTCGTATAACTCAAAAGCGTGCTGACTCGGTTATTGAGACGGAAAACGACGATACCAAGACGTTTGGCAGCAGCATTCAACTTACCTCAAACTTCGGTAGAAATGTATTGAATTATGGCCTGGAAAGCTATAATGATCGCGTTGCCAGCGGCAGTTTTGATACTGATGCAATTAGCAATGAGGTTACGGTAAACAGCCGTGGGCGCTATCCGGACGATGCGCGATATACCAGCTTTGGCTATTTTGTGCAAAATGAATGGTACCCGACCGACAAATTTCTATTGGTGGGCGGATTGCGTTACAGTAGCTTTGATACGGAGTTTGACGTAGCCGATGGTGCCGGTAATGGGTTGCAAAGTGTTCAACAAAACTTTAAAGCACTCACGGGTAATATCGGATCGGTCTATAAATTTACCGGTAGCTGGAGCGTTAGTATAAACGCCGGACAGGGGTTTCGTGCCCCGAACCTGAGCGATCTGGCAAAGTTAGGTGAATCTAAGGGAGATACCTATGAAGTGCCGAACACCGATCTCGAGCCAGAAAAGATTCTTAGTTTCGACGCGAGTCTGCGACATCATAACGGCCGGATTCGCGGTGAACTGACCGGCTTCTATTCTCGTATTTCTGACTTACTTTCAAGCGTAGATGCGACGTTTAACGGCAGCCCAATCTTTATTACCGGTGGGGATTCTCTGAAGGTTAAGCAGAAGGCCAATAGCGGGGAAGCCTATGTTGCCGGATTTGAAAGCAGCTTACGTGCAGAGATTACGCCGAACCTCAGCAGCTATGCCTCACTGTCTTTTAGCTATGGACAAAATACGTCTCTTGATGAGCCTATAGGTAAGATGCCGCCAATGTTTGGCCGGTTGGGCCTGCGCTGGCAACAAGAACGCTACTGGCTGGATGGTTTTACGCGTTTCGCTGCGAAGCAAGATCGCCTTTCTGCAGATGACCTTGATGATGATCGCATCCCAACAGGGGGCACACCCGGCTGGCAGATTATTACATTGCGCGGTGGCGTCACTATTTTTGATGGACTTGTTTTACGCACTGCACTGGAAAATATCTTTGACGTCAATTATCGGGAGCATGCTTCGGGCATTAACGCTGCCGGGCGAAATTTTGTAGTCTCATGTGAATTGGTTAGATAGGGCATCGGGCACCGATCACCGATCACCGATCACCGAATAAGGAGATAATCATGTTAAGCAAAAAAGACATCGTTCGTTTCAGATCCGAATCGCCCGGTTGTTCAGAGGTATTGCACTTTAATAATGCCGGAGCTGCACTTATGCCACAGGCGGTTCTTGATGCACAAATTGATTATCTTAATCTTGAGGCCAGAATCGGCGGTTATGAAGCCAAGAGCGTGAATGCTAATCGATACGCTGATATCTACACCTCCATTGCAAAGCTGTTAAATGCAGATATTGCCGAGGTTGCTCTGATGGAAAATGCAACGGTTGCATGGCTGGCAGCTTTTGGCGCGATTTCTTTCAAGCCGGGTGATCGCATTGTTATCGCGCGAGAAAGCTATGCAAGCAACTACCTGAATTTTCTGCTTGTGAAAGAACGATTTGGTGTAGAAATCGTTACTGTCGATCCCACTGATAGCGGTGAACTATCCCTGGATGATTTGCAGAATAAAATTGATGATCGCACGCGCCTGATTGCAATCACGCATATTCCAACCGGTGGGGGAGTGGTCAATCCTGCCGAAGCCGTTGGGAAACTGGAACGCCCGTCGGACTGTTACTATTTGTTGGATGGTTGTCAATCTGCCGGACAAATGCCGGTAGACATGCAGAAGATTGGCTGTGATTTTTTCTCGGCAACCGGTCGAAAGTGGCTACGCGGCCCGCGCGGAACCGGCTTCCTTTATGTACGAAAAGATCGTCTGGAAGAACTGAAACCTGCCGTGCTGGATTTGCATTCTGCCGAGCTGCTAAGCTCTGCAAGTTATGTAATACGTGATGATGCACGAAGGTTTGAAAACTGGGAGAGCAACTTTGCCGCTCACTTCGGGCTCGGTGTGGCAGTGGATTATGCTCTTGAAGTTGGCATCGAAGCTATCTGGCAGCGCGTTCAACAACTTGCCAAAACGCTGCGCAGCGGTCTTGCTAAATTACCCGGCGTAACGGTTCACGATATTGGCACTGTGCAAAGTGGTATTGTTACATTCTCCAGCGAAAGAGAAAATCCTGCAACAATTCAACAAAGATTACGAAAAGATAATATTAATGTGAGCATCGCCGTTCCATCAGGAACAATTCTTGATGCCGAGGCGCGCAAACTGCCCGATATGATTCGAGCCTCCGCGCATTATTATAATACTGAGGAAGAAATTGAGCGATTCCTTACCGTGCTGTAGGGACGGCAGATAACAGACGGCAGAGAACGGACGGCAGAGAACGGACGGCAGAGAAAAGACGGGATAGCAGGTTGAAGCTGGCAATAAGAATGATCAGGTATGAAATTGGTCCGTGGGGATTGCTTATATTGTTATTCGCTACGACGTTGGCGGGTAACAATAACTATCACGTTTGGTATACCAACATCTTTATTGTCTGCTTTTATTTGTTTATTGTCTTCCAGGTGGTAAAAACCAATCGCAGACTGCTAATTCAGATGCGTTACCTGCCAACTTTTCAGCAACAGTTTCGCAAGATTGCCGCTGCTTTCAGTTTTGCTATCTTGTTCTATCTCATCCTCATATTCACACTCGCTGATGCCACCATAGACTTCAATTCTGTGGTTTACATTCTTCAGTTTTTTGCGTTCAGCTTTGCGGCAATTCTTTCTTTCCTGGATAAATCTTTAAAGAATCTATTGCTTGGCCTCTTTATTGCCTTCAGCTTCTTTTTTGAGCCTTCACCACTTTCATTTGTCGCAGTTCTTGTCGCCTTTTTGCCTTTTAGCAAGCTTTGGAGTAGCACTGGTTCCGTGAAGCAAATGACGAGATTGGATCCAGGTCGGGTTGGTAAGGCTTCAACATCCGGTGTGCTTCTGCAAGATCAGTTCATTCTACAGTTTCTTCGGCTAAAATATCAGCGCGTGGACCAGGTTCGTTCGAGCATCACCTGGCTTTTTGCTGCACTTGCCATTCCATTCCTCTATGCTGCACAGGCCATTGTCCAACATCAGGATGCGGCCATCTTTCAGTTCTTCGTTTTTATGCAGTGTCTGATTTTGATCGGCGGTTATTTTTATCTTCTTCTGGTTGGTACAGATTTGATTGAAATACTGAGTTTTAATGGGCGACTGACAGAGTTTCATACGCAGCTTCGTCAGAGTGCCTTTACTGCTCTGCTGATTCCGGCGTCCGCAATTGCGATGTTTTTGTTGTGGTTTGCTGGTGACAATTTTCGAATTACAGAATTTACACTGTCCCTGCTAAGCGGCCTTGCTTTTCTGGACGCCGCTATGTTGATGTTAGCAGTATCGCCTCTACGCAAGCGCTTTCTTCCGCTCTGGCTGCTTGCAGCTATTGTACTATTGCTCTGCGAACCATACCAGCAGGCGATTCTGGTTATGCCGGTTTACGTTCTTGGTCGCATTCTGTACGCGGGTACATTTGACAAATGGAGTCGTTATGCTGAAGCTAAATAACCTGCACTTTGCCTATGCCGATTCAAAAGTGATCTTCAAAGGCCTTTCCATCAAGTTTCAGGTGAACAAGATCTATGGCATTGTCGGTGAGAACGGCAGCGGAAAAACGACGCTGTTTAATCTGCTTATGAATCGCCTGCAGCCCCAGCAGGGTGAGATAGAGCTGCGTGGCTTCCATCATGTGAACAATAAGCAAGAGTATCAAAACAGCATCATTTTCTCGAATGACGAGCCGGAATTCCCCGGTTACTTAACCGGCAAAGAATGGCTGGAGTTTGTATTAAAGGCCTATGCCGTTCCATTCGATGAAATCCTTTTTGCTGAGCTAAGTGAGGTATTTGCGTTTCCGGAAATTCACGCACGTATAGCAAAATACAGTCATGGAATGAACAAGAAACTATCGATGATGATCAACTTTATGGTGAACCCGGCCTGTATGATTTTCGATGAATCTATGGCTGGTATCGATCCATTCACGCTGAAGGCAATCTATCAGTATATTCGAGAAGCTCGTCTGGATCGCATTATCCTGATTTCTTCGCATAGTCGCGAGCTGCTGGAGAGCTGTGCTGATGAACTCTGGCAGGTGCAAGCTTGTGAATTGAGATTGCTACAGCATTTTGATGACATTTTCATAGATGAATGATTGTAGGATGAAAGGTGAGAAGTGAGACGTGAGAAGTGAGAAGTGAGACGTGAGAAGTGAGAAGTGAGACGTGAGACGTGAGACGTGAGACGTGAGACGTGAAAGGTGAAAAAGGCAATAAGCAATGAGGTAATCGCTCATGCGCTTAGTATGCTTCAACAAACTTTTAGTGATTTAATTTAATACCCTTCCATCACTTGTTTTATTCGATTGAATTGTTGGAAATGTCTGCCAATAGATTATCATGTGAGGCAGGTATGTTCATTTTTAGCGTGAAGCACTACAGAGAATAGGCGTGTGGGAAAAATTTGTTTTATGTGTGAACAAGACTCCCTCTTTGTGTGGTTTTGTTGGTTATATCTACTTCGTAAAAATTATCGGGTTGGACACAGTAAATTTGTTCATTGCCCAACCCGATATTTTCCAATTCAGACTCTAACTCTTTAAAGCCGCGTTGTTATTCCTAACAATATCTTAATATCTCTTGATTTTTGGGTAATACCAACTTCTTTTGTCAGGTTAATTAGTCCAATTTCGTACAATAACTCAAGCCCTGCTTCAAAATTATCACTGAGTGGAACGGAGAAGCCACCTCCAAAGTCCAGCGAAAAGTTTACATCATTAAAGGCGTCTTGTAATTCAAAAATTCTCGGTGGCTGAATACGTCCGGTTTGGCTGATAATGTCTGAATCGAGTCGTGCTGAGCTTAATAAAGCAATTGAGCCTCCGGTTTGCACATAAAGTGATGTTGGACCGGTTGGAATACGATATTGAACTCGCAATGGGACCTCAAAGAAATGCGTTTCCTGAATGAAATTAAATTTGATAACATTCCCATTCAGGTCTGTTACATTGAATTCTTCCTCCCATTTTCCTCCGCCTTGAGAGTAGACCAGGCCGCTTTTTAAGGTAATTCCGGTTGCGAATCTATATTCCAGATTTGCAGCAAATGCAGGTTTATAAATTATTAACTCATAAGGTTGCGACTCAACCATTACTGCACCACTGGCATCGAACCTTGAAAGGTTTAGACCTCCCTGCAAACTTAGGAAAAATGAGCCTTTAGGATCATGACCAAAGGCAAGGGTAGTAAAAAGTAGAAAGCTGTATAACGCTATTTTGCAGTATTTCATGTTGTCTCCGGTCAAAGCTACTCGTTCTTAACACTTATGTAAAAGTGATTTTTAAATTATCATTTTATTACAAAAGCTGTTTGAAAGGCGATTAAACCTTCCAAACAACCTCCGAATCAAAGTGAACTTCTACTTCATTAGCATCATTTTTCTTGTTTCTGTTGCAGAGCCTGCTTTTAGCTGATAGACATATATTCCGGAGACCACTTGCTGTCCACTGGAGTCCAGCCCATTCCACGTTACTGACTGTGGTCCGGCCGGCTGTTGTTCGCTCACCAAGGTAACTACCTCCCTGCCTAACAGGTCGTAAACAGTTACGGTAACAGCAGCTGTTCTTTTTAACTCGTATACAATTGTGGTAGAGGGGTTAAATGGATTTGGATAATTTTGATGAAGAGTAAAGTCATTCAAGTTTGCAGGACCTGCATCATCCCCAATTGCATTCGGCGTATCCAGACGTAAGATAATCAAGCGATTCTTTCTGTCTCCGCCCGTGAAGTCGAACAATTCACCGCTTGCGATATATACCAGATCGTTTTCAACCAGTACATCCCGTGCCGAAAGATCGGGTAGTGAGAAATAATACCCAACCTCCTTCAGGCTATGCATATCGCTGATATCGACAATGCGGATGCCTTTCTTCGAGCTTGCCAGAAATGCCTCCCCATTGTAAATATTTAAATTGTTTAAGCGGATCCATGATGTGTCTGTATGGAAAACGCCGGTTGAATCAGGGAACTCAGGGTCTGTAATATCAACGTTAATTAAGCGGCCTTGAAGATCTGCCAGAAGCAGCTGATTGTCCAAGAGCTCACTGTCCGCTACAAACGCGGTTAGGGAAAGATCGGAAATGAGAGTTCGAGTTCTTTTATCAATAACATAAGTGGTGCCGTTTAGACCTGATAGAAAAATGTGGTTAGCATTTACCGTTACCCCCAGTGCGCCAGAACCAGGTAGAGCAAAGTGCCATATTAAACTCGGTGCCGCACCATCGGACAAGTCGTATACGGCCAGGCCGGGACCGTTTCGTTCAGCGGCATAGAGGGTATCGTTTTGTTGAAAAAGTGCGCTTATTGCGAAGCCTGAAATTAATGCAATAGATTCGAGATTTTGAGGGTCGGTCGTGTTGATTATGCGGATACCTGTTGCCCCGGTACCTGTTGCCCCGGTGCCCATAGCCAGGTAAGCGTAATTCTGATATAAAGCGATGTCATATATAAATCCTGCTGTTTGTACAGAACCAAGTTCTACGGGGTTTAACGGATCTGATACATCAATGGCCCTAAATATTGATGCACCATGAGCTTCTGCGGTGTAAATAATATCTTCGGACTTCTCTAAAGCAAAAACCGGTTGGGCCGCGTCTAATGATGCCAGAACGCTGAAGGACGTATTGCCGGAAGGTATTACTTCCTGATGATCCAGGAAGTAGGAATAGAGAAGTGAATCTTCTCCACCAGTACCTTCCAAATTAGAAACGCGAATATAATAACTTCCTGAAGCAGTAAATTCATATACAAGCTGGGAGGTTTCAAACTGGGTACTGTTATCATTAAATGCAAGGCGATTGCCGTTCGCATCGAGTATCTCCAGCAGTGGATCCAGATCACTGAAAAAGGGAATAGCTACAACAGTAATCTCAAGTGCCGCAGGGCTGGCAATATCTAACTGATAATAGTCTACGTCCATGGCTGAGTTTATGAGCGCTTCAACAGATGAACCGGGCAATAGCAGGTTCGCGGTTGCAATATCATCATTCGGCTCTGTCTCTGAAACGGTTGTGTCTGTAGCGAGTGGCGTATAGTCTGGAAGGTTATTGAAAAAATGATTGTCGAGCGACTGAGCGTTTGCCGTTTGCAAACATAGTAAGAAATATGTCATCCCCAATAATTTCCCAACCATAACACCCATGCAATGTAATTTACGTATCATATCTCTTCCTTTGTTTCTGGTTTTTCAATACAGCCATATTATTAACACTCTGGATAAAGCATGAGCGTCGAGAGCTGCTTTTAAACCTTACTACGCGGCAGTTCATAATTACCCCTATCGCTTCGCGGGAAAATTAATGTTTTGTTTGAAAAAAAGTAAAAACCGAGGGGAAGAGAAGCTTAGAACGTCAGTTCCAGCGACAGGGTAGGGGTGCGACCTAGTGAAAGAACATCTCCTGATGCGATAAGGCCTTCAGAAAGGTCGAAAAACCGGAGCCATATATTTTTGCGATTATAGACATTAACTACAGACAGGCTAATGGTGCCATGAACTGCTTTCGCCTTAAAAAAGCGCATTATGGCCATATCCAGGCGATGAGAGGCAGGGAGACGTAAACCGTCGTAGTTACTTGCCGGAACAAGTGATGTGCTTGTTGTATTTGAATCAATGACTGTTGTCTTGAACTGTGGAATGGTGTATGGTTTTCCGGAAGCATAGTGCCAGGATGTCGTTAGCTGCCAGCGTTTGACCTGCTTATTCAGCACCAGCTTGAAGTTATGCGGCTTCTCCTGTAGCGTAGGAACCGTCACCATCTGCCCATTGGCTGTGCGCCTGATTCTGTTTTGATTGTATCCATAGCTGAGCCATCCGGTAAGGGAACCACTTTTTTTCTGAATCAGCAGATCAAATCCCTGCGAATAACCTTTGTGGAGATTGAGTATGCCCTCGGGTGTCTCTCCAATTATTAACGCATCTGCGAAAAGGCCATCGAGTTGCTTATGATAGAATTCGAGGTCAATTAGAAACACCTCGTGTGAATATTGACTGCCAAGCACAAAATGTCTGGATTCGACAGGTTTAAAGCTTGAGTTGTCTGCTGCATCCCAGGTAATCGGCTGGCTGATTCGCCTTAGTGTATCATCAACTTGAAAAACGAACTGATGGTATTCTCCAAAAGCCGACTTTAAAATCAGATTATCATTTAGATTGTAGTTGACCGCTATCCGTGGTTCCAGAAAGTTCTTTTTTAACTTTAGATTATAGCTGCTACGCAATCCTATTGTTGCATGCCATCTTTCCGTCAGCTGCCAGGAGTCTTGCAGATAGGCGGACATAAGTGATTGCTGTGCCTTTTGCGAAAACGTTTCACTGCGTGTTGAATCGCCCTGTAGTATTGACGAGTAAAATGTGGAATTGGATGTTGAACGATTGTTAATGTTCAAACTGGAGGCCTCCAGACCAAATTCAAGCTTGTGATCAGGATGAATGAGCCAGATACTTTCCGAGCGTAGACTACGATCTATTAAATTACTCTTACTGTTGAAGTCAGAGTTCGTCGTGCTTGACTGCAACGTAGAATCTATACCACCGGTTGAGTCGAGCAGAACCAGAGATTGCCTTAGATACACGTCTAAAATCTCTTTTGTGAAATAATTCGAATAGGCGCCAACAATTACGTGGTTAAACCGCGGCGTCAACTGCTGTGCCCACTTAAAGCTGTATCCACGGTTGCCCCAGTTGGCATTACTTCTACCAGTTGAATTCGAAATAAGTCTTAGCGCCTCAACGAAGAACGGTCCGTTAACCGATGTAGACTGATTGAGATCTCCTTCATCGCCCCCCTGATAATAACTCCAGGAAAGGAGCGAATTTTCCGACGGAAATAGTGTAAACTTACCGTGAAGATCGTAATAATTTGAAAAGGTACTGGTGTCTGCTCGCAATCTAGCCGTTGGCACAAGAGTATCGAGTTGCGGACTGAGAGCATCGATGTTGCGTTTATAAATAGTCCCGAGCAGATGAGTGGTATAAGAACGCCTGCCGGCGATCATCAGAGCGCCCTTTCCAAAAAGGGGCGTTTCGGCTAACAAGCTTGCGCTCAGCCGATTAACTCCGATTTGTATGGCGGGCTTTCGCAGGTTGCCGTTTTTAGCCGTCATGTCGATTACGCCGGACACTCTTCCACCATACTTGGCAGGAAATCCGCCTTTGTACACCTGCACATCTTTTACCGCATCGTTATTGAAGGCGCTTAGGAACCCCAGCGAATGATCGAGATGGTACAGCGTAATACCGTCCAGCTGAACCAGGTTTTCTGTGGGAAGCCCGCCGCGAATATACAAACCGGCATCGCCATCATTACCGCTCAAGACTCCCGGCATCAGCTGAAGCGAGCGAAAGATGTCTTTGTCCCCCAGGAACGGCAATATTGCCACATTCTGCGGAGAGATAGTTAGTTTGGAAGGCGTTGTGGAGATCTTTATGATTTTATCATTCTCGGCACTAACGTTAACTGCATTGGCCAAATGCACGGTAGAATTGAGTTGGATAAGCAGTCTTTCCGATACACTGGCGGGATCTATTGCAATCGTTTGGGAGGCATAGCCCATATAGTCTACTGTCAGCTCACAGGAAGCATTTGGAAGGTTGAAAAGCGTAAAATGTCCCTCGCGCGTGCTAATGGTGCCGATGGAAAGACCCTTAACAGAAATATTGGCGAAGGGTAGTGCTTCCTGTGTTTCAGCATCCAGAATGTAGCCGCTTAGGGTAAAGCGAATGTTCTCTATGGGAAGCAGAACCAGACGATCCTTTTTTACCCACTTAAATGCGACACCGGTATTTTCAAGAATCACGCTTAGAGCGGTATTTAGCGGTAGACCCTGGAAATTGCAGGTGATGATCTTGTCCTCCACCAGCTGATCGCTATAGGTTACGCTGACATTCGCCTGATTCGCTATATCCAGCACCGCAGTGATTAGTGGTAGCTGGTTGGCGCGAAGCGAAACCGCGTGGTTTTTGGGATCAGTTTCCTGCGATTGTAGATCAGAGATAACCAACAGCAACATGATCAGGATGCAAAGTAGCGGTGGTGAGATGCGTTGCGCTTCTGTGCGCATGTTTGCTGTTCTCTGCATCAGTTTGCTTGCATTAAATAATATGTATTGTTCTGATAGCTATACTGTAGGCCAAGAGTGAGCGTTAACTCATTGAGAATGGATTCAATATCGGTCTCATCAAATACTCCCGAGACGGTTAATGTGCCGATGTTAGAATTCGCCAGTTTAATAGAGACGTTAAACGTCCGTTCCAGTTCAGATGCAATGTCGGCTAATGGAGTTTTTGTGAATATCAGCTTACCGCGTAGCCAACCCAGGTGCTTTTTGCTGTCGATCAACTGTGGAGTTGAAGCCGGTTGGTCTGCCAGACACGCGCTGATTTGATTTTGATTCAAAATAACTTTATCAGACTGATCAGAATTGCTGTTTTGCAGACTGACCGTGCCCTCCTGAACGACAACCTCGGTGCGTTGCCGTCGGGAATTGACGTTAAACCGCGTTCCCAATACCTCAATAAGGGCATTATCAGTGATCACCTGGAAGGAGGCCCTGTTGTGAACCACCTCGAAGAGGGCCTCACCCTTTAGATAAACGCTTCTTTCTGTCTCTGAGAAATCCTCGCTCAAGCGTAATTCACTTCCGGCATTCATTTTAACAGTGCTGCCATCGGGGAGGATGTGCGTAGCCCTTTCTCCGCTTCCGGTCAGGTAGAGAGAGGGTGCGGCAGCAGTGCCATCGAAAACATAGTAGGCAAGAGATGAAATGAGAAGCAGGATGGTAACTGCAGCTGCGATGTTTCCCCAAGTTGCATAGCGGTTCCAGCTTTGTTGGGCTATCTTCTGCGAATCGATGCTTAGCTGCTGCGCTGAATCGAGCGGGTTGCGTTGGGAAAATTCTCTCCATTTTTGCTCCACAGGAAAAGGAGAGGGTGGTTCCGGAACGGAAAGCGTCGACCAGAGCTTTTCATATTCACTGAACGTTACGCGGTTCTGCTCCGAAGCATTAATCCACTCGTCAAGCTGCGCTTGTTCTTTCTCTGTTATCTCGCCGTTGAAGTGGCGGGTAAAAAGAGCAAGATATTCATTTTCATTCATCTGCATACCTGCTGGTCACCATGGGGTTTTGCTTGCATGGTAATATTGTACCTATAGTTATGATTTCGATACGACTGCTGTTCGGATTCTGCCTCTCCATCACTTTCTACGGATTAAATGGCAAATCCCCCTAGTGCAATGGATAAAAAAAACAGAAAACCAGAATTAGCAAGTCTTTTAAGTCATGTCGCAACTTCTTCAGGGCGCTGGAAATTTGATTCTCAACAGTTTTGGAGGAAATGTTCAGCGCCTGCGCAATTTCCTGATATTTTAATCCTTCAAAGCGACTTAGGTAGAACACATTGCGCTGACCGGGTGGCAACTTATTGAGCGCTTGCTGAATGTGCTCCTCAAAGTCGAACCAGTCATCGGGGTAAAAGGCAACATCGGCAGATGCTTCATCGATAGTCTCTTTATTGCGCACAATCTTTTTACGCAAATGATCGATTGCCAGATTGTTGGCGATGCGATATAAATAGGACTTTATTTCTTTTTGCTCATCGAGGTTTGCACGGTTGGACCAGATGCGTAGAAAAACATCCTGCACCAGATCCTGCGCAACGGCTTCATTGCGAACTTTACGCCATAGAAAACGGTATAGCATATCGGAAAATTGATAATAGAGCTGTTGAAAGGCCTCAGCATTACCTTTTTTTACCGCAGTGATGAGAGTTGATGAGCCGCTTTTTTGCATTTGTTCCGCTTTTTTGAGTAGGGGATTAATGTTAAACATCAAGCGCGGAAATTGCAAATCGTGGTTGTTGGTTCGTGACTTTTTAAGCGAATGCAGAATTAGTATGCATTCGCGGTGTTCTCGATCTCACTTTTCCAACACTCAGGCGGAGATTATTCCACCTCGTTTTCTGTTAGTGCGAGACCCGATTGTACGACTATCTGGTAGGCCAATTGTCCCTGTAAGACATCGCCAAAGAAATGCAGAGCTATTGGAACCCAAAGAGATCCTGAAAGGATGAACAGACCCATTAGAATGGCGCCATAAAGCAAAATCATGGGCAGATGCTTTACTCCCTGATAGCAATGAGCAAGGCCGAATATCAAAATGCCAAATATTGCTGCTCCCCAAACCGGCATCAACTGCACAAAGAACCAAATAAAGTATCCGCGAAAAAGCAATTCTTCGATAACCCCGGCGGTTAGGGAGACGCCGTAAAAGTAATGTAGTTCGTGTTGGCTATGGGGCATTAGATTAAGCATGTTTCCCATTTCGTCTCTATTTTTGCGAATAACATCGGCATTTCCGGAAGACACCTGTCTGACTTGGCGATAGAAATAGAGCAAAATTGCAGCGGCGACGCCGGCGGAAATCCAAAATCCAATCCCGAGGTATAGACCCAATCCCAGGCTCTCCCAACTTCTGTCCTGAAAAATCCAAAGCACAATCAAAGCTGTGCCAAGAATGAATTGGGAAAAAATGGTAGTGCGGTAGGCATTTATGCGCTCTTCAGATTCTTCCCTGGAAAATTGCTGAGGCTTATTCCGTGCAGAGAAATAACTTATTAGTGGAAAAACCAGAATGTAGAGAAGCGTTAATACTCCGTCCCAAAAGGTCATGATTGACTCCATAGTTTTTTTTGTTTACATTTACAAATACGTTAATATTCATGGTGGTGTAGATTATTCATGTTTTTGTGAATAGTCAAGAGAAATAATAATTTGATGTCGGGAGGCCTATGGAAACCTACTGGATAAAGCGATTGGATCAGGCAGCACTGTTGTCTGACAGCTTCAAATTAACCCTTCTGGAGCACTTTGCGGATGAGCCGGCAACAATAAAACAGGTTGCGGCTTTGATGAAGGTTAAACAGACTCGTCTTTACAGGCATATCGATGCGTTGGCTCAGGCAGGCCTGCTTAAAGTGGTGCGCGAACAGCCGAAGAGGGGAACAGTTGAACGGCATTATCAGGCAGTTGCCAGGAGATTTGAAATAGACTCATCGCTTTTTGCTTCAGAGCCGGGGGAGAAGAGCGAAGCTGCCCAGGTATTGCAAAACATGCTTCGTGATACGGAGAATGAAGTGCTTCCGTTACTGGATATTTCCAAAGAAGACGCATCGGCTGAGGATGAATTGAGTGCAATATTACTACGGGTGTCGGTTCAGGGGAGCGAGGCGCAGATGAAGGCACTGCGTAACAAATTGATGGAATGGCTGAAAGAATGCGAAGAGCTGGAGCCGGATGAAGAGGATACGCCACATCTCGCCTATCGCGGACTGATGTTTTTTTACCCGACGCCCGAAAGGAATGGGCAGGAAAGTTGATGGGATTGTCATGTACGTGGGAGCCGGCTAAAACTTGTTCCTTATGGAGTTCCGACTTGGGCTTCTCTGATTTTCCGGAGCGCTCGTTCGGCATGCCGATTATAGCGATACATTTCAAGTGAAATTTGGTAACTTTGTATGGCTTGAGTGGTATCAGCCGCGCCAAGGCAGGCATCACCAAGTGCATTATACATGTCATATGACGGATACATTTTTAGCGCATGCCTTAAAACCTTAACGGCCTCATGTGTCTTGCCAGCTTCGGACAAATCCGCGCCGAAATTTATGTAAGCAGACGGTTGAAGAATCAATTCCGCTCTATCACTTTGATAATATGAAATCAACGTTTCCAGATCCATGTTCGCAATCGCTGCGTCTTGGTTGTTGTAGATCTCGGTAATGGAAGCTAAAATCTGCTTGACAGTCTCTTCCGAAATCCAGATCCCGCGCACCATCACGGCGCGACCTGCCAGCAGGTGGTTCAGATCTTCGAGAGGATTGTTGTCCAGTAAAAGGACATCTGCACGCTTCCCAGCTTCAATTGTGCCGAACTCTGTTTCTCTACCTAAAGCTTTTGCAGCATTAACCGTCGCGGCTTTTAAGACATCCAGTGGTGAAAGCCCCAATTCGTTCATGATTCGAAGTTCTTCGTGGAGAACAAATCCCGCGACCATAAAGTTGTTAGCACCATTATTATCGCTACCGGCAATAATGTTATCGTTCCGGTTTTTTATTATGTTTTGGAAAATCTCCCGCTTCATTTTGTAAATGCGCTCCGGAACGTTACCGTATTTACCGTAGGTCGTATCGCTTGCCGCAGATAGCCATTGTTTCTTTAGTGACGGCGGGATATAGGACGCAGCCTTGTTTTCATTAAGCCAATTTATAGCCGCTTTGCCCTTCATGCCGTGTAACCAGGTTGCAAAGGTGGGGCAGAGCCAAAAGTCCCTGAACGGTTGGCTGCTCTTAATATAATTCTCAGTGGTTAACTCAAGAGATTTGTCCAGATAATAACCTTTAAAGTGCTCCAACGTTTTCATGCCTGCCGATAGTGCCTGATCGATTCGTACATCGTGCGGAACATGACCGACCAAATCCAGACCCTGTTTTTGTGCCTCATCGGCAATCGTTTTGAGAAGAGGCAGGGGCATATTGTTCCATACCTTTATGTAGTCGAAGCCGCTTTCCTTTTGTCTTCTTACCCACATTCTGGCCTCTTCAGCAGAGCGGACAATGCGAGTATAGATTCCAAGGCTATTATAATTCAGCATTGTTCCGGCAATATAGAGATTTGGTGCGAAGATGCGATTTGCATTAATCTGGTCTCGATAGGGTATCATCCAAGGAAACCCCGCCATTTCCCGCACTGTTGTAACCCCGGTTGCCAAATTTAAAAGCTTTTCAACATTACTTTCGCCGATATGAACATGAGCATCAACCAGACCGGGCATGAGGTACTTACCGCGGCCGTCTATGCGAGTAATTGAAGCAGGGGCCTCGAGAAGCCCTGCAGGAGCTACTTCGGATATGATGCCATTCTCAATAAGCACCGATTGATTTGGTATGAGGGTGTCTGTGACCATGCTTAGCAGCGTTACATTTTCAAAAAGCAGGTCTTTGGGTTTATTCTCTCTGGACATCTCCAGAAGCAACTTATTGATGCGGAGCTCCGTGTTGTATGCGTTCCAGATGCTGTCCGGATAGCTGTTTTTTGCCATCGAGTTTGAAATACTACTTGCCTGTCGACAGGAGGAGCCGAGTAGCAAAAAGAACAGAAAATAGAAATAAAGACTGGGGATGCGCATAATTCTCCGGGGTTTCAACTAATACCTATTTTGCGATACTTTTCAATTATCGCAATGAAATTGAAGTTAAACTTGTAGAAAAGCGACACCGGGGAAGTTTTATTGACGTTCGATCAGGAAAGTCCGTTTAGCGTGTTGGAAATTGGATGGTGTTCTTTAAAAAAAGAGCGTGGGGAAAGACCGGTAATCTTTTTAAAGTCGTTCACAAAATGAGCCTGATCGAAATATCCATATTCATGTGCGAGGTGGGTAAAGGTGGGATTTTGCTGACGTTGAATTGAGCCAAGAATATTCCGAAATCGAATAATACGTGCAAACTTTTTCGGCGGAATACCGATGTGTTGACTGAATTGTCTTTGCAGTGTGCGCAGATTAACATCGTTGTTTGAGGCAAATAGCGTAAGATCTACGATGCCCTTGTTTGAATACATATGCTGGAGCAAATCTGTAATTACTTCTGGTTTTTCGCGGAATTGCTTTTCGGATAAAGTGTGGAGAAACGAACTGAAGATGTTGAGACGTTCGCGATTATTTTGAGCTTTTTTCAAACGCAGTTCGAAGGCAAATCCTCGATCGGAAACCCTGCTTAAATTGATGATTCGATTTGTCGTTAGATGTGGTTCCAATCCGAATAGATCGGTCAGGGCACCAGGTAGAAGCCTGGCGCCTATCATTTTTATATTTCCCCCCGGTTTAAGTAGAATATGCTGCTCGAAGAGACCAGCTATGCCCAATTGAATGTGACCACCAATTGATTGATTTTTATGATTATAGCGCTGAACCGGCGCGCCAAAATGAAAAAATATATCTACATAACCATCTGGGAAAATCCGTTCTTTCTTTTCGGACAAATATGATCTTTCCTGTTCCAGCACCCAAAAACTGTGGACTGTTCTTGCAAGTTCAGCCTGTGGGTGATACATGGAAAAGTGCATAGGGATAATATCCTTTTAGCAAGCTCTTAACAGCGTCCTATTTATTCTGTCAATCCTCTGTTATCCTATATATTCCGTTGACCGTGTCTAATCCTATTTATTCTGTCAATCCTCTGTTATCCTATATATTCTGTTGACAGTGTCTTATCCAAATTATCCTTCTTATCCATGTTCAATTTATCCATGTTCTATTTATCCATGTCCGCTTTGAAACTATTATAAATCGTCTTGATCCACTTATCCGTCGTGATAAATCCCCAGTGAAAAGACGAATACATCTCGGGCAGGCCTTCAGCGGTAATGTCTTCCAGGCTTTTTCCGGCCTTCATCTTATTGATAATGATCTCGCTGGTTTCGCTGATCATTTTATGAGCCCCTTTCAGATCCTCAACCGTGGCAAGCGGGCCATGACCGGGAATAATCTTCACGTCTTTTGGTGCTTCGTCAATAATTTGCTTTATGTTTTTGAGGAACCCCTGAACGGTGCCGCCATCGTTTAGATCGACAAACGGAAACAGGCCGTGAAAGAAATGGTCGCCCATGTGAATGACATTCGAGCCTTTGAAAAAAACCATGGCATCGCCATCGGTATGGCCATTGGGGAAGTGCATGGCCTGAATTTCTTCGCCATTCATAAAGAAAGACAGATCTGATCCAAAAGTGATTACCGGCCAGCTGCCTTCCGGTTTATCCTTCATCATGCGCTTTCGCACGTTGTGGTGGGCGATAACCGTTCCCTCTTTTTGAAAGGGGAGATTACCGCCGGTATGGTCGCCATGCACGTGGGTATTGAGAATATATTTCGGGCCTTCTGCACCGATACTTTCGATGGCGCCTTTGATTTTGTCGGCGAGTTTGGCAAACTTTGCATCGACCATCAGCACGCCGTCGTCGCCTACCGACACACCGATATTGCCGCCGCTAAATGCATTTTCCTCATCCGTTCCGGAAATCATATAAACCGTTCCGGCTACCTTGGTGGCTTGCAGCTCAATTTTGTCATAGTCCATTTGGGCGAATGCAATGCTCGACGCTAACATGGATACCGCTACAAAAATATATTTGAATGACTTGATCACAGTTTTGCTCCTTTTTAAGATAAAGTGAATAGCTGTTATTTGCTGAGGCCTGTAAGATAGAAAAAAAATAGACAAAAGTGGACTGTAAAATATGCGTTAAACGAATACCAAAATCAGCAGGCAGCTGATTTTTAGAATGGGTTTGATGTTCATTTACGATCCGACTTTTTAGTACGTACTGCTCATGAATAAGCTAAAAGCCGATTTAAGCGCTTGAGCAAAAGATAATGTTTAACGTACGTATGCACAAAACTGTGGGAACACAATGCGTCGGTAAGCTCTAAATGTTCACATTTTATCCAGCGGTCACACATGTTGCAGGCTTTTTACCGGGTCTTTTTTTTCCACTCATCATCGAGCCTTTAGAGACAAACTGAAAAAGAGTTAGCAATGCCTCTGCACAATGTCTATACTCTCTGTCGAGTAAAAATTAAAACAGAATCCTGTGAAAAAATCTAATACACATTTATTAAGGAGAAGTTCGTTATGAGTTCAGGTACCGTAAAGTGGTTTAATTCAACTAAAGGTTTTGGTTTCATCACTCCGGATGATGGTGGCAAAGATCTATTTGTGCACTATTCTGATATCCAGGCAGATGGTGGCTATGCCTCCCTAGATGAAGGTCAGAAGGTAGAATACGACGTAGCAGAAGGCGAGAAGGGCCCGAATGCAAAGAACGTAGTCGTAAAATAAGTCTATTTTCGCGTAGGTCATTGGTAAAGACCCACCACAAAAAAAACTATGTAATAACATCAAAGCCTCGCCGACATCGGCGAGGCTTTGATGTTTAAAGCTTCAGAACTTATACGACATTTCAATCTGGCTTAGACGATTCTCTGAACGGAGCACGGGCAGATCCCGTGGCAGCCCGGCACGATCGGTTTTAACTAATCAGATTCAGCAAACTATGTGCTGAGCCCAACTGGAAAGTGGATTGATTTTGTCTTTTTGTTCGGTCAGGATATTAGCGTTAAGACCCATATTACAGCTCCTCATCCTTGAGTTAACTGTCTTCTATCGACTATTGAACGGTAACCTTACAATTGAGAACCAAAATTCTTCCAGTGACCTGATGATTTTTGCAAACTCTTCCAGCCCTACAGGTTTGGCAACATAACAATTTGCTCCCATTCCATAGCTGCTTAAGACGTCCTCTTCGTTTTCTGAGCTAGTTAGCATAGCCACCGGGATGTGTCTTAGGTGCTTATCTTGCTTTACTTCACCGAGCACTTCACTTCCACTCTTCCCAGGCAAATTAAGATCAAGAAGAATTAAATCCGGTTCTTGGACATGCTTATATTTGTTGCGCTTATAGAGATAATCCAATGCTTTAAACCCATCATCTACATGATCCAAATGGACGAGTATTTTACTTTCATTTAAGGCCTCCTTTGTTAAGAAGGCGTCGCCGGGATTGTCTTCAACTAATAAAACTCTTACTGAGGAGGCTACTTGATCAAGTGCTTCCATTATTTAATTCTCCTTCTCGAGGAATGGTAAAATAAAATATTGATCCCTTCCCTGGCTGCGTTTCTAACCAAATTTTGCCATCATGGCGCTGTATGATTCTCTTACATATTGAAAGCCCTATACCGGCTCCGGGAAATTCTGATCTGGTGTGAAGACGTTGAAAAATCACAAATATCTTTTGTGCAAACTGCGGATCGATTCCGATTCCATTATCTCTCACTGAAAATCGCCAACTCCTACCCTGTTCTTCAACACCTATATGTATTTCAGGTTTTCTACCACGGCAGAACTTAATACCATTACTAATCAGGTTTTGAAAAACCATCCCGAGAAGCGAGGCATTGGCATTTACAGTTGGTAGGGCATCATGCGTTATTGCAGCTTGATTTTCTTCAATTACACGCTTCAAGTTTATTTTAACATTATTGATCATTGTCAAACACTCAACCGGTTCAAAAGGTGCTTCTTCCTTGCTCACTCGTGAAAAGGTTAGTAATGCATTGATCAATGTTTTCATTCGTCTGGCACCATCTGTAATAAATTCAATATATTGATCAGCCTTCTCATCAAGCTGACCCTGATATTGTTTTGCTAATAATTCGGTGAAATTACCAACCATACGAACCGGTTCTTGCAGGTCATGTGAAGCTACATATGCAAATTGCTCCAGCTCTTCATTGGATCTTTCAAGTTTAGTGGTTTTGTCCTGAAGCGAAAAAGTTACTCTATCTGCAAATTCAATTGCCCTTCGATTTGATCTCGAGAGTAGAAGAAAAAGCAATAATAACAGGGAATCAATAAAAATGCCTCCAAGCAGAATGACAAGAGGCTGACTACTGGATGCAGCAGCCCGAAAGGACTTTGCGCTCCAGATATCAAACAACCAGGTCCTGCCGTAAAGTTGAACAGAATATTCTTTCTTAAACAGCGGATTCGCATCATAGTCGGTCTCGCTTACGACATGCTCATTGTATAGAACTTTATCACCATCGATTATGCTAATTCCAACATGTCGCTTTTCTTTTTCAAGAGCGCCAGCCATTAACTTTTTAACGATGAAAGGCGCATATACTAATCCGGTGATGTTTTTTCTTCGGTCTTCTATATCATCATAAATTCCACCATTATAAAATGGGGCATAGAATAAAAAACCCGGCTCTTTTGCCGCATCCTGAACCAGGATGATAGGACCGGTAATTTGAGCAGCACCGGTATCGCGAGCTTTTTTTGCAGCAGAATAGCGATTTGTTTCGTGCGCCATGTCCAACCCGACAGCTTGAGCATTGACGCTAACCGGTTCAACATAAGTGATCGGCCAGAATTCACCCTCAGTGTGTTGAGGATGGATGTCATAATTTGGTCGGTCTTGCCTTTGTTCTTCGAGGTATGCACCTAGTCTGTGTTGTGGTACATGGTGGATAACACCAATTCCATTAATTCCGGGATATTTAATGTCAATACGAAGACTATTGGCAAATTTCTGCCAATTTTTATGCTCAATGTTACCACCTTGTGCCTGAATAGCTGAGACACCGCCCCAAAGCCCATCTTCATATTTCTGCATGCGTTCTGTAATAAGTTCAACAGCTTGGTTCGCTTCCCGGAGAAATTGAGTTTCGATCTTTTCATCAATTTGATTTTTTGAAAAATACCAGGCTGTAATAGTGAGGAGTAAAGAGAAGATTATAATAATCCAGTGAAGGAAGTGCAGTCTACCGGCCTTGGCGATGGCCTCTCTTTCGCGATGAAGATTTTGCTTTTCACCTAATTGGGATTTCATTCAGTGACTCTCTTCAATAGGGTCTAATTTTCAACAACACAGGAGACGTGCTGTTTTCGAGAATTGACGTTCGTATTGGATCGGCTTCTGCAAATATTTCATTAGCTCCAGCTTTAATGTTCGGCCATTAATCGCCGATATTGATAGCTAAAATAAAAATGATCTTCGTTTGTATTTATGAAAAAGGACGTTCGATGAAGGCACTCAATTTAATGTCAAATAAACGCGTCTTTTTTTTGGTATGCTTACTAATCGGTATACTTACTGTCTCAGCATTTGGCAAGGAGAAAGGGAAGATAAACTCTGTACCGTCTAAGAACAGCAAACAGACTTATTTGAATGTCAGCTACTATATTGACAGCCGTGAATACAATACAGCAAATATTCTTCTTAAAACATCTGCTCTACCATTTGGGTTAGATGTTTTTGGTTTCACAGACCTTCACAGTAGCCAACGTGCAGGAAGTCGTATTGATTTTACTCGTCATTTTATGGAATACCGTCTTCGGCGCACACTCAACCCAAAGTGGGTCTTAGGGATTCGAGGCTTGGCAATGGAATTTGAATACAATGATTTGAATGGTCCTGGAAATCATACGCTTCGAATCGGCCCCACTTTTAAACACGCTATACCGATCTTGCCCGGCGGGAAAAGTTGGCTGCAATGGCGCCTACACCCATACGAAAGCGATGATTCCGGTTGGCAAGCCAGTGTCATTTGGTTCCTTAGCTTATCTGATAGAGTTAATATTAGTGGATTTGCAGATTTGAATGTGAATAAGAATACTCGCAACCAATGGATCTCGGAACCGCAATTAAATTTCGTAGTTAATCAAAGCTTGGATATCATCATTGAAGCACGATACAATGGCTTTGAGGATGCAAATCCGACTTTGGATGGTGCAGGAGTGACAATGGGCTTTAAGGCAAAATTTTGATGTAACTAAGTATATTTGGAATCAATGTGGGAAGATTGGGACATTTGTTGTAGTGTGTTAATGTTCACTTTAAGTCACTTTGTTAGTGAGCAATTGTCAATATATTACCAGAGTTTTTCCACTACCTCAATTAGATACAACATTTTTAGTGATCACGCTTTTATAAACATTCGACATTTTAGGCTCTGCCAACAGGGTAGGGCAGTACCTGCACAATTTGGCAGCCTACCAGTTCACCTTTACAGTAATAGTAGATCACAATCTTTTCTGGAAAGTTCGCCTGCGGCAGCCCCCAAAGTTCTTTTTCAACCGTGGTGATATCCGGACCCATTACATATTCTTCCGGAATAAACTGATCCGATAGCAGATCAATTCTTTTCTCAACAATCCCAGCCATTTTTTACCCCCAATAAATGACTCCATACCACGTTTCTGGAAAACATGCTTTGTAGTTTTAAAATGAGAACCCTCAAACAATAACCGATATCTATGTAGCATAAAAGGAAGGCTTCCCGATTAAGGAAAGGGAGCCTCTCAGGCAAGTTGTGGGAAGATTATTTACTTGGTACACGCTAAACTAGAGAGTTGAATTTCCGAAAACTCAAGATGTTTCAGTCAAGTTGAGCACAGTATTGCACAAGCAGAGCAGTTTTGAGGAGAAAAGGGGAGATTTTTGCAATAAAAAAAGGCGCCGTTAAGCGCCTGATTTTATTTGATTCGTACTCGGGGCGAGACTCGAACTCGCACGTCGCGAAGACACTGGATCCTAAATCCAGCGCGTCTACCAATTCCGCCACCCGAGCGTTTAGCGGACTGAATATAACATGCTGATTTTCGGAAAACAATAGGGAAAGTGAAAAGATCGTCAGCATTTGGCAATGAGGCAATCGGGCAAATTTTGACCTTCTGTTGTGCTGCTCGTTTGTTTCTGAGTTTTGTATGGACCATTTTTATCCAATTTTTGTGAGGTCTGTCTGTGAGCAAAATACTGATCGACATTTTTTCGCACTTCATGCAGCGCATGTGTGCCACCAAGTATTTTACTTTATTTCTTTTTCGTTCCATCCACTTATGTTAGTTGCCAATTAAAATAAACCGGGCCCAAAACTTTGGTGGCAGCCGAGGGTTTTCCTTCATGATTCCAAAAAAAACTAAAAAAAGTAGACTTATTGACTGTTTTTAGCTAAATTTAGTCGATGAAAATGCCAAATTTAATCTTAAAAAGATCTATAGAAGATCAAGTTCTTCAAAGTTTGACGCCCAATAAGGCCGTTATTCTGCTTGGGCCAAGACGGGTGGGTAAAACGGTTCTAATTCAGCAAATTATTGAGAAGCTGGATGAGCCGCATATGCTGCTTAATGGCGAAGACTTTGCCGTTCAGGAAGTGCTTGCCAGGCGGAGCGTGCAGAATTATAAAAATTTGCTCGGGGATAAGCGCATCGTGCTTATCGATGAGGCGCAGAAAGTGCCGGAAATCGGCAACATTCTGAAACTGATGGTTGATGAAATAGACGGCATTCGAATTTTGGTGACAGGCTCCTCTGCCTTTGACATCAGTAAATATACCGGGGAGCCGCTTACTGGTAGAAAAAAGACCTTTACGTTGCTCTCACTCTCTGACTCTGAGTACGATCAAATTGAAGATTCCGTTTCAAAAAGAGACAACTTACGGCAGCGCCTTGTTTACGGTAGCTATCCCGAGCTCGTCCATCTCAATAATAATGACGAGAAGGCCGCCTACCTCAGCGAAATTGTGAACTCTTATCTATTGAGGGATATACTGGCATTTGAGAATATTAAAAATTCCGATAAGATACTAAGTCTTCTGCGGCTTATTGCGTTTCAGATTGGTAATGAAGTGTCGCTGGCAGAGTTGGGAAATACGCTGTCTCTGACGAAGAACACAGTGGAAAAATATCTTGATCTTCTTTCAAAGGTCTTTGTGTTGCATAGAGTTGGCGGGTTTAGTCGAAATTTGCGCAAAGAAGTTGCAAAGAAGAACAAATGGTACTTTTATGATAATGGTTTGCGCAATGTTTTGATTGCGAATATGAATCCTCTTGAGCTGCGTAATGATATTGGCATGCTTTGGGAGAATTATATTATCAGCGAGAGAATAAAACACCAGCTTTACAGCGGTATGATTGTCAATAACTATTTTTGGCGAACCTATGATCAGCAGGAAATTGATTGGGTTGAGGAGAGGGAAGGGAGACTCTTTGGCTATGAGTTCAAGTGGAATCCGAGGGCGAAGGCGCGAGCGCCAAAAATTTGGCTGGACACCTATCAACATTCAGAGTTTAAAATCGTTCATCATGAAAACTATTTAGATTGGATACGACCAGAATAAAGAGTTTCCTGCTTTTTATTCTGTGTTCTGAAGACTGGTTCAATTTCCAACCAAAATAAACCCCGCCCAAAACTTTGGTGGCAGCTGCGGGCTTTGCGAAATCGATAGGAAAGCGGAATCTACAAACCTTGTCACCGTTGTCTGTCAGATAAAAACGAGATGTCAATACCCGGCTACAAAACCACTGGATAAATATTTACAAGTTGTTTAAAAACAGGTATATAAAAAGAAATGTCTTGCTTTCCTTGAAAATTTTTTCAAGGTTTCCATTGATACTTTTTCCTCAATCTAATCGCTACTGATTGACCTGCTTACGGTTTTGGAGTTGTCGTACGGATCTGTCTGCCAAAATATCAAAGACAGCAAAAGTCAACATGTCTAGTTCTACTGCGAGCGCCAAAAAAACCGGGCTCGAGAGCGCTATTTTATATCCCAAATAATCGGTCATGGGACATTAAAACGTTGTACTCAAGCCCACATGTCAAAATTCTCAGAGCCATTAAACCTTATAAGGAGAAGGAGGTATCGTATACCAGGAAAAAAAATCGGTTTTGGTATGGAGTTGGGGAATTCAACTAACTGGAACTTGATTTTAGGAGGCTTATTCGCATGATTAAACGATTTTTTTTAACACTGCTATTCCTATCCGGAATGGCGCAGGCGCAGTCCAAAACTGCAGACTCCGAAGCTTATGGAGTATATTTTACAGCATTTCCATGGACTATTAACGAGGACTTTGGAGGGGATACCGGACAACTTTGGCTCGAGGCGATACGAGATGACTGGGGGGCAACAGGTGTGCAGCTCTATGCAATTTGGAGTGACATTGAACCGACTCGTAATGTATTCAATTGGACTGATTTTGATGCTGCACTATTGAAAATCTTAAACGCAGGGCTTGATGTGAACATTCTCGTTCGCATGGGATCATTTCTACCTGATTGGGCTGAGCCTGATTCGGAAGGGCAGTATCAAGACAAAGAATTTCACACGGATAAATTTGGAGAAATAATTGCAAAAGGAAGTGATGGAACGTCTGATCGATATTTTCACCCCTCATCTTCTCTTGGAACAGATAGGATGAAAATATTCTACGAAAAGGTTGTATTACACGTCAAAGATACATTAGTGGTGAATACGCCATTACTATATGATTACGAAGGCACTAACCATCACTCTGGCCGAGCTCGTCGACCGATTGAATTTACACCGAGCATCAACTTGACTGCTGAATTTGAACTTGATTCTGACTGGCGGATGACGGGGTACTCAGCTCTTGAGAAGACTGCATTTATAACGTACCTAAAGGCAAAATATGATAATGATATATCACGACTTGAAGCTGCATGGGGTGATACACTAATCAATTCATTTACTATAGATCCAGCCAATTACAATTGGCATCTTGAATTGGTAGATTCTGATGGCTATGATCTACTACCAGGGCGTATCGATTGGCTAAGCTTTAAATCAGAGGCGTTGCTCTCACTTGCAAATGAGTTTGCTGACATAACTAATACTAACGGCTTTCGTATGGGAATTCAGTTCGGAAGTATTTACGATAAGCGGCTTGATTTTCGCGGTTATTTCGATGCAACTCCTTTCATGGAAAAAGCTTATGGACTCCGGGTTGCCGATATACCAGGTTTTAGAGATTATTTTAATTTTAGCGCCGATTTCTCTCGTTCGATTTGCGAATACTGGGATGATCAACCTGGAAGTATCCATACTCGTAGAGGATTCTCTTCAGAAACAAATTGGCATTTGTCAACCAAAGGATTTGCCGTGACAGATCCGATGGTGGATCCACTTGCAAGTTCTCATGAAGTAGCCGCAAATGATTTATCTGATGACTTTGAAGACCAGATGATGGCATTTTATGATGAAGGAGCTGATTATCATGTAATTTTTGGTTGGGGCAATGTACAGGCTCGCTGGCAATTTTGGGCTACTTCAGATGGGGAGAGACCTGACCCCGTATCTAGCATTACTAAAGATGATTTGTTAGTTGGAAATCTGACAATCATTGATACTTCGGGTACAAATGACTGGTATCATAGCTTTACAGATGCCATTAAAACACTTACTACACCGAGCTCTCCGAGTCGACAATCTCCAAGCGCAGCGACTAGAGCTATTCACTATAGCTCTGCTTATTTTTCTACCATTCCTGTGGACTCGGGAGTGATAAATGGGCGAGATACCTTTTATATGCCGAAGGCAATAATGAACAAAAACTATTCTAATCCCAATGATAGCTATCCGAGCATCTCCAGCGACATTGTTACGGATTATATGATTGAACATACGCCGGATTACCTGAGCAATTATTCGGACTATTCCTTGACAGAAAGCAGCAACTGGATGTCGGACAGTGTTTATCTGGCTTTACTAACGACAGAAATAGACGATTCGCAGGTTGAATTTATTAATGCAACCAGGATATTAGACAACGGGCATGGCGAATATGTGTATACGCCTGCCCTTTACAATGAAGTTGGCACTACTCGTTCACCTATCCATCTCATATGGCGCTCCCGTTCAGACCTAAGAGCATTGTTTCCGGATGCACATCTGCCCGATTCAGCCGAAGCCGCGTCCGAAGGCTGGAACGATAGCAAAGACTTTATTTACTGGGCAAAACGTTATGGCAGTGAGGCTGCTCATGCAGATACTACGGAATATCCTGGTTGGGAAATTTTTGCAGACACTATTTATGCGTATGACCCGAACATAAAATCTGTTTGGGATTCCCGAAGCGATCTAAACTCACCTACCGGTGCCTTTCCAGACGGGCATTACGGAAATTCATCCGTCACCAGTTTGGTAAGTATGATCGAGTGGGTAAAAAAATATGGTTATTTGGAGCGTCCCGATCCACTGGCGAACTACAATAGCTGGCCCTATATCGGACAATCTTATACTGCATCTATTAGCGGAGCAGCTGAGCTTGGTTCAGGGCAAAGTGCTACCTATACGTCTAGCGTTGCCGGGGGATCAGGGAGCTATACCTATCAGTGGTCTTTTAAAGAGGATGGAGGAAGTTGGGTGACTCTTGGAACGGGTACAACACAGTCGGTCACAATGGATGGCACCGATCTGACCGTAAAACTGCTAATAACTGATACATCAACGGATAATTGCGCACAACATGAGTTTCAGGTTCAGTACAATCCGAAGGCTAAGAATAGTATTACGAATAATACCAGTTTGTCTACCAGTATTATTGGTAATTATCCAAACCCATTCAATCCTTCCACAACCATTCGTTTCGCTCTGGCAGAGCGTTCCGACATCAGTCTTATAATTTATAATGCGCTGGGGCAGAAAGTGAATATCTTGGTTGAGGAGAGTGTTGAAGCCGGTGAATACAGCATATCGTGGAATGGGACTGATGATAGCGGTCAACGCGTTGCCAGTGGTATTTACTTCTTGCGACTAGAGGCCGGAAACATTATTCAAACGCGTAAAATGTTAATGATTGAATAAAGTATTGGTAGCAAACACCCCATGGGGTCAGAAATGATCCCGTGGGACTTGTATTTCATCTACCTTATTTAGACCTTCGCCAAAACAACTCATTGCTCATCTCTTGTTCCCTATGTTTCAACTACCAATCAAAATAAATCCCGCCCAAAACTTTGGTGGCAGCTCCGGGTTTTCTGCTAACAAGTCCAGCTTGGCCTGACGCAGGGCAGCGGCTTTGCTTTTACCCGCCAGCAGGTAGCTATGAAACTTTACCATCAGCTTTTTGGTGAACTCATCCGGGACCTTCCACAAGGATGCCACTACTGAATTTGCCCCAGCCATGAGAAAGCTGCGCGCCAAAGTGAAGATGCCCTCACCGGGAACTTCAGTGCCGGCTGCGCCGTCGCAGGAGCTTAAGACAACCAGGTCTGCCGGTATATATAGGGATTCTATTTCCTGTGGGTAGAGGTAGCCGTCGTCTTCAGCAGTGCTGTCGGAGGGCAGATAAAAGAGGATGGCCGAGCTGTCGGGATTTTCAGAGTCGATGATGCTGTGAGTAGCAAGGTGAATGGTGTTAGCGCTTGATGCAAGCTTTTTGAATTGTGTCTCCGTTGCGTTCTCGTTTAAAAAGATTAAATTTGATTTTTGTGCAATGCTGTACAACGAAGCTATCTTTGTTACTTCATTAGCTGATTGTGGCAGTGCTTTAATATTATTGTTTCTAATATTAGTTGGGCTTTGATCTGGCCACCAGTAACGTTTTAGCATAGAAGAGAAAGATGCGGGGATCGTTTTAAACGCTGGAGCAAAGGAGATTATTTCATTTTTTCTATTCAAACTTTTGGCTCTTAGAGATCGAATCGCAAGTGGTAGCGAATAGTTGTACCGTATATTGAAGCGGTCTAGTAAATTTTCACTTTTGCTCTTATTATGATTTGAAATGAAGGCTTCAAATGGAATCGAATTTAAAGGGCCATCGGGAATAACGATTAGTTCGCTACAATTTCTTATTTTAACGTGAATAGTTTCAAAAATAGATTTATATAGCTCTGAAAAAGAGCTTTGAAAGTTTCTTTTAAGAGACAAACGTAGCGCAGATGAGCGAAATGTAGCTATTTTCTTCTTCGAAATGGTTGAGTTAGATATAAAAAAACTTTCGATTCGGTCAGTTAGTATAACAAAAACATAAACGCCTGAAGTAGTCCAATAGAAATCTAGTATTGCTGTATCTCTATTAAGATTTACAAGCTCCTGTGAAAGTCCATTGATCCTATTTCTAATCGAAAACCGTGTTGGACCTCTACTACTTAAACTATTGAAAAAGGAACTGCTTAAGACATCGAATTTAAGTACGTTTTCCAGCCTGTTTGTCGAAGCTGATGAAGGAGTATTTGAAGTTGGATCAAAGTTATCTATTTCAACTGATAGCCTTTGAATTTCTGATCTAAGTATTTGTAACTTTATGAGCAATGAATCTGTTAGTTTAAGTTTTTGTAATGCTGATATCATCTCTCGATGAGAGAATAAGTCTGGTTGTTTTGTCGCAGCTATGAACAGACAGAGATCACTAAACTCAGTTCTATTTGAATCAGTCTCTTCAGTAGGTATATCTTCCCGTGTAGCTAGAAGCCGCTCTCTGGAGTTATTTCTTCCTGTGGCTAAGTCTTTTCTTGTAGTTAGGATTGGAAAAAAGGTTTTAAGATTTTGAAAGGTAATAAGTGTTTGCATCTCATTTCTTTGAAGTTGCTTCCTAACTTTAGAATTATCCAAAGAGCGGTGGCTATTGGAATTCTTTTTGATTTTTTGTTTTGATAATTTTAAAGTGCAAAGTTGCCTTTGAATCTTTAAAATTTGCAGTTTAAGCTTTGGGTTAACCGAAGTAAAAATACTTCTATGATCAGTGTTTAACTGTCCGTTTAAAGAAAGCTCGACCAAATCCACGGCTTGCTGAATATATTTGTCTGCTTTTTTTAGGCGTTGGGACTTGAAGTAATGTTTGCCCTTAATTAAAAAGAACTTTGCGAGTATGGAATGATCTACGGGGGAGGTAGCATTGATTAGCTTGTAAGCGAGGTTAAAGCTTCGGTTTACTTGTTGTGAGTCAGATATGGCTGAGTAACTTTCGGCAAGAAGTAGACATGTTTCGACTCTTTCGGGAATAGAACTTTGTGGAGCTTTTGATAAAATTTTGTTAGCTCTTTCAAGATACTCTATAGCCATTTGATGTTTGTTTTCTAGTGCATATGACTCCCCAATATTTGAAAGATAGTATGCTGAATTCCGGGGTGGTCTACGGTAGTTGACTGTCGAAATTTGATATGCCCTCTGAAAGTTTTTGCGTGCTTTACCAATTTGGCCAAGATTCTTAAAGGCGACACCTATTGAATTGTATCCCTTAGTAAGTGATGTATGGTTTTTGTCAAATATTGACAGTCGAATTTTATTAGACTCGTTTAGATAATATAAAGCCAATTCAAAGCTTCCGAGGGTTAGATAAATATTGCCAATATTTAATAGGTTGCTGGCAATTAATGGATGTTGATATTTAAGAAGGCGCTTCCTTATCATTAAGGATGTATTTAAATAACTCAATGCTAATTCATATTCTTTTGCTTGAAAACTAATTATGCCTAGGTTGTTGTATTGTTTTGCGACCTCTAAATTTGACAAGCCTAACTTTACGGTTCTTATTTCTAAGGCTTTGCTAAAATAATACTTTGAGCTATCATACTTTCCGATATAAAAGAATGAAATTGCAAGATTGTTATAGGTCTTTGCAATCTCAAGGCTATTACCTCCATAAATCCTTCTCGAAAGCATGAGCGCTTTGCGATGAAACTCAAAGGACTTTTCGTGTTCTCCGTCTCTTTTTAGAGTTTGCCCATATATCCTATATAGTTGTTCAAGCTCTTTCTTAAAATATTCACTTTCACTTCTAACAGAGCAAATTAGCTCTTCAAGAATTCGAAGTGACAATTCGTGTTCGCCTTTTAAACTATTTAGATTGGCAATCTTAATCTGATAGGATATACTCTCTTTAGGAGGCAATGTTGGTGAGTTTACTAGTTCGGAGTAGATCTGAAGTGAGCTATCATATTTGGCATGGAGAAAGTAATGTTCTGCTAATTCAAGGTTGGATGATACATTAAGTCTAGAAGCTAGGCGTCTTTTTTTGTTCTCATTTGTTTCGATCTGTAAAAAAGTTATTATTAAGAGGGAAAAAAATAGGGCAATAACTTTTAGGGTTGTTCTCATGAATAAATCGTCTTTTAAAGTTACGATTATTTAAATCAACTTATATAGTTAGTTAGCTGGTATCTTTTAAGAAATTTGAAATGTTTCTTTTATTACGTGCAAATACAAGACTAGCTTCCTAAAACCGCACCAACATACTCCCCAGGTATACTCCGGCCCCAATGGCTGCCATGCACACCAGGCTCTATTAATTTTTGCAGAAGTTATAGAATTTTTCAAATTTTTTAACGTGATTTTCAGCGCCTTCCTTGCAACGGCAATAAACTATGTGCTCCTCAAGCTGTTCCCACATCTTAATGAAAAGATGCCGATGTGTGTGAAGAAGATATTTTTCAGGTACTAACTTATGATGAACCAAGTTTGCAATACGGTCCAATTGAGTTGATATCCTGTTCACAATCTCCCAATCCTTTGCCTTTAACTTCCCAGGGTTGTTTGGCAACTTATTGCAAACGTATTTTCGGTCCGTTCGTGCTTCTTTCGATCCAATCATATCATATATCCTAAGCATTGCCTCTAAATATCTTGCGTTTTTCATTTCGCTTAGCGTCCTTAGAGCAACTAAAATTGATATGATCACAACCGTTGAACTTATGATCTGCGCGATTGCAGAAAAAGTTTCAATAGTCATTTATCTCCCAATCACCCTTTATTAACAATGATGCGAATTACGGTTTGAAATCTATATCAATATTTTTGTCACGCAGAGCGGAGTCGAGGCGCTTAGACAAACCATTTAGCAGCTCAATTAACGAAAATGTGCGCTTCGACTCCGCTCTGCACGACATTTTCGTCTCTAAAGTATAGCCAAAGCTTCAACATGTAATTGACATTAATGGTCAATTACTATCTAATCAAATATCTTACTCAAAACCTCACCAGAACACTCCCCCAGGTAAAGCCGGCACCAAAGGCCGCCATGCATACCAGGTCGCCCTTTTTTATGCGTCCTTCGCGCATTGCTTCGCTGAGGCCAATGGGTATACTGGCGGCGGTGGTATTGCCGTATTTCTGAATATTGTGGAAGACCTGCTCTTCGCTAAGGCCGAGCTTTTTGCCTACCATCTCGCTAATACGCTTATTGGCCTGGTGGGGGATCAGCAGATTAATGTCAGACACCTGGTTACCGGTAGCGGCCAGCGCCTCACCAATTACCCTGCTAAAGTTTACAATGGCGTGCTTGAAGACGAAGCGTCCGTCCATATAGGGGTACACGTCCGGATCGTTCGGTGTATTGGCACTAATGCGCTGCGGGTCGTTAATAGAGGGTTTGCGCACTACCAGCTTTTCCTTGTGGCTGCCGTCGGCATGTAAATGGGTGGTTAGCACGCCCTTGCTATTGTCGTCGGTGGCGGTCAGCATGGCGGCTCCGGCGCCGTCGGCAAAGATCACCGAAATATCGCGGCCCTCAGTGCTTTTATTAATGCTGGTGCTTTGAATCTCGCTGCAAATAACCAGCACGTTTTTATAGGTGCCGGTCTTTATAAACTTATCGGCAATAGACAGCGCATAGACGAAGCCGCTACAGGCCTGGCGAATATCCAGTGCCGGCACGCCGGGCAGGCCTAAGCGCTCACCTAAAAAGCAAGCCCCACCGGGGAACATATACTCACTGGCAATTCCGGCGAACACAATAAACTCAATGTCTTCCGGCTGCATCCCGGCATCATCCAGCGCCATGCGCGTGGCCTTCTCGGCCATAAACGACTGCGTTTCACCCTCGCTTACCCAACGGCGTTCCTTTATACCGGTGCGCTCCTGTATCCACTCGTCCGAGGTATCCATTAATTTTTCGAGGTCGGCATTCGTCACTACCTTCTGAGGTACGTAATGTCCGGTACCAACGATTATTGAGTTCTTCATTTCATCTCCTGTTATTAGGCCGCCCTCCTGCGTCGGGCTGGAGGTAGATCGTCTCTCCCGAAGTGTCGGGATCGACTGGTAGACCGCCCTCCTGCGTCGGGCTGGTAGGGGGTAGATCGCTCTCCGCTATCGCGGATTCGCTGGTAGTGGGTAGATCGTCTCTCCCTCCTCACCTTGTCACTTAATCGTCTATAAGCAAAGCGCCCGACTATTGATTCCGGCGTGCGGGATGAGCGCCTTGTAAACCACGCTGATAAATTATAGTGAATTGTGCAGCTTTAACAAAATTTAGTTTCACTAAATTTGCCTTGATTTCTATGGTCTGGTCACCCCCATGTAGAAGCGGCCTTTCTTTATCTTATAAAAAACGTCTGGTTTTTTGAAAAAAAAATAAAATAGGTCGCCCACTGCGCGGGCTGGTAGGGGGTAGGACGCCCCGACAAGTCGGGACTGGTAGGACGCTCGTTTCACTCACTGTAGGGTCGTCCAATTAGCGACCCCGACATGTCGGGAGAGCGCCCCATCAGTGAAACGCCCCATTAGCGAAGCGACCGTAAGTTAGCAATCATATCATCACTCATCGCATCCAGATCATAGTCCGGCTGCCAGTCCCACTCGGCACGTGCAGTGCTGTCATCGATGCTCCAGGGCCAGCTTTCGGCAATAGCCTGGCGGTAATCCGGCTTATAGCCGCAGGAGAACTCCGGAATGCGTGCTTTAATCGAGTCTTCAATTTGTCTGGGCGTCAGGCTCATGGCATTGACGTTGTAGTTGCGTCGCTTCAGCTTACTGCCGTCGGCATTGGCGAGATCGACAATAGCCTTGATGGCGTCGGGCATATACATGAAGGGCAGGGGAGTGTCGTCTTTTACGAAGCAGTCGTAGGGAAGCTGTTTCACCGCGTGGATATACATGTCGACCGCGTAGTCTGTGGTGCCGCCACCGGGGGCGGTTGCGCTGCTGATAATCCCGGGATAGCGCAGGCCGCGGGTATCGACGCCGAACTTGCCGTGATAATACTGCATCAGCTTCTCACCGGCGACTTTGGTAACGCCATACATGGTGGTGGGATTCAGCGGCGTTTCGTTGGGCGTATTCTCCTTTGGCGCATCGGGTCCGAATACGGCAATCGTCGATGGCGATATCACGCGATTTACCCCGCGCTTACGCGCTACTTCCAGCACGTTAAACAGTCCACCAAGATTGATGTTATAGGCCAGCTGTGGATTTTGCTCTCCGCGAGCGGACAAAATTGCCGCCATGTGAAAAATGGTATCGATTTCGTTTTCAGTCACCACGGCCAGCAGGCGATCGCGATCGAGCACGTCGAGATAGGCGAATGTCGCGTGGTCTTTAAACAGCGGAAGGGCTTTACTGACATCAGTTGCGATGAGGTGTTTGGCGGGGATGTTTTTTCCGATTTCCACTACCAGTTCAGAGCCGATTTGTCCACAGGCCCCGGTGATCAGAACGTTTTTCATGGAGCGATATCCTTGCGTATTTAGCGGGGGTACTAACAGTTGTTAAACAATCATTCATCAGAATACAGAATCGGCAAAATGTATCCAAGAGATTATTAAAAAACGGTGAACGGGTATCGGGTGTCGGGTATCGCAAGATAGCAGACGGCAGATAAGGGACGTCAGAAAACAGACGGCAGATAACGGACGAGAGATAAGAAACGGCAGGAAAGAGACGGCACCTTACTAAGTAAAGACGCTATGCTTCGCGTCTGATACCAATGTGCGTCGACCTGTGTGTCGGTGGCATCTCTAATGGAAAGACCTGCGGCTGTGGATTAAGTTTAAAACCCACAACCGCAATCTGAAACAGGAAACTTTTACTAAAGAAGCGAATTAACGCACGAGTACCATTTTTTTGGTTCGAATGAATTTATCCGCTCGAATCCGATAAAAGTAGACGCCTGTCGCAACCCGATTACCATGACTGTTTAAGCCATCCCATTGGGTTTCGTGAAAGCCGGCTTTCATCTTTTGATTAACCAGTTTACGAACCAGCCGTCCCTGGACATCATAAATCTTAAGCGATACGGTACTATTTTTTGGCAAATCAAAACGGATTGTCGTTGTCGGATTAAACGGATTTGGAAAGTTCTGGCGCAGTGCAAACGTCTTGGGTAGCTGATTGGAAATGATCTCAGCCGCGTTCTCATTGCCGGCTGAATCGTACTTGAGGTTTCTGAGGTTATAAACCTCATAAAAGTTTATTCCGGAGGGTTTGTCACGCAAATGCATCGTTCCCTGAATAACGATGGCGGAAGATTTGATCGCCTTCAGATCGAACTCCAGCGTATCGATTACCTGAGCGGTATCACCGATGCTGATGAATGCTGAATCATATTCCTTCATCGAGCCAATAGTTTTGTTGCTGACCGCATCGAGTGCGCCCAGGCTGAGTAGCGGTATCGAAACTCCTTTTTGTTTGATGCCGGATTTTGCGACGACATTACGTGCCGAGATCCGCACGGGAACCCGGATTATCCGCATACTTTCATCCAGCTCGATTTTGTTAAAAATGAAGGCATTTTCCGCCGTTAATGCTGAATCGCTGTGTTGCGGTTTTATAAACTTGATGCCGTCCGCCGTTTGAATCTCCAGATCTCCGATCTCGATGATTACATCGCCATCAAAACTGCTAAGGCTGGCATTATGTATTGCCTGCTCCATATTAAGTGAAACACGACGACGATGCGGTATCACCGTGGCTGTCTTCCCCTGGTACTGGGTAATATCACCTTCAAATACAATCTCATGAGGATTGCTGCTGTGCTTGGTATAGATAAGATTCGGTTCGACCTCATCCAGAGCAGTTATGGAAGGATTGGATCCATTTGTTGTTAATACAGTTACGGTATGCCAGACGCCGACATGATCACGTTCGACAGTCGAGATTTCGCCCTCGTCACTTTCAAAGGCAATCATTACGTTTTGATCGGTAGCATACTGCCAGCTTGTTACCACTGGCTTTCTGTCACACCAATTGTTGGTTTCAAACACAATGGTCGGTAGCCAGGATCCTTTGTGTTCCCGGAAACAAACAATCGGATCTGCCGGTACCGGCACCGGACAATTTGTAGAAGAGCCTTTGCGACCGACCGACTTTTTATCCTCTATTACGATCTCGCCTTCGTTCACGATCCTTTTATTGGATGCTTGCCTGATATTTGCCGTTTTTGAGCTGTTTGGAGGAGTGGGCTGTAGAGCTTGCCACGTCAGAAAAATATCTTTAGGATTACTTTCATATATCTGATGAACAGACGGAAAGCCACTGTAGCCAAATGTGTTCCCAGGGGTTAGGTCGGTTGTTGGAAGATTCCATTCCCATTGGCTATTGGAGTAGCCGCCGCTTAATTGATTAATCTGAGTTGATGTTGCACCCTCACACCAAAACACATGGGTCGGATAGTCATTGCCTGCAACCAGGCCATAACTAACAGTCGGCTGATATGAATGTGCACCAGTACCAGGAACAACGCGATGCGGGCCCCACCCTGAGAGAACATCTTTTTCCCGCAAAACAAGACCCTTGAGCCCAAGCGGACCGGAAAAACGCCAGACAACAAAAACTTTACCATTATACTCAGCCACACCGGCAGGCGTGGTTTCCCTGCCATTGCCACCATAGGTTGTAGCAGATGATCCCAAAATTTCAATTGCTGAAGCGTTGCCATCAAAATCATAGCTCATATAGCAAACGTCATATTCGCTCGCATCTTTTCGTTCGTAAAAGATGTGAATGGTTTCGTATTTGTCGATACTGATACTCGGGTTCAGGCAACCGTAGTCATCGGACCCATCGATCATCATGTCGCGACTCCAGGTTATGCCATAATCACTAGAGAAGGTATAATAGATAGCTCCATCATCTTCATATACCATATGCAGTTCATCGGTAATCGGATTGCTGATTAACTTCGATTGTTGACTGCCGTGCGTTGCCTCAGCACTGTTGGCCATCCGCTGTCCCTTCATATATGCAGTCAGGTTTACATGGTCGTCGGGAGTCAGGGTTTGCACTTCTTCGAAAGAATCATTGGTCCAGCTGCGTAGTTTGTATTCAACGGGAATACCATTTATTGTTTTTGTAACCGGTGCGGCTCCAACCACTAATACGTCTTTAATATACGTCTGGGCGGAATAAGGGGTTGCCTGGGGTAGCCCATCGATGGTTAAAACCCCGCCGGAACCGCCGTTCAGGAAATCCATTGACACATCAATATCATAAAGAGTGCTAAACATTGCGGTGTAGGAGCCCGGGACAGCCTTAACCTGGAAGGTATACTCTTTATTGGTTGAGACAAGGTTATTTCCCGTATCCAGCCACCCTTCAAACTTTTGGTTAAAACCTCCAGTTTGTGGCCAAACCTGATCGATCGCTTCAAGGACATGGGTCTCCCCGATATTCCAGGTATAGGGGATGCCAGTTGCAACCACTTGCTCATCAACTTCAACCACGCCGCCGGGAAAACTATTTACCACCGATGTTTTTACTATTGCATTATGCTCGGTAGAACTATTGTTGTAGGTTTTCTCTGTATGGTGGTGATACCGGTTTGCTGCAGGAATATTCTGATCCGGCATCGGATCTGCCAACGATAGCCGCGGACCTGCACTTGGCCAGGACATTCCTTCGAGAAAGTCCGGTGCTGAGTCGTAATAATACGATACATCCTGCAATTGTAAACTCTGATCCAGGACTATTCCGGTCAGGTGGGGAATGGCATCGCCGGTGGGATATGCGCCGGAATTCGTTTCGTAACCATATAAATCGATGCCGATAGTTGTTTTATCGCCAATATAGTGAATTCCTCCCCTCAACCAGTTTCCCAGATTGCTAACAAGAGGAATTTCACGAAATTTTAAATGTGTTCCGAGGTCGAAAAAGTCTGTATAAGGCGGCACCACATCATCACCATCTCTCACAATATTGCGTACGAATGCATTGTAAGGTCCATCCTCTTTGCTGTTTGCATTGTCTGCCTCAATTTTATTGGCAACATTGTGTTCAAAAAGGTTCGAATAAGAATAGTTGCTGTGGAGGACGATTTCACCTCCGCCCCCCGGAATCGGGATACACTGATTAAAGGTTCGGTTGTCGTGGTTTTCGCACTTCTCCGGCTGGCGCGAAAAATTATAGGTGATCACGTTGGTATTGGCTCCGGCCTGTAAAAGAATGGAGTGTCGCAGTTTTCTGAAGATATTATTTTGGATGAGATTATTGGTGCTGGCATTTTGAATAATAACGCCGTATCCAAAGCCACCACCCCAATTTTTTTTGGAGTTGGCATTAACAAAATAACAACCACTGACCTCGATATGTGCACCCCAGTCAATTTTTATATGATGCCTGGGCGTACGACGCATATGCACACCCTTCACCCAGCAGTTAACGGCATATTCAAAGGTGATATTATTGTCTTTTGATTCAGGTGCCTGTCCCTCATCGACCCGATGGAGAGTGAAATTCTCAAACCCAATATTCTGCACCGGTTCAAACTTCGTTATTGTGGTCTTAACATCCCCGGAAGATGTGGTCTCGTTCGGAGTATATGTCTTTGCTGCAAGAGTCCAAATCGTCATGTTGTTCGTAGCTTGATTGATACCCGTAATTTGGTCGATCTGTCCCACGTGAATCCAGCTGCCACAGCCCTCGCAATCCCAGTGATTGTAGAATCCCTCTTGTTCAAGAATGATCCAGTCCAATGCCTCGAAATCGGTAGCATCATCTACAAAAAAGCCATTACTGCGCTTAGAAAGTATGATATCCAGATCAGCATCGGCTGGCAGTGTTGAATGAGTCGGATTACCCTTCACATGAAAGGCCACTTTGTTGCCGTTATCAAAATACAAATAGGTTCTTTCCGCTCCGTCCCCCTGGAAAATAATGCTCGTCTCAATTCCGGGGCTAACGGTTATGCTACCGGTAAAGGTATAGATACCGTTATTCGAATCTCCACCAGTTTGAGGGAAATATAGCATTGTAACCGTGCCGGCAGGAGCCGCACTGGCATTATTTACCAACGTCTGTACAACCGCTTCCCATGGTTCCGACCCGGTTCTGGCAGTATTTACATCAATTACCTGCGTCGAAATGGTTGGTGTACTCGGCAACAGTCCTGCGCGTGTCCAGTTGGTTTGATAAGTTGTAGGAATATGTCCACCATTCCAAAGCGTTTGGGCATTGCCAAATAGGGTCAGGCCAAATAAAAGAATCAGACCCGGAACTAGTCTCAATTTACATTTCATTGCTATCTCCTAATTGTTTTGAAAGTGTTTTGATAAATTGCTCTCTAGACATCTTAGCCCTTTGTTCTGGCATTAGAAGCAGCCTCAGGGGTAACGGTATTAGCAGAAAAGTCAACATAAAATGAAGAATGCTCGATAGGTATGGGTTAATCTCCATGTATAGGTAAAATTGGTGGGAGGACTAATGTTTGGCGCAGGTAAGGTATGAGGATACTAATACACTATTAGTAGAACTTTCGATAATTCTGAAAAGTTATTCTCAATTGTCGCATATTTATCAACTTGCTCAGTAAAGGTGCGGTACTTCGCGTCTTCAAGCCGGGTCTCGGTGAACGGAAAACAGACCGCGGGAAAAAGGCAGCTCTTCGTCCGTAACGATGCGATGCTTGGTGACTCAGGGTGTGATCGGAATGTGTAGCCCTTCTCCCTGCCTCCTTAGCTCCGCTCCTTGTATCTCCATCAGCTCACTTAGCGTAACCACGCGATAGCCCCACTCCGCAAATACTGACAGCACGCGCTCCAGCACTTTTGCCGTGCGGGCACGCCCCGGCTTGCCATCATGCAGGATAATCACGTCACCCGGATAGCTGTGTCTTAACACATAATTACTCAGATAGCCGACAAAAGGCATTTGCGGATCGAAAGGGTAGACCGAGCCCAGAGCGCAGCGATAGCCCGCCTCTTCCAGCTGCTTCAACATGCGGTCATTGAAAAATCCAAAGGCCGGGCGCATCCAAACCGGATCGGCAAAATCACTCACCAGCTGATGCGTTTGCAGAAGCTGCTGCTCAAAATCTTCTTCCGACAACCAGATGCTCGGCGTGCCGGTCATCATGTGATTGCCGATTTCATGATCTTCATCAACCATGCGCTGCAGCAGGTGTTCATTACCGGGCACGCGTTTTCCCATCACAAAAAACGTCGCGTGCGCATCGTATTTTTTCAATACGTCCAAAATAAGCGGGGTTACCACAGCGTGTGGGCCATCGTCAATGGTTAGCGCGACGACACGTTCTTCGGTTTCCACCGAAAACAATACGTCCGGATTGCGCTGTTCCAGCCAGTTTACCATGGTGCGCTGCGAGCAGGCGGATAACAGCAGTATTACTATTGTCGCAAACACTATTCGCTCGACGATCAACATTTGCCCTCCGTGGTTAGATCTCGGGACTCGATTAATCGTTATTTACGGTTTTGGAGAGTTTGCTGAAAAATGAGCATCGGGCAGCAGTTGACCTGTGCGCACTTTATGTCGATAAAATATCAGAACCTTTTTCTTTCATGCGAATATAATCTTAAAGCCCTCGATTATTTTTTTGGAAAGCTAATATGAACGCATTCGCGAAGATCATTTATTCATGTATGTCGTTTTGCATGCTGATTGCCGGATCGACCTCAGTTGCCGCACAGGATTCGTTTCTCGCAGAGTATTATAATGGAATTGTGGAACGCTCGCTTTCTTCGCAAAAGCAGCAGTCTGTGCAGCAGGATTCCACTATCAGCCTGCTCTCACAATGGAAGTATGGAGCTGGTGGTGCGGTCTCGGCAACAGAAAATGCGGTTTTTATCGCCAATGGATCGAGGATTCAAATTATCGATGCAAAGGCTGCTAATCCATACTCGGTAATTGGTGAGATCGTGATTCCCTATCAGGCCGTGTGTTTATTAGCCGATGATTCCCTGCTCTTTGTCTCATCTGATGGTCTGCGTATTTACGACATTTCCGAACCCGCCGATCCGGTGCTGCTGGGGCGAAATCGCAATCTTTTTGGAAGACGAATGGTGCGCGAGGGAAATCGGCTATTCATGGTGCATTGGCAGACGTTGGTATCGGTAGACATTTCCGATCCGATGTATCCTCGTAGACTTGCTTTGGGAGATGTTTGGGATTATTTCCCAACCTGTATTGCGGTAAAGGACAACTATGTTTTCGTTGCCGATAATGAATTTGAGTTTGGCATTAAGGTCTTCGATGCCACGAGTTTCGACAGCCTGAACTGGGTCGCTACAATTAACACTAATTCCGTCCAGGGAAGCGCACAGGTCGTCGATTCCTTCCTCTATGTATTTGACGGTCGGCTCGACTGCACAGTGTATAATATCTCTGATCCACTAAATGCAACTTTCGTAACCTATCTATCGCTACCAACTCCATATCACCGTTCTACATCAATTGCACAGTCCGGAGATTTCTTATTCCTGAATAACTCCCAAAGCGGCATTCTCTCTATCGATATCTCTGAGCCTGCCAGCCCAATAGTTGCCGACATTTTGCCCGGTAATAAAGCTTGGCTGCGGTATGAGGATGCGATTGCCGCCTCTGGTGGGCGTGTCTATGCTGGCCACTATTCCGGCCTGCGTATTGTAAATAGCGATAATCCTGCCTCTCTGGAAGAGGAAGAGGCCGTTCCGCTATTGGCCTCGGCGGGGGTTATGCATTGGGCAGATCAGCTTCTCTTTATCAGTAGCATGAGCGGACTTTGGAAATTTGACGTTGCCAATCCTGCGCGACCAACCCATTTGGGCAATGTACTAGGTAATACGCGAATTATTGACATGCAGTTTGAAGGTGATACACTCTACGTCGCTGCAGGAAGTGATTCTGAGTATAACCCCGCTGGACTGTATATTTATAATGTTTCGAATCCGATGCAGCCCACGTTTCTTGCCCATTTCCCGGGCGTTCTAAGCGGAAATTCCGGTCGCTACGTGACATCGCTGACAAAGCATGGCGATATTGTAGCTCTTGGGTGTACAGCACCTTCATCTACCGATTCAACTCTACAGCTTATTGATGTGGCAGATGTGCAGAACCCACAATCAATAGCGATTTTAAGCGGAATTAGAAAGCCCATCGATATTGCCATTGAAGACAGCACGCTTTATGTCGCGACATTTGATGACATGAAAATATATGATATTTCAAACCCGCATGCTCCAATAGCCCTCGGGAATGTGAAAAAACACACTTCAGGAGTGATTGTAGAAAACAATGCGGCTTATTTATTAAGCAGCTCTCTTTCAATTTTGGGAGTGCTGAATCCGGCAAGTCCTACCTTTTTAGGCGAGATCGAAATTGCATCAAGCGCAAGTAATGTGTGGGGAGAGGTCTCGGGGAATTATTTGTACTGGAGTGGATCTGGATTCGGTGTTGTTGACGTCAGCGACTTACAAAATCCTTTTCAAATCGCCAGCGTTGAAAAACAGAGCCTATACAGAATGACGGTTGACGGTGATTATTTTGCGGTCGTGGATAGCGATCAGGGATTGCAAATTTTTCGTAACAATGGCTCACCACTGGGGATTGAGGATGTTATTCGAGTACCGGAGAAATTCTCTCTACAGCAAAACTACCCAAACCCTTTTAACCCTGAGACAACAATTCAATTTAGTCTCTCCACTGCGCAATACATCGAGCTTCAGATTTTTGACATTGCCGGTCGTCTGATTAAACGTCTTGCTGCCGATCAGTTAACAGCGGGGACCTATGAATACGTTTGGGGAGGTAAGAATGAATCGGGTGTCGCGGTGAGTTCAGGTGTTTATCTATACCGACTGACCGGAAAAGAGTATTCCTCCACACGAAAAATGGTGTTACTACAGTAATTCCTTCTTAAGTCCAGAGAACCTGCTGAATCGGACAAATTACTACGCCGTCTATTTTCAAACCGGCGAGCCAGACAGCGATGGCAGGGAAGAGCTGTTTCGCGAGGGTCCAAACGGCGATCAGCGAGTGCAGGACTATGAGGCCTTAATGAAGTATTAGCGTATCTTCTTGCCCGCTAGCCCCATTGCAAGTGCATCTGCCGGAAGCAGGCCGATTTGTTCGAAGAATCCCATAAAGTCCCAATGATTGAACGCCTGAACAAGTTTTCCCTTATCAATCATGCAGAAAACGGTACCGGTCATCTGTATTTTTTTTCCGGAAGCGCGAGAAACCGCGCGCATGGTGCAGAGTGCGGAAATCCACATGCCGTCTTCCAGGCTTTTGTCAATATTAATCTCAATTCGGGTAACCATGGCGCACAAAGCCTGGTGGAATATCTTAAAATCCTGTGGACCAATAAGTATCTGACCTCCCAGTCCTTCAGCCATTCCTTTGGCCGCAAACATTTCGTCGATTGCAGTTACGTCCTGCTTGTTCCATACGCGATGAAACCAGTTTTGTATCACAGTAAGATTATCAGACATTTAATGCCTCTCGCTGAATAAGGGGTCTATTTGTACGAGTAAAATAAAACACTCGCTTTTACAAGCAATGCTGAGGGAGTATTTGTCTTGCATTAACAGTATAAGGTGGTTGTGGAAGATTATGCAATATGGAAATTCAAATTCCACTTCATTATACGTATCTACATAGTCCGGCAAGAAAGCCGAACGAAAATTCATATTTGTGCGGAGTTTATATATTCTGTATATAGAATAACTCCCCTCATAAAACTCATTCTTCATATTTCAAAATTATCGGAGTTGGCTGAATGAAGATATTTATCATCATGTTCGCTTTATGTGTTTACTTTTCCGGAATGGTCTATGGTCAGGACAACCGTTCTAAAACTGCAGATCCGTTTACTATTGCCCTGGACGGTGGAATGACGCTGTCAAAACTTTCTAACGAGGGCTTTAATATTTTGGGCGATCTGTATGGGGGGATGGAGCTTAGCTATATGCCCGGTGCAGAGCTGGAGTATGCGATAACGCCGGCTGTCCGAGTGCGCAGCGGCGTGAAGTACGTTCGTCTTGGTGGAAAAAGCGAGGAAACAGTGCAAACGGATACTGAGGGAAGAGAACTGAATCGGATTCGCATCGTAAACAAACAGTCCAACATAGAAATTCCGCTTCTGTTAAAGTATGTTTTCACGGGAGATTGGTATCAACCCTATATCGAATCCGGCGCAACGATTGGCTTTTTGACATCTGCCAGCCTGGTTGCTGATGGCACCTTAAACGGCGAAACATTAACTATTGATGAGGATATTTCCGATGTGTTGAAAGATACGGCGGTTGGATTAAATTTTTCAGTCGGGGTTCAGATTCCTCTGCGCGCAGCGCTTGGTTTGGATATTGGTGGCACTTACAATCTGGGGCTAACAAATCAACTGGATGCAGCAGATGAAGATCGAAGCCAAAAGGTTAGATCCTGGCGCTTTGAGCTGGGGCTGTTTTTGGGGATCTAGTGATCTTAATGTTACCTGGATATAAATGATACTCGATTTTGGCATGAACTTTTGATAAGGCGGGACATTATATTAATACTTCGCAAAGAATGTTACTTTGATACTCATCTTAACAGAGGATTCATAATGAAGTTTTTTGCCTCGGTAATCCTACTATTCCTCTTTTTTACCACATCTGTTTATTGCCAGAACGATCGTTTTGCCTCATCTTCCAAAACTCCCCTGTCAATTACGGTCAACGGAGGCATGACTCTATCTAAACTGTCTGCGAAGGGATTTAATATTCCGGGCGAACCATATGGGAATATGGAGTTGAGTTATCTGACCGATGTTCAGCTTGAATACCAACTTTCCCCTGAATTGCGCATCCGAAGCGGTGTGGGCTTTGTGCGTCTTGGCGGAAAGAGTGATTTGCAGGTTACTACAGACGTTACAGGCAGAGTGTTGAATGACATACGATTTGTTGCAAAATTATCTTATATCGAAATACCACTATTATTGAGATACGTTGTAAAGCGTGCAGGATATCATCCGTATTTAGCGTCTGGCGTAACAGTCGGCTTTTTGCGCAGTACCGGGCTGGAGTTAGATCCTGCTTTGGAAGCCGCATTCTTTGTTGAAGACATATTAGTGAAACCTACAAGGGATGAAGCAATTGGATTTAGCCTCGCAGTTGGGGTTCAAATACCGATACGTGGGGCATTCGGAATAGATATCGGCGGAGCGTATAATCTGGAGCTTACCAATCAGCTAAACAGATCTAACGATGGCCTTGAGCAAAGAGCGCGATCCTGGCGCTTTGCACTAGGGCTGTTCACGGCGATTTAATAGGCAATATTCGTTAGCACCATTTGGCTTACGAGACGCGAAGCATCGCGTCTTTACAAGTCTTACCTTGGCACACCGTGCACCAACGCACTATTTCCTTGCATGTCTGCAAAGCTGTTTTGCAGCTGCCTCAGATGTCTCTACCACGCACCTACAGTCATTTGCTTCATAAATCCCTGCCAGTTCTTTTTGCATCTTAGAACGTTCTGCAAACCGAAAAACTGCACAAAATGGCGTTTCTTTTTGTTGGCACATGATGTGCAAAAGCACTTGCCACACGTCCCCCGCGTTTTTACACAACACGGGAGGTTGTTATGCAACCTGTTTGGCTATGTGGACTGTTGCTCTTGCTGTTTTCAATTAGCACTGTAGCGCAGCAGCCGGTTTTTCAACGATTTAATGAGTTTAACATGCAGCCGGAGGTTTGGTCATTCGCCACGCCTGCGGAAGGCAATGTCGATAGCAAGGGAGATCTGCATCTAAGGATTCCGGTCTTAACCGTTCCGGGGAGCCCGGGACGCAGCTTTGAAATTGAATTTTCCTATCGAGCCGGGATTCGCTATCATCAAACGGCATCATGGTTAGGCTTGGGCTGGAATTTTGACCCCGGAAGTATTACGCGCGATGTGAAGGGCAATCTGATTTCAAATGGTGTGCATTATGGTGTCGACCGAGTCGATGATCCGTCTACGGCTGCTCAAATGCCTGATGCTTTTTTTGTAAATCTGCCGGGAATTGGTACGATTCCCATGGGCCGCGCTACGGTTGCCGGTTTTAATGAGAATACCAATGTCAAATCGTTTCGCGCGCCGTATAATGCGTCAAAATTTTACCTCGAAACGCACCTTCCCTATAAGATCGAGACGCTAATCACCGATCGTGAAAATCACCCCTGGCCTGGTGAAAGCTATCATCCGTTGCTCCCCGGAAAATACATTACGCGTTTTATGATTACCACCGACGAGAATGTGCGTTACGTGTTTGGCAACCCGACAGTCGCGGCATTTCGCTCGTTTAGCGGCCTGGCACAAACGATTTACCATCCCAATGCCTGGCGCCTGCTTGCTATCGCCGGACCGGAATATCATGGTGATATTGGGCTGTTATTACAAAAGCCGGATGCTCAGCCAGCTTCTGCGGCAGATATTTATTCTGCACTGGAAAGCCTGGCAGATTGGATTCGCTTCGACTATGGTTTTGATGAAAATGAGCCGGTTGCGATTGGTAATTCCGGGCCGGAGCAAGCCATCGAGAATACCTATTTACGTTTTATTACCACGCCCAGCCATCGTGCCGAGTTTATTACAGTTGCGGACCGCAAAGATGCCGATTTGGTTTATGCGCGAAATAATACCGAGGATATCAGCCGGTTTTATCGTCGTCTTAAGCACATCGAGTTAGCCACACGCAGTGGTGAAGTCAACCAAATTGTAGAAATGAATCATGGGAATTCACTGAGCGATTATGTTTTGGGCAAGGGGGCGTCTGGCGGAATAAGTCGCGGCAAGCTGACATTGCACGGTTTTTTCTATCGTGACCCGGCTGGCGAGACGCTTCCCGGGTATGATTTCGTTTATCCCGAAGTGGGTAGTGCCGGTAATCCCGAGTGGAGTTTTAATCCATCGCATCACTACTACGATGGGCTCGGCTATTACAATGACATGCCGCATCCCGGTTCTGGCATAGACACAAATCCAAACGATGCGGCAGCCTGGAGCTTGCGCAAGATGGTTTTCCCAACTGGTGGCTGGGAGAGCTACAGATATTCAAATGATCAGATTGATCAGCAGGATGTTCGCATCGATCGGGTGCGCTACAACCTTTCTACCGGGCAGCATCAATATGACGAGATGGTGTTTGATTTCGACGCCTGGCCAGCCGGTGGAAGTCGTAGACAGGGGGGAGTTCGAGTTACTCGGATTACGCGCTCGGACGGTATGGGAAATGCAGAGTATAGCGAGTTTTCCTATGGCCCTGGAACCATTGGCTGCATGCCGTCTCGTCTACTTCCGTTTGTCAATTCTCACTTTATTGAACCGAATGCCTTTCGGGCGGTTAATCGCGGTGAGCAGGATGTTGTGTACGAATGGATTCGTCGAGCCTGGTCCGATTCGTCTTCTGTTAAAACATACTATCAGAGCAATTCCTCGTGCCGGACGATTTTATTTCAATCCCCGGTTTATAGCGAGCGCTGGGTTGCCTTTGCAGGTGCTATCGGAATGCCTGCCGGAGCAGTCCGCTCTGCCATTGTCCGTTCTACTGCACGTGAAGGCCAGCTCACGACTTCGGCAGACTTTAACTATCTCACATCTGCTTCAAAGGCTGCACTGGTATTGGATCTTGCGGATCTTCTACCTTACAAAGCATATGCATGGCAGACATCAAGCTATATAATTGAAGAAAAACAAAAGGAATTCTATAATCCGGATGTTGTACGCGCAAAAACGATTCTGCGGGAATACATTGAAGAAACCGGTCAGCTAAAGCGCGAGACAATTTCCACACCAGAGTGGAAGATAGACAAGCAGCTTCGTTATGCCTGGCAAATACCGGAATATGGCGGCAACAGTTGGGAAACTGAACAGATAACCGGCATGCGAAGCCGCAATCAGCTTGCGGCATTGGCCGAAGAAACCGCATTTAGCAAAAACAATCGACTTGGGGTAACGAGCTTACATGGTACCTATCGTCAAACATGGCGGGAAACGCCGGAAATTGACTCGAAGAAAGGGGAAGCCCCCACTGCCTGGCGGCTGTATGAACGCTATGATCTTGCAGCACCCGGAGATTTAGCTTTTCCACCAGAGTTTAATGCCTGGGAAGTGGATGAGATGCCGGGAACCCACTGGCAGCTGGGATTTCGTGTTTTGGAATATTCGAATGGAAACCGGGTCTTGTTTGAGGATGGCCGTGGAGAAGAGCTCGCGCTTTTTTATGGTAACAACGAAAATAACTTCTCAAATCTGGCTCATCATCAAGAGTTCGGCCATGCTTATTTGACTGGTATATCCATGGCCGGGCAGGTTTTTCGAGCGTATGATTATAATCAATCCTCTCTTAACATGGAGTCGGTTGAAGATGAAAACGGTATAGTAACGCGATACAACTATGACTCGTTTTCGCGGTTGACCACGATAAAAGATCGCTCTGGCAGAATCATCTCGAAACATAGCTATAGTTATGGTCGAGATGCCGGGGAAGAAATGCACTCCCCAAACTCGGTGATTTCGCAATTTTTTCAGGATGCGACAAAACAGCGTAATGAAACGGTCTTCTCTAATGGTTTAGGCGAGGCAGTACAAACCGTAATAACAGCGGACAATCGCAACACCTACTTAACGAATGAACTTGACCTGCAGGGGAGGATCTACAGCAAATATTTGCCGTATGCGCGTTCGGTTGGGCAACCGGTTCATTTCGATTCGCTTTATGACCGTCGCAATGCTGACGGCACGCTTTCTGATCAAAAAACCAATCGAGTAACGCAATACCTGTATCCCGGGAAATTTACCGGAAATCCGCAGCGTATCGCTTATCCAACCGAGAGTGGAACAAGCACAAATCAACTGTTTATGCAGCGATTTCAGAAAGCCTCAGAAGTCTTCCCCGAAGTGTATCCAACTTCGCGGTCTATCCTTCTGCGCACTGACTACTCTCGTGATGAGGCTGGGCGAGAGCGCGCAAGCTACTTCGACGAACTGAACAATCTTGTTGGCTCGCAGCTCTTCTCCGGCTCGACGGAAGCGACTGCAGAAGTCAATGCCAGCTGTTACAATGACGGAAATTGCAACGAAGGTGAGGCGGCGGATAGCAAATTAATCGTCCTGGATGAACCGCAACGTATCGGCTGGAGTTGCTCAATCACCGCTAATGGTCCGTACCTGAGCGGAGAGTTTAGTATCACCAATCTTAACGGTAGCGTATCCTTTCTGTCTCTTTCAGAAGATGGCAATTGGCAGGGGGAAGTTGAGTTGGCAGCAGGATCCTATTTGCTTCGGGCTGTTGCGCGTCGACTAAATCCACAGCATAACGCCCCAGCCCGGGTGATCGGCGATGTCACTTTTTGGAATCCCGGGCAACTCAGCTCAGTCTTAAAATCACAATCCGATGTAGATGCTGCCGGAAATCAACTCATTATTCGTCCACCAAACTTCTTCGCACCGCCTTCCGGAAGCAATGCCAATGATTGGCTAATGACTCAAAAATACAATACGCTGAACCTGCCGATGGAAGATAATCTAATTGATAGCGGACGGCGTCAGTATCGCTATGATCCACATGGAAATCTGCGTTTTATGCAAGATGCCAACATGCGCAATGCCGGTATTGTTCGATTTTACATCTATGATTTTCTCGACCGGCTGAAGTTGGTAGGGCATGCCAATGCGGATTTCGATGAGCTGAACCCGGCCGAATCCTATTTCTTTGAACACGACGACAAGAATTGGGTGGAGGTGAACTGCTATGATATGTCGCCGGATTTTACCACTGCACCGTGGAATATTTTCCCGAACAGCCGGTATACCACCTTTACACATCACCTTCCCGTTTCAAGACGGACTGCACATGCCTATTTCTCGAATGGGGCTTGGCAGGTAGAATTATTCTCTTACGATGAGCGCGGTAATTTGCGCGAAACACGTAAGCTGAACGCAGAGATCCCCCTTGCAGATCTTCAACTAAGCTACGATCTGCAAGACAATCCTCTTTCACTGACTGTGCAGGCTGGAGACAACTTTTATTCCCACCATTTTGACTATGACGAGCGGGATCGTCTGGCAGCCGTGCGAACTGCAGCGAGTTTAACCTCACATGAACTGGATGTCAAATACGACTACGCCGTAGAAGGCATGCAAAACTTTATTGGTCTGGGATATGCCAATGGTTCAACCCCGACTGTTGCAATGCCTTATGAGCACAACCTACGTGGCTGGTTAGTGTCTTCAGGGCAGATTACCAATACAGCTTATGGCATGTTCCAACGCTTCGCCTATTCGCCTGATGGTCGCATAAATCAAGTCGATTTTCTGGACCACAATGAGCTTTTACAAAGATACGACTACGCGTTCGATTCCGCCGACCGCTTGCGTTCTGCAACCTACTCTGAGTTCGATCGCATTTGGCAAGAAAAGTCAGCCTATAAGCTAAATGGTTTCTCCTACGATGCCAGTGGCAATATTCTTGGATTTCGCAAGTATGACGGCGAAGGCGAGTTGCTCGATAGGCTCGACTATCACTATGGTGAATCGAATCAAATTCAAACTATTCTGGATCGGGTGAATGCAACTGAGGAAAAGTGGGATGCGGAATCAAGTGACTTCTCGTATGACGCGAATGGCAATATTATTCGTATTGAACAAGCTACAGCAACAATGGAAATCGACTATGATTGGTTTAACAGGCCAATTTATGTTAAAACGTTTAGCGGAGCCGAGCTTCAGTTTAGTTATAATCGCGATAACCAACGTGTAGCGAAGAAAAACGGCTCGTATTGTGAGGCGGCAATTTTTGCCAAGAAGCATCCGCTGGGTCAATTCCATAATGGAAAGCTGGTTCACTGGAATATTATCGGCGAGAAAGTCGAAGGCAGATGGCTGCCGGCCCAGGTTGACAGCAAAACGGGTGAGACTATCGCTCCTGTTAAGCATTATTTTTTGCGTGATTATCAGGGTTCAGTGAAGCGAGTTGTGAGTGAAGATGGTGAACTGCTTGCTGCAATGGAGTTCTATCCATTTGGACAACTCATGCCCGGCAAGTCTTACTTAAGTGGTGCCACGACCGGAACTCCGGGTTTTAGTGGACAACATGGTGATGACGAGACGGGCTGGTTGAGTTTTGGTCGTCGCTATTACGATCCATCATTGGGACGCTGGTTATCACCAGACCCTAAGGCGCTCGACTATCTGTCAATAAGTCCTTATGCTTTTACGGCGAATGATCCGGTTAGCAAAGTGGAGCAGGATGGTGCATATTTCGAGACAATCTTCGACGTCATATCACTCGGATTTTCCATAAAGGATTTGGTGATTGATCCTGCAAGTTATTCGAATTGGACTGCGGTTGGGCTTGATCTAGTTGGGATTTTAACGCCCGGCGCTGCAGGATTGGGAACGCTCTATAAAACGCTTGATCGTGGCAGCGATGCTCTTGGTGCCGTTCGAGGAAGTAGCCAGCTGGTCGATGGGTTATGTTCCGGAAAACGTTACCTGTTTCGCGGAGATCGTCGTATGCCTTCAGAGGTTTTTGAAAAGGGGTTCCAGCCGCGTGGAGAAAGTATGGATGTGTTGAAGCACGCCAGGAACAACATAAAACCTCCGAGTAATTATGTCTCTACAACATCAGCTCCGGGGATTGCTGCCAAGTTCTCACAGAAAGGTAATTATGTCTACGTTGTCCGTCCAAAAGGCGGGGTCGACGTGAATAAAGCACTCGGTGATAAGAGTCCATATCCCTATGAGAAGGAGTTTGCAATTCCCGGTGGTGTTAAAACGGAAGATATTTTAGGTGCCAGGCAAGTAGATAAAGACGGGAAGTTTGTGGGGGAATTTATCAAGAATCCAAATTACAAGGAATAAGAACAGTGAAGAAGGTTGCGCAATATTTCGGGTCTACCGAAATATTGCGCAATACTATTACTTAATATAAATCATTTTGCGTGTTTCGATGCGTCCATTTGCCTCTACCCTGTAAAGATAGACTCCTGAACTTACGGGATTACCGTTCTGATCTCGAGCATTCCAGCTAATTTCGTGATTCCCTGCCGGCTGTGCGCCATTTAGAAGTGTCTTAATCGTTCCGCCGGCAATATCAAACACCGTTATCGTGATGTTGCTTCGTGTCGGCAGATAGTAGCGGATGTGTGTAATCGGATTAAAAGGGTTAGGATAGTTTGCAAATACTGTAAAATCTTGTGGAACTGTTTGCGGAAGGTCGTCAACTGCTGCAGGTGCTTGAATTTGTACAACAAACTGGTCATCGACGGTCGCAACACTATCGTCTACTGCAGTTACAGTAATTGTGTCCGTTCCGGAAGCACCGGAGGGTACCGCAAGATAAAGTGAGTCTCCCGCCAGTGACGAGATAATGCTGCCGGATGAGCTTACATTAAAATTCTCCAGTGGCATATCGTTGGTATCAACATCGTTAAACACGGTGTTTAACGAAGCAATAAAAACTAAGCCACTGTTTTCAGCTAACGTGGTGTCCGCAATCGGGTTTGCAACGATTGGTGCATCATTGCGAGCGGTGACGGTAATGTTTACAACGGCAGAATCCGTTCCACCAAATCCGTCGTCAATAAAGTACATGAAACTGTCTGCGCCGTTAAAATTTGTACTTGGAAAATATACGATTGTCGAATCTCCGCTTCCAATATTCACCATGCCATGGAAAGCACCTGATGTAGACACAACCTGGAGAGGATTCTCGTCCGGATCAGTATCATTTGAAAGGACGGGTATTGTAAAAACACTGTCTTCAGGAACGATCGCAATGTCGTTATTTGCCTGTGGAAATTCATTAAGCGTAAATCCCTGGTAACGCACCAGTGCCTGAGAATAGTTATAAAAGCCAAATCTGCCTTCAGGGAAGGTACCTTCGACATCAAAAATAACGTCATTATCTATGCTTATTTGAATTCTTCCGGTTTCATACAAGAGGTTGAAGGAATATTCCAGACTGTCTTGCCAGCCCAGGCTATCTGCATACATAGAATCGAGGATTGTAATTGTTGAATCGGAGTGATTCCAATAGGGATGGTTTCCGCTGGCAAGATTGCCGCTAACGGTACCTTCTATTCTGGAAAGAGTAAACCCGGCGGGTGCGAAACGACCTCCAATGCTCTGGTCACCTTGTTTCCAATCGAACAGCAAAAAATCGAAATAGTCTTCTTCGCCAACCGGTCTGTTAAAGCCAAAGACAAAGCCTATAAAGTCATTGTCGCTTGTTGTGCGAACGGAGAACTTGCCTTCAAATGTTGTATTAATGAAGGTGTCCGGACTTACAAAAAAAGTCGGCGCCCCATTAATGCTCTGCAAGACGGAACGATTATCTTGCGAAACGGTCCAATTGCCATTGCTGTCAAGACCCTCTTCAACCCAATCATTCAATAGTACAGGGGTTGATTGCGCAAAAATCTGTGCAGAAAACAGGCATACGAGAGCAAGAACTGAGATGAATATTTTTATTGAATCAATACGAAGCGGTATCTTATACACCATAGAATCCTTTCAATGAATACTGTGGAAAAATTAGAAACGGGACATCTTAATTAAGATAAGATCGCACGGAAGGTTAGCGGATACGGGGATCACAGATTTAGCGTCTCACATCTGAAATATTTTGCACTCTTGCATAAGTTCGGTGCAAGAGATAGTTTGATATATTGTAAGTTGTTTTGACTCACAACCCTGTAACCGTGGATGGACTTATGGAGCAGCTTTCTGCTCAGGATACGCTATTTTTACAGCTCGAAACGAATAAGACTCCGATGCATATTGGTGGTCTGCATATTTACGTCCCAGAGGACCCCAAAGGTAGCTTTGATTTCGATGAGTTCAAGCGCTTCTTTGCGTCACGCCTTCACCTTTCTCCGATTTTTCGTCGCCGTCTTGTTGAAGTTCCGCTGGATCTTGGACGTCCGGTGTGGATTCGCGATCCCGACTTTCACCTGGATCACCACCTTTTTCATGTCGCTCTGCCAAAACCCGGAGGCATGCGCGGGTTGGCTAAATTGGCCGCGCAAATATATAATACCCCGCTCGACCGAAGTCGGCCGCTTTGGAGCCTCACCTGTATTTCCGGAATAAATGGCATTGAAGAATTGCCGCCGAATTCCTTCGCTGTTTTAGCCAAAATTCATCATGCCAATATCGATGGCGGATCTGGTGCAGAAATCATGGGGGTTATTTATGATCTTACGGCGGAACCACGAGACGTGCCGCCGCCTGCAGAAGAGTGGATGCCGGAAGAAATTCCTTCTACAACAGATCTGATTGCTCGAAGCTACAAGGGTATTCTAAATACGCCGATGAAGCTGCTTAGTTTTATCGGGGAAACGGCCGGCAACGCATTGGACATCTCAAAGGAACTCGTTGATGGACTTAGCTCTCCGCCGGCTCTTCCGATGACCGCCCCAAATAGTATCTTAAACGTGCCGGTTACTCAGAACAAAATTTTTGGCGCCGTTGACCTTCCATTGAAAACACTAAAGAAGGTGCGTGCGGCTGCAGAGGTAAAACTAAACGATGTTGTATTGGGCATCTGCGCCGGAGCCCTCAGACGATATTTGCTCGAAAAAGATGCGTTGCCAGAGAAGGGGATGTCGGCAATGGTGCCGATCTCGGTTCGCGATGAGCGCGAACAGGGGCAGGCTGGAAATAAGGTCTCCGCGATGTTTATTTCGCTGGCAACAGAAATTGCAGATCCGCTTGAACGATTAAAAGCGATTCGTAAGACAACAAAGTCTTCGAAGGAGGTTGGTCGCGCGATCTCCGCCGAGAAGCTGATGGATTTTCTGCCATCAGAGTTAAGTGGTTTGGCAAGTAAGGTGTACACTCGCATGGGGCTTTCTGAGCTCCACCGGCCATTTTACAATCTTGTTATTACAAATGTTCCCGGGCCACCAGTTCCACTATTTATGAATGGTGCGCGTTTAGTGCGTCACTATGGCCTTGGGATTACCATGGATGGACTCGGATTAATGATTACTGTGTTTAGCTATGCGGGTTTGGTGAGTATTTGTGCGACTTCTTGCGAAGAAGTTATGCCAGACGTGTATAATTACTGCAGTTATATTCGGGATGAATTGAATGAATTGGAGAAGCTATTAGATGAGCAATCTGATGAAAAGTGAAACAACGGCTTCGGCCAAACCCATAAAGCCACCGTCTAAGTTATTGCTCGCCACAGAAGGTGGACGAGCCCTCTTTGAGCTCGGCCTTTTTTTCCTCGCCAGACCACGTTTGAAAAATGAATTAAAATCCGACGGGCATCCGGTTATGGTGTTGCCGGGGTATCTTGCCAGTAGTCTTTCTACCATTCCACTGCGTAATTTCCTAAACGAAGGCGGCTATGCTGCATACGATTGGGGTCTTGGAAGAAATATGGGCAAGCAGGAATATCTGGAGACGCTCTCTGCAACGCTAAAAGAGCTGGTCGATAAGCATCAGCAAAAGGTGACGCTTATCGGATGGAGCCTGGGCGGTGTATTCTCGCGCGAATTAGCCAGAGCGAACCCGGAGCTGGTCAGGCAAGTCATAACGTTGGGCTCACCCTTTGGCGGAATTACCGAAGTGAACAACGTGACGCGCCTTTATGAATGGCTGTCCGGACGTGAGATTAAGGAACTGGATGAGGAACTGGTGAAGGAAATTGTCAAACCTCCTCCGGTACCAACGACAGCTATTTACTCCAAATATGATGGTGTTGTGCAGTGGCAGCACTGTATGGAAGCTACTGAAGGCCCAGAGACTCAAAACATTGAAGTGCTGGGTAGCCACTTTGGACTTGGGCATAATCCACTGGTATTGGAAATTGTCTCCGATCGCCTTGCCCAACCTGCCAATAAATGGAAAAAATACGACGCCGGCAAAAAGGACTAAAATTTTTTGCGAGTCGCACGATCATATTATCAGGCTTCAGATGACACTTGAAGCCTGAATAGAAAGTGCTTACCTTTCTATTTATTCCCGCCAACAGCGTTTTATTTGCTGCGCCGGGAAGCACATCCTTTTACTCATTGCTCTATTACATTCGTTGCAAATAAAATCAAATGGGGGAACGCATGCTTAATCTCAATAGATTTCTTGCTGTATTAATTGCCTTAGCCGCCTTTAGCCAGGTCACTTTCGCCGATGATCTCGTTCGAACAGAAACGCGCGTCGATTCCGTTTGGAATGTTCTCGGCTATGATGGAACCGGGGCTATTGTTGCAATTCTCGACCGTGGAATTGATTATGAACATCCTGATTTTATTAAACCCGACGGCACTTCTCGCATTATTGGAATCTTTGATATGCTAAATCCGCGTGGCGCGAATGACCCTAATAATCCCTATAATATTGGTACTCTCTATACCAAGGCCGAGATTGACCAGGCGCTAAGCTCTGGTGTTCGTCTCGATACACGCGACGCTGTTGGCCACGGAACAGCTACTGCAGGAGCGGCAGGCGGAAACGGATCTCAAAGCGCCGGGCAGTATGCCGGTATGGCTCCGGATGCAGACTTTCTGATTGTTAAAGTTACGACCGAAGGCGCACCTGCTCATGGCAATGAACCGGCAGAAGGGCCATTTTATGATCCCCTTTTGGTTCCGATAGCAATGGACTATGTGATTGCGGAAGCATCTGTTGTGGGGAAACCAGTGGTGCTTCTTGCAAACTTTGGTAGCAGTGGCGGACCGATGGATGGTTCCAGCGACCTGGCACGTTCTATAGATCAGCGTTTTGGGCCCGGAAAGCCGGGAGTGGTTTTTGTTACCGGCAGTAGTGATGATGGTGGGAAAAATAACCACGCTGCCGGAACCGTTCAGCAAGGACAATCGGTCGATATTGAAATCAATAGCGTTGGCAATTTTCTGCGTCTCGATCTTTGGTATGATGACACCGATCGATTTGATGTGCAGATTATCTCACCAACCACAGACTACGGCACCTTTCCCGGGCCGGTTAACAATGCCGGACGAACACAAATCCTGAATGCAGAAATTCGATTCTACCACAATGGTAGTGACGTCGATTTTTATGGAGCCGATAACAATCGCCGCGAGATCTTCATCGATATGTTGACCCCGGGTACCTACACCATTCGACTGACCGGAGCTTCGGTAACAGATGGTTCGTTCCAGGCATCATTAAATCCGTCTACTATTTTTACCCCTACAGCAAGCGAGTTTCAAACATTCGTGGTGGCCGGGCATACCGTTTGGGATCTTGCCTCCGCGCAAAATAATATTACTCCGAATTCATACGTACTGCGTGAGTTCTGGACAGATATTGATGGCATTCAACGCACTTTCCCGGGCAATGATGCCGGGCCGGGAAATCTCTGGACAGGAAGTGGTGTTGGCCCGACATATGATGGTCGATTGGGCATCGATGTGAGTGCTCCCGGTAATACAAACATCGCACCTTACGGACAGCGAAGCTGGTTCAATACATTCCGCTTTAATAAGGTTGCCCCTGGTAACGGATTTTATGGCACTCTTGGCGCGGTGAGCGGAGCTGCTCCGGTTGTTACCGGAATAATTGCTTTGATGCTTGATGCCAATCCCAATTTGGATGCGGAGCAGGTGCGCACGATTCTTCGGAATACGGCACGATCGGATGCTTTTACCGGAACGACACCGAATGCGGCATGGGGATATGGTAAGATAAACGCGTATGCTGCGGTTCAGGAAGCGCTAAACGTGACGGGGATTGAACCGCTTACTGATGCAGTAGCGAATCGATTTCAGCTTAAATCGAACTATCCCAATCCATTTAATCCTTCAACAACCATTCGCTATGAATTGCTACAGGCAATGCCGGTTGAACTTCAGATTTACGATACTGCCGGTCGACTTGTTCAAATATTGGTTTCTGAGGCGATTCAGCAGGTCGGGAATTATGAGGTTGAATGGAATGGCCTGAATGAGCGTGGAGAAGGCGTTAGCTCGGGAATTTATCTCTATCGCTTGAGTAGCGGTGTGACCTCGAGTGTTGGAAAAGCGGTGTTGATACGATAGTGATTAGATCGCTTGGCCTTCGGCCTGCGCTGGTAGGGGGAGGCCGTCCTTCGGGCATTAGGTCGCGGCTTTACCGCTTGTAGGACGCTTGGCCTTTGGCCTGCGCTGTAGGGGGTAGAAACTACCAGCGAATGTAATGAGCGTCCTATCTACTACAAGTGAGCCTAGCGAACGACCTACGAGCATCGCAGGTGCAAACTATCGACTATATCTCCTTCAACTTCGCCTGAGCCAGTGATGCTTCATTGCTGGTTGGAAACATGCTGATAACTTTTTGCAGATTTCCACGGGCATTTTGGGTCTGACCAAGCGCGATCTGCGAATAGGCGAGCTTTAAAATCGCGGCGCTAATTTTGTCTCCGTATGGAAAGTCTGAAATAACTACGGAAAACGACTGTGCCGCCTCATCAAATTTCTGACGCGCATAGTGCGCTTCGCCGATCCAATAATATGCATTGTCTGAAAGATTCGTTTTAGGAAAGCCCTGCAGATAACCTTTAAACCCCTGCACTGCCAAATCGTATTTTCCGTTTACCAAATCCTGATAGGCCGTTTGATAAATTGCAGCGCCATCCTCATTGCTGATAACCGGAGCCCGTTCCTCCAGCGGAGAAGGATTATCCGGAGATGGTTGAGTCGGGGTAGGGGAGACAGGTTGAGTATTTCTGGAGTCACTACCTGCATAACCGGAGCGCGCGGCCTGACGCTGTAAATCGCTGATGCGTTCAGTTAGAATGGCTACCTGCTGCGTCACATCTCGCAGCTGAAGTCTGGTCTCAGCAATTCCGGTTTGTCCGGTTTCGCTACTTTGGTTAAGAAGCTGCTTAATCTCATCGAGGGTGCGGATAACAGCTTTTTGCTCACTCTTTAGCGCAATAATCTGTTGACGCATGGTTGACGTATCCGCCTGTAGAAAAGAAACATCTTTCCGACTTGCGCAGCTGCTAAAGAGAAACATTCCTAAAAGTGTCGCTAGTGCTAATTGCTTCATCAGACATCCTGCCATAATTGTTGTCGCGTTAGAATTGCGAAAATGTACAAAATTTTTATTGTCGAAGCACGGGATAAATGAGCATGAAAATTGACCATTTTCCACTGATATCTTTTTTCATGCTGCAAGTAACCTGCATCTTACGCATAGTCTTATCGACACCAGCATGCAATTTTCGTCAGGTGTTGTTCAATTTTTTACCTTAAGCGCCTCGACTCCACTCGGCGTGACAAAAATATTGATATAGCTTTCAAACCGTAATTTGCATCACTGTTCAAAGTTCAATGCTCAATGCTCAAAGTTCAAAGTTCAAAGTTCAAAGTTCACTGCTCAATTGTCATTTCAATGCCTACTTTATAACAAACTCCGCCCGTCGATTCAAGGAATAAGCCGATTCGCTGCGACCACGATCTGCCGGGCGTTCTTTGCCATAGCTTACCGTTGCGATACGATTAGAACTTACGCCGAGATCTATTAAAAATTGCTTAACCGAGCGGGCTCGACGATCACCGAGTGCCAGGTTGTATTCAATAGTTCCCCGCTCATCGCAATGACCTTCAACAGTGATGCGAACATCCGGATAGTCTTTTAGGACCTTGGCATTATCTTGCAAGATTCGTACGGCGTCTGTTGTTAGTGTTGCTTCATCATAACCAAAGTAGAGCGTACGCATGGTCATGGGCACTTTTTCTACGCGTGGTGGACGAACTTCTTCCTGCTGCTCAACCGGCTTTTCAATCGGAATGGTCGTTTCTTCTTCAACAGGTTCAAAAACCGGTCCGGTATCCTCAATAGTCTGTTTTGAACTACCACAGCTCATTATTAAGGCAAACATCAATACAAAAGGCAGCACATAACGTGTTTGGGGCGAAAACAGCTTGTGTGAATGAATCATTCCTACTCCTCTGTGTGGTTAGTTGCACCCGAGTGTTTCATCCGGGCGCTGGTTGGGAGACCAGCTTGGGCTGGAGCAATTACCGGTGAAGGTAAGTCGCAGCAGCTGCGAGCCATCCCAATTCATTTGATATATGTCGCGGCCTCTATCTCGCGTCGAGCTAAAGACCAACTGAAATCCATTTGGCGACCAGTCCGGGTCTTCATTGCTGCCGGCATTTTGCGTAAGGCGGGCAACAGACTGTGTCAACACATCGTAAGTGAAAATATTAAACCTGCCGTTTTCGCGGGCAACAAAAGCAATTTTATCGCCCTTGGGAGACCAGCTTGGTGAACCGCAGTAATCCAGCCGGGTATCGAGCCGACGCAGATTACTACCCTCCGCATCCATAATAAATAGCTGCGGCTTGCCAAGACGATCAGACGTGAAAATGATCTCTCGGCTATTTGGTGACCAGTCCGGCGAGGTGTCGATAGACCAGTGCCGGGTGATGCGCTGTGGGTTTTTACCGTTACTATCCATAACGTAAATTTCTGCATTTCCATCGCGAGTTGAGACAAATGCAACCTTTTTACCGTCCGGCGAAATAGCTGCTGATGTGGTCAAACTTTCGCCCCTGATAAGCGGTTTCATTTCGCCCGTTCCGGTAGCAATTGTAAAGAGATCCGGATTCTTGTTAACATACGAGGTCAACAGAACCTGAGTTCCATCCATAAGCCATGCCGGCGTTAGGTTTAGCGAACGATTTTTGGTTAACTGTCTGCGATTATGGCTATCATAATCGATAAGGAAAATCTCTTTAGAGGCATTAAAATCTACCGTGTAGGCCACGCGGCTGCGTGCAATACCTTGTTCTCCGGTCAGCATCTCGACAATGTCGTCAGCTGCGGTATGCACAGCCAGACGGAGTTTATCCGGACAGCTTTTGTAGGTCTTGCCGCCAATGCGTGCGTTCTTGGTACGATCGAGGATTTCGGTAGTCAGCTCCAACTTATCACCCTGGATAATAGCTTTTGCGGAGACTGAATAGCGGATCGACATATTCTCTGCCGGTGAAGCCGCGCTGCCAGATGCAGACTGTGCACTTGCCATCTCCTGACGTGGGTCGATGACGCTTGAATACCACAAGTCGGTATCAAGAATTCGCAAAATATCATCGGCAACGGTTTGATTAACACGACCTTCTATCAGGACCGGTTTTAGCAGCACTGGCAGGCGTGTAAAGTATTTTGATTCTGTCCGCAGATACACATCGTTTTGGGCCTGCGCCGCTGTAATTCCGACTATAAATGCGAGTAAAAAGAGAAGTCTGTAGTTCATGTTTTCCACGTAAATAAGTTCAGAGTTCAGAGTTCACTATTTCATATACTAGCGTATTCTAAATGGCGTATATTCTCTTTCGATTCCCGATTCCCGATTCCCGATTCCCGATTCCCGATTCCCGATTCCCGATTCCCGATTCCCGATTCCCGATTCCCGATTCCCGATTCCCGATTCCCGATTCCCGATTCCCGATTCCCGATATCCGCTCAGTTCCCCACAAACTCAAAGTGTACACCCAAAGTATTTAGTGAAGATTCTTCTGGAAGAGCAGGAAGAGGATCTGCAGAATACACCGCTCGCAGTGCTGCCTGATCGAAGGCAAAGTTTCCACTGGATCGCTCAACTTTTGCTTCGGCAACCTTTCCATTACGTTCGAGGCGAAAATAGATTAACGCACTCTTTCCTGCCAATGCAGCTCGCGGCGGATTCCATTGACGCTCCACGCGATATTGCATTAAAAGTAAATATTCCGGAAAAGGAAAATCCTGCGCATCCAGCGAGAGTGAGTTTGCAGCCGGAGCCGCCGCCGCAGCCGGAGCCGACTGCTGATTTTGCGGCTTGGCTTTGGGTTTTGCGGCTTGCTTCTTTGGAGTCGGGGCTGTTTTTTTGGGTTCAGGCTGCACTTTTGGCTTTGCAGCTTCTTGCTTAGGCAGACTCGGTGGACGTTGGCTTCGCTGCTGAATGGTATTTTTTTCAACAACGCGAGCATTGATCTTCGTAGGATATCCTTGAATACGCGTAGGTTTGTAAAAAGTCTGCCCACTTAACCACAATAGCAGCAGAATTAGAAGGTGCCCTCCAAGGGCATATGTAAAGGAGCGTTTCATCTATCCAGCTTATCCAAAACAAGTCCAACATTTTCATAACCTGCTTGACGCACGACATCGATAATCGTGACGACCCGACCATACGCAGCGTCGACATCACCTTCCAAAAGAACAGAAGCCTCGGGGGACTCTGCATAAATGCGTTCAAGGCGTTGCTTCAGCTCCTCGTCACTCAGGTTCTGACCTTCGAAATAGGCCTGTCCTACCTGATTTACAAAAATCACCAGCGAGTCTTTTGGGTGCTTTTCACGTGTTTCTGCCTTTGGCAGCACAACCTTGGTTCCGGCACGAATAAACGGTGCAGCGATCATGAAAACGATTAACAGCACCAGCGTTACATCGACCAAAGAGGTGATGTTTATTTCAGCAAGCGTTTCAGATTTTCGTCTTTTCATGTTCCCACCGTTTTGCGAAATACAGGCTTAATTCACTCGAGAGGCGGTAAAGGGAATCCTCGATTCGCTTGAGACGAGTGTTCAAAAAGTTATAGCAAAAGACTGCCGGAATAGCCACAGCAAGGCCTGCAATCGTAGTTATCAGAGCTTCTGCAATACCTGGTGCAAGCGTCGATAAATCGGCATTCCCACTGTCCGCAATACTGACAAAGGCCTGCATAACGCCCCAAACCGTGCCTAGCAGGCCAAGAAATGGACTCACCGTAATCACGGTGCCTAAAAACGAAAGTCCACTGGCAAGCTGGGAAATTTCTTCATCAACAGCAATGTCTACCTGCTGTTTTACTTCATCCAGAACCAGGGAACTCGATTGCCCGCGAGCCTGATGCTTAACGGCCGATTTTACCACCCGATTCCCCTGGCGATAGATGCGTCCTATGGGCGTTTTTTTGTCTGCCAATAGTTTTTGCAGGTCGGTATTGGAATTGTCTGCCGGCTCATCAAATACAATGCGCAGCTTTCGCTTTAGCGAGCCGAACTGCTTCGTTTTGGTTAGAGTGATTGTCCATGCGGCCATGGAAAGTGCAAAAAGTGAGAAAATTATGACCTTCGCAAAGATGCCGCTATTCCAGACGAAGGACAAAAAATTACTATCTATTGATGACAGGGAATCCATTCAACTTCCTTCAAGTAGTGATCGTATCGTCGTCTATTCCATGATTTAACTTAACAAATACCGTGCCTGAAGTATATACTTCTGCATCGTGCAAAAGTTTTATTGTTTTTATCAATGAACGACGATGGGAAAGCTAGTACGACTGTAGCATGAATGCAACTGTTTTTGATTGGGAATGGGGCGTTGCACTTATTGGGCGTCCCTTTGGGACTTGTCGGGCGTTTACTTCGTTCACTTATAGGTCGCTTCGCTGGTAGGTCATTTCGCTGGTAGGATGCTACGCTTGTATTAAATGATTCTTTTCCTACAGCGTCATAGACGCGTCCTACCCCCAACCAGCGTAGGTCGTAGTCCGTAGCGATCTTTCCTTTTTGGGTCGTTCACTTCGTTCACTTATGGGTCGCTTTGCTGCCGATTTCCGATTTCTTACTTCCCATTAGCACTTTTGCGAAACTCTTCTGCGTTAGTATATGAAGGGAAGAATTGATCATTTTTAATTGTCCATTGATCATTAATTGATACGGAATATTTCACTGGGCAATGGAAAGTGGTCAATTTAAAAGCGAACGAAGAGAGCGACCAATAATTTTAAAAGGAGATCTACAATGAAGCAGCATTTCAAAAACAGGATGTGGGTAGGAGCAATCGTAATTGCCGGGCTCTTTGCCGGATGTAGTAACAACCCAACCAGCAGCGATGGTGATGTTGGCGGCGGTGAAGTCACACAATATCTGCGCAGCCTGGACTATGACTCAGCGGCTTTGCTCAATGTGCAGGATACTGGTAATAATGACAATCTGCGTACTGCCGGCAATACCGACACGACAATCTCACAGGTTGGCAACTTTCAGCAGAGCTGCACGCGCACCAGTTATAATCTTAAGCAAAACTTTGACAATGTTGCCATTCTTCGTCCAACTCAGGGAATTGTTTTCCCGGGCGCGTTGGTAAAAGCCAACCAGGGTCTTACCGATGGTGTGCCGGAACCAATCGGATTACCGCGCGCTCCCATGCAGCTGAGCGTTAACCTGCCGGGCATGGGACAGAATGGTGTTCTGGAAGTCTCTGAACCAACCAATGCGACAGTCACTGCTGCGATTGATGAGGCCCTGCAGTGGTGGAACAACAATGCCTATCAGGAAGGTTATGTGAATCCTGCAAACTCTTCGTTCGAATTTACCACGGCCTATAGTTCTGAGCAGCTTTCGCTCGATGTTGGTTTGAACGTTGCGTGGGCAGGCGGTGAGGTGAATTCGCAGTTCGACTTTTTTAGTAACGAACAGAAGTGGGTGAGCATGGCGGTTTATAAGCAGGGGTTTTACAGCGTGGATTTTACGACGCCTACTTCTCCGGAAGCGGTTTTTTCTGAGAATGTAGAGTTGTCTGATGTTCAGAACACGCTTACCGGCGCCGATGCACCGGCCTATGTCTCTTCGGTTACCTACGGTCGTATTATCATGATGCGCATGGAGACCAATACCAGTGTTCAAACCACCGGGGTTAACGTCGAGGCTGCTCTTAAATATGCTGCAGGCGTGGATGTCGACGGATCTCTGGAATCAGAGTATATTCGTATTTTGAATAATTCATCGCTTGAGGTGGTAACCATCGGCGGAAATGCCTCTGTTGCGTCTCGGCTGGTGACGCTGAACGGTACGGAAGGTCAGTTGGAAAGCGTTATTCAGGATACCAATGCGGTTTACTCTACCACTAATCCCGGCGTTCCGATTGCCTACTCAGTATTTCATCTGAAAGATAACTCTCTTGCGAAGTTGGGGTACACCACGGATTATGTTGCAACCGAATGTGTTCGCGTTCAGAACAAAAACACCGTCAAAATAACAATGGACGAATTTTACGTCATAGGAGACTGTGATGCCGGTCCGGGAGACTTTTATCTCTACGGTAGCTGTGGATTAAATGGTTCTCGTAAAGGATTTACCAAGATTGGTGAAGATAGTTGGTCGGGGGCAGTGGAAGTGTCATCTGGCGAAACAAAATCTCTAAATGACGAATTTATTTTTACCGTTGATCGGGTTGAGGGTGAAGAGTTCTACATTTACTTCTATAGTCCGGAGTGGGACAACCCAACTTTCGGTGATCCTCGCCACGACCCGGATATGAATCCCAAGAGTATAACCAAAACGTTTCGCTTTAGCTCCGGGGAGTGGACGAATGTCCCGGATGATCCGAATATTGCTCAGTATCTTACCACTGGAAGTGGCAACTGTAGTGCAAGACTGCAATATAAGCTAGATGTGTATTAACACAGAACAGAGAATACAGAACAGAGAATAGAGATAAAATACATAGTATCGGTGTGAATTTTAGATTCTGATATTAGAATTAGGTTGAACAAAAATGTCGGTCGGTGATTTGCTCGAATCATCGGTCGGCGTTTTTATTATTGGGTGCTTCGCTTGAAGGCGCTTCGTTTGTAGGGGGTAGGTCGTCGCTTCGGGACTTATAGGTCGACGAGGAGACAGAAAAAATCTTACAGAGTGTCAGGTCGAAAGGAGTCGAGGTCGAAACGAGGTGTATGATTAAATACGTCACACATTTTAGAATTCCTTTATCGCGATTTATTGACATGCTCCACTTTATCCAGTCGAATTTGAGCTAATTTATGAAAAACTCTCCGTAATCTCTGTCGCTTCCCCTGTCGGCGGACGAATGCATTAAAACGATTGGATGATATTATGCAGCAGTCTTTTGAGCGGCTTCACACCCAACTTTTAAGTAAGATCGCCCGTTGTGCCAGCGAGGGTGAAGATCACCGCGTAATCGAATTAGCCAAATATTTGGAAGAGCTGACTATTTGGCACATAAAATATAAAGATGTCGAGCACACTTTTGAAGACATCCGTGCCCGACTGGTTGAGGCGCTACGCCCGGAATCTGTTCGTCGCATCGAGCACTCGTCGGCACCGACACCTGATCCGGAAAATCACCTGCCGCCGTTGGAAAGCGATGAAGGCGAAGAGTTTCGGTTTTAGAAAGGCAAGATAAAAATGCCTTCCTACGCTTCTCTTGCAACCGCCCGCAGATCCTGCAATCATTGTGCTGGAATTCTCACCAATGCCAGCCAAATCGATGATGGCCGTTATGATACGGATCGCATTGGCGCTTATAGCAATTGGCAGGACAACCTAGATTCGCCGATTGTTTTGGTAGGGCAAGATTTTGCCGACGTCGCCGGTTTTCGCACTTTTAAAGGTTGGGCCGGATACAATGTTGGAACAAATCTTACCCTGATTAAGCTGTTTGAAAGCATTGGTATTGATCTTGAAGTCCCGCAGCTCGGGGCTCCCAATGATAAAGTATTCTTTACAAATGCGGTCCTTTGCATGAAGAAGGGAGTAAAGGGGAAGAGTCGTCGGCAGCAATATATTCCCGCAGCCTGTTATAAAAATTGTCAGCCATTTTTGCGCCAGACGATTGATATTGTTTCACCACGAGTCGTTCTCGGCATAGGTAAGAAAGCTATACAGTCTGTTTTGCGCTGCTATAATGTTAAAATGAGTCTCAATATGTCAGAGATAGCAGGTAAACCAGTTTTCTTGAATGCTAATAGCGTAATTATTCCTCTCTATCATCCCAGCCGAACCGTGCAAAATACCCATCGAAGCTTTGAACAGATGCTGAAAGATTGGCGCGTTGTTAAAAAATTTCTGTAGAAAACTCCCAAAATCTCCTTTCAATCGCGAATAGAATAGTAAACCCCCGATCTGAATATTATGACTTGCTTCCGGTTAAGTGGGCGAGTATTTTAACCTGTGGGTTAAATAATTTGTCACATAGCTACTTCTTTGAAATAGAAGGGCGATTTCAGCTCTTTAAGGTTGTTTCGCTTGTGGTGAACCATCGGAATACTTTTCAAGACTTTTTAACTCAGCTGGATGAAAAAGCGAAAAAACGCATTCTTGTGAGGATTGTCCGCATAGCAGATAATTATGGATTTGAAACCACTAACAGAGAATTACTAAAATATTTGGCAAGCTATGGGGTTTGGGAGATTAAGCTGCACAACCCGGGTTGCCGTATCCTATGTTGCCCTTATGAAGACTGTCTTATCTTGCTCAACGGTTTTGAAAAGCGCTCTGACAAAGCTCGGAAACAAACGCGGGCGGCTTATCAAAAGGGAAGCGATTTTGTAAAAATGCTGTTGGAGAATGAAGATGTCACTAAAGAAAAGCTTGAACAGGCTCGATAAAGAACTGCAATTTGATCCTGAATATCTGGCGGAAGGTATGGCTATGGATATCACGGAATCTATCTGCCAGATTATGGATCAAAAGGGGCTCAATCGAACCGCACTGGCAACCAGAATGCAAACATCCAATGCCTATATTACAAAGGTCCTTCGTGGTAATGCAAATATGACGCTTCTTTCAATAGCAAAGTTTGCCGTAGCATTAGAGGAACCGGTTGAGAGGATTCTTTTCGGCCTTAAATTGCAAAAAGAGAGTGTCGATCTTCTTTAAACTCTTTTTCCTTCGGATCGCCTGCACAGGTGTAATGAATTGGCACCTGTATTCAGCTATTTCAGCTTGACTTCCACTCATATCTTGCGTATTTTTTCGTCCCATTACATGCCGGGATGGCGGAATTGGTAGACGCGCTGGATTCAAAATCCAGTATAGGCAACTATGTGCGGGTTCGAGTCCCGCTCCCGGTACAAAGCCCGGTAAGATAAAACCGATTATCTTACCGGGCTTTGTCATTATTATGGTGGCTTTGAAGCTGTCAAATTGAGGGGCTGGTGAGCGTTTCTCCGACGCAATTCTTTCGAAAGCTACAATCAGGTCACTATTATTTTGTTAAATCCATTGGGATTAACCTGACTGAGAAGCGCTTCGTTCAAATCCAAAAGCATGCTTGCCAAATTCAGCACCCATGTTCATTCCAATTGCCGCCTGCATCAATTCTTCGGGAACATCGCCGCAGAAGAAAAAAGGACCGGGTAATGCGATTTCAGCGAGTTTGGGAAAGTGGTGAGCAGCGGTACCACCGAGATGCGCACCTAAGGCAGCGCCATCTTTAAAGAGGTCGTGTACGTATATCGCGTTTTCTTCATCCGCAAAGTAGCAATCCATTTTAAGAGTTCCCGGTTCACCATCCTTCATTGCTTTCAGAACATCACTATAAATCGTTTTCAGCTCGTCCAATTTTCCATGCTTGGCAGTCCACTTATAGAACACCATAATTTCTTGATTCTTCATTGTATCTCCTTTAGTGATAATTAATGTTGATTAATATTATGGCCCAAACATCTCTATGGAAAGGGTGATTTGCGACACCTTGCGGGGTTGTTTGTGCCAAATTCTTTGCTTATCTTTGCAAAACAGAAAGGTTCAGCACATGAAACATATAAGTATTCTGGTTCCACGGGGAGACGCAATACTGGAAACTATTACCGGGTCACTAAATATGTTTAGGATGGCCAATGCTTACTTAAGAAATACCGGTCAGCTGCAAGAGGACAAATACAAGATAGATTTGGTCGGCTTAACAAAGGAGGCATCCTGTTTTAACGGGGCCTTTCAGGTGACCCCTACAAAAAGTATTGATCAAGTCGTTAAAACGGATCTGATAGTAATATCCGGGATTAGTGGCGATCTGGAAAAAGCACTTGTAAGAAATTCACCATTTATCAATTGGATAAAAAAGCAGCGAATTGAGAATGGTGCGAAGGTTGCCAGCTTGTGTAAAGGGGCGTTTTTATTGGCTGAGACAGGTTTATTGAATGGTAAATCCTGTGCCACTCATTGGACGGTCCATCAAGCCTTTATTAAGAGGTTTCCACAAGTAAATCTTTTAGCTGAGAAAATCATCACCGAAGATAATGGGATCTATTCGAGTGGTGGTGCCTATTCATTTCTGAATCTATTGATTTATCTGGTTGAGAAGTATTATGGAAGAGAATCAGCTATTTGGTGTGCCAAAGTGTCGGAAATAGATTATGAGCGCAGCGATCAGAGCCACTTTATAATCTTTAATGGACAGAAAGATCATTCAGATGAGCCGATAAAAGAAGCGCAACTATATATAGAAAAGAATTTTCAAAAAAAACTAAGTATCGAAGAATTAGCCAATACATTTGCAATCAGTAGAAGAAACTTTGTAAGGAGATTCAAAAAAGCTACTTACAATACCCCTTTGGAATACATACAGCGAGTAAAGGTGGAATCTGCGAAAAGGAGCCTGGAATCCTCAACTTTAAATGTTTCTGATGTTATGTATAGCGTTGGATACAATGACGACAGAGCCTTTAGAAAAACGTTTAAAAAATTTACCGGATTATCTCCTTTGGAGTATCGGCGCAAATATAATCGTGAAATGGCGTTATTATGATTATAGTTTTACATCATCAGATTTATTCTTGAGTCGTTCAAAACCAGGTGACGGTTGCGTAAAGTTTCACTGGTTTTGAACCCTTCTAATAGATGTGCAGGAATATTTTATTCGCATTCCGATTCATTGTCGTGCGTGGGGCAAGGCACAGAAAATACCGAATGAATCCCGCTCCTACTAAAATTTGATGACATATTTTTGGCTGGATGGCGGAGGAGAGTCAAGCTCAAAGTGCAACTTAAACGGGATCGTAGTTTTAGAGGAGCTCCATTGATTTGACGGAATGATTTTTTCTCATAATTATCCATGCGCACAACACTTTTCCTAACTTATTCCAAAAGACGCGAACCAATTTCAAAGATTCTAATCAAGCCACCTCGAATCACGTAATCCAGGATTCTTCTTCGTATGTTCTGACTAATTTTTGAATGGCTTCTCTATCCTTTTGTGACCTTATAAAACAAGATGCTTTTCAATTGCTTCTTTATAGTTATAGTAAGACAGGGATGTTTTCACCGGAAATACCTTCCAATTGAATGGCCGCTTTTCCCAGATCAAACGCAAATGGGATATCCTTTCCCGCCCCTACAGCCTTGTAGAATCCCGTGGAAAATGCAATTGCCGCCGGATCAGGAATACTTGAACTCATGCCGATGACATGTGGGATATGCATCCGGATCGCCTGTGCCTGAGGCTTTGAGTAACATGAGTTCAGTACAACGCATTGAAGTCTATCCTTAAAGAGTTTGAACATGTTAGATAAGGCGTCTGTCGACACGACCTTGGGTTCGCCCATTCCATCCTGAAGAATAATACCCGATTCGTTGCCATGGCCCGAGAAATGAACGATCGTCGGTGATTCATCAAGCATCGCCTGCATTAACGAATCGACAGTTATAGCCCACTCTTGGCTAAACTCTAAGGTGTCGCGCTCCTTGGCAAGCTTCAGGTTGGTTTGTAGCTGCTTGACTTCTAAGTCAAGGCCCAGTGGTGAACTCGAGGAATTGGCACCCAAAAAAAGAATTTTGACCTTCTTGGGAGTGTCCATGTAGCGACTATCCATAACCATTGGGGACAATAGCCGGTTTTGCTGACGGTTGATATCTAAGAGCGTAGTTGCGGTGTAATTTTCTGTGAAGACTCGATGCAAGCTCAGTGCGCGGTTCTCGGCACCATCGCTATTAAATTGAACGGCACCCAAGAGTGCTTTTGTGTCAGCCTCTTTCCAGGTTCCCAAGGCGATTCTCATTCCTACACGGAAGAATGTGCCGAGAAGTGCCGAGATACCGTCGACTGCGTTAATGATCGCGTTTTCCCGGATAGAGGGCTTTGCCGTTGCTGACGCTGCTTCCAAGGCTTTGAGCTGCTCATCGGAACGATATCTAAGCAGATTCCACAAACTTTGTTCCGTATGCGCCAGGCGTGCGTGAAAGGTGGCTTCTGAAATGTTTTCGTCAGTAAAGTAGAAAAAGCTTACTTTCGCTTCGTCACGCGCAACGATTTCAAAGCCCAAATTGAGGCCGTTGCTCACCGTGAAGTAGTTGGTGAATGTCTGGCAGAGCTCCAAAACAAGTGGAGCATTGTCATGACTCACAGCGACCGTTCGAATGTCGGTTTGAAAACGATACTTTATGCACCCTGTCCCAATCTCGACATTCCCTGACTTTGCAAGCCGCACTAACCGATCCTTAGAAGCCGAATCGATGTGGCTGAAGTTAACGTTCTCAAACCGAATAATCCCATCCAGCTTTTCTTTAAAGCTAAATTGAACATTATGGGAGAACAGCCTTTTCTGGGGATCCGTACTTTTGAAAGTGAGGATTACATTCTTCATAACTTCGATTTGTTTGAACTCGACAGCAGCTCCGCGGTAACGCGCTGAGGAGCTAACCGTTTCGAACGAAGTATCAATGAACTCAGTGTTAAATGCGAAGGATACTTCGTTGAAGATGACCTGGCAGTGGAACTGGGTACGCCCAAAATCCGTGAAATCTTCAAACTGAACTTTTATAAAGCCAACTGTCGATTCACCTCCCAAAGTGAAGGCTGAGCCAGAGAAGTCGGTTATTCCCCGAAAACACGAGTCCACGAACTTGACCGTATACACGCCTGTCTTTCCGGTAAACCGATTGTTTATGAATAGAGCGTAGCTCAGGAACTCTACCTTAATGAAGTAGGCGATCTGCATAAACGTCGTGTTGCTAAACTCGAGCCCAAAGAAGCGAGTATTTATTATTTGCAGGTCTTGGGTGAAGGTTGTACTGCGAAACGTGGCACCATCCTGGAAACTGACATCGTTAAGCTCGAATGAATCGATAAAGGATGCGCCCGTGAAGTACACCGGTTTCTGGAATACTGTATTCGTAATTTGGAGTACATAGTCTTCGATATTATTTTTGATTGTAAGCTCATCGCCGACAAATACAAACTCTCGAAAATCACAACATTTTAAGATGCTGTCATTATTGAGGAACTGCACAAGTTGAAGAAAAATTTGCTTGAAACCGTTCTTGCGTTTCCAGATGACATCCTTACTATGGAAGAGGCAGACCCCATTACTATCTATTGGAAGAACAGGTACCAGACCATCTACTGATTCGCTTATGGCGGTTGCATGACCTTTTTTGTAATATTCTGGATGGGGGCATTGGTTGCCCATGGAATGAGACTCTTTTCCACTATCGCTGGTATAGGTGTGTTTGCACATATTCACAAATCCTGCCGATCGGGAATGGACAATAATTATATCTTACAAAACACCCAGGATGCCAGTGAACGTTGAATGACATCAAAAAAAATGGGGTAGAATTATTAGTAATCTAAGAGACAGTTAGTGAATGTGTTAATAGTTTTTCAGTTGTCTTTTTTGTTGCCTTACTTTAGTCGAATTCTCCCCTGGTTTAATTTTCTCTCGTCAGCTTACAATCCATTTTTTTCTTCAATAATACCCATTTTCCGGCATGACATTATCCATTACCTCAGGATTTCGCTGGTGATAGTAATGATAAATAAATTGCCTGATCTACTCTTCAAGTTTCCACAGAAAGTAGGAGTCCTTTAAGGGGGCTAACATTTCTTATGTTTTTGAGAGAGCGTTCGGTTCTATCCTATGATTGCGGGTTAATGGTAAACTTAATTCTTTCGAAAAATAATTTGCATTTGGTCTCCCTGCCTCCATAATTAGGATATCCAATCACATTACTCCCCCAAGGAACAGCGTATGGCGAATCCAGAGCATTTGGACATTCTGAAGCAGGGTGTTGAGGTTTGGAATAAGTGGCGGGAGGAAAATCCAGATGTGAGGCCGGATCTTATAGAGGCTGACCTCACAAGGTTCAAGCTGATAGAGGTTAATTTCGAAGACGTCAATCTCAGTGAAGCGAACCTCCTCTGGGCCGACCTTAGTATGAGTAACCTAAAAAAAGCAAAGCTCACGGAAACCATACTTGTAGAGAGCAACCTTGTTAAAACCAACCTCGAAAAAGCCAGTCTCCACGCAGCCGATCTTGACGAGGCTAATCTCTCTTTAGCAAACCTTGAAGGCGCCAGCCTTGGTTGGGCTAACATCGAAGATGCTGACTTCAGCAGTGCTAATCTAAAAAACGCCAGCCTTAGTGGCGCCAATCTTAAAGGGATCAATCTTGAAAGTGCCAACCTCAGTATGGCCGACCTCAGTTGGGCTAACCTGCATTATTCTAAATTAAGCAACGCGTCGCTCTATGAGTCTATCTTGAATGAGACAAAACTTCTAAATATAGCCCTCTCAAACACCAAAAACCTTGAAACATGTATACATAAAGGGCCAAGCATGTTGGACACCAGCACATTCTCAAGAAGTGGCGTTCTACCAGAGAAGTTCCTCAAAGGATGTGGCCTTTCTGATTGGGAAATAGAGGCTACCAAGCTCTACCAAAAAGACTTGTCTGATGGACAGTTGATAGATATTACCTATAAGATTGCTCAAATACGTATCGCCAACCCAGTCCAGTATTACTCCTGCTTCATCAGCTATAGCCACGCTAATAAGAAATTTGCCCGCCGGCTGCATGACACTCTCCAGGACAAAGGCATTCGATGCTGGTTGGATGAAAAGCAGATGCTGCCCGGTGATGATATCTTTGAACAGGTCGATCGTGGTATCAGGGGCTGGGACAAAGTTTTGCTTTGCTGCACTGAGCAGTCGCTAACCAGCTGGTGGGTAGACAACGAGATTGAGACGGCCTTCAATAAGGAGCAGAAGCTGATGCGGGAACGCCAAAGGAAGGTGCTCTCGCTTATTCCGCTGGATTTGGATGGCTACCTGGGCAATGGTTGGCAGAGCGCCAAGAAGACGCAGGTTCGATCGAGGCTGGCAGCAGACTTTAGAGGTTGGGAGAACGATGACTCAATCTTTGAGGCCCAAGTGGAGCAAGTCATCAAGGCGCTGCGGGCAGATGATGGGGCGCGGGAGAAGCCGCCGGTGGGGAGGTTGTGAGAGTCAAATGGAATAAGATGAACGAATCAATATTCGGAGATGGCAGGTTTAAAATCCTTTCCTTAGAAGAATAAAGTTATCTCGAATCTTCACCTTCCCAGTCTCAACACTTACGCCTGTATTAATTCCCAAGAGTTCTTTACCACCCTTGCCAATCTCTAGTAGAAGTGTACCAGCACCATTACGTTTCCGTGACTTTGGAAGGTAATGTGCAGTAATAAAATTATTTGCAACAATGCCAGTAACATTGTAAACAGACAGGATTTTCGACCCATCATCAAATTTATTGTTAATAATAAAATTTCCAGATATCCTGAACCCATGCTGCTCAAGATTGAGTGAAAAATCTCGAACGGCCTTATTCCCTTTTATATCTTTATCCTCTATAGAATACTCCCATTCTCCGCTGAAATCGATGCCTCCTTTATACATAATCTCTTCGATTTTGGGGAAAATAATTTTTTTATACAATAGAAGAGTCGTTCCTACGATCAGAGAAGCGATTAGACCGCCAATAATCCCGATTACGAGCTCATTAATAATCATAAAACCTACCAAGTTGAGGTATAGGGCCTAGGGAGATTCTTAGACAAGTTTACTGAAGAATTTCAAGAGAGTCAAAAAATGTTCCGATAACTCGAATTCAAACCAAAAAAGTATGTGTGGAGGGAAAAGGGTTGACATCTATGAGCTGCAGAACTATTATTAATTACTCCCCAATAATGCAGGAAGTGAGCTTCAGAAATAGAACGTTCCCCCTCTTCTTGTATTAACTTTTCGTTACAACAATGATTGCATCCATTCTGATTTTTGAATCAGACATCCAGGAGAATACTTTATTAAATGAGTTTCACGCTTATCGATTGAATATGTTAAAGGCTCGTAAAAGCGAGCCTTTGAGTGAAATCTCTTTATTCTGATTATGGGATATGGTTACGGATCTGACTTGTTAGTAAAGCCAAGAGCAATGAGTGCAAACAGTGTAAATCCAAACCCGCCAGAAAAATAAATGTGATACAACAGGCTGGCCACTATTGAACTAAATAGCTTCTCTAGACCTACAACTCCCTGGCTGTAGCCTACAAAAGACAGAGTCACGATAAGAGCACCGACCAGGATCTTTACAATGAGTCGAGCGAATACTGTTGCGAACACACAAAACCCTCCCATTAATGCGCCAGCCAGAATACTTTGAAAATTTGGATCAGCTAACATATAGATCTCCTTTATTGGGCTATTTACTGTATAAACCCTAAAGGGGAGAAGAATGTGACAGAAGAATGGGAGATCATGATGAGATATTTTTTCTCACTTTTTTTCAAAAGTATGTCACGTTTCTGACCTCTTTTCAGTTAGTAACCAAAATTAGGGTAATCAACTCTTTCATCACGCACAATTATAGATCAGGATGAAATAATATAAATCTAGAGGTAACAGGTATTCTTTAAACAGGGAGTTTGGAGGACGCTTTTTCAGTTTGGGGTTTAACAGGAGGTTCCTATGGGACTAGGCTTTAGCTCAATATTGGAAGGCTGTCGAAGAGGCAATGTAAAGAGCAAAGAGATTCTCTTTAAACATTATTATAAGAGGTTAAACAACTTTGTAAGATATCTGGGTATTCCAATAGCTATAGTTGAAGATGTTTCCCAGGATGTGCTTATTGCGGCCTTTATTAACATAGCAACCTTTACTCCGCACCAAAAAGATACAGAAGATCAAATAAGGGCGTCATTTGAAAGATGGTTGTTCAAGATCGCCCGCAACAAATGTGTAGATTACTTTAACCTCAATAATCGCTTACCGAAGCCGTTCTCATCAATATATCCCAAGATGAAGAACTCACTCACGAAAATACCACTTATTGAAGACATTGGAGGGTTTGAAAAATCAATAGATATCAAACTCATTGAGAATGAAGCCTGGGATTATATAACAAGGGTTGTTTCACCCGAGGATTCAGAGCTTATTGAGCTACGATTTTTACATGGTTTACCCTACAATGAGATTGCAAAAAAGATAGGTGACTTGAATGGAGCAGTTAGATTACGCAAGCGAAATGCAAGATGTCTTAAGAAAATCGGTGATTTCATTATAACCGATACCCTTGATAGTTTTTGTGAAAGGAAGCAGGCTGGCAAACCCCCATCTATAAAAGAGTTTATTGCCCACCACCCATTAGGGGAAAAACTAGGCCCGTATCTGCATTCAATAATCGTTGAAGAAGGATATAGGTTTAAGTGGTTCGATGAACAGGACAAAATGATTTTGGCGAAGATTCTCGCAAGAACAAGCCCAAGAAAGGCGAAACTAATTCAGCAACGTTTTCAGAGTAAAAGGACATATAGAGAAATAGCCGGCAACAAAATTGCCGCCTCGCAAAGTAGGCAATTAATCGTCAGCGAACTTGCATCATTAACGAACCTATCTTTCAATAGGGAGTTGACATGAGTGATAGTAAATTAGAAGTTGAAAACTTGATTACTGAAGTTTTGGATGGTATTGCAGTTAGAAAACTCAACGGAGATAATCCCGATATTAAGGACTATTTAGCAAAGTATCCTGAATATAAGGCGGAATTGATATGCGCTTATGAGGAACAAATGTCGGGGGAGATTTTGTTTGGTGCAATTACCAATCCTGTGAACAATGATCCGGATACAGATATTGAAGCAGCTTGGAATCGATTTAAAAATCGACCGAGTTCTCAGCAAAGAATAGCAATGCCTTCAGAATATTTTCGCCCAAGTTTATCCTGGATATTAAAAATCCGATCTCAGCAAATGATCCGAGCTTTGGCTCTGGGTAATACCATCACATTTATTGCAGCAGCCACTATCATCATAGCGTTTATTCCACTCTATAGCTTTTTGTTAAATGCGCTGGACTCAAGTTTATTTGCGAGCGCTCTAATAGCCGTATCTTTACTTTTTTCAATTTTGCTCGGTGCTACATTTTGCACCTTGCGCCTTCTTGGGAGAGTCTCTCCTGAAGAATATGCCAAGACAACAATCAGGGGGTGGGCTAAGTCAGAGATTCTTGAAATAATAAGTTACGAGATATGGAAACTTGGCAATTCGTTTCTGGAAGACAGAAATACACTTTTCTTACAAAATGTTGCTAATCAGAAATTGCTGAAAGCAAAATCCAGGACAGAGCTTTTGCAATTTTTAGTCGAAGAGCGAAAACTAATTTTGGCAGCGGTGGAAAAGCTGGACAAGCTTTCCCGTAAAAGTCATAGCTCCATTCAGCGTTTGAAGATTATGAAATGTTTTGCTGCAGATGAATGTGGAATCCCAATTCGTAGATTTTGCGATCATATTATTCAGTTTAGTCCAGATATGTATAAGAATCGTATGGAGAAATATATTGAAAACTGGAGAATACTTCTGCATGGAATTCGTGGTGACTACGGAGAGGAAATATTTGAAGAGAGCATAGTAAAGCTTCTTCGCAAAAACAATAGAGACCATGAGAAAATTCGAAGCAGAACCTCTTTCCAGCTGCAGGTTTTAAAATATTCGGATCTTAATAACTATATATTAGACTTTATTCCGAATGCGTCGGCTTCAAGCTCATTAATTAACTATGTTCGAGCCATTTCGTTTGTTGCAAATCAAGCAATGACTGAAAGGGTGGAACAAGAGAAGTATAATGTCTTTGCAATAGTCTCTGAGCAACTACGCTACCTATTTCATAAACAAAAAGCCTACATCGGCTTTGATTTACATGTCGCTGCGCTCAGGCTCTGTGCAACTGAAACAGATAATACGAAGCTAAGGACTACAAGAACCTTATTGGAAAGGATTCAGGACAATTCTATTCCCAATATATTTGACATAAACAAAGAACGAGCTACAAATGAGCTAACGCTTCTTTCAGAGCTTTACGGTAGCACCAATGTGGTTATAAATATAAATAGAAAGAGGATTGTCGAGAAATTCTCTCAAGAGTATTCTTCCTGGCTGAGCTCTATTGAGAAGCAGGAAGATAAAAACGATAAAGTTTTGGTTACTCATGGATATAGCAAAACAGTGTTAGAAATGCTTAAGACCGTGGTCTTTAAAGACGCAGAATCAATTAACAAGAGAATACCCCCTAAGCTGTTTGTCATGAAGTCAGACGACCAGGAATCATTTGAAGCGCGTTTAATGATGTTTGAATTAAAAGAAGACTACTCTCTACCTGATCTAAAAGATGCTTTTCCAGATAACAAGAATGTACTAACGAATACTAAAATTATGGTTGTTATAGGTGCAGAAGGTTTTGACAATGACCGTTGGGTATTTCATCCACCAAGAGATGCTAGCAGGTTGCGATCCTTGAAGAACTTTGCGCAGGAAAATGGAAGTGAGGTATTTGTCGTTGTTGTTGGTGAGTCATACAAGAATTACCCAAGCTTAACTCAATTGCCAGAATTTTATCAGGATAAACTAGAGAATACATATTTATCTAAACCAGATTTAATCGACCTGATTATTACAGATAAAGCTGTGATTAGAAAATCTGATTCTCAACTGGAGAGTAACTTTGATGACTTCTTGAACAGTATGGGGCCATTTGAGCAATATACATAGCCTGGGTTCTTAAGCTGGTTGGTATGCTCATTTCGATAATCAATGTCGTAGTAAGCATACCCCTTTCTAAAACTAATTGTCACAATAAAACCTTCCAGCCCTTCTTGCAGAGAGCAAGCCATTGCGATCGAACATAGGCACCTGGAACGCAATGTCAAGACGCTAAAAGTTCTCGAGGAAGTGGCAACGCGGGTTAAAATCTACGCTGAGGATGCGGGTATTCCGGTTGTCGAGGTAGCCAGTGAAGTGTTGCAAAGGGAAACTCTATCCGGCAAAGAGAAGACCCGGCATGACCAATGCGCAGTGGAAGCGCACCAAGTATCTGTTCTTCGAGAGGATCTTTCGAAACTTGTGTGTGCCGCATCTAAGGCAGGCGTGGGCCAGAAAAAAGATCAAGGATGACATTATTGCTGCCGGGTGTATTGGGTGGGAGGTGGGGAGGTGGAGTGTTTATTGAGGTTTCTTCCACCAAGGAGAAAAATCTGTAACGGAATCTGGGTGCAAAAACAAATTGGGCCAGTACTTTCTTAATGGATTCAATAACATTGTATCACTAATCTGTGCCAAATAAAGTGTTGCAGCTCTAGATAATTGTTCAACTTTAAGACCACGAACGTTTCGCAAATCTGTAGCATAGAAATAAGCCTCTCCAAGATCAGCTCCTGACAGGTTAGCGTGCATTAAATTTGCTCCAGAGAAATTAACAATTCTTAAGTCGCTCCCTGATAGCATTGAATGACTTAGATCAGTATTATCAAGTCGTGACTTCTGTAGATTTGCATAAGGTAGATCTACGGATGAGAGGCTAGCATTTCTCAGATCAGCCAACCTTAAATCTGCGTTACGAAAGAGTGGATTAGGTCTAAGGGGAAATCTTACTCTAGCATCTACCAGCGCCTGCAATAGCTGACCGCGTTCATAATTATATGAACCTTGATGATTTGTTTCAAAGGCTCTCGCGGAAGTGTGAATTCGATACAAGAGCTGGCGACTAGGTTTCCAATACCCATCTAAATTCCTTATAGTCTTTTTCACCTCACGTTCTGCATCCTCAATTTCAGCAAGAATATCCGAAAGCAACTGCGCATTGGTTGAGCGTTGTTGATCGACCATCTGCTGCTGAAACAGCTTATTCTGGCTTGTGACCAACTCATTTTGCTTAATAAACTCTTGATTCTGGGATTTCAGCTCGGTAAGTGTTGACCAGGTGACATACAAAGTACCCAAGCCGATGAGAGTTCCAACTAGGCCTGCGCCAATAATTACTCGCGTTCGCTGTGCAAGTTTTCGATAAACTAAACTACCGGCGGCCATTATGGAAGCCTCTCGAGTGTCCTTTGCACCTTCATTCATGTGGGAAACCACTAAATTCTTAAGCACAGTAAGCGGACGATGATCTTGTTGGATCAGCTGCTTCTTCTGATCTTGGAGTTGCTCTTTGAGCTTCTTGAGTTCAGCCTGTTGCACCTCAAGTTCTTCTCGGAGCTGATCTGTCTCGCTGGGTGGTTTCTTCTCGGACATAGCTATTCCGGTTTAGTGAGGGGGAGTGATATAAAAAACGAAGGAGTGAGGAAATATGCAAGGGGAATTGAGGCGGTTAGCGTCGCTAGGGTCTGATTTTAGGAATAAAAAACTTCTAGGAGTATGTAAAGAATTACCCAGAGCCCTGCTGCTATAATGTAAAACACTCTACCCTTATTGCGAAAAAACACAATTGCAATCGCTCCTCCAAAAATCAAAGAAGACCATTCTGCGTATTGTATGGCAATGATGTCTCGTGTTATTGCTGCAAAGAGAGCAACGAACAATACCGCATAGAAGAACACCATGATCATAAGTAATGCAATCTTCAAAGCCTGCCTAATACTAATCTCTTGCTCTGCACTCATAATGTCACCTTCCTAATCAGGTTAATTCGGGGACAGGGGCTCTCGCCCCATAGCGACCTCCCGGCTACCTGGAATAATTTCAAGAATTATCTTTACCGATTCTAGTATACCTTCGGATAACCAACCTAATTTTCTGGTAGTATAACCAGCGAAAATTGCATCAAGAATCGGGAGGATAAACGCCAGGCGAACCATATTCTTAAACACTTTATCTTCTTTTAGCTTGTCAATAGCGCCACGATCATGTTCAGAAAGCTTAGATTTATATTCAGCTTCCTTTTTCTTCTTCTTTTCTTGCAATTCTCTAATTTCTGGATCAATGGGTTTTGCCGTATTATATTCATCATCTGACGGGGCTAAAATTAGTAACCTCACTACAATTGATGAGTAAAAAATAACCCTGTATTTCCCTAATCCCAAAAAGCTCTTTTGGCGGTCATTTATATGTTTTCCTCTTTACCTGACAATTATAGGTAAATCGAAATATTATGAATTTCTTTCGAAAAATAATTTGCATTTAGTCCAGCCCGCCTCATAATTAGGATATCCAATCACATTACTCCCCTAAGGAACAGCGTATGGCGAATCCAAAACACGTGGACATTCTGAAGCAGGGTGTTGAGGTTTGGAATAAGTGGCGATCTCAAGAACCAATTGTCAAGCCGGATTTGAGGAGAATTGAATTCACCGGGGTTAATCTTGAAGGGGCGAACCTTTCCAGGGCAGATTTAATTCAAGCCGATATACCTCGAGCAATCCTCATTGGAGCTGATCTAAGTCAGGCCTTTCTTGTTGATGCTAATCTTAGGATTATAAAATGTATAAATGCAAACCTTAGTGGAGCAAAGTTTTCCGGTGCTAACTTCGAGTCAGCTGATTTAAGTCAATCAAATCTCACTTATGCTAACCTTGAGAGTGTGATTTTCTCTAAAACAGTCTTAGATTTTGTAGATATGCGTGATGCAAATCTAGATGAAACAGTATTTAGCGACATTGACCTTAGCAAGGCTTTAAACCTTGAGCACTGTAAATTTACTGGACCGTGCACATTGGACCTTAGAACACTTTCTCGCAGTGGTCCACTTCCACTAGAATTCCTTAGAGGCTGCGGCCTTTCGGATTGGGAAATTGAAGCAACAAAGCTATATCAAAAAAACCTCACTAGAAACCTAGTCACCGATATTCTCTACAAGATTGATCACATTCTCAACGATTACCCCATCCAATTCTACTCATGCTTCATCAGCTACAGCCATGCTAATAAAGACTTCGCCCGCCGGCTGCACAACACTCTCCAGGATAAAGGCATCCGCTGCTGGCTGGATGAGAAGCAGATGCTGCCAGGGGATGATATCTTTGAGCAGGTCGATCGAGGTATCCGGGGCTGGGACAAGGTTCTTCTTTGCTGCACTGAGCAGTCGCTGACCAGCTGGTGGGTGGACAATGAGATCGAGACGGCCTTTAATAAGGAGCAGAAACTGTTTAGAGAGCGCAAGAAGAAGGTGCTCTCACTGATTCCACTGGACTTGGATGGTTACTTGGGAGACGGGTGGCAGAGTGCAAAGAAGACGCAGGTGCGCTCGAGGTTGGCGGCAGATTTCAGAGGGTGGGAGAAGGATGAGAGGATCTTTGAGGCGCAGGTGGAGCGGGTTATCAAGGCGCTGCGGGCTGATGATGGGGCCAGAGAGCGGCCGCCGGTGGGGAGGTTGTAGTAGATACCATCGAATTGGAACTCTTGGCTCTTCAAGCCGTATAATTATACAATTCCCCCGAAAATACTCCCCTGGATGAAATTTGATTTTCCCCTCTACAACTTGGAGGTGTTTTATGCTCAACATCCCTTTGATCAAGTGGTTTGATAAGCTTGTAGTCAAAGTTTGGAAGCTCGAAGCCGCAGATAATAAAATGTATGTGAAGGCCAGGCGATCTGGCGATACCGACACAGGTGGTGCTGTCTATGATATGGGAGTAATCGATAGTAAAAGTTCTGCACTACTTAGCCACACCTCTATAATTCTAGCTGTTCTGGGCATTCTAATAAATATTGGTGGACCAGCGAAAATCTTTTTTGTTATTGAGTTTGTTCTATATGCGGCTTTAGCAACCCTTCTTCTCAGATGTGTCGACATCTTGGGTCCACCATATCGTCCATTAGTAAATGACATCGAAGATTTGGCAGACTATTGGCATTTAGAGGCACTTATCAGAAGAACGATTTACCAGTTCGTTTTACGTGGAGTAATCTTTCTCTCTTTTTTCCTTATAGTTAATGTTATTTATTCTGGTATTATAGCGATGTTCTAATTATACGATTCCAATATCATAATCGAAGCAAATATATGCTAATCAATTGGAGCTGACTAAAATGAAGAAGCAAAGGCAAATTGAATCAAAGCGACAACAATTCTCAACGCTTCAATCACGCCTCAACGTTCATGGTAATCGTATGTGGCAATTACCCCTGACTTACCTAGCTACAATTGCTATCAGTTTATCAGCCACAACCGGTAACAAAACAAATTTTCATCTTTCTGACGTTATTCATTGCATTAATTATATTAGGCATTATCCTTCTGTGGTGCTTGTTCGGTGCCTATGAAGGTTACTCCAGAACCGTTAAAAACATGAACGAGCTTGAAGAAGAACTTGGAATGGGAGTCTATACGCGAAATTACATTTCTCACAGCTTACCGTATTTTCTGCTCATGGTGTTTGGGATTATTACATGTTTAGTAGCTGCAGTGTATTGAGTTAGAAATCAAGTTGCATTCAGTGGGCGGTGCAAGTATCATTAGTTACTCCCCTTTATATGCTGGAAAAGTTTTTAGAGACTAACCCCTAATTCTCTATTGCAAAGGAGTCAGCATGCGGATTCTACTAGATACAAACATCATTATTCATCGTGAAGCGGTTACTGTAGTAAACCAAGATATAGGCTTATTATTTAATTGGCTTGATAAAACGGGTGCAACTAAAATTGTTCATCCAAATACCATGACTGAAATTAGGCGACACGCCAATGAGTCTGTTATAAAGACGATGGCAATAAAGATACAAAATTATGAGTCCTTGAGAACACTCTCAGATGACTCAGAAGCGATAACTCAAATCCGAGAATACGACAATTCAGAAAATGATAAGTTTGATACTGACCTGATTAAGGAGCTCTATAATGGTAGGGTTGACCTAATCATTACAGAAGACAGGGGTATTCACTCTAAGGCAGATCGGCTAGGAATATCTGAAAAAGTCTATAAAATAGACTCATACCTTGAAAAGGTAACAGCGGAAAATCCTGATTTAAAAGATTACAAAGTTCTAGCTGTTAGAAAAAAACACTTTGGTGAAGTAAATCTACAAGACCAATTCTTTGATTCATTCAAAACAGATTACCAAGAATTTGAAAAATGGTTTAATAGAAAAGAAGGAGAAATATGCTATGTCTGTGACACAGATAATGCTATTGGGGCCTTTTTATATCTCAAAGTTGAAGATAAAAATGAAGGCTATGGGGATATTGAACCCGCATTCAGGCCAAAGAAGAGATTAAAAATTGGTACATTAAAAGTCACTTCAAATGGATATAAGTTGGGTGAGCGATTCTTAAAGATAGTCTTTGATAATGCTCAGAATTATAAAGTAGATGAGATATATGTAACAATTTTTGACAAGCGGGAAGATCAAATTAGGTTAATGAAATTATTTGAGGATTGGGGCTTTGTGTTTTGGGGAACAAAAAATACTCGTAATGGTACAGAAAAGGTGTTTATAAGGGATTTTTCGCCAACATTTAACATGACTAATCCCAAACTTATTTTTCCATTTGTTTCTCGAAATAATACAAATTACATAGTACCAATTTATCCTAGATATCATACGGAATTATTGCCTGATTCAGTCTTAACGAATGAAACTCCTGATGACTATATAGAGAATGAGCCACATAGAAACGCATTACAAAAAGTATATATCTCTCGCTCATTTAATAGAGACCTTAATCGAGGAGATTTAATTCTTTTCTACAGAACAGGTGGGTACTATAAAAGTGTCATTACAACACTTGGTATTGTTGATAGTATGTATGATAATATTTCATCAGAAAAACGATTTTTAGAACTTTGCAGAAAGCGAAGCGTCTTTACAGATGAGGAACTTCTAAAGCATTGGTATTACAATAAAAAACATCCTCCGTTTATAGTTAATTTTCTTTATGTTCAAACGTTTCCTAATAAGATTAATTTAGCTAGATTGATCGAGCTTGGGATCATTAAAGACATTAATAGTGCGCCAAGAGGGTTTGAGCCCCTCACATTAGATCACTTTAACACGATCTTAAAGGAGTCTAAAGCAGATGAAAGTTATTTTATCGATTAAACCTGAATTTGCAACGAAGATTTTCAATGGCTCAAAAAAGTATGAATTTAGAAGATCTCTTTTTAAGAATCCATCCGTGAATAAGGTTGTAGTGTATGCTTCTGCTCCAATAAGTAAAGTTATAGGTGAGTTTGAAATTGATCATGTAATTCACTCTGATATTGATGAGTTATGGCAAACAACAGAAGAACATGCTGGGATTAGCAAAGAGTACTACATGAGCTACTTTGATGGTAAAGAAGCTGGGTATGCTATAAAGATTAAAAAGACAAAAAAGTATCCTGATCAATTGTCTATTGAACAAGAATATGGAATTAAGCCTCCACAATCTTTTGCTTACTTACATAAAGAGCCTGGTCAACTAGATCTGAAACTAAACCGATAATCATTAGAAGATGTTTGTCATGTAACTAAAATTCAGGCACCCCAATGAGCAGCATAGACAAACCCAAAGGTGAGAAGTACTGGAAGATTACCTTCTACATCGAGGGCAAGCGCTATCGCCGCTCGCTTCGGGTTGAAGATAAGCGCAGCGCCCATAAACTTAAGACCGACATCGAATTCCTCATCCAGCGCGGTGCCCTCGATCCTACTGGTCTCCTTAGCTTCCAAAAGAACTCCAAACAGCTTTACGAAGCTATGGAAGAATACCTCATATACTCATAACCGCAAAGACCTCCCAGACGTAATCAGGCACGACTATCAGTATTCCATTGGCACAATTTTATAGATGTTTCTGCCGGGTCAGGCGCTGAGTAAGATAAAGCGAATCCACATTTAAAAAATAGTATTCAAAATCCAGTATGGGCAAGCAAGTGCGGGTTTGACAAAGGTGCAGGATTGCACATTTGCACTACTCGAATGGGCAGCCCGTAGGGCGAGGTACAGGAAGTGCCGAGTGAGTTTTGCTCCCGGTATAGTCAGGAAAAAACAGGTACTTGGCAGTATTCTTTGTGCTTTAAAAACCTTCTCTTTCTTCTTCTAAAATACTCTGTTTGTGCTATAATTTGACCGTCAGAGGTAATTTTTTTTTGACATATCATCCCTCATCTGCTATCGTACAATTGCGAACTGAAAAGCTGTAAGAGTGCTTTATAACCCTTTTTACCTTTCCAGAGGCTAAAAACGCGCAACACTTTTCATCTACCGATTGGCACAGTTTGCACTAGTTTATTCCCAAAATAAACTTCCTTGCTTTTGGCATAATCAAAGGAGCAAAAAACTTTAAAACTCCAATATTACTACGCATAATTTTTGACATTTTGGAAGTGCCCGCTAATCCCATTGTTAAATTATTTATCCTATTAACGGTGTTGACAAGATAGGGTCTTCGCACCTCATCGAACATGCTAAAATTGCCATCTTTAATTAAGTTTGACAGAATATAAGCATCCTCAATTCCCAAATTCATTCCCCTTGCTCCAACAGGCGAGTGCAAATGAGCAGCATCGCCTATTATTCCAGTATTTTCAGAAATTAATTTCGTAGCTATTTTATGATGAATTCTAAATTTAGATTCCCACGTTATCGTCCCTAACTTTGTATTTTTAGGCAAATAATTTAGAATTGAATTCATCCTGCCAGCCACTCTCCATACATTACCTTTTAGCCTAATCATTAACACACCACCTTCAGGAAATAATCGGATATGTCCCTCATCCTGATCTAGTTCCATTTCTAATTCAATATCATATAATTCCCATTCTTCATCATATCGGAGCCCTTCATATTTAAGGCCTGATAATTCTCTAACCTTGCTTTGCCCACCATCTGCGCCTATCAAATAGTCATACGGAATTTCATGGTGCTGAGAACTTTTCTGAATTAAAGCTTTGTGTTGATTTTTATCAACTTTTACCGAAGTAAAATCGGTGTCATATTCTAATTTTATATTTCTCTTATTAAGCTCATTCAATAAGATTTCTTCTGATTCTTTTTGGGGTTGAATAAGCATAAATGGGTATTTGTGCTTCGCCTTTCGAAAGTCGTTTCTCAAAACATGTTTATCTTCACGCCATATATTTATTGCATTCATTTGTCTCCCATTACTCAAAAAGGCTTCTGTAATACCGAAGGATTCAAAGATTTCAAGTGTTCTTGGATTAACACCCAACGCCTTTGAATATTCGCTGATTTTACTCTTTTTGTCTATAATCCTAGGTCTATACCCTAGTTCATTTAGAAAAATTGCCATAGAAAGGCCTGAGGGACCGGCTCCAACAATTAATATTTCTTTGTTCATTTTTATCACCAGTATTATTTGGGAGAGGAATGTTCAAAACTACAAACAACTACCTGTAAGGATTCTCAAACAAACACTTGGATCTCCGAAGGGCTTTATTAATTGAAATATTTTCTGAGGTTCAAATATAAGAGTTTGTTCTTCGATGCTTAAGAACTTTCTGGTGAGGGGGCTATTTATTGATCCTAATCAAGACTTCTTAGTCTTGAAAGTGTCTCAGGGGTCATTCTCAAGTAAGAGGCGATGTATTTAGCGGGAACTTCCTGAAATAGATTTGGACTCCTTTCGAGTACTTTTTTAAACCGCTCTTTTGGAGAAGTAATAAATATGTCTTTTTCCCTTTCTATCTGTTGTAAGACCAATTGTTCCAGAATTTTACTCCAAAGAAGTTGTGTCTCCGCATTTTGATTGATCAATTTTGAATGACTTTCCTTTGAGATAAATTTTAATTTGGTTTTTCTAATAGCCTGTATACAAAAATCAGATGGTTTTCCAGTAATAAAACTATCTAAAGATGCCATAAAGTTATTTTTATACCCCAAACGAATAATGTTTTCTTTATTCTTATTTATGATTGACATTTTTAGGCTACCAGATAAAATGTAATATAGGTTGTTATCTATAGCTCCGGCATCTTTCAAAAATTCATTTCTCTTTAATAAAACACTTCCGTCCCACAAATTTACGTTTTCAATTCTACTGTACAATTCTTTAATAACATCCATATTATAATCCTGTTTAACAGTTAGAGCGAAAATTAGGCCTCACTCTGTTATCATTTAATTATTCTTTTTGGAAATACTGTCCAACTTTTGAACAAAAGTTAAAAACTGATTTTCCCAACTAACTTAAAAGTGGATTGTTGGTTGTATTTTGGGGTTTTAACTTTGAAGCAAGAAATAGCAAATAAGAGAAATAAACTATGCCAATCACCTATTACAATCTACTCTACGCCGGCTCCTGTTCAGTACTATATATAGCAGTATCTAGAAAATCCCGTTAAGTCCGGGAAGTCCATAATAATAAATATATCCGAGGAAAGTATCAAGCGGGAGGTGGGGCTATTTAAGCCAAGCGAGAATGCAGGTTTTTGGGTGTCTAGAAGTGAATCGAGAAAAACTAACCCCAGAGCAATGCAAAGGTTGATCACCTGGATCTGTTCGTGAAGTATATGCATCCTGGTGTACCTCATTCCCGGTACAAGGCCAGAGCAGACATTTTAATATGCCTGCTCTGGCCTTGTACAAAAATCTTGCTTGAATCTATTCAGGCAAGATCGGGCATCCTGGGAGGTTCAGCACAGGAAGTGAGGTGAATCCCGCTTCTGGAACAATCGTAGCAGCACCGTTATTTGACCAGAACCATGCGCCGCATTGCTGAAAACTCGCCGGTGGTTAAGCGATACAGATAGATACCGGAAACCAGTTCCTCACCGGAGAAGTCCACTTCGTGCGTTCCAGCTGCCTGAACCGCATCGATCAGTGTAGCGACCTCTCTCCCCGATACATCATAAACCTGCAATTGAACTGCCGCGGTGGTTGGAATCCTGTATTGGATACGTGTCGTAGGATTAAAGGGGTTGGGATAGTTTGCGAATAATTGGAATTCCTGTGGAGCCGGACTGGCAGGGTCTTCCAACGACGTACTGACGTTTACTCCGACAATCCTGCGCAGTCGGCGATCTCCGCTGTCGTGCGAAATGTAAATGGTGTCCCCGGATGCAGTGGCGGCAATGCCGTTTGGCACGTTGAATTGTGCTGCTGCAATAGGTCCGTCATCTGTGCCGGGCGTCCCGGTGCCGGAAAATTGTGTGATCAGCCCGGTCGGAGATATTTGGTAAATATAGTGCGATTGATAGCCACTTGCGTAAAGATTGCCCGCAGCATACGTCAAATAACCGGCTACTGTGCCGATGGAGGCGATCATTGTTGTGTTTCCATTGGAATCGGTATGAAAAATGTTACCGTTCAGAAAATTTGCGCTGTACATGTCACCGTTTTCATCAAAGACAACGTCTACCGCACCTTCACCTAATCCGGTAGCATAAGTGGTCAACGTTCCTCCCGGGGTGATTTTAGCCACCGTACCGGTGAACCACAAAGCGATATATACATTATCCTGATTATCGATATCCAAACCATATCCGAAATCGCTCAGCCCCGAATAAAAATTGCTGATCGTGCCGTCCGGTGCCACTCGAAAAATAGTTGAGCTATTAGAACTGGCGACGTAAAGATTGTTGTTTGAGTCGAATGCCATTCCGGTAACAAAGTTGAAACTGCTGCTGCTGGCGAATACTGAGGCGACGCCGTCCGGTGTAATCTTGTGAATTGTCTGGGAACGATCTGCGTGATACACATTTCCTTCCGGTCCGACAACCAGGTAGTCGGTGATGAAATTATTTGTCTGGAGAACGGTTTCCACCGTCTGCGAATGTAACGCCGGGGCCCCACAAAATATAAGCACTGCTAAAATTGTAAACATACGATTCATATAATCCTCCGGAATCATTAAAACAACGTTATTCGTTTGTTATGGCAAATAAGGTAAATGAGGGCCGGCGGAATTGCCTGTGGGAAACCTGTGGAATCCTTGTGTTTTTTTTGATGAAGTGCCTTTTCAGGCATATTCTGTAGTTCACCGGACAGCTGAAAGACGATAAATGCCATAATTGGGGGATTGATCTTTCCGCGAGTGATTAGTAATCTTGATATAATAGAACAGGATTTCCCATACTGTGCAGGCGGAAGCGTATGAAACAAACACCCGTAGATCGTGTGCATACTTATTATGTTGCGGGATGGTTGGTGGACGGCAAGAGTGATAGTCTCAGCCGGGAATCGACAAAAATCAAGCTGGAGCCGAAGGTAATGCAAGTGCTGCTCTACCTGATTGAGCGACAGGGGGAGATCATCTCCAGGGATCAACTTGCCCAATGGGTGTGGGCGGATGTTACAGTTACCGATCATCCTATAAATCGCTCTATTTACCGCCTGCGGCGCATATTTGAGGATGATGCACGTAATGCAAGGGTAATTGAAACAATTCCCAAGAAAGGCTATCGGCTGATTTGCCCTGTTTGGTCTGAGGAACCTGCGCGTGGGAACCCAGGCAGTTTATCGGATCCTCAGGGACCGCAGAAAAAAGACCAACCACAACGGGAGAATACGCAACCTATGGTCCCAAAGCGCATGCCCTTAAGATTTTGGGCCGCTATTTCTTTCTGCGCGGTGGTGGGTGTTGGTGTTTTTTTCAATGAAACCTTTCAGGCTCCACCCAGACTGCAGGCTTCCGGCAATGAAATTCCCCTTACTGCATCCCTGGGGCTTGAACACGGGCTTGCATTTTCACCAAACAATCAAAAGTTATTATACGCTCACAAGAGTCCGGAAACCCGGCAATGGGATCTCTTTCTAAAAGACATCGATGGTGCCGCGGAAACCCAACTAACAGACACTCCATATATGGAGCGAACGGCTTGCTTTACACCTGATGGCAAGGCAGTCACATATATAGAGTCTTCCGATGCCGGCAGCCGCATCATTTCGCTTTCTTTGATGGATAGGGTGCGCACTGAACTGCTGATGGAAGCAGGCAAGAGCATCGTTGGCCTTGAATGGGCACCGGATGGTAAGACTCTCGCCTACGCCATGCAAACCTCCAGCAATGCGCCATTTGCGCTATATCTTTTTTCCCCGCTGCCGGCTAGAAAGCAACAATTGACCACCCCGGCGGCGAATATTTATGCCGACCGCTATCCGGTTTTCTCCCCGGACGGCAAGCTGCTGATTTTTGCGCGGCTGGATTCGCGATATAATGACGACGTCTATATCATGTCGACATCAGATTGGGAAGTGCGACGGCTGACGCACGAAAATGAAATCATTTTTGGACTGGGCTGGTCGCCATTGACCAACGAAATTATTTATTGTATATACGACAATGGAGTGTACCGGCTTAAATCGGTCGACCTGAATGGGAAATCTCGGCTGTTGGACCTTGCTTTCCTGAACCCAATTGGCACTTTCCCAGTGATTTCGCCGTCCGGTCAACTGCTTTCCTATGAACAGAGGATAATGCGGAAAAATATTTACAAGGCGTCTATCAATCAGGATGCCGGGATGCTGGAAAACATCAAGCCGATTGTTATTTCCTCAGGTGCAGAATGGAATGGCAAGGTATCGCCAGATCAGCAATATATTGCCTTTGTTTCGGATCGTTCTGGCAGCAATGAGTTGTGGCTTTGCAATATCGACGGCACTGGGCTGATGCGAATTAGCGAGGGTTCGGTTCCCTACAATTGCATGCCCTCCTGGGCACCTGATGGTCGCAGCATGGTGTTTGCTGTGAAACCGGGCGAGGCATATGCCACCTATCGGTTTGTACCGGGCGAGGCGCACATCGAGTTACTGGAATCCGATGCTGCTGCACCGATGCACTCTCGCGACGGCCGTTGGATATATTTCTCCTCGACGCGTAGCGGCGATTGGCGTATCTGGAAGGTGCCAGCCTCGGGCGGCACTGCTGTTCAGGTGACTCAGGCCAATAGCTTTGCCTCTATGGAATCGGTAGACGGAAAAACGCTATTCTATTCTAAACGCGGTATCCCGGGAATCTGGGAAAAGACCGGCGAGGCGAGAGAAGTGCGAGTCATTGCAGATTTGGAAATCTATGAGACGCAGAACTGGATCGTTGTTAAAGATGGTATCTATTATTTCAAGCGGTTGAAGAATCGAATGGCACAATTAATGTTCTATCGCTTTGCCGATAAATCGATTATGTTGCTTTCCCATGCTATGTTGAGCGAACACCAGCTGGACGATGGACTAAGCCTGTCTCCGGACGGAGCAGAGATTTATTTTTCCTTAAACGATCATGCTGAGAGTGATCTCAAAATGGTAGAACTCGGTTTAAAATGATACCCGCAGACTTACGGGTAGACGTCAGGCCACCTCGCTGACCGGCGTGAGAAGTTGGACTTTTAGTTCAAAAATGCTATTAGGTGTTGAGCGAGAATCAGCTTTTAGTGTTACGCCGAGCTGAGTCGAGGTGCCAAAAAAAGACAAATTTTGCCCACTTTTTTCGTTTAAAAAAATGCCTAAAACTTTAATCCGTAACCCGCACCATTCTCGATTAGAAAGATAACTACACATTTTCCATATGGCCGCCTCATTGATTTGGGAGCTCAGGCCTCAACTTCCTGTTTGTGATCCAGAGAATAAAGCTGTGGTTTTTGAAACTCTTCGAGAAATAATTTGCATTTTGGCTGACCCTCCTCATAATTAGAAATATCCATCACATCTGATAGCATACTGTAAAAGACAGGAAGGCACTCTTTTGGAAAACTTAAAACAAGACCACCCAAACTTTCAGGGCAATTGGGAAGATCTCCGGCAATTTCTAAAGCTTGCACATTCTCCCATTCGCTCACCGGAACGGGAACAGGCTTTGGAAGACTGGTCTGCTTACAAAAAGAAACGCCAGGTAGAAGAACTGCAAAAAACAGTGAAATCTGAACGTGTGCTCACCAAGGGGGGCTATATCAGTTCCCTGTCAATGCAGGTAATCGATCTGCGCGGTGCCAGTTTAGATGACCTCATAATCGGTTATGCCGATATGCGCGGCGTGATATTAGATAATGCCTCCATGCGCGGTGCGTGGATGAAAGGCGTTTCGTTTCAGGATGCCAGTCTTAAGGGAGTTGACTTTCAGCCGATTGGTGGGCGAAATTCCCGGATGATGGAGGCGAGTTTTAATTATTGCGATTTAACAGGTGCCAAACTACAGTCTGCCGATCTGTCGGATTCTACTTTTAAGGAGACGCTGTTGGTCGGTACCGATCTGTCTCATGCAAATCTAAGTAATTCGGTCTTTACGTCTTCGAACCTGCAAAATGCGACATTGAGTAATAGCAGGGTCTTTGGTGTTGCTGCCTGGAATCTCAATAAAGAAGGGACTGTTCAGAAGAACCTGCTGATTGAGCCGGCGAATGATGTTATTTCTGTCGACGATCTGGAAATTGCACAGTTTGTTTACATGCTGTTGAACAATAACAATATAACAAATGCTATCTCGACCATTGGTAAAAAAGGCGTTTTAATTCTCGGACGTTTTACACCGGAACGAAAAATTATTCTGGATTCGATCCGGGAAGAGCTGCGCAATAATTACAATTTACTACCGATTGTTTTTGATTTCGATAGAGCAACTGAAAAAGATGTTACGGAAACGATTAAGATATTGGCCGGGCTTTCGCGCTTTGTTATTGCGGATATTTCCGAGCCTAAAAGTAGTCCGCTTGAACTTCAGGCCACCGTTCCAAATTATATGGTGCCCTTCGTGACGATTATTCAACAGGGAGAAAGACCTTTTTCGATGTTTGTCGACCTATGGAAAAAGTATGAGAAGTGGGTTCTGAAGCCACTTGAATATGCTTCATTGGAAGAGTTGTTAGCGAACTTTCGCAAGGGAATTATTAACCGGGCGTTAAGGAAAGAAAAAGAGCTTTTGGAATACAAGGTCATCGAACGCGTCGAAACGATAAAGATCTCCGACTTACCTGATGATGAGGATTTGGTACTGTGAGAAGACAGACCGCTGCGCTGTGAGACCGCTTCGCTGCCATGTGTCAGAAAAGACAGCTTCCTGGATGTGAGCTTTCTCTGCAATTGCTTCTTGTTAGCTATCTGCGGCTTGAAATTTTTATACTCATTTAGAACCTTCTATCTGCAAAGGTTCCGCTCACCGCTCACCGCTCACTATTCCTCAATCATATCCTCCGCCGGCACCAGAAAACGTCCAACGCCCACGGTATCTTCCTCATCCTCCAGCGACCAGTAGTAAAGCCCCGGCTCAAGCTCATTGCGAAGAACAAATTCTCCACCGATGATGTTCGCGCGTAGAATTTCTTGGTCTTTATTTGTAAAGATGGCCAGACGCAAAGCGGGTAGGGGATTGGAACCGGATTTTAGCAAGCGCCAGCGAAAGGCAAGCTTGCCACGGTAGACATAGTTCTTTATCGGTTCGAGCAGTTCGATAGTCTGATTTCGTGATACCTGCGAGGAAACGATGTCAAAATAGGATGATCCACGAAAACGCAGATCCTTCTGTGAGGACAGAAATGCGGCAGAAAAGCTATTCGCCTTTTCACTTAGCTTCAGAGGCTTTTGATGTGTATCAGGAACTAAAAAGAAGACTAAACAAAGAACGGTTGCTGCAACGCTTAAGGGCCAGTAAACTTTAGCCGGTGCTGCTTTTACAGGCGCTCCTGAGCCGAGAGCGACGGCACCAACACCATCGGACGGCATGAACTCGGGGAATAACGTCTTTCCATCCTGCTTGACCAAGTCACGAAGATCTTTCCTCAGCTGAAGCTCTTTTAAACAATCATCATTTTCAAAAAAAGTCTGCTCAAATTCATCAATCTCCGCCTCGTCTAAATCGCCGCGCAGATAAGTATCTATTTGACTAATAAACTTCTCGGGGCACTTGCTTCCTGTTTGCTGTGAACGTTCCATAGTTGCCTACTTTGTTAAGCATACACAATTGACGCATAGAATACTGTAACTACAATATTCCAGACGATAACTAACCCCCATGTGTTCCGGGGATAGTAAACAAATCTCAAATTTGTCTACATTTCCCGGCAGCCTCTACTATATACTTCTCAAAACTTGGTGTTTTTTTTAATTTTTTTTTATTTTTTCACTATTTCGCGAATCAGACTAATCGAGTAGTGGATGCGATTATAGACCTGACTCGGCTCTAGCTGTAGCTTGCGAGCCATATCTTCGATTGTGAACTCCTCATAATATCGCATGAAAATAACCTGCCGGTACTTATTGTCCAGCTTCGCGAGCGCCAGTTTTAGGCGACCCCTGCGCTCCTGGATCTCCTTGTCTCGTTCATCTTCAACCAAAATTTCTTCAATTAAACTGAGCATGTAACGATTTGGAGTGGGTTTTAGATAATCTCGGATTTTGTTGCGCGCAATTCCCCAAATATAGGAGCCGATCTCGCCTCGTGCAGGGTCAAATTTGCCTTTGCGCAGGCTTAACAAAATGGACAATAGAATTTCGCCAATCAGATCATTGCGATCAGAAAGGGGGGCGCGGATGCGTGAATGAACCATCGTTTCGACGCGTGATAAAACTTCATACCGTCGAAAAATTTCGCGTTCAGCAGTGTGATCACCGCATTGAATTTGGTACAGCAAATCAGATTCGGTCGCCATAAGGTCTCTCATATCTTATCCCGGTTAATGCCTGGGCATGTGGGGGTAGCATGTCCGAGTGGCGAAAATAAATTCAAAAAAAGAAGGCTGTTTGCGAATGAATAGATGTGATGGGTGAATTAATATAAGAACAAAAACGGCGTTCGTCAAGTATTGGCCACTGCTAAACGCAAAATTAGCGTAGTTTAGAATCACTCGGCTTACGTGTAAATGATTGAAAACAGGCTCCTTAGGTATGAAAAGTTCGACCGCTGAATTCTTGTCGGTAATGTGATGATGAGTCGGAAATATTGTGGAAATGTGAGAGGCAAGACGCAAGAAACGAGAGGCAAGACGCGAGAAGTGAAAGGTGAAAAGCTTAGGAAGCTTATGGCTTTAGTCATAAGTGATCGGCAGTAAGGCAGTAAGGTAATGTAGCGGTTACTCATTCACCGTTCACCGTTGTCATTCCCCCAAAGAAATGAATACAGACGAAATAATATATGGAAACAGATATCGTTGGTGTCAGTGCAGTCGTAAAAAAGCTGCAGGCAGACGCCATTCGCATAGCCAGGCTGAATGCCCCGGTCTTAATTACCGGTGAAACCGGAACCGGCAAAGATTTATTCGCCCGCTTCATTCACATAAATAGTCCGCGCAAATCGAGGCCGCTGCGTATAGTGAACTGTGCGGCGATTTCCGCTGATTTATTTGAGGCGGAATTCTTTGGCTATGGAAAAGGGGCCTTTACCGGAGCAATGCGCGCGCACAAAGGCCATTTTCAGCTGGCAGATAGCGGAACACTGGTGCTCGATGAAATCGCCGAAATTCAACCGCGTTTTCAGGCCAAGCTACTTCGCGCCATCGAAAATAACGAGCTTTTCGCCATTGGAGCCGAGCAGATAACACGTGTGGATGTACGAATTATTGCGTTGACGAATCGCGATTTGCCGGCTGAAATCAATTCCGGTGCCTTTCGAAACGATTTGTTTTATCGTCTGAACACCTTTCACCTGCACTTGCCGCCATTGGATGAACGCAGGGAAGATATTCCACATATTGCGGCTTACTTACTTCGGCAAAAGTTGGTTGGGGAGAAGAACTCTGTGTTTTGGGAAAAGCCTGAGGAGCTCTGTGAGCTTTGCGAATTATCTTTGCCTGGGAATGTGAGGGACTTGATGACAATTGTTCAGCGCTTCATTTTAAATTTGCCTGAACGATCGATTCGTGAACAGATTGAGGATTTAATCGGGCCTGTACATAATATCGAAAACGATCGGGAGAGGGGAAGCGAGTCGCTACAGGATTTTTTACGTCGCATGGAAAGGCAGAAAATATTAAGCACTCTTAAAAACCGGAATGACAATATTACGCATACCGCACAGGAACTGGGTCTTTCGCGCCAGGCGTTGCAGCATCGGCTGCGGCGGATTAAGCATTCTGAGTGATCTTTAAAGGGGCTTTTTGTCGTTATTTTGACGCCTACTAAAGCGGGATCATGGAAGTGTCAACATAATGACATTTAAAAAATTGTTCTCTTGGACTTTAAGTGCTTGTAAAACAATAAGATGCATGCCTTTTCCTTTTCTTGGCTTTGTTTTTGTCTTAGTTCTCAGTGGTAGATGACTCTCTGCAAATGCTCAACTCGGCCTAACACAGAAGTTGCTATTTACAGGAGATGTCTATAACCAATCGAACAAAAAAGTGACGAGCAGAATTTATCCGGGAGAAATTCTGCAAAATCTATAAAACAAAAAATGCCTTACTGCAGTCGAAATGGATTTTTGGGAGATTGCTTCTCTTGCTGCGGTTCAAGGCTCTTAACGGAACGTTCGGAGGAGTGTTATGAAGCGACAAATAATTTTACAGTATAGGCTGGTTTTTTTTTTATTGCTCTTGGGGGGACTGATTTGGGGATGTTCTCAGCAAACGGATCACGAATCTGCTGCAAATATTATGGATCCACATTCAGGTAGTGGCAATACTACTAACTGGGATGAGGGAGTAGATGCGAATACTAAAGGTGGTCAGCCTATCTATGTCTTAACAACTAACCGTGGACCGTTTGAAATCGAATATAAAGCAGAGCCTTATAATGGACCGGGTCAGCTTGAATTGACGCTGGTTGCCGGTGATCATCAGTTTGGGCCTCCGGGGTTCGTTATAATCTGGGGAACGAAACCTCTGCCAATGCCTTTACATATTCGTCACCGCTTTGAAGCCGATTACACACAGGAACCAGGTTGGCCGTCAGCTGTGCACCTGGAATGGGAATTTACAAAGTATATTTACACGACAACCAGTAAAACTGGTGATAAGGTGAATTTCGTTTATTACGATCAATTTCCGCAGTTCCGGGTTACATTAAATGCCTATGAGTATGCAGGAGGTCCCCTTCTTGGAACCTACCCCATCTATTTTGAAGAGTTCTGATCTGCAAATGAATTCAGTTATTAATTATTTTTGATAAAATCAACTTAGTGGCGACTATTTATTTAGTCGCCGCGGTTTCGGTTGTTCAGAGTTCACCGTTCTTCATATACGCATTGATGCCTAAAAATCCCGTCATTGAGAATATCCCGATAAGTCCTGCAGTATACCAAAGAATAGCTGGACCAAACACATCATACACCCAGCTTCCGGCCGGGGTCATTACCACCATTGCAAGGGCCAAGGTGAACGTATAAAAGCCCATATACTGGCCGCGATTGCTGCTATGCGCGCGGCTTGCGATAAAGACGCCGAGAAGGGGAAAGAACAGAATTTCACCGATTGTCCAAATAAATACGGTGAATACAAGATGTGGAATTCCCGATGCAAGCGGCATAATCCCGAAACCGCCGCCGATAAACAGCGCACCGATTGATAAAACCACCAGCTGAGACTTGCGCTCCAGATAATGAAGAAGCGGCATTTCTATGGCAATGACCAAAACGGCATTAAACGCCATCAGCAGGCCAATTTGATCTTCGGTAAGCTGCTCAATGACGCGAACGTAAATTGGCCAGGTGTTATAGAGCTGGCGAAAGACGCCGCTGCACAAAAAGGCCAGAAACATCACGAGCAACACAATCGGATCGCGCCAGGGCGGGGTAGGGACTGTTTCGGTTTCGGGCAGGTCCTCCGGTTGTGATTGCGTATCGTCATGGCGTATATCTGGCAGGAAAAGCCAGACAAAAATTGAGGCGCCGATGCAGGTAAAGCCATCCAGCCAGAAAAGAAACATATAATCGATAGTCGCCAGAAAGCCGCCGACGGCTGGACCGATGCTCACTCCAAGATTAATAGCAAGGCGTGATAATCCGAATCCACGCGCACGTTGTTCCGGTGAACAAACGTGGATAATCGCCGCTGCATTTGCCGGTCTTAGTGACTCGCTGGTGAGGGCTGCAAAAAACATCATGACTAAAATGGAGTTTATATCGGTAAGATAACCCAGAATCAGAAAGCAAAGGCCACCTGTTAACAGTGCGAAGAATTGAACCTTTCGCGCGCCAATGCGGTCTGTAAGCGCACCGCCCAGAAAGGCTCCGGACATCATTCCCAGACCGTAACTGCTTAACACATAACCAGCCTGAGCAATACTGTAGCCTAATTCCTGCGTGAGATAAAGTGACATAAAAAAAAGCACGATGGAGCCACTGCGATTAATCAGCAAAATAATCGACAGCATCCATGCTTCTCGTGGGAGTCCGCGATAGGCAGCAGTATAATGAGTGATAAACTGTTTCAAAAGAGATCCGCCAGAAGTATTGCGCCAATATCGACTTTGATGATGGAGTTTGTCAAACGATTCTTTTTTCCGCAACCTCGTGTAAAGATCCAAACAGGTTTTCCCTAAAACCAATACACTGGTCAGGTGTATCATGAGGCAGTGAATAGGCAACCAGCCGATTTTATCTCTTGCGAAATCAGGGCGTTTTGCTTAAACTGGTTGCTGTCTTTTGCTGATGCATAAATGGAACGATTATGGACGAACAGCAGTATCCCAAGGTGTCTCTGGTAACGCTGAATTATAATGGATTGCGTTTTCTGAAGGAGCTGTTCGATTCGCTCAGGCAATGCACCTATCCCAATCTTGAAATTATCATGGTGGATAATTGCTCAGCCGACGAAAGTGTTGCATTTGTGCGGGAAAATTATCCCGAAGTGAAGCTGCTGGAAAACCCGGATAATTATATGTATGCCCGAGGCAACAATGAAGGGTTGAAAATTGCGGACGGCAAATACATCTGTTTATTGAATAATGATGTTGATGTTGAGCCTGGTTTTATCGAGCCGATTGTTGCTGCTTTTGAGGCGGATTTTAATCTGGGTGCCGTTCAGCCAAAGATTTTGGGACAACAAAAGCGCGATCATCTGGAATATGCCGGAGCCTGCGGTGGTTTTATCGACTGGTTGGGCTATCCCTTCTTACGTGGCCGCGTTTTCTTTACAATTGAAAAAGACGACGGCCAATACGATGATCCGCTGGATATTTTTTGGGCAAGCGGGGCCTGCTTTTTTATTCGCCGCGATACGCTGGAGCAGGTCGGCACGATCGATGAAGATTTTATGCTGCACCAGGAAGAAATTGATCTTTGCTGGCGCATGAGGCTGGCAGGTTGGAATATTCGCTGTGTGCCACAATCACGAATCTGGCACCATGTGGGTGGAACTCTCGATCAGGATAGTCCACGAAAAACCTACTGGAATTTCCGCAATAATATTTTCTTGCTGGCAAAAAATTTGTCGCTACCCAATTTGCTGCTGAGGATGATCTTTCGTATTCCGCTCGACCTTCTTGCGCTAACGGTTGAACTGCTTAAAGGACATTTTGCGAACGCCGGGGCAGTTTTGCGCGCATATGGATGGTTACTAACGCACCCGTTGCTGATTGCGCGTAAACGTCGCAAGGCGCAATCGCGAAGGCGAGTGAAAGACAAGATTGTTCTCGAACGCATGTATCCGGGAAGTATTGTATTTGAATATTTTCTGTTGAAGAAGCAGAAGTTCAGTGATCTGATGTTTCACCGGAAGCTGTTATAGGGCAGGAGTCAGGAAAACGGTGATTTAGTCACGATTGCCGATGCAATAAATGTTGATACAGATACAGAATATATAGATTATAAATGTCATTTTAATGAGGAGTGCTTGAATAAATGGATACCAGGATGTTTAACCGCCTTGCCGCGGCGCTTTCCTTCTTGATCTCGTTCGTCGTGTATTTCATGACGGTCGCGCCAGCCGTCTCGTTCTGGGATTGTGGAGAATTTATCGCTTGTTCCTATCGCATGTCTATACCACACCCACCGGGTGCGCCGTTTTATTTGCTGATGGGCCGCTTTTTTTCAATGATTCCAATTGGAAACATTGCATGGCGGATCAACATGTTCTCCGTAATCTCAAGTGCCCTTACAATTATGTTCCTACACTTGATTATAGCCAGCTTGGTACGGGAATATATGGATCGCCTGAAAAACTTTCGGTCTTATATCCCGGCTATCGCTGCAATGGTTGGAGCGCTTACCTTTGCTTTTACCGAAAGCTTCTGGTTTAACGCCGTAGAAGCAGAAGTTTATGCACAGTCCATGTTCTTTTCCAGCTGTATCGTATGGCTTGCTCTGTATTGGACCGAACGTCATAATGAACCCGGAAATGAACGCTATCTTATTTTAGCTACCTATTTAATGGGACTGGCTATGGGCGTACATATTCTAAATGCTCTGGTATTGCCTACTGTCGTTATGTTTATTTACTATAAAAAATATGACGTCAATTTGACAAACTTCATTATTATGTCCGTCATTGGCGTGGGGTTAACGCTGTTTTTCTACCCAGGTATTGTTAAAGGCATCCCGCAGATTATCGGCGTGTTTGGCTTTGGCGGGATGATGGCCTTAATCCTGATAACGATTTTTGCACTTAATCAAACCATCAAAAGTAAGAAGTCGATTCTTTCATTGGTCTTGTTGGGATCAATTCTTATTACAATGGGCTATTCCTCCTACCTAATGATTTACGTGCGCTCCGGATTGAATCCCAATATCGATGAGAACAATCCTGAGACGATCGAAAAATTCATCAGCTATATGAATCGCGAGCAGTATGGCGATCACCACTTCGATCGCGCGCGAAGACTTCAGGAGTCTCCCAACGGGAATAAATACGCTAATTCCTCGGACTTTTTCTGGAACTATCAGATTAATGATATGTACATCCGCTACTTCAAGTGCAATTTTTTGGGAACCTTCGAAGGAGACGGCACCGGCTTGATAGGCCGAATGCGGACAGAGCCCATGAAGTTCTACTTCCTTCCACTATTGCTGGGACTTGTTGGTATGTTCTATCACGGTATGAAAGACTGGAAGCGTGCTCTTGGTGTCTTTGTGCTGTTCTTTATGACTGGTTTGGCGATTGTGCTATACCTGAATCAACCGGATCCACAACCACGAGAACGTGACTATAGTTATGTCGGGTCGTTCTTTGCCTTTTCAATATGGATTGGCATTGGTGCCGCTGCAATACTCGAGATTGCCTCAGACCTGGTTAGCGGGGATGATGATGATGGCGGCAACAGCGCCGTAGGCTGGGTAACCGCGGCGCTATTGCTTCTGGTACCGGCTATGGTATGCAGTAAAAACTATCGCACCCACGACCGCAGTGGCAACTTTGTCGCTTACGATTACTCCTATAACATGCTGCAAGCAGCAGATGAGGGCGGCATTATCCTCACGAATGGCGATAATGATACGTTTCCGCTCTGGTATCTTCAGGAAGTAGAAGACATTCGCACAGACGTTCGCGTTGCGAACTTAAGTCTGCTAAATACCCCCTGGTATATCCAGCAGTTGAAAGACATGGAACCTAAAGTGCCAATGACGTTATCCGATAAGCAGATTCAAGACATTCAGGTGAAGTTCTGGCCGGAAGCACAGCGCTTTAATGTGCCGCTGCCGCTTGATGCCTCAATGCGTGCCGAAGCTGATCGCTATAAGATTCTGATGGGACTTGATTCATTGGAAATGCCGCGCACCATGAGCTTTGAAGTAAAGCCGAAGCACTACGTGCCGCAGGCAAATGGTCAGCGTGTCGGACTACTGCGTGTGCAGGATCTGATGATACTGAATATTCTGACAGCGAATAAATTCAAAAAGCCTCTGTATTTTGCAGTGACAACATCTACGCAAAATCAGCTCGACGGCCTGCGCGATTATCTTCGTATGGAAGGACTGTTGTTTAAAGTAACCGCAATCAAAAACTGGGAAGTTGATCCGGAAATCATCTATGAAAACTTGATGAATAAGTTTCAATATCGCAATCTGGACAACCCGGATGTATTCTATAATGACAACATTATCGGACTTCTGCAAAACTATCGATCCGCATTCTTTCGTCTCGGCGCGCAGTACATGGAGCGTGGGAATATGGAGCGCTTCGAAGAAGTAATGAAGAAGTGTTTTGAAGTAATGCCGCCGGAAGTTATTCCTTACACCAGCGATCAGTTCCGTCAGGTGATGGTTGGTCTTGGCTATATGGCTAATGTCTATCCGATGTCGGAGTTTAATGCCGACAACGTATCCATGTTCGATCTGGAGTCGTATGCCCAAATTGCCTACACCTATAAGAATTTTGACTTTGCAGCAAAAGCATTTAAGATCTTTATAGATGCAGCTGAGATCGACAAAGAATCTCCTGCTGTTCAGGACTATATGCGTAGCTTGTTTCGCCGTCCGGAATATTTCACCAATTCGTCTCCTGCAGAGCGACTGAGTCTGTTGAATAACCGACTGGATATGAGCAAGCAGCAACTTGTTCGTAGCCTGCGCGAAGGCGGCAAGTATTCTGAGGCCCTCCGCTTTCTGGATGAGTGGGAGAAAACAAGCCCTAACAATAATACCATTCCGCAAGAGCGGGAGCGCCTGAATAAGTTGCTTCAGGAGGCAAGTTAGGATTCGTCAGGGATGAAAAAGCTTGCGTTTAACCTGCTGCGCTTCGGCGTCAGCATCGGTCTGCTGGTATACCTGGTATATTTGGCAGACGTTGATAAGATTGTTCTCGCATTGCGTCAGGCAGATGAAGTCTGGCTGACGCTTGCGCTGGCAATTTTTGTCGTTTCGGTATTCCTCTTTACTGTGCGCTGGCAGCTGCTGTTAAAAGGTGTCGGTATCTCAGTGCCCTATGGTAGCCTGATGCGCTACTATCTGATTGGCTACTTCTTTAACAATTTCCTTCCGACAACCATTGGTGGAGACGTTAGTCGCGCCTATAATCTGGCACTGCACACAGACCAAAAATCTGATAGTATTGCCTCTGTACTAATGGAGCGTATTCTTGGTCTGCTGGCGACGCTAAGTCTGGCCGCAGTTGCGCTGCTTTTGGTGCTCAACCGATTTAGCAGCTCTATGCGATTTGCGATAGCTACGGTTGTGCTGATGATGTTGATTGGTGCACTGATGTTCTTTCTTGCTCTTCTGCACCCTTATTTTTACAGTCATGCCTGTAAGCTGTTCTCTCGCATTAGCATTATGGGGATCGGTGGGAAAATTGTGCAGCTGCTTGAATCTATTCATGCATATCGAAATTCTGTTAAGACCGTAATTGCAGGCTTTTTACTTTCTCTGGCTTGCCAACTCCTGTTGGTTTGGATGAATTATGTTCTTGCTCTTTCTTTGGGGCTGGATGTCGACTTCTCTTACCTAATGCTGGTGGTGCCAGTTACTTTTGCAATTGGGCTGTTACCCTCAATCAACGGTCTGGGGGTGCGGGATCTGGGATATGAAACGCTGCTTACCCGCGTTGGCGTTACCTCGGCTGAAGCGCTTTCGCTCTCCTTTCTCAATACTATTATTCCTCTTAGTGCCGGTGTAGCGGGTGGAATTTGTCTGCTTTTTCAACGCAAGAATGAAAAAAAGCAGCAGGCAGGTGTAAACTAATCCGGCTCCATTCGCAAATACCAATAAAATTATCTCGGAAGAAATATTTACTATTGCTCGTATACCCAAAAGTAGGCATATTTGGGCGATATGGGAGGCGTCTTTTAATCCTCCCTTAATTGACTAAGCAAAATGGGTAACTGAATGAAAAATCGTGCGGTACTTGTTACACTAAGCACTGTTCTGGCGCTACTGATATTAGCGGGATGTAGTAGAAACAAGTCGTTTGCATACGGCAAGCTTGATGAGATTCATGTCTTTGCTGACGCGGAAGACTGGCCTGAGTGGAAAGATGCACTGCGAAGTGTCTTCAGTAAACAGTTTAGAATGCCGGTTGCTGAAAGTGAATATATCTTAAAATGGCACCCCTACGAAGATATCGAAAAATATAAGCGTTTTAAGAACGTCTTCTTTTTATCTCGTCTCGATTCCAGACTACCGGTATCTACCGAAGTAAATGATCTTGTAACCGGCGACCCAACAATTGTTAAGGGTATAAAGAACGGGGATTATTTCCATATCCCGCAGGAAGACACCTGGGCACATGATCAGTACGTGCTGTTTCTTATCGCCCCTGACAACGCAACTATGATACAGCGCATTCACGATTTGGGTAAGCTGGCCTATACGGATTTTAAGAAATCCTATTTTAAGCGCTTGAATGAGGAAGTCTTCGACAACAACCGTAACTTTGAGATGGTTGATTATCTCCGCAAGAACTTTCCGTTTAGTATTACTGTGCAAAAAGATTATCGTCTTGTAGATGAGTCGTTAGAAGATAATTATGTCTGGCTGCGTCGATTAAATCCTGACCGCTCAATAGCAGTGACGTGGATTCCCTATGAAGATTCAGTCACTATCGACTTCGACTGGGTGGTGAAGGAACGCAATAAGCTGGGTGCGAAGATTTTTGAAGGCGATATTGTCGTTGAAGAGGAAACCGCATTGGAAGATGTCAAGTTCAGCTACCCGAACTCGAAGCGCTTGATAGGCACCTGGATGAATCCCACCCACTTTATAGGTGGACCGTTCCGTACAATTGTTGTGAATGATAAGCAGAGCAAAATGGTATACTTTATTGATGCGTATGTGCAGGCAATTGGCTTGCGAAAACGTTATTATTTAGATCAACTGGATGTTATGGCAAATACCTTTATCCCAAAAAGCCAGTGGGAAACAGAATAGATACTACTCCTGGAGGAACTACCGCTGTGAAGAAAGTTGCAATATTGATGGGAAGTGAATCGGACCGCGAGGTTGTAAGCAGCTCGATGGATTATTTTAAGTTTTTTGGTATCCCTGCAGAAATGCACGTGATGTCTGCGCACCGCACGCCGGAAAAAGTGCACAATTTTGTTACCGGTGCACGTGATGACGGCTATGGTGTAATCGTTGCCTGTGCCGGAATGGCTGCTCATTTACCTGGTGTTGTCGCCGCATATACAACGCTGCCGGTAATTGGTGTGCCGCTGTCAGCCGGTGACATGCGTGGACTTGATGCACTCTACGCAATTGTTCAAATGCCCGCTGGTGTGCCAGTTGCAACTATGGCTATTGGAAAATCCGGTGCGCGAAACGCCGCCGTAATGTGTGCCGAAATTCTTAGCCTGGCCGATGACTCAATTCATCAAAAGCTTGTCGAGTTCAAAAAGAACGAGTGCAAGCTGCCCAAATGAAAATCGGCATAATCGGTACTATTAACAAAGATTTCATCCTTCCCTTTCGTCATTCGCCAATTGAAAGTATCGGCGGTATTCTGTACGATATCTCGGTGCTGTCTGCGATACTCAAAAGTGAGGACGAAATTATCCCCGTTTCATACGTTGGCTTCGACCTGTACGATGCGATGATCTCCTATTGTCAAAATAGACCAAACGTTTCTTCAGCAGGAATTATTCCCATCGATCAACGCAATCACAATGTCATAATCGAATACCATACACTGGAAGAGCGCAACGAGAAGTCGCTCTTTCCGTTTCCTCCTCTTACCAAAGAACAGGTAGAGGTGGTAGCAGATGCTGATCTGATTATTGTTAATTTCATCAGCGGGTGGGACTTGGAGCTCTCCGCACTTGAATACCTTTCAGAGGTTGCCGGAGATCGATTATATATGGATGTGCATTACCTGTCGATGGGGCGAGATAAGATCGGTAAGCGCTACCCGGAACTTCCGACAAATATTGATAAATGGCTCGCTGCTCCAACCTGGCTGCAGATGAATGAAAATGAGTTTAGCCAAATTGCCGGGCCTGAAAGCAGTGCCATTGAGTTGCATAAGGACAAACTGCGTGGCAACCAGATTTTACTCGTTACGCAAGGTGCAGGAGATACGCTGTTGGTGTATCGGGAGGGTGGGGAAATTCAACAGCATGCGGTGCCAGCTTATGTAGTTCCGGATCTCATTGATACCACGGGCTGTGGGGATTCCTTTGGCGCTGGCTTTGCGGCACATTTCATGAAGAACGCTTCGCTTAAGGCCGCCGTGGATTTTGCGAATTGTGTTGCCGCTGCGAATACCATGTTGCAAGGAACCAACGAGATGGATAAATTGCCCGAGACGATGAAAAAAATTATTGCTCTTCCGGAAAACAAACACAAGGTTATCTCTGGTTGGACGACTCTATAAAAGATTCATCCAAATGGAGACCTAACATGAAAAATATCTTAATTACCGGTGCAAATGGTTTAGTTGGACAAAAACTGGTTCGCACATTTAGCAAACATAGCGTTACCGCTACCGGATATCGCTCGGAACCCCGCTTTCCGGATAAGAATTCGCGTTATATTCCGCTGGACATTACAGATTCGTCTGCCTGCAAGGAATTGATTACCCGGATATCTCCGGACGTTATTATTAACGCGGCGGCATATACCAATGTCGATGGCTGTGAAACAGAGCGAGAGACCTGTTGGCGGGTAAATGTAAAAGGTGTAGAGAACCTGGCGGTTGCCGCACGAAAATGCATGGCACAACTGGTACATATTTCTACAGACTACATTTTTGATGGCGACAACGGGCCTTATTCGGAAGATGCTCACCCCAGTCCACTTGGCTACTATGGAAAAGCCAAATTAGCCTCCGAGAACACCGTTCGCATGGCGGGCATTCCCTATGCAATTATTCGAACAAATGTTGTTTATGGCACTGGCAATGGTGTTAAAAACAATTTTTTCCTCTGGGTGTATAATCAACTAAAGGAAGGTAAGCCGGTTCGCATTGTGACTGATCAGTATAACAATCCGACGCTCGCAGACGATCTTGCTGAGGGAATAAAATTACTTGTTGAACAATCCGCTTATGGCGTGTATCATCTTTCCGGCGAGGATTATATAAACCGTTTCGATTTCGCTAAAGTTGTTGGCGAAGTTTTCGGATTTCCAACAGATCAGATTAGCCCGATCCTCACGTCGGATTTACAGCAAAAATCTCCACGTCCTCTAAAGGGCGGTTTGAGCATTGAGCTGGCAAAAAAAGAGCTGGATTATTCGCCCCGGACGTTACGAGAAGCATTTGAGTTTTTAAAAATAGAGTTATCCCACTAACTATATGGAACTATATGAAGAGAGCGCTGGTAATTACCCCAACGTATAATGAATGCGAAAATGTCCCTAAACTACTGGAGCAGGTATTTGCTCTGGATACCTCCGCTTACGATACCACAATTGATGTTCTTATCGTCGATGATAACTCTCCCGACGGCACCGCCGATATCATCAAGGATATGCAAAAGACCAACGAGCGATTGTTCCTTCTCGAGCGCGAGGGTAAGTTAGGGCTTGGCACCGCCTATATTGCCGGTTTTCGTTACGCCATTGAACATGGTTATGACTATGTTATGGAAATGGATGCCGATTTGTCTCATGACCCGATTATCTTGCCGGTTTTTCTTAAGGAAATCCAGGAAGTGGACTTAGTCATTGGTTCGCGCTATTTGATAGGTGTGAACGTTATCAACTGGCCGCTTTCAAGGTTAATCCTAAGCATGTTTGCCAGTAAGTATACGCGCATTATTACCGGACTGCCGCTTACGGACTGCACCAGTGGGTTCAAATGCTTTAGACGTGAAGTTCTCGAAGCTATTCCTCTTGAAGAAATCCGCTCTAACGGCTACTCTTTTCAAATAGAAATGCACTTCAAAGCGTGGAAACGCAAATTCAAAATTCGCGAAGTATCTATAGTCTTTACCGATCGGGAAGTCGGAAGTTCGAAAATGTCTCGCAGCATTGTCTATGAAGCAGCCTTCATGGTATGGAAGCTGAAGCTGCGTAGCCTGATGGGAAAATATTGATCATTAATCTTCCGATTTGATTTCCGAGCTTAAGCCTTTATATTTATCCGTTCTCACGGGAGGGAGAACATGGCTATAACCATTGATGAGGGATATCTTGAAAACAACGTTTCGCGAAATACTCGACTTTGAGAAGCCTGTTGTAGAGCTTCAGAAGAAAATTGTGGAGATGGAAGAGACCGCGAAGGAAAGCGGTGTCGATCTTCGTGATGACATTAAGCGTCTTACCCGTAAAGCCGACGCGCTTAGAAAAGATACGTACTCTAACCTGACTCCCTGGCAGCGTGTAAGACTTGCCCGACATGCCGATCGCCCCTATACGCAGGATTATATCGAGCGCATCGCCGATAATTTTGTTGAACTGCATGGCGATCGCTCGTTTGCTGATGATCCGGCGATGGTTGGCGGAATCGGAGAAATTAACGGTCAGCGAGTTATGCTGATCGGCCATCAAAAAGGACGTGATACCAAAGAAAAGGTGCTGCGCAACTTTGGAATGGCTAAACCGGAAGGCTATCGTAAGGCACTACGCCTGATGAAATTGGCTCAGAAGTTTAATATTCCCGTTGTTACGTTTATCGATACGATGGGGGCGGATCCCGGTATCGGCGCTGAAGAGCGTGGACAGGGTGAAGCAATTGCACGAAATCTTCTGGAAATGGCGCGCTTGCGGGTTCCGATTGTGGTAACGATTATCGGAGAAGGTGCTTCAGGAGGTGCTCTGGGAATTGGTGTAGGCGATGTGGTGTTGATGATGGAAAACTGCTGGTATTCTGTTATCTCACCGGAAGGCTGTGCAACGATCTTGTGGAAAGACAGCGCCAAAGCCGAAATCGCTGCAGATGCGATGAAGCTTACCGCACCGGATTTGTTGAAGCTTGGACTGATCGATTCGATTGTTCCGGAACCGGCAGGTGGCGCGCATTGGGATTATGATGCAGCAGCGAAGTCTCTAAAGGGACAGATCAGCCGGCAGCTTGAACGCCTGGTTAAGATCCCGGTTGAAGATTTGCTTACTACCCGAATCAGTAAATACGATGCGATGGGTTCCTGGAAAGAAGGTTAGAATTAAGAGCCGGAGGTGATTTCGTTCGCCTCTGATTTCGTATCTTTTGCAGCCTCTAACCCGGATATCGTCACAAGAGTTTGCAATAAACTTTGAACATCATAAGGCTTTGCGATTATGCTATCGACATATAGATGATTGCCCAGCTCGTCCTTAGCCTGAAGTCCCCAGCCAGTTACTAATACAACCCGACAGTTCGGGAGACGCAGTTTCATCTCACGCGCCACTTCCCAACCAGACATCCCCGGCATTCCCAGATCCGTCAAGACGATGTCGTAGTTTGTTTTTGAGGCCATCTTGAGAGCCTCTTCTCCCGAATTTGCCATATCAACCTGTTTGAACTTCAACCGCAAAATGTCGTTGATAGTTTCCAATAACTCAGGCTCATCATCCACTACCAGTAATGTTAAATCGCTAATGTTATTAAGCTGTGTCGGAGCACTTTTCGATTTTTCTTGCGGAACGGCATTAGATGCCGGAAGCCAGACTTTGAATGTGGTGCCCTTACCGGGTTTACTCTCTACTCTAATTCGCCCTTTGTGTGCCGTAATGATGTTAAATACCAGGCTTAAACCGATGCCGGTGCCGCGTTCGCCCTTTGTCGTAAAGAACGGATCGAAGATTTTTTGCCGGATTGCATTGGACATGCCGATTCCTGTATCGCGGACCACAATCTCTATCATGTTATCCGGTCGGCTAATTGTTCTTAGAAACAATTCGCCACCCTCCGGCATGGCATCAAAGGCATTGAAGATGAGATTGGTGAAAACTTCTTTTAGTTCAATCGGATTGCCGTTGACTACAAGGTCAGACTGGAAGTCTGAGGTGACGCGGGTTTTTTTGCCGCGAACCTGATTGTTGACCTTCACCTTTTGCGTGGAGAAGAGCAGACTGTCATTTAGAATGTCGCTTAGATAAATGTCTTCAAACGCTTTCTGTCGTTTTCTACGAGTTAACTCCTGCAAGCGCTTCACAATTTGGGCACCTTCCAGCGCCGCTTTTTCAATAATTCCCAGTTGCTCATTCAAGTCGACCGTGTTGTTCTGAGAAAGATTCAGCTGCGTTAGTTGCGTCCGTCCAATTATTGTGGTAAGTAAATTGTTGAAGTCGTGCGCCACACCGGTAGCCATTTCACCGGTAGCACGAACGCGTTCGGTTTGAATCAGCCGGTCCTGCATTTCCAGGCGTTCGGTTATCTCCATGCCATAGAGGTAAATCTGATCATCACCTTCCGGCATAAAGGCGGCAAATTGAAATACTTTACCCTGCACCTCCTGAACATAATCATGCGCCCTATGGCGGGTGAATTTGTCACTTTCCAATTCAAACATCAGCGTAACCGGAATGAGGTGACGTGGTTCATCTTCCGGTAAATCCAAACTGCGTAACGCAGCACGCGTAGCATGATTGAAGTAGCGGATTTGTCCATTTTTTAGCAGACTCATTACCAGATTGGGATTAATCTCAGGAAAACGCGACAGATAGCGTATATGCTTTTCCTTCGAGCGGGCCTCGCTCACGTCTTCTACCGTGAATATTCCGCCCTGAAAAGATTTTCCCACAGACGAGAGAGGAAAGAAGCGGCGATAAAAATATTTATTGCGTTTCTTATCGAACCATTCAACCGGTGTTTTCCAATACACATCGGCATGGGTTTCCGGAACATTTCTTAACTCTTCGCTTATCATTATTTCACGCGAATGTTGTGGCGTAGTGGGTGGTGAGCCTTCTTGTTGAAACATCTTCCAAAATGCCTTGTTTGCTCTTTGAATTAAAAAACGCTGATCAACTACTGCCAGACCAATCTGTACCTCATCAAAGGTGGTTTGCCATTCCTGTTCGGCAACTACAGTTTGTTGGAAAAGAGTAATATGATCTATCGCCAGCGTCAATTCTCTTAGCAGAGATTGAATAATGTCTACGTGAAAGGCGTAGGAAAGATCGGATACGTAAGACTCAGACATGCCCAAAACGGCAATTTTGCCACGAAAGGCAGACTCTTCGGTTAACCACAGTGCAAAGCGCGTTTGCTCACCGGATAATTGGTCATCAAAAAATTGGCCGAATGGCTTGGAGGAAAGACAGTCCAGCCATATCCCCGGAAAGGTTACCTTTTCAGCTGCAATCAGATTTGTAGGGTAGGGGGTTCCCTTACTTAAAAAAGCCGAAATCAAGCGCCACTCTCCGGGTTTGCGCTCTCGATAAAATCCCAGCTTGTCATAGCCAAAAGTCTCTGAGATCTCTGCGGCAGTCGTACTTAGGATTGAAGTAATCGATTGATTGCTACGAGCCTGAGAAAATAAACTGCTGATCAACTGTAGTTTTTTATTGGTCTTCTGAATCTGATCAAAATGAATAAAGTTCTTCATCGCGATCGTGAGCTGGCCAACCACCTGATTTAAGAGGTCGCAATCTTCTTTGCTAAATGGCAGACAGTCCTGAAAGCGAAGTACGACAACTCCGATTAAACGCCCGGAAAAAATCACCGGTAAGTAAACGAGGTGACGTACATTGTTGAGTTTCATCCAGCGATAGTAAGATGCACGGGGATAGTTCTCGGCCGTTAAGCTAAACATTGCTTCCTCACCAGATGTAATGTCTTCAAAGAATGGAAGCTCTGTCAGAGTAAAAATCTCTTTACGCAGCATTGCTGCTTCCTGAAATCCCGATGTGTAAAACAAGCGAAAAAAATGACCCTGTTCCTCCAGAGGAAGGAGGATGTCGACACCCTTATGGTCGAATACATTTTGCAGGTGTGCTGTAAAACCATCCAGAGTAACCGTAAGGTCGAGATTCTTTCCGAGGATAGCGGAGAGTTCTTGCAAAAATGTAAGATGCATATTTTGTTCATTGATTCGCGCTTCATGTTTCTTACGTCGTTCAAGATTACTTAAGACACTTACAACCGCAACAATTTCATTGTCATCAGTGCGAATGGGATGCGTTCTTAACTGCACCGGAATTTCTTTTTCCGCGGAGGAGTGCAGCATAAACTCTCCCTCCCAGCCATCTTCCAGAGATGCCTGAAAAATATCCTGCAGTTGATCGGGAGAAATGTCTCCAAACAGGGTCGAAAAGGCCTGAGAATTAAGCTCAGCCTGTTTAAAGCCACTTAATTGGGTCATTGCACTATTAATGAATAAAATGCGCCCATTAACGACTGGTTCGGTTATTACGATGCCTTCTCTAACACTCTCCAGCGCCATGGTAACAAGATTTAGTACGTTTTGGGTTGCTGCCCTGTTATCCTGCTGTTGAATTAGCACCTGAAAGCCTGCGGCTTTCTGATTCGCTATTCTGCGTATGCTAACGGCAACAGGAAAGAAGCGCCCCTTTATGGATATTGCTTCAAGATCGAGTGAAACCGTCATGCGCATTGCTTCAGCAAATTGCTTTTCAGCAAATCGCAATAAGCTGTGGCTTGCAGGGGCAAAAAGGTGTGAAAGAGATTTGCCGTCTAATTCGGACGGCTGATAGCCGAACAGTTTCGGCAGGCCGGCATGCACCGTTTGAATCACAAAGTCATCGGAAAGCCTTAGTGCTATTTCACCATTGTTGAACCTGGCGATACTCAGGCCGGTTTCTTTTTCAACTTGTTTGTTTATCTCCGAGAAGCGCACGGTCAGTTTAAGAATTAAATCTTCAGTGTTCTTACGGTATAAAATTAGAGGGGCACGTGGCAATAGCGGACGCTCAATAAGCAGGTCTGAAAGAACATCACGCAATAAGAAGAGAGAGCGAAACACTTCCTTTTTCGCAAGGGCGGAGGTACGCACAAAATTTACAATCTCTTCTACCTGCTGCTCGGCAGATGGGAATCCTGCACTAAGTCCTGTCAGTAGCTGCTCTGCCAGCAAAGGTTTTTGAGTTAAAAAGTGACGGTCGAAATAACGTTCGCTCCGGAGAGCATTATTCCACTTTTTAAGTATCGCCCGATTCATAGTTTACCAATTTTAGATGAATAGGAATACAAATGCTTACCGGCAGCAGGTGAACATTTTCGCGCTATTTCAAATATATGCCCGCCTGAAAGACCTGGATGGGGGCAGGGATACACTTTATCATCGGATGCATCGGTCAGTTCTTTAATGCCTTTTTCATTTCGGCGTATTGTAAAAAGTCGCTATATTAAGCCACTTCTTTCGTGTCGCGTCGACGGGAAGAAAATTCAGAGGATATGTTCAGTATGCTGCCAAGTTTTGAAGAACGTTTTTTCATGGAGCGCATGGGGCTCGGGAAGTGGTTGATCCTGGCCGTTCTATTTGGTCTTTCCTATACCCAATTGCCGATGTATGCCTCTAATCAGAATCAATATCTACTACATGGCTATGCGGAGTCTACCGGATTCCTTGCAGAAGATTGGCTGGCCCAAACAGCTGATCCAACACCGGTTTTTAGTGCATTCGTAAAAGCGCATAATGTTTTATTGCCAGATGGGTTGTTTTATTTCTATCACTTGATATTGGCCGGGCTTTATTTGTTTTGTCTGGTACGCATCGCAACGTTTTGCTTCCCGCTGTCCGATTCTCGCTGGCTGAAGGGCATTTTGATCGGGCTGGTGATTTTTGCTCATGCCATGATTCTCGACGAGATAACTAATGTAATGTTGGGTTTTACTCAGGAGCACTTGTTAAGCAGGGGAGTGAAGTCTCAGTTTCTGCTGGGAAGATTTTTTCAACCCAGTGCATTTGGAGTGTTGTTACTGCTGTCGATTTATCTGTTCTTGCAGAGAAAATGGTTGCTTGCAACAGCCCTCTTGCCGCTCGCTGCGACAATCCATCCCACCTATTTACTGCCATCGGCGCTTTTGACAATGGGCTTTATGTTGTCTTACTTCATTTCAGAGAAAAAGTTGACCGGAACACTGAAAATCGCTTTGGTTGCGCAGCTGCTGGTGACTCCTATTCTGGTTTATACTTTCCTCACCTTTGGAGATGAATCGCGTGTATCACTCGCTGAGGCGCAAAGTATTCTGGTAAATTTTCGTATTCCTCACCACATTATCCAAAACACCTGGGCACATGGAGAATGGTTTTATCTTCGCATTTTAACGATGATTGGCGGTCTTTATCTGATCCGTAGAACGCGTTTATTTCACGTTCTGATTATATTGTTTGTCGGAGGTGCTGCTTTAACGCTGGCAAAGATACTTTGGAATAGTAATTTTATTGCACTTGTCTTCCCCTGGCGGGTTTCAACCATTCTTATCCCGCTGAGTATATCGCTGTTTTTTGCATGGGCATTGCGGAAGCTGCATAGCTTTGGCGGATTTCGAAAAGCAGAGCAAATTGTTTTTTTTCAGTCCTGGATTAGCGTGGGCTTAGCCGTTCTATTCGGCGTTTACTCGATGAATGGCGCCTATAAACGTTATCACAACGATGATGCAATGCCGGTTATGGAATTTGTTAAACAGAATAAGCGGCCTGGCGATTGCTACGTGATTCCGGGAGATGAGCTAGAGGAACTGGAAAATTTTCGTCTGGAAACCGGTGCCCCTATACTTGTTGATTTCAAAAGCATCCCGTATAAAAGCGCCGATGTCTTTGAGTGGTATGCACGTCTTCGACAGGTGAAAAAGCTATACGGTGAAAACTCTCTGGATATGGAAGCACTAAAGTCTATCCGACGAGACCAGAAGGTGACGCATCTCCTGATTCCCAATAAGATTGAGTATGCAGATAGTAGCAGCGAGGTTCTCTTCCAGGATGAATCCTGGCGCTTGCTTAAGCTGCCTTAATAATATGGGTGTCAGGTGTCAACGAGGTTCTTAAAGTGAGCGGAGCACTTCCTGATAAGCTAATTTGGTTTTCTTTGCAATTTCTTTCCACACAAAACTTTGCTGAATACTTACACATAAATTACTTGTTTTTTGTGTGCTGAGCGATTGTGTAATAGAGTTGGCTATCGAATCGCTGCTATACGGATCGGGATAGATTGCCATGTCGGCGAAGTAGTCCTTGGTGCCACCGAATGGCGTAATCACAATATTGGCTCCGGCAAGTGCTGCTTCCAAAGCCGCGCGACCGGGCGTTTCGAACTGCGAAGCCAGTACAAAAGTATGACAGGCAGCATAGGCGGAAGCCAATAGGGGAGAGGCGTTTTCCAATCCTTTAATCAGCGTGATGTGCTCATTGCGCTCAATAATTTCCAAAACCTGTTTCGTTTCACCGGTATCGAATAAGCGCGCAATAATCACGCAGGGACGATCAATCTTTTCCATCGCCTGCACGGTTCGCAGCATGTTCTTACGCGCCGGTCCGATATGTCCTACGCACAGCACAAAGTGTTTCAAGCCATATTCTTTTTCGAATAGCAATGGATCACCATTCATGAATTCCGGCGAGACGCCATTGTGGATGACGGTAAACTTCTCCGCCGGAATCCCCATGCCGTGCTGAATAATTTCCTGCTCGGCCTGAGTATTTGGGTAAACAGCTTTTGCCCAATTGCATATGTCGCGGGTAAACCCCCATTCCCACCATAGACCGGGAATGCGACCACGGGTTAGCTTGTCGACGCGATTCATCATGCGCACTGCTTTGGCTGACCGGCGAGTGTAGAAGATGGGATTCACCACAAAGGGCACGTTTTTATAGGTCAGATTGCGTGCCAGATTGTAAACGGCAAAGTTTGCGCCGTACAGATGCACAAAGTCGCACCATTCGAACTGCTCTGCGGCCTTCCATGGATCGAACAGCTGAACCTCGACGCCGAGCTCGGTAAGATGCTCCTGCAAACGTTGAATTTTTACAAATGGGCCGCCTTTATATAGCGGAACGCCCTCGTGGGTGGCAAAAAGCACCTTCATTGCTTTAGCCTCCCGTAATGCCAAAACAGATCGTGCCTTAACATGCGCATGGTGTAGCGATTAAGCTCGGGGTCTTTTTCAGGGTGCAACTCTTTTCCCGCCATTTTGATGCGGAATTTATAGTCAATTGCAACGGGAGTAATCTCCGGATTAAAGCTGTGCAGCTCGGTGCGGCCCTCGGGCCAATGCGCGCAAACGCGAATGTCGTCTGCCGGTTCATTACTATGCAGCTTGAGTTTACCATCAATCCACTCGGCAGACCACATGAGCTCACTGCGTCGCTTCCACCAGGTTGCATAATCACCCATCGACATCACTGGAATATTCTTTTCCCGCACGTTGCGGAAAATGGCTTCCCAAACCTGCAGGTGTCCCTGACCGGGATGATGGTACAGGAAGGTCGGAATGTTTCTTCTTCCGTTATGATAGAGTACATTTAGGTAGTAAGCGGTCATTTGCGAAGGCGAATGATGTGCATGTTTCAGGCGATTGACGCTAATGGGGTGAATCGGAATCTGTGGTGGCAGGGACTGAATATCTTCACCCGGTGGATAAAATGGCATTGCGTCGTAAGCGAGGCCAAATTCCGAAGAATACTCAAAGCCATAGTCTCGCAATAATTCGGAGAGAAATGGTCGCCATTCGCCATAGGGAGCCGCGTAGCCGCGTGGTTTTAATCCGGCCAGCTTCATATAGCGCAGTCCTTCGAGCATATCACGGCTCATATCGCTGCGGCTGTGCAGCAGCTTATGACGGAAGCAGTGGTAGGCAATTTCCTGACCTTCCATGTTCTTAAAAATGCCGAGATTGTTTTTACGCGACTTTACCTCTACAAACCAGGTGGCGGGAATGTCGTATTTGCGACAAAGCTGATAAAGATCGTTGATCTCCTGATCGCTGGCAAAATCTGTATCAATGCGAAAGCCAAAAAGGCGGTCTGTTGTTGCAGGTAAGTGCCAAAGGTGAACAAAGGGGGCCTCCTTATCCGAACCTAAAAGTTTGGCTAAAAGTAATGCAGTCATTAATGCAGTCTGCTGCCTTACTCCAATGGCATCAATTGCCGCTCGTTCAGTAGGAAAATACGACCCTCCGGCATTGGCAAAACGAATGCGTTTTGCGCGTGTATTAATTGGACTAAATACAGCCTGTGCATCCAGCTTGTCTTCAAAGCGGCGGGCTCTATAATCTCCACGACAAGCTGTCTGGTTAGACATGATTTCAAAAGGGATGCCTAGCATTTGATACCAGTCTCTTCTACGGATATCTATTCTTTCTTGCACAAGCTTCAACCGAGTGTCCTTTTTACATAATCCATGTCTTCGCGATCAATGCCCCCTGCTGTAATAAAGACTGCAATGGCTATCGGCAGCAACAGCCACTGCATTATACCGTCAACATACGTGTAAACGGCAAGACAAGCAAGCAGAGCCGCAACCGGTAAAACAATGCCGCGAAGCCACGGAACTGCCACCAGCTTGCGCAAATCCAGCGTCATTAGAAACAGTGCCAGCAGCTGATAGAACATTAATGAGGCGGCAACCGCGTGGGCAGATATTTTACCGGGCCAGAGCAAAAGCAGCAGAAAAAAGAGCGTCATGGCAATAACAAACGCTCGCGTATACTGTTTTTCCCGCTTAAGAGCCAGCAGCGTGTAACCAACAACAGAGTTCATCATGGTTAAAACGAAATAGCCAGTAAGGAACTGAAATAGCGGAACGGCCTCCAGATAGGGGCCGCCGAAAATCAGTCCGATAAGCGGTTCGGCCAAAACAATAGCTGTAAAACCGGCAGAGACCGAAAACACGGCTGCCAGCCGCAACAAGCGATTTAGCGTTTCGGCAAGTTTCTCCGGTGCATTTGCCGCTTGCTTACTCACTGCCGGGAAAAAGATAGTGTAGAAGACGCGATCAAATATCAGTAGCATCACCAGCAGCTTGAAGGCCGCGCTAAACAACCCGACTTCCTCCAGTGTGGCGGTCCAGCCAAGATACAGCACTGGAAACTGCAGCACCAGCTGAGACGCCAACGTGGCAATTCCCAGCACAAAGCTGTTTCGCAGCATAGTGACGGGCTGTAACCCTTCCTTTGGCCAGTGAAAGCGATAACCAAGTTTATAGTAGGCTGCCAGAAAAAAAACACTCGCCATTACGCCACCACTAACATAGGCTATAGCGGTGTTTAATAAGTCTGCACTGCTATGCACCAGCAGCAAAACCAGCGTTAGATAAACCAGCATGCCAGCCAGCCGACCGAGCATAATGCTACCCATCTGCTGCCGCGCCTGAAAAAACCAGTCCAGCCAAATAGCTGCTGGAAATAAATAGAACAGATAAAGTCGTAACAGTGGAATGAGTTCATCTGATAGGCCTGAATATGGAATAGCTAAATAGAGTCCAATAAAAAAGAACAGGGAGAGCCCAAGACGCGTTAGCAAGAGGCGAGTGGCAAATGGACTGTTCGGATCATCGGTTGCGGATAACTCGCGGGTGCCAAATATGTTTAAACCACAGTTACTGAAGAGCAAGGCGTATGTTAGCAGAGTCAGGCCGATATTCATCGCGCCAAAGTCTGCCTTGCCGAGAATGCGTGCCAGGTATACGGTGATCAGGAAGCCGACGGCGCGTGCGGCAATGTCTCCGCTAAACAGAAAAATCGCGTTTTTTGAGTGCTTGCTACGAAGCATTATTGTTTGCCTCGCTGACAGATGGCTGTGAAGCAATCGTTTTTAATATTTGCATTAGCTCTGCTTCGCTTGAAAATAACTGATGTGCCTTCTCGTCCAGTTCTTGCAGGCAGCCCATGCGCGGCGCAATGATCTGCTTTCCATACGATTCTGCCAGCACAGCTCCGCCGGAGTGCAGAATGCGCTGATAGTTTAACAGCACATAGTCAACGCTGTTAAACAGCAGATCGAGGTCAGCTTGTTCCAGAAAGCCTTCCAACAAAATAATTCGCTCATCCTGATCGGATAATGTGCGAATCGAGTTAACGTACTGCGTTTCATAACGCTTTGCCGGACCAGCAACAATTAGTGTCAAGTCAATCTGCTCTTTTTGCAGCAGCGCCAGTGCCTGCAAAACCCCCTTATATGCCGCCAGATAGCCCTGCATAAGGACTATCGGCCTGGAACGTCCTCTCAGCTGCGGAAAGCGTTTTATAAGCTGACGCCTGGCTTCTTGCTGCTCGATCTTGCGCACTGGATAAAGCGGATGCGGAATAACGGAGAACATTTCCGGTGAAACAGCAAAATGCGCGGCGACGATACCGACGGCTGATGCACAATGAACATGCAGCTTATTGGCCAGTCGGGAGAATACGCGTCTTAGCAAGCGGTTTGCAATGCGATAGCGCTTATGATGCGGCGATACATTGTGAACCGTCCAAACCAGCTTGCCGCCAAGCAGTCTGTAGCAGCTGAGTAAGACAACCTTATATATCATGTTTAATAGAGAAGGCAGGTGATGGCACTCGAACCAGTGATGGTGCACGATATTCTTCTCTCCACGAAAACGTTTCCAGAGAATAGCAGGGGAGAGGCGAGACGTGCTGCTTAGCCGGACTGTCGTAGAATTCTCAATTGGCTTATAGAATAACTGCAGATATGGATTCTGTTTGGACACTGCGGGAATGGACGGCACAACGTAAACGTGGCTTACGTCTGGTCTGATACCGCTATAAAGATTTTCTAGATTGTCAATTGCCAATTGATCATTGTCCATTGAAACTATTGATAAAGGATGATTGATGATTTATTAGTTAACTACAGAACACAGAAAAACGAGTGGGAGACAAGGAGACAAGGAGACAAGGAGACAAGGAGACAAGGAGACAAGGAGACAAGGAGACAAGGAATATACTGCTTTCTGCCTTTCTGCCTTTCTGCCTTTCTGCCTTTCTGCCTTTCTGCCTTTCTGCCTTTCTGCCTTTCTGCCTTTCTCACGACCTGCTTCTAGCCTCTAGCGTTTAAAGTCCTCCCAATGCCCGCCATAACATACATAAAGCCCAACCTTCGGGCAATATCTTTATCCACGACTCTAACCATGCAAATTTTGCAAGGGCCCAAGCATTATTTGCAAAATTGCGGCTCCGTCGACCAGCCTGCAAACGATACATGAACGCTTAAGAATAAAAACCACCGGCTATAAGTTCAATAAAAACAGCACTCAAAAAATTCGATTCAATTTGATTTTGAGCGAATTGAGCGTTTTTGGCACATGGTTTGTCTTATAGGCAGGTAGAACAAATTGAACTTAAAAGACCAAATAACTAAATTACATTGGAGAATTTGATGCGTAACTTAAGATTTTTAACCCTGATTTCTTCCCTAATTATTTCCATGCTGTTTCTTGCCTCATGTAGTGATGATTCTGATCCTGTAAGTGGCGAGACGCCAAAAACATCTATTCGCGTAATTCATGCCAGCTATGATGCGCCTGCTGTTGACATTCTTATTAATAACGCCGCAAGCGGTATTGCTGGATTGGCTTATACCGAAACATCCGGTTATGCAGAAATTGATGCCGGAACCTACAATATTAAAGTAGTTGCTGCGGGCACGACCTCACCAGCCGTTATCGATGCAGATTTAACCTTCGCTGAGAATGAGTCCTATACTATCCTTGCAGTTGGTTCGCTCGCAGATGGTTCGATTACCGCGATTCTCGATACCGATGATCGCACGCCTTCATCTACTCAGGCAAAAGTTCGCGCCATTCACGCTTCTCCGGATGCCCCGGCAGTTGATATTAAGCTGAATGATGGTGCCGGTGCTGCTGTATTTGCAGGTGCGCCTTTCAAAGGTATTACAGACTATGTCGCAGTAGATGCCGCCGATTATTCATTTGCGATCACGCCTGCAGGAGCAACAGCTGAAGTGCGCTTGTATGACCCGATTGCTGTTGCCGCCGGAAACGTCTACACCGTTGTAGCTCACGGAACGCTGGACGAAACCGACAACAGTCCTTTTTCCGTACGTGTCTTCGTAGACAATGGTGACGGCAACGTTGCTGTCGATCTGGTAAACTCAACGTCGAATGTATTAGTAGTCCACGGTTCACCGGATGCACCGGGCGTTGATCTGCTGGTTGATGCCAATGTTGTAAATGGTGCAGCACTGACCTTCCCGAACAACACTGGTTACCTGCCGGTTAACGCTGGTGATCGCAACTTCAAGGTGAATGTAAGTGGAACGCCGACTACGGTAATAGACGTGACACCGAATTTGGATCGTAGCGCAAACTACACCGTATTTGCTGCAAACTTTGTATCCAGCATCGAGCCGGTTCTTCTGGCAGACGATCTGACTGCTCCGGCCGCCGGTAACGCACACGTGCGCTTTGTGCACTTGTCTCCGGACGCTCCGAATGTTGATATTACACTGACCGACGGAACAGTTGTCTTTGGCGATCGCGCCTTCAAAACGTCCACTGACTTTACACCGCTTGCTGCCGGAACGTTTGACCTGCAGGCTCGTGTAGCCGGAACATCAACGGTTGCTTTGAATCTTCCGGGTATCGTTTTGGACGAAGGAAAAATCTACACTGTGTTTGCAAATGGTGCCTTGGCTGATCTTAGCGCTGCCATTATTGTTAACAACTAAATTTGTACCCTCCAAGAACCCCATCGGTAATCGAAAGACCGGATCTATGGATCTGGTCTTTCGTTTTTGCGTAAGACCTTTCATAACCGAAATTCAAATCCACCTGATGTTTGAAAATAATAGCTGGATTCTTCGCTGGTTTTACGCTATCATTGGTCGTTCATTTATTCATCGCGTTATATGGAGGAAGTTTTACACATGTTAAATTTGAACCTTAAAGCCGTTTGGTCAGTCGCACTCGGCCTGTTGATGCTGGTTGCCGCCTGTTCTGATTCCAGCGAGCCAACAACGTCGACACCAACGATTCCCGATACTTTAAAAGTCCGCGCTATGCATTTGAGCTATGATGCTCCTGCCGTCGACGTATTTCTCGGTGGCTCTTCTACGGCAACTTTTAATAGCCTTACCTACGGCAATGCCACTGAATATGTGCAGGTCGATCCCGGCACATTAAATGTGAAAATGAATCAAGCCGGTACTTCTACGACGGTAATCGATTTCGATGCGCCGCTGACCGACGAACGCCTTTACACCTTCTACGCAATCGACGCGCTCGCCAATCTAGATGGTGTTTTTACGGTAGACGAGCGGGCAAATACCGACACGACTGCCAGTATTGCTAAAATCAGATTGATACATGCCGTTCCCGATGCCCCACGAATAGACTTTGATGGCTCTTTTGTCGATAACAATGGTGTTCAGCGAATGGAAACTATCGCATTGGACCTGGCTTTCAAACAGGCTTCCTTTTATGCAAGTGTCGACGCCGATACCTTTAGTCTTGTTATTCGTCCGGCAGGCGACTCCACAATTGTTGTGGCTTTTGAACCGGTTGTCTTAGAAGATGACGCCGCTTATTCGGTTGTCGCTCAGGGCACGCTCGTCGATACCACAGACGCTTTTCCATTCGAAGCGAACATGTTTATCGATAGCGGTAATGGCATGGAAAAAGTGAGTTTGATCCCGCTGCCTTAAGGGGATGAAATTATTTGGAAAGCGCCCGGCTGAATGGCCGGGTGAGAAATATGTTCGCCGCGATTCGTCCCAACAACATGCTGATAGATGCAGCTACCGCTCCAATCAATCCCCACATTTGCACCAATACCAACAGCGTTAGAAATAACAAGCACACTTCCAAGCCGGTTGCCAGGGTAATGGGTCGCGTAATTCTTGCGCTTACCAATATGCCTCGCTGGAAAGACAGTAAAATAGACAGCACTGGTATAATAGCCTGTATCTGTAGAGGGAATTTTGCAAAGTTGGCAAGTTCCGGTGAGAGGCCTGCGACATTTAGCAGCCAAAGGTCGGCCAGCGGGCTAAAGGCAATGCCGCAAAGGATTATGCCAATGCTGCTCATTAGGATGATTGCGAAGCGACGGAGCAGGGGGTACCATTCTTTGCCGCGTCCCATAAAGGCAATTGTTACTTCGATATAAGATAATCCAGCACTGCGAAATATAAAGACCAGCGAGTTTAAAACCGGTAACACCGCCAGCGATTCCAGCGGCATACGGCTTTTTCCCATAAAGAATGTGATGATGGGATGAAGTGCGAGTCCAATCATTGAAGTAAGGGCAAGTGGATAGTAAAAATTTGCGATGTAGCGATAGCCCAACTCTTCCTTGGACGAATCGATGGCCATAAGTTCTTTGATAGAGCGATGAACCATGCCGCGCACCATTAATGCCTCGATGCATACTCCCGCAGACAGTGCCGCTGCACCAACTACAACGCCGGAATAATTACCAAAGGTATAGAGCAAGATCGCGGTACCGAGCATGGCAATTAGCCTGGCTATGGTGCTGAATGCGACGCGCCTGGTAAGCTGATTGCGTATGAGTAGGCCCTGATAAAAACGTCTTATGCCGATGGCCGCCGGCCAGGGGAGTAGAAGAAAACAAGCCTGGCGCGTCAGGTCAGCCACTTCCTGTGGTAATTCGAGAAGGCCCTGTAAAAAAGCATCTGAGACAGCTGGAACCAGCAAAAGAAGCATAACAAATGTAATGGCGGCATTGAGAAAGTTCGTGAAGTTGCGTAGACGAATATAAGTCTTGCGGTCTTTCAGAAGTTCGGTAGCGGCACTGGAAATCATAATGATTGGAGATTCAACCAGCAGTGCGATGGAAAACGCGACGCCGTATGCTGCAAGGTTGAGTTTTGCTTCTGGAAGGCGGGCAATAATCGCTGAAAGAAATGGTCCTTCAACAGACATCATAAGCCAGGTTGCAGCTAGCGGCATCCATTGGAAAATGATGGTGCGCATGCGTAAATCAGAAGGAGGGGAAGACATTAAAATAGCGACTTTCGCTGGAGACTCAATAAATTTGCTGGCAAGATAGCGACTGCTATCCGATAATGCAATTGTTGAAATTGTGGTCTTGGTCATAAATTTTCAGAATATATTGGCTCATAATTGAATAAGAAGAGAAAATAGCAGCATTAAATTGCTTCAAATCGATCGTATAACTATATTTTGCACATGAAAAAAACTGCCCACCGCCTTTCCATTCATTTCCTTTCTGCACAGTTGCTGATTCTGCTGGTCCTCTGCTCTTGTGCCTCTACATCTTCCCCGCGAAGACAAGTTGAACCGCCGGTTGAGCCGATTGTTTACAAGGTCGCTTCTTATACCAAAGAGAAGAGACTGACGCTGCAGTCCCAATATTTTTTGGATATTGCGCTTGGTGCGGAATACAGCATTGGAGATTTCCGAATTAAGAAGTGGGTCGATAATCTGAAAATCGAGATTGTTGGGCAACCGACCCATGCCGATCGCGCAGAGCTGAATAATGTGATTAGCGAATTAAATGAGCTGCTCGATGGCAAGCTGTCGCTGGAGATTGTTGCAACCGGCGGGAACGTAGAGGTTTTGTTCATTCCACACGATCGATTTTATGAATACGAGCCGTCAGGACTCGTTTTTACCAACGGGTTCTTTTGGAACTGGTGGAATTATGCAGGTGAAATTTACCGTGGCCGTGTTGTTGTTGCCAGCGATCGTCTTACTCAGAGTCATCGAAATCACCTGATTCGCGAAGAGCTTACCCAATTGCTTGGTCTGATGAACGACTCGCAGAAATACCCCGAGAGTATCTTCTTTCAAGGGCATACCGAGATAAATACCTATTGCGATTTCGATCGTCAGGTCATTCGCATGCTTTATGATACCTCCTTACCCGCCGGCACTCTGGACTTTGAAGTCCGTGAATGGGTGCACTCTCAGAACTAACTGCCATTTTCTTTTTCGATTGCCTTTAATCGCCTTTTCAGCTACAATGTAGCCCGCTGATTGGACAGTCCAGTCCGCATCCAACTTTTAGAGAATTCCACATGCGCATTACTCCCGGCCCAGCCTATATGTTAATGGCCTCCTTTCTTTTTAGCGTTATGTCGGCACTGGTTAAAGCCGGAGGCGAGCGCCTTCCTGCACAGGAGATGGTTTTTGCACGAAGCGTTCTGGTTTTCCTGATACTTGTTATTATGATTAAGCAGCGTGGGTTGCCACTTTGGGGGGTGGATAAAAAGAATTTGCTTCTGCGTGGGCTTTTTGGCTTTATCGGGCTTTCAGCCTTTTTTTACACGCTGACAAAAATACCTATTACAGACTCCACCATGCTCCAGTACACCAATCCATTGTTTACAGCACTGCTGGCTATATTCATCCTTAAAGAACGCAGTTCTGGCCAAAGCTGGATGAATTTTTTGCTCGCTTTTGGAGGGATACTGTTGATTATTCGTCCAGGGTTTTCCCTTGAAGCTGTTCCTGCAATGGTTGGTTTAGGAGGAGCTTTCTTTGCCGGCCTGGCCTATAACTGGGTACGCAAACTACGCCATACCGACGATCCGCTAAATGTGATGCTATATTTTCCCGCAGTTTCCATTGTGGGATCGCTTCCGGTAGCCCATACCTTTATTCTGCCACAGGGCAATGAGTGGTTGCTTCTGTTAGGGGTTGGAGTAACGGCTGTTGCCGCTCAGTGGCTTCTCACCAAGGCGCTTCATCACGACGAAGCGGGCAGGGTGATGAATATGGCCTATATTGGGGTCGTTTTTGCCGCGATTTGGGGCGTGTTGTTTTTTAACGAAGTGCCGGATTATCGTTCGGTAATTGGGGCAGGCATCGTTCTGGTGGCGTTGATTAACGTTGCGCGTTCGCGCGTGTAGAGACGCAATGCATTGCGTCTCTACACGCCGTTCACCGTTCACTTTTCACCACCCTCGTATATCTTCCGATACTGCGCAATACGAGGATTTGTCGATTTAGGATCGCATTTGGCCAGCGTTTCCAGAGCCTTTGCAATATTTTTCTGCTGATAATACACTGCACTGAGGTTGATTAGAGCAGATTCGAGTTGTGGAGAGACAACCAATGCTTCTTTAAAATAACGCTCGGCCTCGGCAAGTTTTTCCAGTCTTTGTTGAACAGCCGCCAGATTTCCCAGCGTAAGAATATGATGTGGGTTTTGTTGATATGCTCTTTTTAAAGCAGTATCTGCACCGGCCATGTCGCCCAGCTTTATTGCTGCCTGTCCCTGGTAGAATGCCGGCGGAGTTGCGGAGGGATCGATTGTGAAAAAACGGGTTCCCGCGGCCATGGCATGACGTTTTGCCAATGGCCAGTTTTGCTGCTTATGTGCGGAAAAACTCTTTTTTAAAGCCTTCTCCGCGCCCAATCTTGAATAACCAACTGCTCCGGTTGCGATGGAAAAAAGAAGCATACCGATGATGGCACCGCGTGGAAGAGATACTGACAGCTTGTTACGTTCTGGTGTACTATTAGCCACAAGAATTGCTGCACTTAGCCAAAAAAACAGACTGTGCACAATACGCTCCCTGGGAAAACTAAAGCCGGATATTACTGCAAATGTTGCGATTCCACCAAGCAGGCAAACGGCTAAGAGCTGTTCATACGAATCGCTTGAGTTGTGTGCCTGCCGCCAGGCGAGAAGCGATGCCCAGCCAAAGATGCCGAGATAGAGCAGGAGTCCGATAATTCCCGTCTCACTGGCAACCCAAATGAAATCGTTATGTGGTCGCACGAACTGGACGCTGCCTTCAGCTGAACGCATGTTGCCGCCACTATAGCGCGGAAACATGATTTTCCAATTGCCGGCGCCTACGCCGATAATTGGTTGCTCGGCGATCATGTCAAAACTCTTTGTCCATAGCTGACGTCGCTCATCAAGAGAACGGGTTGCCGTAACCGCAGTACGCGCAGCGTCACTGGCGTAGGTCGGCGTGGCACGCCCATACAAATTCAGCATTGCAGTTAGTGTGCAGGCCAGTAGGGTAAGACTTAATACCAAAACCATGCGCTTGCGCAGAATGGCCTGTGCTTTCTCGGTAAATTCCGCCTTTGGTAAACGCAAGATAAAGCCGGTCGCAACAATTGCTGTTAAAATAGCGAGTGCAATCCATACTGCTCTGGAGTGCGCCAAGCCTACCGCAATGGACGATAGAAGTATTCCAGCCATGCTCAAGATGCTGCCGCTACCTCGATGGACGATTGCGCTGTAAAACAGAAATGGCAGCAACAGCACCAATGCGCTGGCGAACAGGTTTTTGTTTACCAGGGTTGCATAAATGAGAAAATGACCGGGAATGCCGGTAAATCCGAGTTGATAGTATTGACATATTCCCATAAATGACAGCAGAATAGCCAGTACCGCTAAGCCATGACAGAGGAATAACAGGCTGTTCTTTTTTTGTAGAAAAACGATACTCAGAAAAAATACGCAGATCAGGAGTCCGAGCTTTGCCACCTCAATAAGTGCTTCCATGCTGTTAACAGCCCAGATTGAAGACAGGAGCTGTAACGCAAAAAAGGAAAGGATAAGATAGACTAATGGTGATGCCGTCAGCATTTGCGTCTTGCCAGTGCCGGGCTTTTGCAAGAGGAGCACCAAAGAAAGAGCCAGTAAAGCTGCGAGTGTCAATAAACGAATGGGTAGTACCGGGTCGATAGTTGTGGAAGAATAGAGAAGTGGAATTACCAGCAATCCAACAACAAAAACAAGCACATTTCTACCCGGATAAGGGGAATCTTTTGATGACATATCGGCAGCCATTTCTGGAATTAGCGGTTTATTTGGTTGATTATATTTAATAATACTCTTTGGTTGATTTGGATTAAAGAAATTTCTTATATTTTTACCTCCTTAAAAGTGCACGATTGCTATACGGCATCCGACAAATAATGCTGCTGTTTCTTAATAATATTTGCTTGCTTTCAGCATGGCTAAACAGTATATTTGTCGGCATTTGAACGTATTCGGGGCGGTAGCTCAGTTGGTTAGAGCGCTACGTTGACATCGTAGAGGTCGTCAGTTCGACTCTGGCTCGCCCCACAAGTTCATAGCCCTGCATCGTGTTAGGGCTATGTCTAATTTATAGCCGGATTGTTCAGGCCGCCGGAATCAAGCCTGTTAAAGTCCCTTTACATATTCAACCGATAGCCGGCAGAGACAGTTTATGAACGACATTCGCATATCATTTCCCGATGGAAATGAAAAGACATTTGCAAGCGGTATCACAGCCGGAGAGATTGCCTCGGGAATAAGCTCTCGCTTGGGCAAAGAGGCTCTTGCTGCAAAATATAACGGCACCGTCGTCGAGCTTTGGCGTCCTTTAGAAGCCGATGGAACGTTGGAAATCCTGCGTTTCTCCGATGCAGAAGGCGCGGAAGTCTTCCGTCATTCTACTGCTCACCTAATGGCTCAGGCGCTGAAACGCAAGTTTCCGAAGGCTAAGCTGGGTATCGGGCCGCCAATCGAAAACGGCTTTTATTACGATATCGATCTGGATCATTCATTATCACCGGAAGATTTTGCGGCGCTGGAAGCTGAGATGGCAAAAATTGTCGATGAAGACCACGAAATTAAGCGTGAGGAGTTGCCTCGCGATAAAGCACTGGCATTCTTCGGCGATCAACATGAAGATTTGAAGATAGAATTGATAAATGACCTGCCGGATGGTGAGACGATTTCTGCTTACTCGCAGGGTGAATTCACCGATCTTTGTCGTGGGCCGCACGTAACGTCGACCAAAAAGCTGGGCAAAAACTTTAAGCTGCTCAGCGTTGCTGGTGCATACTGGCGTGGAGATGAGAAGAATAAGATGCTACAGCGCATTTATGCGACCAGTTTTCCGAAAAAGAAAGACTTGGATGAGCATCTCCATCGTTTGGAAGAAGCAAAACGACGGGATCACCGTAAGCTGGGCCGCGAACTGGATCTATATTCTGTGCAGGAAAGTATTGGTAACGGGCTTATTCTGTGGCATCCCAAAGGCGCACGTATTCGCCGAGTAATGGAAGACTACTGGGTTGCAGAGCACTATAAGCACGGTTATGAAATTATTTATACGCCGCATGCTGCCAAACTCGATTTATGGAATACCAGTGGTCATACCGGTTTTTATCGCGAGAACATGTTTTCTACGATGGAGCTGGACAATGCCGATTATCAGTTGAAGCCAATGAACTGCCCGTTTCATCTGATGATATATAAAAACTCGCTGCGAAGCTATCGTGAATTGCCGATTCGCTATGCAGAGCTTGGCACCGTGTATCGTTATGAGCGATCGGGTGTATTACACGGTTTGATGCGCGTTCGTGGATTTACTCAGGATGACGCCCATATCTTTTGCACGCCGGATCAGTTAACCAACGAGTTGGTGAACGTTCTGGATCTTGTAATTGAAATTTTAACGACCTTTGGCTTTAGCGAATATGATATTTATCTTTCAACCCGCCCTGAAAAGTATGTCGGTAGCCTCGATAGCTGGGATTTAGCGACTGAAAGCCTGAAAGTAGCGCTTGAAAAGCGCGAACTGAATTATACTGTGGACGAGGGTGAGGGCGTTTTTTACGGCCCGAAGATTGACATAAAGATTCGCGATACGCTGGGGCGTTCCTGGCAGTGTTCAACGATTCAGGTAGATTTTAATCTGCCGGAGCGCTTTGAAATGGAATTTGTTGGTGATGATGGTGAAACGCATCGTCCTATCATGGTGCATCGCGCACTGATGGGCTCGCTGGAGCGTTTCTTCGGCATCCTGATCGAACACTATGGTGGTTCGTTCCCAACATGGCTGGCGCCGATACAAGTTGCCGTTCTGCCGATTACCGATAAGCATATCGACTATGCTAATCAGGTAGAAGAAGAACTGCGTAAAGCAGGTGTTCGCGTGACGATCGATCGCAGAAATGAAAAGATCGGTTTTAAAATTCGTGAAAATGAAGTTCAGAAAGTTCCCTATATGCTGATAATAGGGGATAGAGAAGTAGAAAATCAGCAAATATCCGTCAGGCACCACGGTGAAGGTGATCTTGGCTCAATGAGCCTTGATGCGTTCACAAATCGGGTGCAGGACGAGACAACTAACAAAAAGTAAGTTTTACTAACTGTAGGAGATACTCATCGCCGGAAATGATTTTGCCAGAATTAATCGACAAATCCGTGTTCCTCAAGTCCGTGTAATTGGACCAGACGGGGAACAATTTGGAATCCTTCAAACCGAAGACGCGCTTACACGCGCTCAGGACCTCGAGCTTGACCTTGTAGAAGTTGCACCGAATTCAACACCACCGGTATGCCGGATAATGGATTACGGTAAATACCAATACGAAAAGAGCAAAAAGGAAAAAGAAGGTAAGAAAAAGCAGCACCAGGTACAGGTGAAAGAGATTCGTTTGAGTCCGAAAACGGACACACACGACTTGGGCACCAAGTTGAAAAATGCCAGAAAATTTCTGGAACAACGCAACAAAGTGAAGTTTTCCGTACGCTTTCGCGGTCGCGAAATGGCGTATCAGGAACTTGGCCGTAATATGTTGGACAAGGTAGTTGCAGACCTGGAAGATGTGGGAGAGATTGAAGCCCATGTTAAAATGGAGGGGCGGCGTATGACGCTTACGCTCTCCAGTAAGCTGTAAGATTTAGCTGGTAGATCTGGTTTCTTAAGTAAAGAAGGGGATCTCATGACCAATCAGGTCAAACATAAGTATGTCTGCCAATTCAGGCAGGTGTTTTAAACAAAAAGAGGTACAGTAACATGCCTAAGATGAAATCGAACCGGGGAGCCAAAAAGCGTTTTAAAACAACCGCCTCCGGTAAGTTGAAGCATCGACGTAATTTCAAGAGTCACATCCTGACGAAGAAATCTTCGAAGCGCAAGCGCAAACTTCGTAAGTACAAATACGTGCACGATTCAGATACGCAGCGCGTAAAGGATATGCTGCTGGTTTCCTAACCATCAGAACAATTGAAATTACACATGACTTTCGAGTCGTGATAAGATGACATAAAATTTGATTTCGGAGATTTGAGTTATGCCAAGAGCAAAAAACAATGTCGCCGCGAAGCGACGACATAAAAAGATTCTTAAGTTAGCCAAGGGTTATCGCCTTGGAAGAGGAAAGCTGTATCGCACCGCGAAAGATCAGGTTGAAAAAAGCCTGCGCTATGCCTATCGCGATCGCCGTCAAAAGAAACGCTTGTTTCGCCGACTGTGGATTGTGCGTATCAATGCCGCTTGCCGTATGCACGGCACAACCTACTCACGCTTTATGAATGCGCTCAAGAACAGTAATGTCGAGCTCAATCGCAAGGCACTGGCGCATTTAGCGATGCACGAGCCAAATGCCTTTAAAGCACTCGTCGAGCAGGTTGCCTCGTAGTAAAAAAACATGTTCGATCTGAAAATAGGAATTGAGTCGGTGATTCAATTCCTATTTTTTTATCCGGTCGTGTCAGATACACAGATTAATTAGTTGTTTATCAAAACGCTTTACAGAAAGTTCTCGCGCTATGAAAAATATGATTCAAGAGGTTCGGGAAACCTTTGCAGCGGAAAAAAATGTTTCCGGAGCAGACGAACTTGAAGCTCTGCGTATTCGCTTCCTCGGTAAAAAAGGCTTGGTTACCTCTCTGTTCAGCCAACTTGGTAAGCTCGATGCTGCGGAAAGACCGCTGATCGGCAAGCTGCTGAATGAGCTGAGAACCGAGGTGACCGAGTTTATAGCCTCGGAAAAAGAAAAATCCGGACCGGCAGTTGCAAAAGACTGGATCGATGTAACACTTCCCGGCAGAAAGCCGTCTGCAGGAAAACGACATCCGCTGACGCAAGTGCGTGATGAAATTAAACAAATCTTCTCGCGGTTGGGATTTGCCGTAGCCGAAGGCCCTGATGTGGAAACGGATTATCTTTGCTTTGAAGCACTGAATATTCCAAAGCATCACCCGGCGCGCGATATGCAGGATACGCTATACATCTCAGAAGAGCTGGTACTGCGCACGCACACTTCGCCGGTGCAGATTCGAACGATGTTGAAGCAGGACCCACCGGTTCGCATTATTGCTCCGGGACGCGTATATCGTCGTGATACGCCCGATGCCAGCCATTCGGCCTTTTTTCATCAGGTGGAAGGACTTTGCATCGACAAAAACCTTTCCATGGGCGATTTGAAAGCAGTGCTGTTGGAGTTCGCACGCCAGATGTTTGGCCCAAAGACAAAGCTTCGTTTCCGTCCAAGCTTCTTTCCCTTTACCGAGCCGAGTGCTGAGGTAGATATCTGGTGGGACAGCGCTAAGGGGGGACGCTGGCTGGAGATTCTGGGCTGCGGAATGGTTCATCCCAATGTGTTGCGCAACGTGAAGTATGACCCGGAAATCTACAGCGGCTATGCTTTCGGAATGGGTATCGACCGCATTGCGGTGCTAAAGTTTGGCATTGACGACATTCGCCTGCTGTTCGAAAACGATATGCGTTTTCTTGAACAATTCTAATTTTATCAATTTGATCGAAATTCAGAGATAGATATTATGAAAATTTCTTATAACTGGCTCAAAGACTTTGTTGATATAGACCTCGATCCCCAGGTTCTGGCAGATAAGCTGTCCATGTTGGGATTTGAAGTAGATGCTGTGGATAAGCGTTCGCTGGATATTGATGGCGTTGTTATTGGTAAGGTGTTGACCAGGGAAAAACACCCTGATGCAGACCGCCTGTCATATTGTAGTGTGGATGTTGGCTCAGGTGAACCACTGAACATTGTATGTGGCGCTCCGAATGTTGCCGCCGGACTAACCGTTGCCGTTGCAACTGTTGGTACTGTGCTTCCCGGCGATTTTAAGATCCGTAAATCAAAAATCCGCGGTGTGGTTTCCGAGGGAATGATCTGTTCTGAGTCGGAACTCAATATTTCCGATGAAGCAGATGGTATTTGGGAGCTTCCCGATACGTTGTCTGTCGGTAGCGGTTTGGGCTTAGCACTGGGGTTCGAAAACGACTATGTGTTAGACATCAGCATTACGCCGGATCGCCCGGATGCCATGTCTCATATTGGTATCGCTCGTGAAGTTGCTGCTGTAGTTGGCAAAGAGCTAAAAATTGCCTCACCGAGTGTGGCAGAGCACTCCGACAAAAGCTCGCAGCACGCCTCGATTAAAATTGATACTCCCGAAGGTTGCCCACGCTACGCAGCACGGCTAATACGCGATATTAAAATCGGCAATTCCCCGGAATGGATGCAACGACGCCTTGAAGCAGCCGGAATGCGACCGGTAAACAACGTAGTGGATATTACCAACTACGTCATGCTGGAAACCGGACAGCCGCTACACGCTTTCGACTTCGATACATTGGCCGGCGGCAAAATTATTGTACGCGAGTCGAAAGAAGGAGAAACCTTCGAAACGCTCGATAACAAAAAACATACGCTACCGGAAAATACGGTTATGATTTGCGATGCGGAGAAGTCAGTTGCAATCGGTGGAATTATGGGTGGACTCAATTCAGAGGTAAGCGACAGCACCACTACGGTATTATTGGAAAGCGCATACTTTAAGGCTGAGAATGTACAAAGCAGCGCCCGTAAAATGGGAATTATTTCCGAGGCTGCACAGCGTTTCTCGCGTGGAACAGATCCCAATGGAGTGGTTCGCGCTTTGGAACGCGCTACCGAACTACTTGCCGAATATGCTGGTGGGGAAGTCCTCTCCGAGCTTATGGATGTGTATCCGAATGAAATAAGCAAGCAGTCAATTCCGCTTGATGTTGCTCAGATAAACAAGCTGTTGGGAACAGACCTAAGTGCTGAGGCCATGCAAAAGCTGCTGAAACCCATCGATATTGATGTACAAAAAGGCAATGCGATTATCCCGTCATTTCGTCCTGATATTTCTGTTACGGCCGATCTTGCTGAAGAGGTTGGTCGTCTGTTCGGTTACGACAATATTCCGGTGCGCGAACTAACGGCATTGCCGTATCGCAATAACTTTCTTCCGGAAGACGATTTCCTGGATTATCTGCGCGATCTGCTGGTGGGCGCGGGATGTCAGGAAACGATCACCAATAGTATGATTAACATTAAGCAGTGGCAGAAACTTACGAATGAAGAGATTTATCCTATCATGAACCCAATTAGCTCGGATATGGATGGGATGCGTACCAGCCTGATCCCGAGTTTGCTGGAAGTGGTGCGCTTTAATGCCAATCGGCAAAGGCGTGATCTTGCATTGTTTGAGATCAATAATACGTTTCATCATCCGGGAAATCTAAAGGAACGTCCTGAACAGGTTTTGCGCATTGGTATTGCGCTATCAGGCATGCGTCGAAGCAGCACCTGGCATGGAGCGGATGAACCCTATGATTTTTATGACATTAAGGGGCTTGTGGAACTGTTGACAGACAAAATACTCCTTGACAATTCGGCTATTATTGCGTATGCTAATTTCGCTGTCGAGGGACAGTCTGTCAAGGCCACACTTGGCAAGCAGGAGATTGGTTATTACGGAAAAGTTTCCGCTAAGCTGAGTAAAAACTTTGACTTAGACTTTCCGGTTTTTGTTGCTGAGCTTCAGGTTAAAACGTTGTTCAGCAATGCCAGAAAAGATATTCGCTATCGTACTATTCCGCGATACCCCTTTGTAGAGCGAGACTTTGCGCTGGTCGTAGATCGCAGTCTGGAAGCCGGAGAGATTGAGCAGGTTATTCGCCAAAATGGTGGTAAATTTCTGCAGCAAATTACTCCCTTCGATCAGTATATTGGCAAGCAAGTTGACGACAAGAAAAAAAGTGTCGCTTTCCGCTTGATCTTTCAGTCTCCGGACAAGACTCTCACGGAAGAGGAGGTCTCCAAGGTGACCAATAAGATCCTTAAAAAGCTGGAAAACGCATTCGGTGCAACCTTACGGTCTTAGTGAGTGGGTATGAATTCGGGATCATCTTTTTCGATATTGACCGAAAAAATTGCGAAATTACTGGAACAGGTTTCCAGAATATCAAATATAAATAGCACGCTTCGCGAGAAGTTGAGTGGTTATGAGGACGGCCTTGCCGAGAAGAAATATCTCGAACGCATCGCCGAACTGGAGAACGACCTCCGGAAGATCCGGAAGGAGAATAAAACTCTAAAGGAGAGAGAGAGACTCATAAAGAATAAAGTAGAACGTTTGTCTGTCAAACTAGAGAAACTTGAAGTCTAAGAGAGCCTTTCAATTCCTGCAATGTATGGACGCAATGATGAGTGATGTTGATAAACATGCGGTAAAAGTTGAAATTTCCGGGGTAGAATATTCTCTGAAGTCCGATAAAGATTCAGAATATGTTCATGCCTTGGCACGTTATGTCGAAGAAAAGATCGAGAAGTTTTCTGAAAATACCAGCGTTAAATCGCAGACGAAAATTGCGGTTTTGGTAGCCTTAAACATTGCAGATGAATTTTTTCGTTTAAAGAAGCAAAGCAACACGCTTCGTAGCAAATTGGAAAGTATTGAATCGGAAAGCAGTGAGTTAAACGAACGTATTGACGCACAGCTTAAACGATTCTCTCAATAGTGAACCCCTGTCGGTTCGGCATGTTACTTTGGGAAGAACCAACGACAATAGATAGGGAGTTTGACTTTAGGCGTCTATTGCAGGCCTTCATTTAGGTAGAAGGAAGCATGATCCGTTTGAGCAGATTCCCACTGTGCTTATTTGGCGTTCTTCTCCAAAGCCATCCCGGCCAGCAGGGTTTCTTTTTATTCTCTCCTCAGGTTTATTCTACTTCGTCTCCCTTTAAAATTATGCATGAAAAGCGTTGCATTTCGACGCGATTGGTATGATACTTTAACTTAGCGAATAGCGTAAGTTATTCGATTACAACGAATCACGATGTGCCAGAAACAGTTGAGGTTAGTATGCTAGGATGGGTAGTTGCATTGCTCATTGGCATTGTAGTCGGTGGCGCCATCGTTTTTATATATCTCAAAACGACATCTTCACAAACTATTGCTAATGCCAAGGTAGAAGTAGACCGTCTTCTTGCCGATGCACAAAAAGAAGGTGAAGCCTTTAAAAAGGAACGCCTGATAGAAGCGCAGGAAGAAATTTTTGAACAGAAACAGAAACTTGAACTTGAATTAGAAGATCAACAAATTGAACTACAGGAAATTCAAAAAACTCTCGACCTCAGAGAGGTAGATGTTGAGCAAAAAGCTGAACGTCTTGAGCGGAAGGAAAAAGAGTTATTGCGTCTGGAAGACAGTCTTCGTAGCGAAAAGGCGGACGTCGAACTCAAAGGCGTTGAGCTGCGTGAAAAAATTGCCAGTCAGCATCTTAAACTTGAAGAGATTTCCGGATTTAGCAAAGATGAAGCGAAACGCGTGCTGCTGGCCGACCTTGAAGAAGAAGCTCATGAAGAGGGACGACGAATAGCCAGTCAGATTGTAGAACAAAGCACGCTGGAAGCCGAACGCAAGGCAAGACAAATCCTGGTTCAGGCAATTCAGCAAATTGCTTCCAAGCAATCTGTTGAAGCTACGGTATCTATTGTTGAACTGCCTTCAGATGACATGAAAGGCCGAATCATTGGCCGTGAAGGACGAAACATTCGCTCGTTTGAGCTGACAACTGGCGTAGACGTAATTATTGACGATACACCGGAAATTGTCGTGCTGTCATCCTATAATTCCTATCGGCGTGAAATTGCCAAACGCTCCCTCGATAAGCTTATCTCTGATGGCCGAATTCATCCATCCCGTATTGAAGAAGTCGTAGACAAAACGACAGACGAAATGCGTGAATCGCTACGCGAACTTGGTGATCAGGCACTGCTCGACGCCGGAATTCACGGCGTTTCCGGTGAATTAGCCGGTCTTTTGGGTAAGTTGCGTTATCGCACCTCTTTTGGACAAAATGTGCTGGACCACTCTATTGAAACCGCCAGCTTGTGCGGCATCATGGCTGCTGAACTCGGGCTCGATGTGAAGCTTTCCAAACGCGCTGCCCTGTTTCATGATATCGGCAAGGCAGTAGACAATTTTACTGAAGCTAGCCACACCCAGCTGGGTGCCGAGTTGCTGCGCAAGCATAACGAACATAAAGTTGTGGTGAATGCGGCTGAAGGACATCATGACGGTGTTGAGGCGATATCACCAATTACCACGCTGGTTACCATTGCGAACATGGTTTCCGGTCAGCGCCCCGGAGCACGAAGAGAATCTCTCGACACGTTTATCAAGCGGATGTCAGAACTGGAAAATATTTGCAAAAACTTCGACGGCGTCGAAGAATCATATGCTATTCAAGCTGGTAGAGAAGTGCGGGCAATCGTTGAAACAGGTAAAATCGATGACAATAAGGCTCGCTCGCTTGCCAGAGATATCGCCAAGGAAATTCAGATGAACATTGAGTTTCCCGGGCAGATAAAGGTTTCCGTTATTCGCGAGTATCGCGCTCATGACGTGGCAACCTAACCTCGTTTGTATTAAAGAACTGGGAGTATCATGCGGATACTTTTTGTAGCCGATCTGGTTGGGCAGGCGGCTGTTGATTTGGTAGTGGAGGTTTTACCCGGTCTGGTGGCACAACATGCTATCGACTGTACCATTGTAAATGGTGAAAATGCCGATAAAGGCAAGGGGATTACCGCTGTTCAACTTAAGCAGCTGAAGCAGGCCGGAGTTGCCTGCATCACCTCTGGGAATCATATCTGGGAACCGCGGAAACGCCATATTCTGGAAGAGTTTCGTGGCTATCTTATCCGACCCCTAAATTATCCTGCCGGTAACGCCGGCGCGGGTTCTACCGTATTTCAGATGAATTCTCGCGTAAAAGTAGGCGTTGTCAATCTACAGGGTAAAAGCTTCATGTCGCCAATTGAGTGTCCGTTTACGCTGGGCAAAAAAGAAGTTGAGCGACTTCTTAAAGAAACCCCCATTGTATTTGTAGATTTCCATGCTGAAGCGACTGCCGAAAAGCAGGCGATGGGATACCATTTGGCCGGAAAAGCAACGGCAGTTATCGGAACGCATACGCATGTGCAAACCAATGATCCGCAGATATTAAGCGGTGGAACGGCTTATTTAACAGATGCCGGTATGACCGGTCCACAGGATTCTGTAATCGGCATGGAAACCGATAAAGCAATCGAACGCTTCATTATGCAGTCTCATGTCTACTACAAAATGGCGCATGGTTTACAGCAGCTAAACGGTGCCGTTGTAGAGGTAAATGAACTGACAGGCAAGGCTCAAAAAATTTATACGGTCAATTTTAATCGGAAAGATTGGGAAAATGACGGCAATTCGCATTGATGGTAAAGCAACAGCACTTGAAGTTCGTGAAGAGGTGCGGCTGGAAGTAGAAGCCGTGTCAACTAAAGAAAGTCGCCCCGGCTTGGCTGTTATTTTAGTTGGAGAAGATCCTGCTTCTTCAATCTATGTGCGCAGCAAGGGGAAAGCTTGTGCAAAGGCGGGGATTTTCTCAGACACTCGTAAGCGACCTTCAGATATTAGCGAAGAGCAACTGCTCGCTGAAATTGAGGAGCTGAACAACGACCCTAAAATTCATGGTATATTGGTACAGCTACCGCTGCCTAAACATATTGACGAGCAGAAGGTTATTGAAGCCATCTCACCGGATAAAGATGTCGATGGATTTCATCCATATAATGTCGGCCGCATGATGATTGGTCTATCCACTTTCTTTCCGGCAACCCCCGCCGGAATCGTTGAGTTGCTAAAGCGTTACAAGGTTGAGACTAAAGGCAAGCACGTTGTGGTGATCGGTCGGAGTAACATTGTTGGTAAACCTATTGCCAACATGATGGTGCAAAAGAATGAAACCGGTAACTCGCTGGTTACCATTGTTCACTCTGCGGCAAAAGATATTACACCTTACGTGAGGCAGGCCGATATTTTGGTCGCTGCTGTTGGACGCGCGCAGTTTATTACCAAAGACATGCTAAAAGAAGGCGTGGTTATCGTCGACGTCGGCATTAATCGCGTTGAGGCGGACAATGAAAAAGGCTATCGTGTGGTGGGCGATGTCGCCTATGAAGAGGCGGCAGAGGTTGCCAGCTACATAACACCGGTTCCGGGCGGTGTAGGTCCGATGACGATTGCCATGCTGCTAAAGAATACCCTGAAGGCGTTTAAGCAATCCCGTGAGTTGTGAGTTGTGAGTTGTGAAAATTTTGGTTGATTTACAAAGGTGCAAGAGAAAAATTGACCGATCACCACAATTCCAAATTCTGTCATTCCATTCTAATATATATTGAAGCCAACATTGCTCGCCACCGGCGTGTTGTAATCTGCAAATAATCGAGATTCCTGAGGAGGAAGACGATGAGACTGTTCCCATTTTTTATTGCCTTATTACTGCTTCTTGGCTGTGGGGCAACAAAACAAGAGACTATGAACTCTGCTGAAGACGGTAAGAAGAAGATTGTGAATGAAGCTACCAAGCGAACACCTGCACCGATTGCGGCTTCACAAACGGCTATGCTGGAAAAGTATTATATTCTGGACAAAGTAGATGTAGAGATTGCCGGTATCGGCAATGATATGCAGGCGCAAATGACTAGTAACCTTACCGCAATGGCAGATAAGCTGGGAGAGCAACAAATTACGCTTGTAAATAGCGTGATTGAAAAAGTAATAACCCCCGAGGCGCTTACCTCAACGTATAAAAAGCATTTCTCTAAAAACTACAGTGCCGAGCATCTGGCGGCAACCATCGTCTGGCTTGAGAGTCCTGTCGGAAAGCGATTAAGTGAAATGGAACGATTTGTAAACTCTCCTGAAGGCGAAGCACCATTAATGCAATATATGGAGGTAATGCAAACTGGCGCACCAAACCCGGAACGCATTGAAAAGGTGAACAGCTATTTTCAAGAACTGGGGTTGTCTAGTGTTGCAACCGATTTTGTAAGCGTCATTCAGGAGTCCTCACTAAAGGCATTGAATGCAGCGTTGCCCGCTGAGAGTAAAATGAGTGATGCAGACATTCTGGCCGCCACTGATGAGGTAAGGCAACTGATGGGAGCGCAGATGGCCGCGGTTTTACCCGCAGTCGCTGGATTTATGTATAAAGATGCCACCGACGCCGAGATTGATAAAATGATTGAATTCTACAAAGGGGATGCCGGAACGTGGTTCCTGAAGACTGAAATTAACGCGAGTCATGCCTTGGCCAGAGAGACATTTGGTAATGTTTACAAAGAATTGAGTGCCGCTCAAAAGAGGTAGCCACGCTCCTGTTCCTATCCGCCTGTTCAAGTTATAGCGTAAACAGGCGGTTCCTCCCGTTTTTATTTCTTCCCCCGCAGTAATTTCATACAATGGAGAAAACATGGCAGATCACAATAAACAGGTCGGTTCCTGGGGGGAATCTATTGCAGCCGAATATCTTATCGAAAAAGGCTATTCCATTCGCTATCGCAACTACAAAATTGGACGGGGCGAACTTGATCTGATTGTCAGCAAAGACAACACACTCATTTTTGTAGAGGTAAAGGCAGGACGCAGTAGCAAAATGGGAAGACCGGAAGAACGCGTAACTCCGCGTAAGCAAAGACAGCTTTATCGATTGGCTCAGGCTTTCATAGAAACGTGGAAGGGGAGTGAAGAGAGCTTTCGGATGGACGTTGTTGTTGTGGATAGCAAAGGCGCAGGATATGCCGTACGCCATTATGAGGATGCATTTTATATTTAGCGTTATTCAGAAAAAGAACTGCCGGAGTCGTTCTTGTAGCCGGTGGAGATATAGCCGGGGGCAGCTGTCTCACCCAGGTCAATAATTAACTCAACACGCCCCTCTATCGTTGCCTGGGAAGAGAAGTCGGATTGATAAGCGATTCCCTGAGCCTGTATCCCATTTCGCGTGTTTAACAGGCTGTTTAAGTGATCGCGAATTTTTTCTGCGCGTTTGCCCGCAAGATGCTGATACAGTGATACCGTTGATGTGCTATAGCTGATATAGCGCACTTCAAGACCGTGGATGTTTAGATGCTGTAGCGCAATGCTTAGTTCATTCAACCGGGCACGCTGTATGGGGCTGAGTGCGTCTGATTCTTCTTCAAAGGCCAGCGAGTCTAACAAAACGGTCAGCTTATTGTCGTTTTGTAAAACGTGCTGCTTCAACTGCGCCTTAAAACGGTTGATCTCATTCTGTCGCTGTTGCCGAACCCGTGCCTTATCCCGATACTGGGCAAGTTCCTGTTCAAGCTCCTGCTTTTCTTCAACCAGCTGACGGTTTCGTTTTATCAGGATGGATTTTTCGTTATTCAGATTCTTTGCCGCCTGATGCATATTATTTAGCAAATCATCAACATTTGCTCCGGAATTGGGGAGTAAGTCCAATTCCTCGGCTACAAGCGCTAAATTGCCCTCCAGATTAACCAGAAAGCCTTCAATATTACTTTTTACCTTATAGAGCGGGTGAATCGTCTGGACGCGTTGTAACAACGTATTCGCTGCCTTAACCAAACGCTGACTTTGCGAAGAAATGTCTACGGTCGAACCTTTGCCCAAACGGACCATTTGTTCCGTCTCTTCCATCATTTGTCTGGCCTTTGCATAGGCCTCCGGCGCTAATTCATTTGCCTTCAAATCGAGGCTTTCATGAATAAGTATGCGAACCTCGCCAATGAGATTGTTCCTGACTGCTTCCAACTCTGCTCTTTTATACAGTATTCTGGCATTGTCGACATGCTTTTCGGCACGTCCAATATTCCCTTCTGCAACATAGGCTGCAGCTTTTTGAAGTTGCTTATCGCCCTTCTGGAAGAAATCTTCTGCGAATTGCTCTGCTTTCAGCAAAACTGCTTCTGAGCGAGCATCTAATGCTGAAGAGGTGTTGGTCGCTGCCTGGCTGGAGTTTGCTAACCACAGCTGCAAATCTTTTTCAAGATCCTCATACTGATCTCTATAAGAATTCCAGTTGGAATTTGATGCGGATTTCTCGAGGGCAGATAATTCTATTCTTAGCCTGGCATACTCAACGGGAAAAAACAGATGACCGTTGCGCCCTTTTAAATGAATAAAGCTATCCTGAAGGGCCTGTGTAGAGCCAGTTGCCTGAGCATGAACTGCCAGGGAAGATAATAGAAGTGCTAAAATAATGTATTTCAATATATTTTTCATTTTGTCTTAATCTTTTTTGGTTGAAAAAGATAGTCAGTCTAAATTCTTTTAAACACAAACAGTGAATTGTTGATGACTCCTTCTTGTCCTGCTCATATCATTAAGTAAACGCACTTCTCTCAAAAAAGTTGACGTAGCATGTCGAAAAGAAAAAGTTGGGTTGGTTTCCATGCGATTCGACGTGGAAATATGTAATTTGGGTAATACCAGAGTGAGAGAATTGGCATATGTAAACAAATGCCGAAGTGCGCGGTATTTTAGAGGCAAGATCGATTCTGCATCGCAGGTTAGCTGAATATAGCGATGCAATAATCTGTTAGAGTTACTGGCGACACAAAAAGTCATTAGGTCGTTATAACAAAATTTTACAAGTAGGGAACGTTATCAGAAGAAATGCTGATATTCTGCGGCTTCCCCGAACCGGGACAAATAATAAGAAACGCGATCAAATAAGTCAAGGAAATTATCTTTCCAATGTCTTGTCTACTCCTGCCGCCAATTCGTTAAGCCGAAAGTTCTTTGACTCGCCTGTGCCCATATTTTTTATCACCACTTCTTCAATGGCAATTTCATTTGGCCCGGCGATAGCTACGAATGGAATTTGTTTCTTATGTGCAAACTTCATTTGTTTCTCAAGTTTTACGGTTCCGGTATATAGATCGACATTAATTCCGGCCTCACGTAGTCTCTTTGCTACCTTAATGGAATAGGGGAGCGAGTCTGTGTTAAATACCGTTACCAACACTTCCGTGGAAGTCTTCAAGTTTGACGGAAACATATCCAGCTCATCCATAACGGTAATAATGCGCTCAAGCCCGACCGAACTGCCGGTGGCGGGGATAGAGTTCTTGCTGAACATGCCAATCAAATTGTCGTAGCGCCCACCACCTGTGATGCTGCCGATTTTTGGCTCTTCCACAATGGTTTCGCAAATAATTCCTGTGTAATAATCTAGCCCTCTGGCAAGCGTAAGATCAAAGCGCAAATCTGAATCTTTAACGCCATACCCATTCAGGTGGGAAAAGAGCTCTTTGATTTCCGCAATGCCCGCCATACCGATTTCTGAAGACGCCAATGCTTCGGTAGCTTTTATAAGTCTGGTAGCGTTATCGCCGTCGATTTTCAGAATATCGAGAATAGTCGCGGTGGAGCTACTGCTAATGCCGCGTTCCTCCAACTCTTTTTTAACGCCTTCGATACCGATTTTATCCAGCTTGTCGATTGAGCGATAGACATCCATTTCTTTATCGGCTCCGGCGCTCGTGGCTTCCACAATTCCAGCCAAAACTTTCCTGCTATTAATGCGAATGGCAAATTTCTTGAAGTTGAGAGTTGTCAGCACTTCAGAGATAACAGCAACAACTTCTGCATCAGCAATAATGGAGTCACTGCCAACAACATCGACATCGCACTGATAGAACTCGCGAAAACGCCCTTTTTGCGGTCTGTCTGCACGCCAAACCGGCTGAATTTGGTAACGTTTGAAAGGTTTTGGCAGTTCCGGATACATTGCCATCACGCGCGAAAAGGGCACTGTGAGATCGTAGCGCAACCCGACATCGCGTCCCCCACGATCTGTAAATCGATAGGTCAGTCGATCACCTTCTTCACCATATTTTCCGGAAAGCGTATCCCACATTTCAATAGTTGGTGTTTCCAGAGGCTCGAATCCGTATTTTTCGAAGACCGTTTTGATCTTCGATACGACGTAATTTCTCTTGATCATTTGCTCGGGCAGGAAATCGCGTGTGCCCTTAAATAATTGTGCTTGGACCTTCATGTCTGTAGCTACCTTCTGAGTTCTGGGTTGTTAAACGTGAAAAGTGAAACGTGAAAAGTGAATAGGGCAAATTTGTTCTGGATTTTGTTTTTAAGGCAAGTGGCAAATTCTACTCACCGCTCACCGCTTATTTGTCATTCTTAGTTCGCCGTATTCGCCCCTTCATCTATCCACGTGCCGATTGCAGTGACCTTCGCATCACTTAGAGCTCCACGTTCCTTCGGCATTCTCGGTATACCATCTGTTTCCTGGAATAAAATTGCATATAAAAAGCTGGTCGTACGGCTAAACGGGACAACAACCAGACGATTATTACTTTGGAACGTAGGTGGGTCGGCCTGCAAATCCAATCCATTTTGCTGTGTTCCGGAATCATGACAACCGGAAACTGCACAGTTATCCTGAAGAATGGGGCGAATATGCAAGTTCCAGCTGAGATTGCTGTCTGGAAAATTTTCTGGATCTACATTTGTAGATCCATCACCGCTACAGGAGTTAAATTGTGCTAAGATAACCACCGTAAGACCCGATATTAATAGCCTGAGCCCCGCTCTTACAGACATAGATTTGGCAATATTCATGTAAATCCTCTGCAATTGTCAGTATATTCAACGAATATAAGTCTGTTGATCTGCGAATCAAACAGGGTAATGTAAAAACGGAATCGATTTAATGAATCAATCAAATACCGGCGAATCGCGTAAACCACGCATCTTAGTTGTAGATGATGAGCAGTCTGTTCATAAGCTTCTAAGGGCTTATCTTGTACGTCATGATTACGATGTGCGTAGCTGCCTGCAAAGCCGCGAAGTTATTGAAAAAATTGTAGAACACGAGCCGGATCTAATCTTGCTTGATTTGATGATGCCGGAGTTGGACGGCATTGCAGCTACTAAAAGGATTCGCAATCAGAAGCTTCCATCTTATCTGCCGATTATCGTGCTGACAGCCAAAAAGGAAAAGTGGGATATGGTCACAGCTCTTGAAGCTGGTGCTGATGACTATATTACCAAACCTTTCGACTTCGATGAATTGCTTGCGCGCATTAAAAATATGCTGCGCATTAAAAGTTTACAGGATACTCTGGTGCGACGGACTGTTGAGGTTGATGACGCGAACAAGCAAATTAGTCGTCTGAACTCCGTTTTGGTAAAGACAAATAAGCAGCTACAGCGCAAGCTCTACGATTTTCATAACTTATTCGAGGTTTCTTATCGCGTAATGGGCCAGCTGGAGTTTCCCAAGCTGGTGCGTAAGGCGCTGGTAAATATATTGGGTATCTTTGGTACGCGTAACGCTGTTATGATGCAGGCAACCAAAGCCGATGAAGACTTCTTTTCTGTAATCGACTCGCGCGGAATGAACGATGATATACTCAGTCAGCTACATTTTTCGAGGCACAGCGGATTGATTCATTATCTTGAGCTGCAGAAAAAAGCGCTGCAATTAAGTGAACTACCCGAGGAATTTGCTGATGTATGTGCGGCGCTTCAAAAGGCTGAAATTGAAGTTGTTTCTCCGATGCTTCGCAATGACGATATTATCGGCATGGTTTGTCTGGGGGCAAACTTCAAAGGTGAACCCTATTCCAAAGAAAATCTTGAAACCCTCGGTATCCTCACAAATATGTTGTCTGTTGCCACTCACAATGCCCAGAACTACGAACGACTGCGTGAAATGTCTTATACCGATGGCATGACGGGTCTACACAACTATCGTTTTTTTCGCCTGCGCCTGAAAGAAGAGCTGGCTCGCGCTCGTCGCGAAAGCTCCTCTCTGTCGCTCTTGATAATGGACGTAGACCATTTTAAAAACTATAATGATACGCTTGGACATCCTGCGGGAGACGATGTTTTACGAAAAGTAAGTAATATCTTGAAAAAGTCGGTGCGGGATAACGATATTGTAGCCAGATATGGTGGCGAGGAGTTTGCAATCATTTTGCCGCGTGCAACCCAGGGTGGTGCCGCAGCACTGGCAGAACGGATCCGGGTAAAGGTTGAAGAAGCCGGATTTTTTCGGGAAGAAGTTCAGCCGATGGGGAAGGTGACTATCAGTGTTGGGCTGGCATCATTTCCACAAGATGCTCCTGCTGAGACCGAACTGATATCCTTTGCAGATCAAGCTCTCTACGTCGCTAAAAAATCAGGCCGCAATCAGGTCATTATAGCGAAGGACATAGAAGAAATCGCATGAAAATAGGCATCTCTTGTTATCCCACCTACGGTGGAAGTGGTGTTGTTGCAACGGAACTCGGTAAGAACTTGGCTCTTCTTGGTCATGAAGTCCACTTTATCAGCTACGCATTGCCACACCGCCTGAATGGTTTTCAAAGCAATATTTTTTTTCACGAAGTTGTTACAACAGAATATCCTCTGTTCGAATATCCGCCCTACGCGTTGGCGTTGGCTACAAAAATGGCCGATATCGCTTTGCGTGAGGAGCTCGATTTACTTCACGTGCACTATGCGATTCCGCATGCGCTCTCGGCCTACCTGGCTCGGGATATGATAAAGGAACAGCGACAGCTTCCTGTGATTACGACGCTCCACGGAACGGATATAACGCTGGTTGGGGCCGACCCTTCGTTTATGCGAATTACGCAGCACAGTATTAATCAGAGCGATGCGGTAACAGCTGTTTCAGCATTTCTACGCGAAGAAACCTTGCGCACGTTCCAGCCCACCGTTCCCATCGATGTTATTCATAATTTTATTCGCGAGAATCCTTCCCAAAAGGCTGCTTGTCTTAAGATTCGGGAACGCATGGCTCCCGGTGGCGAACCAATACTTATTCACCTCTCTAATTTCAGACCTGTAAAGCGCGTTTTGGATACGATTGAGGTTGCAGCGAGAATTCGTAAGGAGATGCCGGTGAAGCTTGTATTAATCGGTGACGGTCCCGATCGCGCGCATGCCGAAAGGCGGGCTGCGGAGCTTGGTATTGACTCGGACGTTATTTTCCTCGGAAAACAGGACGATGTCTATTATCTTCTCGCGCTTGGCGATATCTTTTTGATGCCGAGTAATACCGAGAGCTTTGGACTCGCTGCTCTTGAGGCCATGACGTGTGGTCTGCCGTGTATTACGAGTAATGCCGGTGGTTTACCGGAAGTAAATATCCATGGAGAAACGGGTTATCATGCCAACGTGGGCGATGTGGAAACCATGAGTAAGTATGCACTGAAAATACTGAAAGATCCTGAATTGCAGGAACGATTATCTAGGCAGGCGCGTAAACATGCTTTAGATAATTTTCATTCAGATTTCATAATTCCGCAGTATATTCGGCTATATGAAGATGTTCTATCAAAAAGCGGAAAGATAGCGCTTGAAAGCCAAAACAGTTGACAGTTCGTTAATTGCGTCAATTTATTTTAGCAAGGGACGAGATGCAGACATCATTGATGCCGTTGCAAAAAGAATTTCTGATACACCTTCCTGTAGACTTGTAAATGTGCATCCGAACAGCTATTACGATCGCACAAATATACTTTTTTGTGGGCCGTCTAAAAAGGTTGTTGCCGCGTCGTTAAATATTGCCGAAGAAGTTTTTTCGCGAGTCAGGTTAAGTGAAAGAGACGAAGAGCTTTCCGCCCTGGGAAGTTTAGACCTTGTCTCTTTTCTGCCATTCTGCGCCGCCGAAATGGACCACGCTAAAAAGGCAGCAGAGGAATTCTCAAATAAACTCCTGGCGAAACGAACGCTGCCGATATTTTTATTTGGTGAGTCCGCCAGAAATCGTGAGCGGCGAGATTTTCGCGTATTTCGACAATTTCACCACTTAAACCTGCCGGAGCTTTTGAACGAAGAGGAGTGGCAACCTGATCTTGGATCTGTCGATTTTGATCCGGAAGTCGGCGTTGCAGTTGTTGGTGCAAGATTATTCCACCTGAATTTTGCGATTTATTTTGATACCGAAGACATCGAGTTGATAGATGAGTTAAGCAAAGTGCACGAACGTTTGGACGCAGAAGAAAATGGGGAAATGCACGGAAATTGGACTTTTGAAGAGATTTCGCGTTTGCTTAAACAAGTTAACACTTTTGTGGATGATCGTCCGGACAAGAAAGTTGTTCGAATGCTTTGCAATGTTCCTGACTATACGCGCACGCGACTCACGGATTTGGTAGAGGTTTTCTCTAATGAAGCGGCGCTGCTGGGCATCGAAACGGTTGGCTCAAAGATTCTGGGGCATTTGCCCTGTGAAGCATTAATTGAGTGCGAAAGTTCTGTTCCGATAGATGAACTAAAAATAGGTAGTCAGGTGGAAGCTCTCAGGCTCAATGCAATTGAACCGTTTAATATGAAGCGCCAGATTTTAGATTTCTATGTAAATCGCCGATAGTATAAACTTTATGCAGGCGAGTCGCATATTTTTTTGTCAAATTGACCTGCATCAATGTTTAAATTGTTAAAAAGTTCTTTAATAACCATCTATAGCGGGCTAAATTGCGCCGAATTAGTAACGGCGTTGAAATGTGAGCAACGTTTCCTGAATTTAGCCAAACAGAGGGCAACATGATTGAAGTTAAAGTTAATGGATTATTTCTCACTCAATCTCAGTCTAGTGGGGTTATACTCAAAGAAATCAGCGGTGAACAAACGCTGCCGATTATAATCGGTGAGTATGAAGCCCAATCGATTGCCCTTGGGCTGGAAAACATCGCGCCCCCGCGTCCCATTACGCATGATTTGCTTTTAAACATGCTTGAAGCCATGGATGCCAAGATTGAGCGCGTGATTGTTTCCGATTTGAAGAACAATACATATTATGCAATAATTCAGGTAAAACGTAAATCCCGACTTTATGAAATAGATGCGCGACCAAGTGATGCCATTGCTTTGGCGGTTCGTCAGGACATTCGAATCTTTGTTGAAGATGAAGTGATGCAAAAAGGTGCATACAGCGCAGATGAAATGCAAGACATTGAAGAGCGCCAGATTGAAGCTGGAAATGATCGTTTGGAAAGACTGAAAAAAGACCTTCAGGAAGCGGTCGAAAAAGAGCTCTATGAAGATGCTGCAAAAATTCGGGATGAAATTAATAAGCTGGAGTCGCGACAATAGTCCGATGGCTGTATTAACCGAGAGGGAGTTCGCATGAGCAAGCCACATTTAAGGGTCAAAATATACGGCGCGAGAGGAAGCTATTCTCCCACTTCCGGAATTGCCAGCTCAATTGGCGTAAATACTACCTGTTTAAGAGTCGACATTGGTAACCACCTGCTCATCTTCGATGCCGGATCCGGCATTATTAAGCTGGGCCAGGACTTAATCAAAGAAAAGTTTTCCAAGAATAATGATGAAAAGAAGTGGAAATACCACCTTTTCTTTACACATATGCATCTTGATCATATCGTTGGGTTTCCTTATTTCGCAATGTTGTATATGCCAAAAACAGAACTGCATTTCTTAAGCCCGCGAATTTTAGATTACGATCTTGAAGATGTATTAACCACGTTTATGCATCCGCCCTTTTTTCCGGTTAGCATGGAAGATCTACCCTTTAAAAAGCATTTCTATCAGCTCGCTGAAAAGACGATCTCCTATTTTTATGAGGATCACTTCGAACTGCATCATGTTAATGAAACGCCCGCATCGGGCTGGCTGGCCAAAATTAGCTGTATGCGCAACTATATGCACCCCAAAGGAGGCTCGTTCTTTTACAAGATAGAGACCCTGGAAGGCCGCAAGATTGTATTCGCATCAGACACGGAAGGCTACATTGGTGGTGACCAGAAACTGGTGGGCTTTGCCAAGGATGCCGATCTACTTTTTCACGACGCACAGTATAACCCTGAAGAGTATCAAAAAAATCAAGGCTTTGGTCATAGCACTTATGAGATGGCCTGTGATGTTGCAATTCAATCCGGTGCAAAGGAGCTGCTACTTTTTCATCACGACCCCAGTCATGACGATGATATGCTTCGCTCAATAGAGGCAGAGGCACAAAAGGTTTTTCCAAATTCAAGAATTGCATCCGAATGCATGGAGTTCGAATTTTAGTGCATAAGATTTTCTGTAAGACATCTGACGTTTAACATCGATTGTTCTCCGTATTCTATAGCCTCGTTTTCGGTTTCACTCGCATGATGCCGCAAATATTTTTTCTATACAAACATAATTTTACTTGATATTTTCCCGAAACGGAATATCTTTTACCCTGTAGAGGGGTAACAAGACAAATTGGGAAAATCGATGGATCATTTAGAACATATTGACGCGTTCAAAGACGCCGGCCTCACCGAGCGTGAAGCAAAGGTCTATATGACGCTGCTTACCAAAAGTGTTTTTACCGCATCAGAGCTTCAGGAAACTGTGGATATTCCGCGAACGAAGATTTATGAAGTGCTGCAAAAAATGGTTCAGCGCGGTATATGTATCGAGAGCAGGGTAGGGGTTAAAAAAGTATATCAGGCGGTAGAGCCGGAGCTCGCATTTGGACGAATGCGCAAGCAATATGAGCTTGAGGCGCTGCGTAAAACTGAAGTGCTTGAAAAGCTGTCAACCATTTTTACACCTGTTTTCGAAGAAGGTAAGCTACGTAAGAATAGTGAAGACTATATTGAAGTGTTCAGAGATAAGAATTTGATTCACCGAAAGTATGTCAGTCTTGTAAAGCAAACCAGTGTGGAACTGCTGACCTTTAATAAGGGACCTTACGCCTGGAATAGTATTGCCGAACTGGAAGAGCAGGATCATTTTGAAGATGCCATTGTAAAAAAGGGTGGTACTACCAGAGGTATTTACGAGCATGAAGAGCTGCGCACGATACCACTACTTTCGACTTATACGCTGGAACAGATAAAAAATGGGCATGAGGCTCGCATGGCAGAGACGCTTCCGGTAAAAATGTTGGTGTTCGATGGCAAGGCAGTAATGTTTGCACTCGATTCACCGGATCCCGATTCAAGTGAACTGACGATGATTGCTATTGAGCATAAATCTATTGCAGCTGCATGCCGGATTCTTTTTAACAGTATTTGGACGCAGGCTCGTGTGCTCGACGACGCACTGCTTGCTTCACTGAAGGATGCTGTCTCTACACTTTCGGACAATAACTAAGAAGATTCTACCGCTTGTTCCCGGGTTGTGTTCAAGCGTTCTACTTTTTTAAATGGCATTAATATATCAGGAGATTGTCTATGAAACGTTTATTGTTGGTAGCCATGTTGGGTCTGCCACTGATGGGGCAAAGCCAGACGTTTACGTTTACCGCAGATTCACAGATGGTAAGCGGTATGCCGGGAAAGTTTTTTGATATCTATGGCGATATCGTAAATGTAACAAATCAGGATATTAGTATTCGCATTATCCGAACGGTGAATATATTACCTGCAGGCTGGTCCAGCTCGATGTGCAATGGCTTGCTTTGCTATCCACCAGATGTAGACACGATTAGCGTGCCGGACGTGAATTTTGGTGTTCCGCCACTTTCTGCCGGCGATACCAGCGATTTTCACCTGAATATACCTTCGGTGTTTAACTTCGGTGGAACGGCAGAAGTGACAGTGCGCGTCGAAAATATTAATGATACATCCGAGTTCACCGAAATTACTTTTATTGCGACTACAGAACCAACCGGTGTTGAGCCAATCGAGGCAGCACTGACCGATAATTTCCAACTGTTGGCCAATTACCCCAATCCCTTTAATCCGTCAACCGTTATTCCATTTGAAGTTGCGGGAGCAGGACGTAATAACGTGCAAGTCACCGTTTATAATGCACTTGGTGCTCGAATAGCAATTTTGCTGAATGAGCCGCTGGCTGCGGGAGCGTATGAAGTAACGTGGAACGGACTGGATAGTAATGGTATCTCTGCTCCGAGCGGAATCTATTTCTATGAGCTGCGCTCCGCGGGATTCAGACAATCACAAAAAATGCTGCTGGTGAAGTAATGTGGTATGAACTTAAAGAACATTCTTTTCCGAAAATAATTTCCGTTCTTATCGCTATTTCGATGGCAGTTGCAATGTTCTTCAATTCGGGATGCACAACAAAAGACGGCGTGATCGCTTTTGCCAACCCGACGTTTGGCGGACTCGATATTGTGACCAATGTAGACAGTGCCCGCATCTTTATTGATGGGCGAGATAGCGGTATGAAAACACCGGCCCTGCTCAATGATATTCCGTCTGGTGTCCGAGAGATCGAATTGCTATTGCCGGGATTCGAGCTTCTTAAGAACAGTGCAGAGGTTGTAGAAGGCGAAGTTGCGCGCATTAATGTAGATCTGACGGCTTTATCTGGCGATGGGAATTTGATTGTAGAAACCAATCCGGCAGGCTCACTCGTACTGCTTGATAAGCTGCCGGTCGGACGCACCCCGCTTTCATTAAACGGTTTACCTGCCGGCTCACATGATCTAATTGTTTTTAAGGGTGGACGTGAATCTATTCGCGAAACGATTCAAATAGCTAACGGGCAAACGCTGACCATCAGCCGCGATATTCAACCGTTTCGCCACGTTTTGGTCGAACATCTTTCAAATACGAACTGCATACCCTGTCCGGGTGCTGATGACATTATTGAAGCGCTTCTTGAAGAAGTTGGTGTCGATTCGGCTACTTCAATTGCATATCACCCTAACTATCCCGGTGAAACCGATCCGTTCTTTCTGGCAGCGGCAGATGATATTATTCCGCGAATTGAATACTACAGCGTTCCGCCTATTCCTTTTGTCATGCTGGATGGAATAAAGCCGTCCACGCTTTTTAACTTGGAAGAGAATATGCGAAATGGCTTTGCCGAGCGCTTCGCTGAAATGCCCATCGCGACACTCGACATTCTTGGTTATAATGAATCCTTTGCAGACTTCGCTGAACTGAAGGGACGTATCCGCGCTACTGCATTGGATGCCCTCGGTAGTGATATTACGCTACAGATTGCCCTGATTGAGCGCGAAATTTCATTTCCTCCAACAGACCCTCCGGGGACGAATGGAGACACGAATTTTACAGATGTGCTTAGAGCCTTTTATCCCACAGCAGAGGGAACACCTGTTTCACTTGCTGCGGGAGAATCTGTCGATGTAGCCTTCGATTTCACTGCCGGAGCAGGTTGGAGTGAAGATCTACACGTTGTTGCCTTTTTGCAGCGCAACACCGATCGTGAGGTGTTACAATCTGTATGGTCTATTATTATTGAATAACCGCCCAATTTTGAATTGACTTAGTGAGGAGCTAAACCAATGCGAAAAATTCTGTTTATGTTGTTGCTGATACTGCTGGCAGCACGTCCGCTTGCCGCACAGGGTGGCAATGCCCCGGATTTTGTGTTACCGAACCCGGATGGTGAAAATTATCAGCTATCTGAAAATATTGGCGAAGGTCCTATCCTTCTAAACTTCTGGGCAACCTGGTGTGTACCCTGCCTGGCGGAAATGAAGAAGCTAAAGCGCATCCACAAGCGCTATAAGGACAAAGGGCTGCAAATTCTTTCCATCACAATCGACGATACGAAAACCGTTGGTAAAGTGAAGAGCGTAGTGAATTCCAATAAGTTTCCGTTTACGATTTTGTTCGATACCAACCGCGAGGTCTTCAAACTATATCAGGGAGAAAACCCGCCGCATACGGTACTGATCGATAAAGAAGGCAAGATCGTCTACACGCACACCGGCTATCGTAAAGGTGATGAGAAGAAGCTCGAAAAACGCATTATTGAACTGCTGGATAAAGAAGAAGGTTAAGGCATGCGCTTAAAAATCGCCAAAGTCAGCTTCCTTATAGCAGCTTTTCTGCTGCCAGGCTTCTTGCAGGCACAGGTAGACTATACTGTGACGTTCAGTTTGGACAATGGCTACAATAACAGTGATGAGATCCAAAAAGTTCTTATCAATACGGCCCGCGAGGGAACGCGTAATTTTTACTCGAACTGGCTGGAAGGCAATTTACGCTATAAAAACTGGCGCCTTGGCGCTCGTATGGAAATGCATCTTCCTCCACAAACTTTTGACCCTGATCAGGCTGTGCGCCGGACCCTCGAACACCGCTTCCTCGAATACAATCGCGGTACCTGGCGTGTTCGTGGCGGTACAAACTATACGCTTATGGGACGTGGATTAACGCTGCGGATGTACGAAGAACGTCAGCTGCGTTATGATACCAAGCTCGATGGCTTGTATGGTGAATATCTTGGCAAGCGGATCGACATTAAGGCAATGGTTGGTCAGCCGGTTTTGCTGTCTGGTGTTCGGGAAGACTTTTTGCAAGCTGCTGAAGTTCGGGTTAAAGCCTACAAGAGCTTTCAGGTTGGTGGAACAGCTGTCAATACGCATTTCGATCAGGTAGAAGATCAGGTGCAGTGGGGCTCTTTGTTCTCGCAGGTGAATACCAACTATGGAGACTTTTACGCCGAATACGCGCGGAAGTATTTGCCGGGCCAAACCGCTAATGGTGCTCCTGATGGAGAGGCTCTTTATTTGAACTCAAATGTTTTGTTGGGTTCGGTGAGCTTTTCTCTGGAATATAAATCGTATGATCTGTTTAAAATAGAAGACCCGGTGGGGGAGAGCCTCAAAAAACCGAATACAAATCCGTATAACAATCCGCCTCTTGTTTCCCAAGACCACCTCTTTACACTTTTGAATCGCCGTCAGCTAATTCAAAATGCCAATAGTGAAGAGGGGTATCTGGTTGAGGCTACGCTTCCGGTTGCCGATGGCGCAATCTTAAAAGCAAACTATAGCATTACCGACAATAAAAATGGTGCACGTATTTACGAAGAGGTCTATTCGCAGTTTGAGTGGACTACAGATACCGATCGCGAATGGGAATTCTTATTGGCTGGCAGCCAACAGAAAGATATCGATGGACGCTTTCTAAATGGTGTGTTTAGCACCGGAGTTAGTCTGTCTGACTACAACTCATTGAAGCTGGTATATGAGCATCAACATGTAAAACTAGATCTTGCAAACTACGTGGAAAATCCGCAATATTACAACCACCTGTTTTCAGCTGGATTCAGCCGAGCACCGGGTTGGACACTTGCTTTCCTTGGCGAGCGAACAACGAAGCCGGAAAATCTGCGCTCTGGATTGGCAGAAGACGATGGAACACGTAAAAAAGTTTGGGGCGGACTGCAGCTCGATCTCAGCCTCTTCGACAAAGTTGATATGACACTATTTGGAGGCACACGGCGCGGAGGAAAAGTCTGTATCGGAGGAGTTTGTGTATTTAAGCCGCCGTTGGAGGGAGTTGAAGTAACGCTTACCGCCCGCCTGTAAACTATTTATGGCAAAAAAAGTAAAGCGCCGGCAAGAGCTGGAATTAACAGTCGAAAATGTAGCTTTTGGCGGTAAGGGAATTGCCCGCCTTGATGATTATGTGATTTTTGTTCAGAATACCCTTCCCGGCGATCGCGTATTAGCCCGCATTCGCAAAGCGAAGTCCAGCTTTGCAGAAGCATACCCCCTGGAAATCCTCGAACCTTCGAAGCTGCGTGGTGAAGCACCATGTCAGCATTTCGGCGTGTGCGGTGGTTGTAAGTGGCAAAATGTAGAGTATGAGCAACAGCTTTTGTTTAAACATGCCCATGTTGAAGAATCACTTCACCATATCGGCAAAGTGTTTCCGGATATTATTCATCCTGTTATGCCCGCGTCACCAATCTATAGTTATCGCAACAAGATGGAATTCTCCTTTACGCATAGCCGCTGGCTAACCTCTGAAGAGCTTGAAGATGAGACCATAAAAAAAGATTTCGGTTTGGGGTTTCATGTGCCGGGTCATTTCGACCGCATTTTGAATGTAGAAAAATGTTATTTGCAGGGCGATGTTTTTAACGGGATATTAAATCTTACCCAAGATTTTTTTCGCACATCCGATGTGCCGGTGTATCATCTCCGTTCTCATGAAGGTGTTTTGCGCTTCTTGGTGCTAAGACAGTCATTTGCCAAAAACCAGGTGCTGGTAAACCTGGTAACTTCCAAACAAATTCCCGAGGAAATAGAACGCTATGCCGAAGTGCTATGTAAAGCTTTTCCGCAGGTTAGCGGTGTAGTTAATACTATAAACTCGGGTAAGGCTCAGGTAGCGACCGGAAGTGAATTCCATGTTATTCGGGGTAGTGAGACTATCTTTGAAATGCTGGGCGATCTGACTTTTGAGATCTCGGTAGATTCATTTTTTCAAACCAATTCTGTGCAGGCACTGGAGTTGTATAAAACGGTAGCCAAATACGCTGAACTGGACGGTGAAGTCATTTGGGATCTCTACTGCGGAACGGGTAGCATCGCCATCTTTTTGGCAAAGCAGGCAAAGCGTGTGGTTGGTTTTGAAATTGTTGAGAATGCCGTAAAAGATGCCTATCGAAATGCCAAGCTAAACGGCGTTGATAACTGCGAATTTGTTTCCGGAGATTTGCGGTATCAGCTGCGTGATCATGCGGATAACCCGCCGGATGTGCTGATATGTGATCCACCGCGCGCAGGTATGCACAAAGATGTACTTGAGGAAATGCTACGGCTTTCGCCTAAGCGTATTGTTTACGTTTCCTGTAATCCTGCTACCATGGCAAGGGATCTTGCTGAGTTGGCTAAAGCGTATAAAATTTTAGAAGTGCAACCGGTAGATATGTTCCCGCACACATATCACATCGAAAGTGTTGCTAAATTAGAGCGTCTATGAAAAAGCTGTCAATCGATGAAATCAGCCTGCAAAGGCTCTCGGGGGACGAGGTAAAGACAGCCCGACGGTTTCCAATAACTGTCATTCTGGACGATATTAGGAGCTTGCACAATGTTGGTTCAATCTTTCGTACGGCCGACGCGATACGTGCAAAAGAGTTAATACTCTGTGGAATTACCGGCACACCGCCTCGCAGAGAAATTGAAAAAACGGCTTTAGGTTCGGTAGACAGTGTGCCATGGCGCTATGAGAAGAACGCGCTGGACGCTGTGTTAAAGGTGAAAGACGCCGGTTTACCGGTATACGCTCTGGAGCAAACGGAGCCTTCGCAAACACTATGGGAAGCAAAGTACACCTTCCCTTGCTGCCTGATCGTTGGAAATGAAGTCTTTGGTGTGCAGGATAGCCTGCTCCCGCATGTGGATAGTGCCCTCGATATCCCGATGTTTGGTTCTAAACATTCGCTTAATGTAAGCGTAGCTTTTGGAATTGCGGCGTATGATATGGCTGCCGCATATTTAAAACGTCAATCCGCACGGCCGGATACTATTTGATTCCAGGCCACATTTACGAAGGCTTTTACGTCTATGTCATATCTCATCTATATTGGTGATCCCTCTTTGCAAGGCGCTCAGCTATTGGAAACAATGCTGAAGGATGCCGGCTTTTATACACGAACATTTAATGGGCTTGGTGAATTACTCGATCGCTCTACAAAAACGCTTCCGGACGTGCAGGTGCTGCATCCGGGTTTGCTTTTGGAAGGACGATTGCCCCGAAATATCTTTTCTCGCGTCCCTACCCTGGTTTATGGAGAAAACTTTAATCCCGATCAGATGGAAACACTTTATCGTTTTGGCGTAAAGCGCGTTATTTCCGGTAATGATGATGAGGATGTGATGATCCGCGTTGTGGCTACAACCAAGATGATGTTGTATCGCCAGAACGAATTGCGCCGCGTGCAGCGTGAGTATCTAACGCATGGCTCGCTTGAGACATTCTCTCTGGAGGAAGTGTTACAAAATGCTCTTCTGGAAAAGAAGAACCTGAAGATTAAGATTAAAAATGGCAGTGAAAACGCGAAGCTACGCACTTATCAAGGGCACCTTATTAGCGCCTTCAGCGGAAATTTAACCGGTGAAGATGCCGTGCTAAAAACGTTGCAAATGCGCGAAGGTGCTTTTGTTATTCGTGCTTATCAAAAAGATGAAGAATATGCGCCAATCAGTGCTTCTACTCTGGCATTGCTTGCAGAGGCCCAACATACTGAAACGCTGATAAATCGGTTTTGCAAAAAGATCGGTGCCGATAATCCGGAACTAAAGCTCGTTTCCAGCAAGCAGGGCTTAAAGGTTTCGCGTCCCGAAGCACGCTTATTACAGGCCGTGCGCACTTACAAAACGCTGCGGGACGTTTTGGTACACAGTCCGATGTCTGCCCGTAAAAGCCTTGCAACACTCGAAAAGTTTCATCTTGCCGGAATCCTACGCTATGCTGGTGAAAGTAAGCAAATTCAGCCACCACCACGCCGCTTCAAGCCCGAGGAAATCGCCTTCATTCGCGAATCTCTGATGCCTCAGGGTGCCAAACAGGGGACACTGGCAATTCTTGGCTTACCAAGCTCTGGACGAAATGAACTTGTTCGCACGATTGCCGGAAACCAACAGACCACGGTGAAAACGATGCAGTCACTCGATTTTACGCGCGTATCTCTTGGCAGCAATCTGTCCATGGTAATTCTTGGTGCTTCTATCGAAGAAAGTTTTCTTTCCGTGCTGGATCGCTTATCACAAAGCCTTATTGGCTGTGTTTTGCTATTAGATAACAGACAACCCGATAAATTCGAGTTTATAAATTATCTGTTTAAACGACTGGTGCAAATTTATCCTATTCCCTATGTGGTCGGATTGACGCACTCACAGGATACAAAAAATGATGTTATTGGATTACGACAACGCTTTAGTGTGCCTGATGGTGTAGATGTATTGCCAGTCGTGCCCGATTCTTTCGATTCATTTATTGAATTGATGTATCAGTTGAAGCAGGCTGAGCAGAATATGGCGAAGGAGGCTAAGCGTGCATGATGTGCTGATATACGCCGTAGATGAGCAGTCTATACGGGAAATTCGCGAGTTGGTGTCGGAAGATATTTGCTCGATAACGATTGTTGGAAATCCTGAAGAAGCGCTGGAAGCTTGTCGCCAGGATCTGTTTGATCTTGCCTTTATCTGGCGTGCCGGATTTGAAGAAAGCGCTGAATTCCTGACCATAATTACGAGAAATAAGTTTGGTTATATCCCGATTGTTGCGGTATTGCCGGACAGTGATGAGTTAACCAACTTTTTGGCTTTACCGCTGGTAGATTATGTTACGCTACCTGCCTCCAAAACTGACTTTTTTAGATTGATTACGCAGGTTTTACAAGATACCGACGTGCAATCTACAGTGGTGGAAGGGATGAACTGGCAGGGAAGTGTTGAGGAATACGGCTTAATTGACCTTGTTCAGATGATTGAGGGCAGTCATCGTGATGTCGAGCTTATTCTTTCATATGGGCAACGCAGTGGGCAGGTCGTTTTTATTGAAGGCGAAGTTGTGGCTGCAGAATATCAGGATCTTCGTGGATTTCAGGCACTGCTTAAACTGGCTTTTTGGCCCAGAGGCAGCTTCCAAACGCGCCTTATAAATGCTGAGAATGTGGACCGCAACATTTCAGATGGAAATCAGGAAATCCTCTTTGCCCTCGTTGAGAAGCTGATGAAGCTGGAGAATTTGTTTGCTGACCTTCCGGAACTGGCAACCCAACTGATAAGAAACCCAATGGTTTCGCCAGAGTCCTTAACCGCCCTTCAGCACCGCATTTGTAAGCATTGTGAAGCGTCTCAGACTATTGTGGATTTGCTGCTGCAAATGCCGGATGAAAACGAAGATATTCTCGGCGAGCTGCAAAGGTTGTTAAGCAATGGTCTGATCGGCGAAAAAACATACATTGAAGAATTGCTTAGGGAAGAGAAAGAGCGAAGCAGCATTAGTAAATTGTTTGGCTCATTTTCCTCAATATTTAAACGTGCACCGTCTTATGACGGCTCGGGTGAAGCTATGGGTGAAGAAAACTTTATCGAACCTCATCTGGAGTTAAAGCCGTTGCCGCTCAAGCGCATTGAGTTGGAAAAAATCAGCAAGACCGTAGAGGGATTGATTCGAAAATGAAAATAGTAGAGCTATTGTTGGTCCCCGAAACAAAAGAATGCCTACACGCGTTAGTCGACAGGTTGGATTGTGATGCCGGCTCTGTCATGGATATCGACGTTTATCGTTTGGATATTGATGACGAACTCGCTGTTATGATGTTCAACCTTCTTCCCGAAGAAAGCGTTCCGGATGAATTGGTCGAACATCTTGCACTTCATGCAACAGGGACGCTGGTTATAACGGAAGGTGATATCGCTGAAATTGACGCGGAGAAGGCACGAAGAATTGAGAATATATGTGAAGTCGTTGCGGATAAGCCGATAGTAGTTGCGATGCAGGCGAAATTAGAAAGCCTTCAAAAAATTCGAAAGGTGGTTTTTGAAGATGGAATTTTTCTGAATGATAAAGGCCGCGCAATGATGTGGAGTAAAACAAGCCACGAGAGCCAGGTACGCATCTGGAGAAATTTGTTTAAGCTTATTGGAATTGACTCGAATTAATATCTATCCTACCTCATTCGGGCACTTACCGTATGTATAAATAATATTTATCTTCCCACAAAAAATTAATGAGATGTTTTCGCGCTAAACCATCTCTGATATAACATGAAGCACATGTTCACAGCACTCTTGACGGCAAAAATCAATAATTCTGAGCGAAAAAAAGCTGCAAGTGATGCGGGGCAAGGTTCTATCTGGTGCGAATTTCGTAGTATAAGTCCAGATCTTTTACATGATATCGAAATAATCCTTTCATACAATACTTGTTTGAGCGACAAGCGGCTTTCACTGCGGATGAGCCGTTATGCAAATTTCAGGAGGAGTTTTCCATGCGCGTTCGCTACGTTCACTTAATTACTCTGGTGCTATTAACATCAGTTCTTTCGTTTGCACAAATACCGGCAGGCATTTCCTATCAGGGTGTGATTACCGACAGCCTTGGTGTTCCGGTATCCGATAGCACATACTCATTTACCTTTCAGCTTTATTCCGGCGAGGCTGGCGGAACGTCTATCTGGACTGAGTCGAAGCAACTGACGACAGAAGACGGCTTATTCTTCACCATTTTAGGCGATGTCGTTCCTTTTGGTGCCTCAATTGATTTTACGGCCCCATACTGGCTTGGCATTACGCTGGACGTTGATCCCGAGTTTACACCACGTATTCCACTTGCCAGCGTTGGTTACAGTTTGCGTTCAGGGATTGCGGCTCGTGCGGAAGTTGCGGATACCGCAAGCTACGCTCTGGCAGGCCCGATTGATACCACGTTGATCGATTCACGCTATGTAAATGAGGGACAAGCGGCAGCCATTTCAGCTAATATGCTGCAGGATAGCAGCATTAGCGCATTGAAATTCGTGCCTGGTGAGGTTGTGAAAAGCGTAAATGGACTTTCGGAGAATGTTGAAATTCGTGCCGGATCGAACGTGACGCTTACTGATAGCGCAAATACGCTAACAATTACTGCCAACCTTTCTCAAGGACAGGGGCTATCCGAAGTAGTTGCTGGTAATGGATTAGTGGGCGGAGGAACTTCCGACCCGGTTTTGATCGCTGTTGGCGAAGGAACCGGTATTCGTGTAAACGAAACGGATATAGAACTAAACACCGATTTCACCGATAACCGATATGTTGAAACCGCCGAACCAAATTCAATTGATGGCTCCATGCTTGTTGACGGCAGCGTTGCCGGACTTGATATCGCCGATGGTGCGGTAGGCTCTGGCAAGCTCGCAACAGCCGCGGTAAACTCAGATGCGATTGCCGATGGCGAGGTTGCAACGGAAGACCTGGCAGACAATTCAGTCACTACTGCCAAGCTCGCACCTGGTATTATTACAGCAAGTGAACTGGCGGACAATTCTGTAACAACGACAAAAATTGCTGACGGACAGGTTACAGAACCCGATTTAGCTGATAATGCAGTTACAAGTAATAAGATCGCTCAGCAGGCTGTTAGCAGCGATCAATTAGATGCTGCTGCGGTAACGACGGCCAAGCTGGCTGATGCTGCAGTAAGCTCAACGAAAATCGCTGATGGCGGCGTCGCTACCGTTAACATGGCCGATGGTGCGGTTACAACACCAAAGCTTGCTGACGGAGCGGTTAACTCGGCTAAGGTTTTGGATGGTGGAATTGCCACGGCAGATTTAGCTGACAGCTCAGTTACATCCATTAAGATTTCAGCGGGTCAGCTTGTAAAAAGTGTTAATGGAATTCATGATGATGTTGCCATTGCTGTTGACGGTGGTGCAACTATTTCTTCAACAGGAAATACAATAACCATTACAGCTGGCAGTGGGGGAGGAGGCACGGGAATTCAGGGTATTTCAAATACGAATAATACGATTGATGTGCTGAACCCAAATGGACCGACAGCCACAGTTAATGTTAAAGATGCTGGAATTACCTCACAGCAGCTTGCAGACAATGCTGTTTCAACAACCAAGGTTGCTGATGGTGCAATTACTCAGGCTAAGCTTGATGCAGGCGTAACGCTGCCTCCGGGTGGAGCCGCGGGCGGCTCTTTAACCGGCACTTATCCGAATCCGGGCATTGCGGCGAATGTAATCGGACCAGTTCAAATTGCGACTGGTGCCGTGGATACTGAAGATGTTGCCGATGGCGCGATTACTCAGGCCAAGCTCGATGCGGGTGTTACTTTGCCACCGGGCGGCGCTGCCGGAGGAGATCTTACAGGTTCCTTTCCAAATCCAATTATTGCACCAGCGGCTGTTTCCAGCACTAAACTTGCGAATAACTCTGTAACCGATGCGAAGATTGCCGCGAATGCTGTAACTACAGGCAAGATTGCTACGAATGCCGTTTCAACGACAAAGATTGTTGACGGTGCGGTTACCCAGGCCAAGCTGGATCCGAATGTTACGTTTCCGCCGGGCGGAACAGCTGGTGGTTCCCTCACAGGAACTTACCCTAACCCGGGAATTGCATCCGGAGCGGTTGGACAAACACAGCTTGCAACTAACTCCGTTTCAAACGCCAAGCTTTCGGATGCCTCTGTTACATCAAATAAGCTGGCAAATAATGCAGTAACTACAGTGAAATTGCTCGACGGTTCAGTTACCCAGGCTAAGCTTGATGCCGGTGTTACTCTGCCGCCAGGCGGAACGGCAGGTGGTTCGCTGACCGGAACCTATCCGAATCCGGGAATCGCATCCGGCGCAGTTGGCACAACAGAAATTGCCAACGATGCTGTTACCAATACCCAGCTCGCCGACTCTGCTGTCTCTACTGGTAAAATACTCGACCGCTCCATAACGCAGTCGAAACTTTCCGAAGATATATCACTTCCAATAAGCGGAGTGGCCGGTGGTGACTTAACCGGTGAATACCCGAATCCTCAGCTTGCTGAAGACGTCGTTAATTCTCTGACGATTCTGGATGCCTCAATTGCAACGGTAGATCTTGCCGACAGTCTGATTACATCAGATAAAGTCGGTCTGAACCAATTAGTGCGGAGCGTTAACGGAGTTCAGGATGATGTTCTGATTACCACTACTGGTGGTGCGACAATTTCTTCCAACGGAAATACAATTACTATTAATGCCGGAACTGGTGGTGGTGGAACCGGTGTTCAGGGAGTCTCGAACCCTGACGGCACGCTGGATATTACCAATCCGAACGGACCAACAGTTTCTCTTGGCATAACCGAAGCGGCCATTGATGAAGTACGCCTCGCCGGTGATGCGGTAACCACTGGGAAAATTGCCGATGGCGCGGTAACACAAGATAAGTTGGCAGCAGGAATTTCCCTGCCGCCTGGCGGAACCGCTGGCGGTTCACTTACGGGTAGTTACCCTAACCCGGGAATTGCCGATGCCGCCATCGCAACAGCTCAGCTTGCTGACAATGCTGTTACTACGGCAAAGCTTTTGGATGATGCTGTGAACACCTCAAAAATTGAAGACAATGCCGTTACTTCCTCACAAATTGCCGCCGATGCTGTCGGTGAGAGCGAGATTGCCACGGATGCTGTAAATACGGCTGAAGTTGCCGATGGCGCAATTACCCAGGCCAAGCTGGCAGCAGGAATTTCCGTGCCACCCGGCGGTGCAGCCGGTGGTTCATTAACGGGTACCTATCCTAACCCGGGTATTGCACCGAATGCCATTGGCACTGCTCAACTGTCGACTAACTCCGTTACCGCTTTAAAAATAGCAGCCAATGCAGTTGGCGCTTCCGAGATTGCAGCCAATGCAGTTACGACATCCGAGATTGCTGCTAATGCCGTAACGACAACCGATCTTCAGGATGGTTCCGTTACGCAGGCAAAGATTGCTCCTGGAGTTACATTACCACCAGGTGGCGCCGCAGGCGGTGCCCTTACCGGAAGCTATCCCAACCCGGGTATTGCCAATAGTGCTGTTGGAACCGCACAGTTGGCAGACAATTCTATCTCCGCAGCTAAGATCCAGCCGAATGCTGTGACGAGCTCGGAAATCGCTGCTGGCGCTGTTGCACAAAGCGAAATCGCAACGAATGGTGTCGGTGCTCTGGAAATAGCTGCCGGAGCGGTTGGCACATCAGAACTGGCAGCAAATGCTGTCACAACGGGTGATGTCGCTGATGGTGCCATTACACAGGCAAAACTTGCCGCAGGTGTTACCTTGCCACCGGGTGGATCAGCAGGTGGTTCGCTAACGGGAACCTATCCGAATCCCGGAATTGCTGCTGCCGCTATTGGCAATGTTGAGCTGGCAGATAATGCGGTTACGGCGGAAAAAATTGGACCAAATGCAGTCGGTGTCTCTGAGATTGCTGCGAATGCTGTTGGACAATCTGAAATTGCAACAAATGGCGTTGCCGCAGCAGAGATTGCCGCAGGCGCTGTAGGCACATCGGAGCTGGCCAATGGCAGCGTTACGGCAGCCAAAATTGCACCCAATCAGCTGGTAACAAATGTAAATGGTGTATTCGACAATGTTGTTATTGCCGGTGGAAACGGAACATCTGTATCTACCTCCGGTGATACCATTTCTATTGATATGGTTGGTGGCGGTGTGCAAAGCATTTCATCGCCGGATTCTGATCTCGATATTTCCTTTCCTACCGGGCCGTCCGTTGAAATAGGAATTTCTGAAGCTGCAATTGATAATGCGAAACTTGCGGATAATGCGGTTACAACCGGCAAAATTGCCGCCAATGCTGTAACTGCTTCTGATATTGCTGCTAATGCGGTTGGCCAGTCCGAGATAATCACAAATGGTGTTGGTGCACTTGAAATTGCCGCCAATGCCGTTGGTGCCTCGGAAATCGCCACCAATGCCGTTGGTGCTCTGGAAATTGCGGCAGGCGCAGTTGGTCCATCAGAGCTTGCGACGAATGCCGTCAATACTCTTGATATTGCCGATGGTGCTGTTACTCAGGCTAAGCTGGATGCCGGTGTCTCGCTGCCGCCCGGTGGTAACGCTGGTGGCGACTTGACCGGTACCTATCCTAATCCTGTTGTAGTTGGTTTGGCGAATCAAACGTTGAGTACTGCCACCCCTTCTGAAGGAAATGTCCTTCAATTTGCCAATGGTGTGTGGAGACCTGTTACATTCTCTGGCGGTTCTTCTCCGTGGACGTTGAATGGTGGCAATGTGTATCGAACTTCCGGATTTATGGGCATGGGAACCGCATCACCTACCAATAGAATTCACGCAGTCGATGCTACAGCGACGAATCACTCTGCCGCAATTTACGGTGAGAAAAATATCGCATTTACAAATAGCGACTTGTTTCATTATGCAATTCGCGGTGTTTCGAATAACACAGGTACTATAGGCATTGGTGTTCGTGGTGAAGTAAATGGTGGAAGAAATGTGGTTTATGCTTTAGACGGCCGGGCATCTGGTGACGGTTCTGTTACCGGTCTTCGTGCAGATGCCGACGGCAATCTGACTACCTCATTTGCGGCTGGAGTAAGGGCAACAGCTAACGGACCCGGAACCAACTATGGTGTTATTGGTAATGCCTTTGGTGGAAGCGTAAACTGGGCCGGTTACTTCAATGGAGACATGTACGTTGACGGTACAATTACGTTTAACAACAATTTTGGTGCATTGAACCCGATGATGTATATGTATGAAAGTGGATCATCAAATTCTATTCGCCCGGTCATTATGCATTCACCTGCGTTTCCGGCGTATGGAATGCTTTATCGTGACACCGATGACACGTTTTTGTGGCAGACAACAGCTACATCAACACGAATGTCTATCGATATGCCACTTGGACGAGTTGGAATCGGTACCGACTCGCCAGTACAAACCCTTGATGTGCGGGGCACAATCGGTAGTAGCGGACAGGTCTATCACAGTGACCGGCGTTGGAAGAAAAACATTGTTACCTTTCCCAATGCGCTTGATGCCGTTATGAAATTGCGCGGCGTAATCTATGAGTGGCGACGCAACGAGTTTGCCGATCGTAACTTTCCCGATGGTACCAAAGTTGGTGTCGTTGCTCAAGAGGTTGAGGCCGTCATTCCCGAACTTGTAACAACCGGCGAAGATGGCTATAAGAGCGTTGAATATGCCAACATGGTCGGTGTCCTCATCGAGGCTATGAAGGAGCTAAAAGAGCAAAATGATGAGCTGCGTAAGCGCGTCGAGCAGCTGGAAACTAAAAATAAAATTAAAACCGCCACGTTAAAGGCACAGAAATAGGACGAACCGAAATGACTATCAGACTCATTTGGTTTATTGCAATCTGTGTCTTGCTAACAAGCAGCATGGATGCACAATCAAAGAAATTAAAGCGCTCCGGACTGAATATGGGATTTCAAACCCATACATCCGGACAGACAAAACTGCGCAGTGTTGTAGGTGAGGTGCTCGTTGGCAGGGGAATCAGCGGAGACAAGGCCATAAAAAGTGGCTTCGATCCGTTCCCCAACCCGGCGATAATTGATGCCGGTGCAATCTTTATCGTACAAAATGATACGCCCAGCGTTGGTTCCAAGCCAATCATCTTTTTTGAAACGCCAACGGATTTCATTCCGCAAACGCTGCAGGTCTTTTATCGCAAGGGCGGTGAGCGGCAGTTTACCGCTGGAGCCGTGACGCCGACAAGCGCCGGTTTTCTGCCCGATATTCCATCGAGTATTGTCACCGAGCGTGGCGTTGAATACTATCTGCTGTTTACGGCCGGAAATCTTCAGGCAACCTTTCCCTCGCGAGACCCGGAAGATAATCCTGCCATTTTGAGGGTGGCTGTCAATCGAAAGGTGACGCCGCAACCGCTGGCAGAACGAACACATCGCATGATCTCCGTGCCGTTTACGGCAGGGGGCACTTCCATGTTCAATCAGCTCGTCGATGACTATGGCGATTACAATGCGTATAGCTGGCGCTTATTTCGCTATGAAGCCGGTGCTTATGTCGAACACCCGGGCTTAAATCAACCGTTACGTCCGGGCGAAGCCTATTGGCTGGTAACAGCTGAAGGAAGTGGGTTTGATTATGAAAGTGGCCTGTCCAGCAATACGTCAGAGCCACTGCAAATTCAGCTTCAACCCGGATGGAATCAGATTTCGAATCCCTGGGCATTCCCGGTGGCCTGGCAAAGCGTTCAGGCGGCGCAATTACCCGACGGACCGGTCTTTTATGATGGACAACAGTACGTGCCGGAGCAAGCGATCCTGGAGCCGTATGAGGGCTATTGGTTGTATAACCCCGCCACAAATGCCACATTAATAAGTATTCCACCACTTGAGGCGGTCTCTGGTGTAGACAAGACGCCTGTTTTCGTGATTAATCCAGACAAGGAATATCTGCTGCGACTTGAGGCAGGCAACGGCGAATTGCAAGACAGCTATAATTTTGTAGGGCTCATGGAGGCTGCTTCTGATGGCTTGGATAAATTGGATATTTATGAGCCGCCGGATGTTGGCGACTACATTCAGTTGAGCATAGCGGAAGATAGCACACGCTATGCAGCAAATCTGAAGCCTGTTGCTTCTGCTGGTCAAGTATGGGAATTGGATTTAAGATCGAACACGGCCTCTGGAAACGTTCAGCTTCATCTTAATGAAGAAGGACAGTTACCATCGAACTACAAGCGATACGTTATGGATGTTGAGCGGAGGTTTACCTATGGAGATGGCGATGATCTGGCTATCGCGATGGCAGGCAAAACAACTCGCAAACTGCGTATCATTCTTGGTGATGAAGATTTTGCAGCTGCCAATAGCGATGGAATACCATTGGTGCCTCTGGAATTCGCACTTGATCAGAATTATCCGAACCCGTTTAATCCTGAAACGACTATCCGCTATCAGCTAAAGCAAATTAGTACGGTGACGCTTGATATCTACAATGTTCTTGGCCAACGCGTCCGCAGTTTGGTAGACGGCAAGGTCGACACCGGAGCTCACGCTGTTGTTTGGGATGGTCGCAGCGATAGTGGTGTATCTGTTGCCAGTGGCGTGTATATTTATCGCCTGAAGGCCGGTGAATATGTCAATGCGCGAAAAATGGTTTTAGTTCGTTAAGTAATCTCCTCAAAACACGCTTTGGAATCCTCCGTTGAAGATCAATTCTCTGCGGAGGTTTAGCGTTGTTAAAGACTATTTATTAAACTTAATTTATTGGTTTCTTGAAGCTGTATTTATGGCGTAACGCCTTATGTTTTTTTAGGTTCTGGTCGATACTTCAAAGAGAAAGGGCTGCCCCCAATTTCTTGAACACTTTTATCTCGCAGGTCCTCAAAATTGATTACTTTCCAGATTAATCGGCATCTTCCTCTGGTTGGACTGCTTCTATTCATTAGCAGTTTAACCATTTGTTTTGCGCAATCACCCCACCCTGACTTAAAATTTAAAGAGGTAACCACAGAAGACGGTATTTCCTCTGCTGTTACCTATTTCATTCACCAGGATAAAAAGGGTTTCATGTGGTTCGGCGGAGAAGTGGGGCTAAACCGTTATGATGGCTATACGTTTCGAAGTTATCGAAATGATCCTACCGACTCCACCTCGCTTTTCGAAGAATTCCTTTATCATATCACTGAGGATTTAGATGGTAAACTGTGGCTGGGTTCAAGGCGCGGACTTAGTTGTTTTGATCCTAAAACCGAGATCTTTACAAATTACCGCAATAAAAAAGCTTATGAGCCTATTGAAGAGGCTCAGATCAAAAAAACACTCCCGCTGTCTGATGGCACCCTGCTACTCTTAAGTATTGAAACACCTCAACTTTTTCTACTAAGTCCTGAAGCTGAGACGTTAGAAGATCTGAGTAAGTCGCTGCAGACGACAGAAGGTGGTACTCTGGAGAATATCACAGACGTCGTATTGGATAGCCAAGGAACGGTATGGTTGACCGACTATGAAAAAGGCTTATTCACATTCGACTTAGAGCAACGGATGTTAAGGAAGCGATCCTTGTTTTCCGATGGAAGGCTATTTCCCGATTCAACAATCGGTTATCATCGTCTTAGTGTTGAAGCTTCTGGAAAAATATGGATAGCCTCTATGGGGAAATTGCTGTGTGTGGATGCTGAAAGTGGGGATACAGATGCTTTCGATATTCTGGACGATGAGCAGCCGGCATTTTTATTAGACATCCGGCAGGGGAAAAGCGAATGTTTATGGATCTCTTCAAGGGACTACGGACTTATTCACTTCAACACAGTCAATAAACAGTATCAGTTTTACACTCCCGATGTAGCAGATCCGTTCTCGTTAAAAAGTACGCTAATAAATACGTTTGCCATTGATGCTACCGGGAATCTCTGGGTAGCGGCAAGCAATACCCTTAGCAGAGCCGATTTATACGCAAAGCCGTTTACTAATTATCGTCATTGGCCGGGCAGTAAATCTTCTCTTACTCACAACGCTGTTCTGGCTGTTGAGGAGGGCCGTGATGGTTCAATTTGGGTTGGAACAGCAAATGGACTGAATCGGCTGGATGGAGAAAGCGGGAAATTAATTTATGCCTCAATAAACGATAAGAGTCGCTTTAGCCCGGGCGATGCTGAAGTTTGGGCATTGCAAATTACACCCGACGGTCGCGTGCTGGTGGGAACTTTCCAGAAAGGACTATTTGTTTTTAATCCGGTAGAGAAGAGGTGGCGACATTTTATGCCGGATAATTCAACTCTGAGTGATTTGGGTGTTTTTCTTTTCTATCGTGACTCGGCAGAACGGCAATGGATCGCGACCGGCGCGGGTCTTGATTTACTTGATCTGAATACCTATTCATTCAAACACTTTGCCATTTCCGAGACGGAAATGTTGAGTGTGCGCGCGATCGTGGAGGTAGAGGAGGAGCGTTTGTTAATCGGCACCGGGAATGGTGGCGTTCACTACTTCAATATAGATAGCGGGGTGTTTTCTACAGCACATTCCGGAACCTCGATGAATGGCTCTCCTGTGAACCCTCAGTGCTTGGACTTGCTGACCGATCGTTCTGGCAGCATCTGGATGGGCACAGCAAAAGGCCTGTATTTGCTGGAGAATGAGGCTGAAGATCCCGCCGATAACTTTTACCGTCATTATTCTTCGCACGATGGTCTTCCCGACAATTCAGTTGTTGGATTATTGGAAGATAACTCCGGCAACATCTGGGCATCTACTCATCGGGGAATCACTAAAATTACCAAACACTATGTTCGCAGTCAGGTTGATGAACAAACGCTTCAACTCGATTTCAGATCGTACGATACCCGCGATGGGCTCCCGACAGACGTATTCTATATCGGCCCCACTTACAAGAATAACAAAGGTGAACTTTACTTTGGTGGCGAACTTGGATTGACGCGGTTTAATCCTTCTGATTTAAGCGATAATCCATTTTTACCGCAACCTCAATTAACAGATTTGCAGCTCTTGGGAAAGCGGGTTCAGCCAGGCCCTTTCGGGGAAAAAAACAGGATTTATCTAGCCGAGTCATTGCAGTACACCGACACATTAATTCTAACGCATGAAGACCGGGTATTTTCTATTGGTTTTTCAGCTATGCATTATTCCAGTACAAAAAAGAACCGTTATGCCTATCGATTACTCGGGTTTGAAACCGAATGGAACCAGGCCTCCGATCGGAGATTTGCAACATATACCGGACTTCCTTATGGCGAGTATACATTTCAGGTTAAGGCCGCGAATCAGGATAATATTTGGAATGACAATCCCAGAACCTTGTTTATCAGGGTGTTACCACGCTTCTGGGAAACAGCGGGGTTTAAAATTCTCGTTTTGTTGGGATTATTCGGGCTCGTATATGCCTTTATCTATTTTCGAACTGAATCTGTTCGAAAACATAATGAAACACTTGAGATTGAAGTAAATCGACGCACTGCTGAGCTCAGGCAATCTAATCTGGCTCTTGTTGAAGCAAAAAACGCTGCTGAGGATGCAACACGGGCAAAGAGCGACTTCTTGGCGAATATGAGCCATGAAATCAGAACGCCGATGAATGGCGTGCTTGGAATGGCGAGTCTGATGCGAGACACGCAATTAACGATGGAACAGAAAGAGTTCCTAGAAATAATTCAGAACAGTGCTGAGAACCTGCTGACGGTCATTAATGATATACTCGATTTCTCCAAAATTGAAGCGGGAAAAATGGATTTGGAAGTGCATCCTTTTAGTCCGGCTGCGATAATGGAAGATTTGGGAGCTTTACTCGTGTTTAAAGCTGAGCAAAAAGGGCTTGAACTTATTAGTGAAATTGATCCCGATGTACCTCCGCTCTTATTAGGAGATGAAGGTCGGCTGCGACAAGTTCTAATTAACCTGACCAATAATGCGATTAAGTTCACTCGTTCCGGTGAAGTTCGCATAAAAATAGAGTGTGTTGAATCTACTGACAAGCATGCCATGCTGAAATTTAATGTGTTTGATAGCGGCATCGGAATTCCGGCAGAGAAGTTGGATCGTTTATTTAAATCATTCTCGCAGGTTGATGCCTCTATTACAAGACGCTTTGGTGGAACCGGGCTTGGCCTGGCGATTTCCCAGCGACTGATTAAGCTAATGAATGGAGAAATTGGCGTTCAGAGTTGTGAAGGGGAGGGATCGCACTTCTGGTTTACGACTACCTTTGAAGTCGTAGCCTCGAAAGATGCCTCTACAGAGTTTACATTAGACTTTTTAAAAGACAAGCGGATGCTGGTTGTTGATGACAATGCAACAAATCGACGTTTACTTTTTGAATGTTTTGCCAAACATGCGTTGGTGCTGGATGAGGCAGAGTCCGGAAGTGATGCTTTACAGATGTTGGGCAATGCTGCTGCTCGCAATGAATTGTATGACATCGCAATTCTTGACATGATGATGCCGGAGATGGATGGTGAATCTCTGGCCGGGCAAATTCGCTCGAACCCGGCATTCCAAAATGTGAAGATGGTTTTATTGAGTTCTGTGCTTCAACGTGCCTCCTCTGAGGAATTGCGTAACATGGGATTTGATGGTTGGATGAGCAAACCGTTGCGATTGCCGGCATTAGCCGGTTTGTTGCGTGATGTCTTTCTAACGACGCCGACAAAGAATAATATCATTAAGAATACGGAAACGCCTGGATTGAAGAATGCAGCGAACTTTTCCGGTAATCGTATATTGTTGGTTGAGGATAATATTGTTAATCAGAAAGTTGCCACCCGCTTGCTTCAGAAGTTAGGGTTTACCGTCGACTGTGCCGGAAACGGTTTAGAGGCAGTAAAGACATTGGAAAACCTGGATTTTGATCTGGTCTTTATGGATATTCAAATGCCGGAGATGGACGGGCTGGAAGCTACCAGAACAATTCGTTCCGCGAGTTCCTTAGTCTTAAACCGGGACATTACCATCATCGCCATGACGGCAAATGCGATGAAGGGTGACCGCGAGAAGTGTTTGGATGCCGGAATGAACGATTACATTACCAAGCCTGTCAAGCGCGATGAACTCACGCGAATGCTGCAAAAACATTTTGAAAAGATAACAGAGAACTAATGCTTCAGAAGTCAGAAGTCGGAAGTCAAAATGATTAACGATGTCAATGACATATTGAAATCTAGATCAATTTTCTTGTCGCGCCAAGCGGAGTCGAGGCGCTTAGATAAACAGTTTTACAGCTAAATTAACGAAAATGTGCCCTTCAATGGAGTTTATACCGAGCGCAGCCGAGGTGCCAGCACGACATGTTCGTCTCTAAAGTATAGCCAAAGTTTCAACATGTAATTCACATCAATGATCAATTGTAATTGTCAATTGTAATTGTCATTCATCAATTTTCTCCCCGCCCCAGCGCTCATCGCGAAAATATACGGTTCGTGTCGGGAAGGCCATCTCAAGACCATGACGCTCAACAACTTGCATGATTTGCAGCATCAAATCTTCACGAGTTGCCAGAAAATCCGTCCAAACAGTCGATTTTGTAAAGCAATAGATCTGTAAATTTAAGCTGGAGTCGCCGAATTCAGTGAAGTGAACAAAGTGGAAGCTCTGGTCAATACCCTGGTGTTCACTGAGCAGTTCTCTTAGATCTGCCATCAGCGCTTTTAGTTGATTCGCCTTGGCTTCATACGTAACGCCAACGTTCATCTTTATCCGTCGAATCGGTCGACGGGAATGGTTGGTGATCGGGTTGGTAGAGAATGTTGAGTTTGGTACTGTTACCATCGACTTATCGAAACGCCTCACCTTGGTGGTGCGAAAACCAACCTCTTCTATTGTTCCTTCAACGCCCTGGAACTGCACCCAGTCTCCAACCTGAAATGGCTTATCTGTAAATACGACGACTGAGCCAAATAAATTTGCCACTGTGTCCTGCGCAGCAAGCGCCAGTGCTAATCCTCCCACGCCCAGGCTGGCAACAAGGCTTGTTACCGAATATCCCAGATTTTGGATAACCATTACGCCAATTGTTACGGCAATAACTACTTTAAATGTCTTGCGAACGAGTGGAATAAGCTGATCATCGAGTTTGGATTCCGTTTTGGCAGACGCCCGGGCCAGAGCTCCTGCCAGCACATCTACCAGTCGCATTAGCAGCCAGGCGAGCGCAAACCAAATGGCGACCTTTAAGCCTTGTGTAACATAGGTGGCTATATCCAATGGTTCTGTTGGCAGCTTCAGCAGTGCGGCAGCCAGGAACCAGATGGCTATCTGAACAAGTGCAGCCAGGGGAGCGGGAGTAAACTCAACAAACTCATTATCCCACTGAATGCTCGTTTTTTCGGCCTGTCTTTTTAAAATGTTGCGAAACAGTGCTTGAATGACCCTTCGTGAAGCCAGACCAATAAATACAATTGCCGTTGTAAGTAATACTCGCCAAAGTGGAATGCCCCAAAGGACTTCCTCTGATAAAAGTTCGCTACCCATGATAATTTCCCGATTGGTGTGTGGTTCAGTCGAAAAACCTAATACGCGAAAGCTTTTTATTCAAGCACTTTTTTAAGGAAGTGTCTGACCGGATTCGATAAAGTGCAAAACGAGCTTGCTTAACTGCTGCGGAACTTCAAATGGAAGGAGGTGAGTGGTTTGCGATATCGTAACGAATTGACCATTGTTATTTAATTTTTGCCACTCCTGCCAGGAATTGGAAAAAATTGCATTTGTTTCTTCTGCACGGATGGAAAGTGAAGGCATGCTTAGCTGCTCGAATAGCGCCCAGGAACTGGACGCTATCGCATAAACCCGCGCCTCCCATTCGGGTGAAAACCTTAGTTTAAAGCCGTCTTTTGTCGACGTTAGCCCTGAAGAAATGTAGTTCTGTAAAGCAGAATCAGAAAACAGACGAAAAACTTTCTTTTTACGAAAAGACTTAAAAGCTTCTTCTCTTGATGACCAAAAGTTACGGCGTTTTTCAGCGATTTTTATCGGAGGTATTATTAAACGCCGCAGCTTTAGCGGCATTAAGCCAGATAGTCTGTAAAGGTTGCGGTGAAGTAAGACCGGCTCGATCAAGATGATTTTACTAAACAGATCCGGGCGCTTGACAGCTGCAATTAGCGTAACGACTGCACCCATAGAATGTCCGACGCCGATAATTCCGGATTCTTTTCTACTATCCAGAAATCGAATAAGATCGTCTGCAAAGGAGACCCAACTTTTGTCACCTTCTAAAGGGGCATCCTGCCAAAGCGGCCGCGCCTCTGAGGCCAAAATGCGATGCTTGTCGCCAAGCAGGCTTAGCAACTCGCGATAGCATCCGGGTGGATAAGCATTGGCATGAGCGAAGTGCAATGTGTTGCCATCTCCGCCTAAATCCAGATGGGGTATCTCTTCACCAATCTGTTTCATTTAGCTGCGCTGGTTAACCTGGAAATCGCCAGCGTTTTAACGGTTGTATTGCTACCCGTAACCAATCGTCGATGGTAATCGATTTGGCCAAGGTGATAGGTTAAATGACCAAGCAGGTGCAGCACGAAATCTCCGGTATTAATGCTCACTCCGCCAAACTCTATCGGATACTGCGAATCGAGTTGATCCGGGGTTAAATTTCTGATTGCTTCGGGCACTTCGGAAGTTGCAGCATCAATAGATATTAGAATCTCGTTTCGGGCAATGTTTCTGCTCTCGAACTCCGCCTTGCGATTTCTTACGTAGTCGCTTTTGCCAAGCGTTGTGCTAATAAAGTGTCTCAGATTTCCTACCAGGTGCATGGTCAGCGTTCCTGTCGAATTCGAAATACCCTCAGGCAATTCCCAAATCTGTTTCTCATCTTCATATGCCAATAACTCATCTTTTAGCGAGCGAAGCTCACGCTCTACTTGTCCGGCAAGATAGTCTGTTTTCATAGATCTTCTTTCTATGGAAATGGTTCGCTGTAGAAATTGTTCTTAGGTCTTGTTTCCGACGACAGCCTTAATGGCACTCATGGTAAATAAGGGGCGCAATTCCAGTCCTGCGGACGCAAGCTTCTCTTTTCCCCCTGCTTCGCGATCAATTACGCAGAGCACCGTATCAATAATAGCACCGCGATCGCGCAAATCCTTTGCCGACAGCAAAATCTGTCCGCCTGAAGTAACGACATCTTCAATAATAACCAGCCGCTTGCCGGAGATGTCTCCACCTTCAGCGAGTTTGCAGGTTCCGTAGGCTTTTGCTTCCTTACGAACAAAAAGTGCAGGTATGCCGCTGGCCTGAGATAACATTGTTACAACGGGTATGCCGCCCATTTCCAGCCCGGCAAGCGCAGAGAAATTGTCGGGTAACATCGAGACCATGGCTTCGGCTATTGGCTTTAATAGCGTTGGATCTGCTTCAAAAAGGTATTTGTCAAAATACTCGTGCGATGTCGCGCCGGATCGCAACAGAAAGGTTCCGGTTAAATGTGCAGTGTCATATATGCGTTTGGCGAGTTCGTCTCGTGTCTGCATTGCATCTCCTGTTGTTCTTGTGGCAGCGAAATTACACAGGATTTTTTTTTGAAGCAACTTCTTTACGGATGATAAAGTAAATGCCGTAGTCTCAATCCGATCTTCTGGAAATCACAGATGATTTCCGAGGGGGAGGAAGGAAGGTGGCCGAGACTACGGCATTTGTATATAAAATGCAGGTCAGATTCTAATTTGGAACGTTTTTCGCATTGATGCGACTTACGGTTTGAGCGAAAAGTTACCATTTTATGCTCACCCACCTCTTTGGCTTCGCTCAGGAAACACTTTACCCGCTCTCTCAGCGGAGCGGAAGGGAAGAACATGACTATTGTTATTTATAAAGAATCAGGTCATTTCAACATGTAATTCGCATGGTTATGCAGCATGTGGCTCTGATAATTACTGTAGGACTATCGCAGCTCTGATTGGAATCAATATATGCTCTGCCAAAATGTCTTGATGTAAGTAAATTAACAGCGTTTTTTGAAAAGCTACATGCCCCGGAGTCTAGTTGCAGGCGCGGTCCAATACTTCAATCGTGTGGAAAACGGGAAGATCCCTGCTTCCCAAATGCTGTCTGATTTGAGTAATACAGCCGATATTACCGGAGATAACACCCTCTACATCGCTTGACAGAATTGCTTCGACTTTTGCTTTGCCAAGGCGTGAGGCATCTTCAGGTTGCTCGAGGTTGTATGTTCCTGCCGATCCGCAACAGAGTCCGCCATCAGCCAGTTCCACAAGGGTCAGATTCGAGATCGATTGTAATAAACCGCGCGGTTGTGTGCTAATACCCTGGGCGTTTTTAAGATGGCATGCGTCCTGATAGGCATAGCGCGCCGAAGAGGGCAATGCATCAATCCGGATGTCTGTCGCAGCAAGAAATTCACAAATATCCATTGTCTTTTTGGCAAAAGCCTTTGCCGGTTCGGCAAGTGGATGACCTTTGAACAAATAACTGTACTCTTTTATGCCAGAGCCGCAACCGGCGGCATTGGTAATAATCGCATCAACATCTTTCGGAAATGCAGTCAAATTTTTTCCGGCTAATTTTTGTGCGCCCTTCTCATCACCACCATGCATTAAGATAGATCCACAGCAGCCTTGCCGTGATGGGACAACCACATCAAATCCACACTTATTTAGCACGCTGATTGTTGTCGTATTAATTGACGGGGCAAGAACGCTTTGTGCACATCCGCTTATCAATGCCACTCGGCCTTTTCGCTTTCCTTTAGCTGGCGAAAGTTCTGGAAGCCTTTCCTTTTTCGGTAGCGATTCCGGAAGCATGTTTAGCAATGGTTGAAAGCTGTCTGGCAGCAGATTGCGGATCGGTAAGGCCAGCGTTGCGCTTTTTAGTGCGAATCGCAGTCGGCGGGGGTAGGGGAGAGTGTGTGCAAGCAACTTTTTAATAATACCTGAGGCTCCGGAGCGATCCAGTCTCTTCTCTTGTAAAAAGCGATAGCCGGTAAGTAATTCGCCATAGAGAACGCCCGAAGGACAGGCGGGCTCGCAAGCCATGCAGCCGAGACAGTTGTCGATATAAGGGCGTGCCTCGTCCATTTGCAGGCCTTCCTCCAGAACTTCCTTCATTAAAAAGATGCGTCCGCGAGGCGAATTCATCTCCTCGCCTCTCTGCTTATAAGTTGGGCAAGCGGCGAGACAGAATCCGCAGTGCACACACGCCTGAACGGCCTGTAACATTTCTTCGGCGCGAATACCGCTATTCTCTGGTTTTATTCTATGCTGCATTAAAATTTCCCAAAAATTGAATCGGGATCAAACACCGATTTCAAACGTGCGTAAAGTGGACCCGATAGCGTATTGCTATGCAGAAAAGGGACTGACAAACCTGCAAGTGGAATGGCACTACAGTTAGCCGCTTTTAGAACAGCCAAAACGTCTTCTGGTTGATTTGTGGTTGCGAACAACATGTTGCCTGCGCAGCTATAGCGACGCGAGGAGCTGCTTGGGCTGAGATCTTTTTCTAACTGCAAAATATGATGAGGTGTGACGCTGGCATAAATGAGCGCATTATCCAGTCCCAGCTCGGGAAACTCACGACAGGTTCGCCAGATTAATTCTTCTGCCGGACCTTCATAGGTGGTAATGCTATCGGGTATTTCTTCCTGTTCATATAGATAGCCAATAAGACTTTCTGAACGCGCTGTAAGTGCTGCGGCCAGACCACCTAAGCGGATTTGCACGAGCACTCCAAACTCTAGCGGAACAAGATCAAGTGCATCCATTTCAAACGACGATCCGGATAGATGAACGAGTGTGTTAATAGCGGTAGTTAAACGAGTAAACTGTGCTTCAAGAGTAAGATAGGCCGACGGCTTGGGGAATACTTTGAAACTCGCTTCCGTAAGGATGCCGAATTTACCACGGCTGCCTGTAAAGAACTTTGGCAGATCGAAGCCAGCCGCATTTTTGACGACCTTTTCTCCTCCACGAATAAAACGCCCCTTGCCATCTACAATGCAGGTTCGCAGAATGAAGTCTCGTATGCCACCGTAGCGAAAGCGACCCGGCCCGCAGCTATTTGCCGCTATTGTGCCGCCAAGCGTGGCTCCCGCATCCACAAAAAGCGGATCGAAAGGTAAATATTGTCCCTTTCCGGAAAGCTGCTCACGTATTTCCTTTAGCGACGTTCCTGCATAAGCTGTTAAAACATATTCATCAGGCTCATAGTCTATGATACCGCTAAGGCCGCGCATGTCAACAGCACTTGCTTGTTCACAGTCTACAAGAGATTGTTTGGTGCGATTACCATGACTACAAATACGATTGGCATTTTGCACAATGCTCGAAAGCTCTTCGACAGATGTTGGATTATAGTTCATTCCCGGCTAATTATTCCTTTCTTTTCCAGCGGATGAATACCTGAGAAACGTAACGATGCTGCTTCAGCATCTGGAAACATCTTGCCCGGATTAGAAATTTCTTTGGGGTCTAGCGCCATGCGAATGCGCTTCATGGCATTTATATCAACCTCACTGAACATATCTGGAAGGTAGTCACGCTTCTCCATGCCAACACCATGCTCACCGGTAATTGAACCACCCAGGCGAATGCAAACCTCAAGAATCTTTCCGGCAAGAGTCTCAGCTGCCTCCAGAGCACCGGTAATACGGCCGTCGTATAGAATAAGTGGATGCAGATTGCCATCACCGGCATGAAATACATTTGCAACCGGAATGTCGTGCTTTAGACTAAGCTGCTCGATTTCAGATAGAGCCCTTCCAAGGAAGCGCCGCGGAACTACACCATCCTGCACTAAGTAGTCCGGACTAATTCTTCCAACCGCAGAAAACGCACTCTTTCTTCCCTTCCAGATTAACGTGCGTTCTGCTGTTGTTTTCGCTTCGCGAATTTGATAGGCACCGGACTGTTTAATAACGGTCTTAAGCAGTCGGAATTCGACTTCTACCTGCTGTGCTTCGCCTTCCAATTCGACGATTAACAGTGCCGCTGCGTCTGCCGGATATCCGGCGTTTACCGCCTCTTCAGCTGCATTAATTGCCAATGCATCCATAATCTCCATTGCTCCGGGCAAAAGTCCGGATGCTACAACGTCTGCCACGGCATTGCCTGCTGCTTCCAGGCTTCGGTATGCGGCAAGAACGGTGCAGTAACGCTCTGGTTTTGGCAAAAGACGAACGGTAATTTCGAGAGCAATTCCAAATAGACCTTCAGATCCGACAAATAGGCCAATCAGATCGGGGCCATCCAGAATCCCGCAATGGCTTTTGCCGCCAAATTCGGCAATTGTGCCGTCTGCCAACACGACCTTCAGCGCAATAACATGATTGCTTGTCATGCCGTATTTCAGACAGTGGGCGCCACCGGAGTTGAAGGCGACATTGCCGCCAATTGTGCAAATAGATTGACTGGAGGGATCGGGAGCGTAGTAGAGGTTGTGTTTATCCGCAGCTTTGGAAATGTCTAAATTTACAACGCCTGGTTCAACAACCGCGACTTTCAATTTGGGATCGAGATGTTTAATCTTGTTCAAGCGATTTAAAGCGATTACAATGCCTTCCTTTACCGGCATAGAGCCGCCAGAGAGGCTGGTACCACTTCCACGAGCGACATACGGAACCCCTGTTTCATAACAAAGTCGCACGGTATCGATTACTTCTGCTTGCGTTTCAGGAAAAACTACGGCAAGTGGACGACTGCGAAAGCCGGTTAGGGCATCGGATTCGTAGGGGGCAAGCTGGACTCTTTGCTTAAGAAGGCGTTCCGCAGGAAAAATAGCGCTCAGCTGCGGTAGCAAGGCTTCAGCTTTACTCATTGATTACCTCCTATGAAAAACAGAACACAGAACACAGAAC
>JBOEGD010000008.1:0-64443 GCA_050633245.1 Calditrichia bacterium | reverse complement strand
CGGGAGATTTTGACGACTTACAATCTGATAAAGTTCTGTTTGAGCAGCGGCTAACTGTCCCTCCCCTACCAGGTAAATGTTCAACAATGACTTCCTACCAACAACAACCCTATCCAAGTCATATGAATTAACAACCTCAAGCCCAGCCTTTTCAATATTCACCTTTACAGTGCTGCCAGCATCTATTCTGACGAACTCTAAAGCAAAGCGCCCTTCCTCATCAGTGTCATCCGGAGTAGTTTGAGGGGCGCTGACATAGGCATCTTTTACATATTCAATTTTGCCTTTATTGTATTGGCTATTATGAATTGAGACCTGCCCATTGAGGGTTGTTTGCTGAGAGTAACTACATGTCCAGGTCAATATGATTATGGCTAAAACAATTGTTTTGTGCATTGTTACTTTACCTTGGGCTTCATTAATATTGGAACCTCTCGTCCCGTCTGAGGAGGAATACTGTCCTTTTCAAACAAATGATAACCAACCGCTGAGGCTCGTATCGATTGAAACTGTTTTTGTCTCTCTGGGGGAATCGATAAAGTATATTCTCCATATTCATCTGAATACGTTTCTTCACGTTGCACACTAACACGCGCCCCTTTTATAGGTTCACCTGTTTCAAAATCTTTTACAATACCATTTATTTCCTCTAAACCATAGAGCTTAACAGGTAGCGAGATATATTGTCCCTTTATAAGTTGATAAGCTGAATCATGATTTACTGCTCGATACGGCTCACCCTTCGGGTCATCAAAAAGGATCTCTACTTTTGCGTTGGAATTAAAAAAGTGATCGGGTATTTGCTTAAACGTTGCTTCTCCCTCATTGTTTATCTGTTCTGGAATAATTGCATCGCCATAGATGAGTTTTACAATTCCTCTGCTAGGAAGAATTAATTCATCTTTCCCGCCCTCACTATGTACCAGAACAGTTACAATATTAGAATCGACTTGCGACGAAGCGAATAGGTCCTTAAGACTGTAGCCGCTTATTGCTGCAAGACCAGCAACGATACTAACGACAACACCAATACCTGTTACGTATTTCCACCAATTTTGAATATCAATCATTGCAAATTGCCTTCTGGTTTTTCTGCTTGAGCACTACTAGAGAGACCAACTCTCAGACGTGGCTTTGCATATTTATAGATGGGATGTTAAAAATATAGGAAAGAATAACGGGATTGCAAACTAAAGTAGGTTTGGGTTAAACAAAGACAGGACAACACTCGCTTTGTTTATTGTAAATATTGATTTATTAGTCTCGGAGAGAAGATCTTTTTTTCATGAGAAAGTTATCGAGGTTGGCCCGTGCCGTTTTAGTCCTTGGATGTTCCGCTCCTAACTTCGTTTCTCGTATAAGCAAAGCTCTTCGAAATAGCGGCTCGGCTTCCACATACCTGCTCTGATCCTGGAGTAAGCCTGCCAAGTTGTTAAGTGAGGTAGCCACATCTGGATGCATCGGGCCCAACTGCGTCTCCTTGATCTTAAGTGCCCGACGGTGGAGCGGCTCAGCTTCGCTATATTTGCCCTGAGCCTGTAGCAAGAGCGCCAGGTTGTTCAGTGAGGTAGCCACAGACGGATGATCCGGGCCCAACTGCCTCTCATAAATCTCGAGTGCCTGGCGGTATAGAGGCTCGGCTTCCGCATACTTACCCTGCTCATGTAGCAGTCCTGCCAGGTTAATCATTGAGCCAGCAACATTCGGATGTTCCGAGCCCAACTGCTTCCTTAATATCTGCAGTACCCTGCGGTGTAGCGGCTCGGCTTGCACGTACTCGCCCTGTTCCCTTAGTAAGAGCGCCAGGCTGTTTAAGTCCGTCGCTACACCAGGATGATCCCTGCCCAAAGCAGCTTCATCAATTTGCAGTGCCCGGCGGTATAGAGGCTCGGCTTCCGTATACTTACCCTGCTCACGTAGCAGTCCTGCAAGGTTGTTCAGTGAGGTAGCCATAGACGGATGCTCCGCACCCAGCTGCGACTCTCTTATCTGCAGCGCCCGGCGGAAGAGCGGTTCAGCCTCCGCGTATTTGCCCTGAGCCCGTAGCAATGCCGCCAGGTTGTTTAAACTGCCCGCAACATCCGGATGCTTCGCGCCCAGTTGCGACTCATAAATCTTCAGCGCCCGGCGGAAGAGCGGTTCGGCTTGCGCATACTTGCCCTGATCCTGTAGCAATCCCGCCAGGTTGTTTAAACTGCCCGCAACATCCGGATGCTCCGCACCCAGCTGCGACTCTCTTATCTGCAGCACCCGGCGGTATAGAGGCTCGGCTTCCGTATACTTACCCTGCTCACGTAGCAGTCCTGCAAGGTTGTTCAGTGAGGTAGCCATAGACGGATGCTCCGCACCCAGCTGCGACTCTCTTATCTGCAGCGCCCGGCGGAAGAGCGGTTCAGCCTCCGCGTATTTGCCCTGAGTCTTTAGCAAGAGCGCCAGGTTGTTTAAAGCAGTGGCGAGATCGGGGTCATTTGTTTCAAGAAGACGATCTTTGATAGCCACATTCTTTTGCGCGTAGGAATGAGCGGCAACATATTTCCCTAAATCGTAATAAATACCTGTTATGGTTTCGTAGGCGTTAGCGAGTTCAATATCGGCTTCTGTTTTGCTCTCTTCCAGAATTCGAATGATCTTTTCATAAACATCTGCAGCATTTCGGTATTGAATAAGCAGATAGAAAGACTCTGCTTTAAGCTTGTAGCTATTTACAATCTGTTCAATCTGCAAGAGCCCCTTTTCCTGCAGTTCCTTACCGATTGTCTCCAGCTTTTCACCTTCACGACTGGTACTCAAAGCATCTTGATAAGACTCGTCCAACTTCGCGTCGTCCAATACCGCAATGGCTTTTTCTATATCGCCATTCGTGTAGTGCTCGTAGGCTTCCCGGTAAAGCTCGGATGCAAAGTCCAAATTCACTGTCGCTAGTTCCTGAGCGAATTCTGGGAGGCGTTTTTCTAATGACTCTATTTTACTATTCAACAAGTCTTCGGCTTCATATCGGTTGGTAATCTTTTGTCCAAAATGTTCTTCGAGCATGGAGACGACTGACTTGCTCTCCGCTTCACTTGCTCGAAGTTGAGCTATAAGAGCATCCTTACGGGATAGCAGTGCTTCTTTGCTAATTTGATAAAGTTCTGTCTGTGCCTCTGCAAGCCGTCCTTTTTCGGCGAGGTAAACGCGCATGAGCGGTTTACGACCAAGAATCACATTCAGCAAATCGTAGGCATTCACGACCTCTAAACCAGCTTTTTCAACAGATATTTTTAAAGCGGTTCCGGAATTAACTCCCACAAACTCCAATGCAAAACGCCCAGTATCATCTGTATTATCTGGTGTTGTAAAAGGAGCGCTAACATAGGCATCCTTAACGTATACAATCTTACCAGTTTTATATTTACTGTTATGAATTAAGACTTGTCCATTGAGTGTGATTTGCTGAGAGTGGGCACAAAAGCTCATTATGAGCATAATCATAAAAGTTATGAGATATTTCATACCTATTTGCCCTTAGAGTCTTCTCAGAGTTTAGCAGTAATCATGCAAAAAAATCGAATTTGTATTCTTATAATTAGCTAAACTTTATATACTATTTATCTATTTAATTTTTACTAGAGGGCTTCATTTCAACTTCCAGCTTTTCAAGAAGTGCGCGCGTTTTTATCGTTTTAGAATGCTCCGTTCCTAACGATGATTCAAAAATTTTCAACGCCCTGCGGCAAAGGGGCACTGCCTCGCCATACTCACCCTGTTTACCAAATAATCCCGCTAAATTTGTTAACCATAATGCAACTCTAGAGTGATTTTCACCTAAGCTAACTTCGCCGATTTCGATTGCGCTGCGGTAGTGGGATTCAGCCTCGCCATACTTGCCCTGGGCCTCAAAGACATTTCCTAAATTGTTTACCCAAGTTGCTACTTTGGGGTGCTCCTTACCTAATGTCATTTCCCCAATTCCTATCGCTCGACGATAGAGAGGTTCTGCCTCTTCATACTTGCCCTGAGTGTGAAACACTGCCCCTAAATTATTTATCCAAGTTGCTACTTCTGGGTGATTTTCACCTAACGTAATTTCCCCAATTTTTATTGCTCTGAGGAATAGGGGTTCTGCTTCACTATACTTACCTTGAGACCAAAACAATGCTCCGAGATTGCTTACCCATGTTGCTACTCTTGGATGGTTTTTGCCCAGAGCCCTCTCAGTAATCTTTATCGCACTGCGGTAAAGAGGTTCTGCCTCAGCGTATCTACCTAGAGTTTTATACAATAGGGCTAAGTTATTAACGTAGGTTGCTATTGCCGGGTGATTTTCGCCATAAGACATCTCCCCGATATCAATCACTCTGAGGAAAAGAGGTTCTGCTTCAGCGTATTTGCCTTGAAGATTAAATAAAAGAGCCAAGTTATTTAACCACTCTGTTAATTGGCGATGATTTTCTCCTAGATTTTTTTCTCCAATCTCTATCGCTCTTAGATAAAGAGGTTCAGCCTCACTGTAATTGCCCTTAGCCTGAATCAATGAACCTAAATTATTGATATAATCTGCTACTTGGAGGTGATCTTTTCCTAATGCCATTTCACCAATTTCGATTGCACTATAATAGAGAGGTTCAGCTTCATCATATTTGCCTTGAGCACGAAGCAATTCCGCATATAAATTATAGGAATTAGCGGCCTTGGAATCATTTGATTCCAAAAGATGCTCTATAATGTTTACAGCTTTTTTTACATAAGCAATTCCACTCGCATATTCCCCTAATTCGAGATAGAGCTCCGCTAACTTTTCATAAATATCAGCAAGTTCCAGGTCTTCCTTATGCCTGGTTTCTTGCAGTATCCCAATAATTCTTTTATAAGTTACTTCGGCATTTTGATATTGAACAAGCAGGTAGAATGACTCTGCCTTCAACTTATAACCATCAACAATTTGGGTTATTTGTAGTTCACTCTTCTCCTTGAGATCTACCACAATAGAGTCTAATCTCAGTGCCTCTTGTCGAGTATCTAATGCGGTTTTATAAGATGTTTCCAACTTAGCGTTATCTAAGACGACAATGGCTTCTTCGATCTCACCTTTCTTGTAATGCTCGTACGCTCGCAGGTAAAGTTCAGATGCAAAATCCAAATTCACTGTTGCTAGCTCTTGAGCGAACTCGGGAAGGCGCTTTTCTAAAGATTTGATTTTGTCGTTCAATAAGTCTTCAGCTTCAAATCGGTTGGCAATCTTTTGGCCGAAATGTTCTTCAAGCATAGAGATGACAGCTCTGCTTTCAGCTTCACTGGCTCGAAGTTCAGCTATCAGCTCATCCTTTCGGGAAAAGAGGGCTTCTTTGCTAATCTGATAAAGTTCTGTTTGCGCTTCTGCTAGTCGTCCTTTTTCTGCGAGGTATACACGTAACAAAGGATTACGACCAAGGATCACCTTCAGCAAATCATAGGCATTCACGACTTCTAAACCAGCTTTTTCAACGGATATTTTTAAAGCAGTACCTGAATTAACTCCCACGAACTCTAATGCAAAACGCCCTTCGTTATCTGTATTATCTGGTGTGGTGAAAGGAGCGCTGACATAGGCATCTGCGACATATTGAATGTTACCAGTGTTGTATTGACTATTATGAATCGAGACTTGTCCATTGAGCGTAATTTGCTGAGAACTTGCACATAAGCTCAATATCACAATTGTCATCAAAAGTGTGAGGTACTTCATTCCTATTTTTCCTTAAAGTTTATCAAGCTTCCATTGGAACATTGTGAATGCAAACTCCCCATACTCTTTTACACTACATTTATTTCTAATAGAACCATTACTCTTATTAATTAGAGATCGAAACACCTATAGTTTTCGCAATTATACAGTAGCCGTGTTCTGTCTTAATAATATCACTATATTGCCCTACCTCTAGCTCTGTAACAGCTTTTTTCAAATCCCCGGACATATCCTCTGGTGCAATAAAGCCAATATCACCACCCTGTTCTTTTCCTGGTCCAATTGAAAATTCTCGCGCCAATTGCGCAAAGCTGATGCCATTTTTGAGCTTTTGTAGTACCTGTTCTGCCATCGTTTCGGTTTTTGTGACAATTATGCTTAGACGCATTTTATATTCGTTATCGGATTTTAGTCGTTTAAGTTCTTCAATTTTATACCTTACAACTTTCGTATCCGGATGCTCGGGGCCAAGCTGTAACTCAAAAATCTTTAGCGAGCGTTGTAAGAGGGGCTCGGCCTCAATATAATTGCTTTGAGCCAGTAACAACCCCGACAGGTTGTTCAGTGAGGTAGCCACAGAAGGATGCTCACGGCCCAGCTGCGACTCTTTGATATTTAGTGCGCGTTTGTAGAGGGGCTCAGCTTCGATGTAACGGCCCTGAGCCTCTAGTAAAAACGCTAAATTGTTTAATGCACTAGCTACATTGGGGTGTTCAGGGCCCAGCTGCGACTTATAAATCTTTAAGGCGCGTTGATAGAGAGGCTCAGCTTCGATGTAACGGCCCTGAGCCTCTCGCAAAAGCGCCAAATTGTTCAAAGTAGTGGCTACTTTAGGATTCTCGCGACCTAGCTGTGTCTCGACAATCCTTAAGGCGCGTTGATAGAGAGGCTCGGCTTCAATGTAACGGCGCTGCAACTCTAGCAAAAGCGCCAAATTGTTCAAAGAGGTGGCAACCTCAGGATGCTCAAGGCCCAGCTGCACTTCTATAATCTTAAGCGCGCGTCGGTAGAGGGGCTCGGCTTCGATATAATTGCCCTGAGCTTGGAGCAATCCCGCCAGGTTGTTCAGTGAGGCGGCCACAGAAGGATGCTCAGGGCCCAGCTGCGACTCTCTTATCTTTAATGCCCGTTGGTAGAAGGGCTTGGCTTCGCTATAATGACCTTGAGCCTGTAGCAATGCTGCCAGGTTGTTCAAAGAGGCGGCAACCTCCGGATGCTCAGGGCCAAGCTGTGACTCACTTATCTTTAATGCGCGTCGGTAGAAGGGCTCAGCCTCACTGTAGTTGCCCTGAGCCTGGAGCACGAGCCCTTGGACGTTATATGCTACAGTAAGCCTTTCGTCACCTGCATCAAACAGGTTTTCTTTAACGCTCACATTCCTTTGGCTATATAGATAAGCTTTGGTATATGCCCCTAAAAAGAAATACAAGATGCTTGTATTTTCATAGACGTCAGCGAGCTCTATATCCTCTTCCGGCTTGCTCTCTTTCAGCATTCGAATGATCTTCTCATATACTTCCGCTGCACTTCTATACTGGATGAGCAGACGGAAGGACTCTGCTTTCAGTTTATAACTATCAACAATTTGTTCAATTTGCAGGAGCCCCTTTTCCTGAAGTTCCTTACCGATAGTCTCCAGTTTTTCACCTTCACGAATGGTGCTCAAAGCATCCTGATAAGATTCGTCTAACTTTGCGTCATCCAACACAGCAATGGCCTGTTCAATATCGCCATTCTTGTAATGCTCATATGATTCCCGATACATTTCAGATGCGAAGTCCAGATTGACTGAAGCCAATTCCTGGGCAAATTCAGGAAGACGTTTTTCCAATGATTCTATTTTACTGTTTAAAATCTCTTCAGCTTCAAAGCGGTTGGCGATCTTTTGCCCGAAACGTTCTTCAAGCATAGAAATGACAGATCTGCTTTCCGATTCGCTGGCTTGCAGTTGGGCAATCAAGGCATTTTTCCTGGCAAAAAGCGCTTCTCTGCTAATCTTATACAGTTCTGTCTGAGCTTGTTCCAGGCGTCCCTTTTCAGCCAGAAAGACCCGCAATAGAGGTTTTCTGCCCAATATTACTTTCAGCAAATCGTAGGCATTAACGACTTCTAAGTTAGCTCTTTCTACATTCACTTTAACTGAGCTTCCGGCGTCGATTCCCACGAACTCCAATCCGAAGCGCCCTTCCTCATCGGTAGCATCCGGTGTTGTGAAAGGAGCACTGACGTAGGCATCTGTAACATATTGAATGCTACCAGTCCGGTATTGACTATTATGAATCGAGACTTGTCCGTTGAGCGTAATCTGCTGAGAGTAAGCGCAAATAGTCAGTAATAATAGTATAAGAGCTGTTATGGGGCACTTCATTGCTAATTCTCTTTTGGCTTCATCAGAATGGGGATTTCACGTCCGGTTTGTGGTGGAATACTATCAAGCTCAAAAAAAGTATACCCTGCTTTGGTGGCTCTTATTGTTTGAAGTTTTCTTTGCTTATCAGGAGGAAGGGTAAATGCATATTCTCCAAACTCATTTGAAAAAGTAACCACATCTTGAATGCTAAGCCGTACACCTTCAATTGGGTCTCCTGTTTCAAAATCTCTCACAATACCTCTGATTTCACCCAAACCGAAGAGTTTAACAACTAACGAGACGTATTCCCCCTTCGTTAATTGATAGAGTGAATCATGATAAATAGCTCGATAGGGCTCGCCCTTTGGATCATGAAATAAAACTTCTACCCTTGAACCCTGCGTAAAAAAGTTTTCCGGCACTTGCTTGAATGTCGCCTCACCTTTGTCGTTGATCTGCTCGGAGACGATGGCGTCTCCGTAAATAAGTTTTACCTTACCCCGGTTTGGCAATATCAGCTGATCTTTGCCTTTTTCTCCATGCACCAAAACAGTTACTGTGTTCGCTTGATTCGATATTGATATTAATCCAGTTCTTCCAGGAATGTCGAAAACAAAGGTTATTATCGTTGCTATCGCCGCGACAATTCCCAACCACACTGCAATTTTGTTACGAGTCCCCTCCGGTTTGTCATTCTCTCCATGATGAATATTGATATCGCCACCTGCCTGATAGCTACTGCCGTCGGTTACATCTGCTTCTTGATGAATAGAGGGTTGCTGCTCGCTGGTTTCTGTAGAAGGTTCTTCGGGATGTCGCGGGACAAATACATGATCTGATGCGCCGGGCTGTTTCTTCAAAATCGGTAACAATTCATCAGACAGATTTTTCATATCGATAGCATTGCACCCCAACTTAAAAGAGGTTTCTACTGTTTTTCCAGCACCAATGCCATCGTAGAACCCTTTTGAGAACTCGATGCCGATCTCGTCATTAATTTCCTCACGCATTCCTACAACGTAGGGAATGTGTTCCCCAATTGCAGCGGCCTGCTTCACAGTGTAGCAGGCATTGAGTACCACGCAGTGAATTCCATCTGACAAAATGCCTATAAGATCCGCTATTGCTGAGCTATCTATAGGATAGCTCAGACCATCATCATCAACCAGGACAATGCCGTTTCCGCCAGTCTCAGAGTTATAACCATGCCCACAAAAATGAATGATATTAGGCTCTTCATCCAACAGTGCCTGGCGCAAATCTTCATTGCGCAAAGCATGTTTCTTTACTAACTCAAAATCATCCCTGTGTTTAGAGCGGCGAAGGCCAGTATCAATTTCGCGTATTTCTTCATCCAACCTCAGAGGTGTCGTGTCTTTTGGGTTTGCAGCAAGAATAAGAATCTTGGTTTTCTCAGGCATAATCCGTCCTGTTGCATAATGTTTACATGTAAAAATATAAGGGGAGATTGAGAAAATATAGGTTTTTCAATGGACGTATGAAAGTGGAGAATTTCGCGAAAAGATGAAGGTAAGATAGTTGATCTCAATACGCTAGATAGTCGGGATTAAGATAATCAAATCTTAAGAAGCTAAAAACCCTCGAATTATCAGTCTAAAAACAAAACCTTCCAAGTATGTTCCAAGCAGCAAAACCCGAACAGAATTACCCCAAACGCAAACAGGCCTTTGCAGAATCTGCAAAGGCCTGTTTATAAAGTGCTTATACTGTCGTGCCGAGAAGAGGACTCGAACCTCCACGGGCCGAAGCCCACTAGGTCCTGAACCTAGCGCGTCTACCAATTCCGCCACCTCGGCAAAGGTGTTTTTTAGCGAGACAAATATAGTCAGGTGACTAAAGGTAATCAAGCATTTTCAAAAGATTCTTCAGAACATTTATTCAACATCTTGTTTTTTTCATCCATGCTCCGTATTGTCTGTCAATTACATTGATTCCGGAGATAATCATGCACAAGACACTACTCATTTCGATTCTTTCGACGCTACTGCTTTTTGGCTGCATGCAGCAACAATCCGAGACAGAAACACAGCCGAAAGTTGATGCGCAAACGAATACCAATGCCAATTATTTGTCCTTCAGTTCATCAGATGAGCTGCGCAGCTACTTCAAATGGGCACCAGGTCGCAAGCCGATGGTTAGCGCACACCGCGCCGGACCACTACCCGGCTATCCCGAGAATTCTATCGAAGCTATGGTAAATACGGTTTCTCATGGAAAGGCCATTATTGAAATCGACGTAACCCGCTCGAAGGATGGCGTAATGGTGTTAATGCACGACAAGACACTCGACCGCACCACAACCGGCAGCGGCCCAATTGAAGACTTCACGCTGGCCGAACTGAAGGAGCTGTATTTGAAAGACGAGACCGGCGCTGTCACTACATTTCGCATTCCAACGTTAGAAGAGTCGCTGGATTGGGCACGAGGCAAAGCGGTATTGTCCTTAGACAGCAAGGGCATCTCAGTAAACGATATGGTCGATGCCATTCGTGAATACGATGCCGAAAGCTTCGTCATACCAATTGCCTATACCGTAGATGCCGCCGAACGCTTTTATCGCGCCAACCAAAAGCTATTGATCTCTTGCCCGGCACAGAACTACAATACGATCAACATGCTCTTCAGACGCGGACTGAAACCCGAAAATATCATCGGATTCGTCGGCACCCGCGAACCAAGACCGCTGGTTTATAAACTGCTGCACAAAAACGCTATTTGCGCAATTCTCGGAACGCTGGGCAACCTGGATCGCAGTGCCGCTGCTCGCGGCAAACAGGTTTATACCAATGTGATTAAAAATGGGGCGGACGTGCTCGCCACAGACAATGTGCCGTTGGTGACGGAGGCGATAGAAGAACTATAGGTCGTCCTCCTATGTCTGGCGGTTGGGGGGTAGGTCGCAGCTTCGCTGCTCGTTGGACGCTCGTTTCACTCGCTGTAGGAATGACCTAAAAACTATCAGCGAAAGCCGAAGGCTGAAGCGACCTATAAACTTCCAGCGCACACAGTGAGCGACCAACCTCCTATCCCAGATTTTCTTTTAGTGACCAATTGCCAATGGTCAATTGCCATTCTTCAGCCACATCATATATTGTTTCGGGATGATTTTATCAATATGTTATTAAAACATGCAATTTTTGACGCATGACAATTCAGATCCGTCTGGATAGTGCGTTAATGAAATGATCCGACAACGAAACAATCTGCCCTAAATGAAATTTAAATATTTATCTCTCGTCATTTTTCTGATCGCCTGGGTCGGCGTCTCCTGCGTTGCGCTCTACAATCTGTCGCTGCGACCTGCATTGCCCTCCGAAATTCAGGAAACTCCTTACGGCGTCTTTCTGGCAACGCCCGATTCCGGATTACAGCAAATTGAATACGCAGCGGAAAAGCCGGTCACCTATCGCTATGAGATTAACGACATCGTCGATCTGATGGACATCGGCAATACTTTAAGCCTGCGTATCAGCAATGGAACGGTCATTCAATTCACGCTGGAAAAGCGCTATGAACTCTGGGCGCTGCTGTTAAAAGGTCTCGTCGGACTAATATTCTTCGCTGTCGCCACAATCGTATGGATTAATGCAGAAGACGAAGGGGAACAGTATTTTGCGATCTCGGGCTACCTGTTTGGGTTTACCATCATCGCCTGGTGGTCCGGCATGAAGCTGCCGCTGATGTTCTCGGTACCGTTTATCGTCATCTATTTTCTGGCCTATCCACAGGCTGTATTCACCTTCTTTTACTTCAGCTATAGCTTTCCCGATTCTATTCTGCTGCCGGATATGCTGCGCAAACGAAAAACCGCACTGCAGTTTATGGGCGTTACGCTGTCAGTTATTTTAATGGTACTCTATTTTGCCAAAGTGTACGACCCCACTCCCGAAACAATGCGCGCCTATCACAACGCCTATCGATATTTCCGGATGCTGGTGATTTTCACTATGGCCTTTGCCGTCATCAATATGTTCAAAAACGAAGCTCGAAAATCGAATCCGGTTAACCAGCGCAAGCTGCAGTGGGTAATTGGCGGCGTACTTTGGGGTATTTTTCCATTCATGTTCTTCTGGAACCTGCCACACATGCTCGGCCTCGATCCGGTTCTTCCGGAATGGGTGTTCGATCTCTTTTTTGTTATCGCGCCAATCTGTATTGCTATCGCGATTCTTAAATATCGCCTGTTCGATATCGAAATTGTCTTATCCCGCAGTCTGGCCTACGGCGCGGTCATCAGTATTCTCATTGGCGTTTACGTATTAATCGTAGGCGGTATGTCCGCTCTCATCTATCAACAGTTTTCTCTGGAATCGCCTTATTTCTCGATTCTGAGTGTGGTGATTATTGCGCTGCTCTTCAATCCACTGAAGCGTGCAGTGCAGTCATTCATCGACAAAAAATTCTTTCGCATCCGCTATCACCAGTTCCGCAGCATGCAAAAATTCCTGACCGATCTCGAAAGCTGTTCCGATCAGGAGCAGATTCTGAATACGCTGCAAACTAATTTCGATGGATCCATTCCATTAAAACAACAGTTGTTCATGGCTCGCGAAGTAGAGCAGTGGACTGGTATATCCGATGGCGCTTTTGATTTGACCGGAACGCGGGAGTTCCTTACCGAGCAGGAAGACAAGATTGAAGAACTCGCCATTACTATTAGTGGCCGGCAGACAAAGAAAATTGAACGACGCCTTGAGCTTCACAAAGCGGATCTGCCTGAAAATTGGGTGGTTATGCTGCCCATTCGCAATGATGTGGTCTGGCTATTGGGCGAAAAGCAATCTCGACGACGCTTTTATCAAGAAGATCTGGAGCTGGCAAAGCAGATGGCTCGCGCTGCAAATCTACAGTGGGAAAAGCTCAGTTATGTGCAGCTTGCTGTTCGTGAAACTCTGGAAAAAGAGCAGGCTCAAAAACTCAGCCTTTGGAAAAGCATGCTGGTGGCAGAGGTCGCACACGACCTTCGCGCTCCGCTAAATACCATGATGTGGAAGCTAAAGAACCTGCAAACAGAGCTGGTTGAAAATCCTACACCAAACACTGAATCATTGGATGAGCTACAGCAGCAAATTCTACGATTGCAGGCCTTCGTTCAGAACATGCTGCGTCTATCCAAAAAAGAACATGGTGAACTGAAGATAAATACCGTGCCCTGCATGGTCAGCGAAACGGTGGACAATGTGCTATCCGACCTGCAAAAGCTGGTCGCCAGTAAAAAACTCGAAGTTCTACAGGAGTGCGATCCGGATACCCGCATTCTAGCCGATCCGGTTATGCTACAGGAAGTGCTGCTAAACCTCGTAGACAACGCTGCAAAGTTCTCGCGCAAAAAGGGTAAGATTCATATCTGCACCAAGCCCGGAGACAACAACAGCGTTACCATCTCCATTGAAGATGAAGGGCGTGGCATCTCCGAAAAAGTTCTACGAACATTATTCGAGCCCTTTAGCGACGATTCACTGGACAAAGCCAAGGGCTTTCACCTCGGTATGTATATCTGCCGCGAGTTTACCCAAATGATGAACGGCGAGCTGGAAGTTGAATCTCGTGAAGGTAAGGGAACGACAGTTGTGTTGAGGTTTGATAGGGCGTGAATCGGGTGTCGGGTGTCGGGAAATAAAAACCTCTTAACGCATCATTACCGTTAACAATTTAAAGATACTCCGCATTTTCTTTTCCATTGAACTTACACTGGACTTCTCAAAATACCCCAAATCCATTGCAATCTGAAGTTGAGCATCTAATTCAGTTAAACTGGATCGTGCAATTTCATAAAAACGTTTACGTTCTTTTGCAGATTTTCGCGTTGCTCCTTCAGAAATATTTGAAATGATTGAAATACCTGTTCTTCTTGAATGTGCAGTAAGACCAAAAGCTTCCGATTTTGGGAAATCACTTGTTAAAACATATAATTCCTTTATCAATTCTCGACTAATATCCCAAACCTCCAGTGAACGATGCCACAACTCTTCTAACATTGCCTTCCTCCAATTAACTGTTTACCTTTACTTAGAAAAAATAACGTGTATTTTGAATTTTTTAATTAGTTGTTGATTTCGTCGATTCTCGACACCCGATTTCCGAGATTCTTTTCAGCAAACAAACAAAAACAAACAATACAGTGCAGAACCGATATTGCAAATGGAGATGCAACAAGATGAAGACACGTATTTTTATGGTTGATGACGATCTGGATCTATGTCATCAGGTGAGCACATTTTTGAAGAAAAAGGGATTTGAGATCGAAATGGTGCATTCCATTGGCGACGCCCGTGACGAATGGCTGGAGTTTAATCCGGAGCTGATTCTGCTAGATCTACGTCTGCCCGATGGCGAAGGCACCGAGTTTCTGGAGACCGTAAAAAGCCACTCTCCCGAAGTGATGGTGGTTATGCTTAGCGGACACGCCAATATTCAACATGCCGTTGAAGCCATGAAGCAGGGCGCGGAAGACTTTCTTCCAAAGCCAACCGACCCCGAACATTTGCTGCTGGTTGTAAATAAGCTCATCGGTCAGCGACGCTTGCTAAATCACGCTCGCGTGATGGAGCTGGAAATCGCTGAAAAGCAGGTGCAGATCATCAGCGAAAGCGATAAGATGCGCGAGGTTCTGGGTACGGCAAAACGAGCAGCTGAGAGCGAGTCGACCATCTTAATTACTGCCGAGACCGGAACGGGCAAACATTTGATGGCTCACTTCGTTCATGAACACAGCCAGAGAAAAGAATACCCATTCGTATATGTAAATTGCGCAACACTCTCTGAGACGCTTTTGGAATCTGATCTCTTTGGGCATGAGAAAGGCTCTTTTACAGGCGCACAAAAGCAGAAAGCCGGTCGGGTGGAAATCGCTCACGGCGGCACGCTGTTTCTGGATGAAATCGGCGAAATTCCGATCAATTTGCAGGCAAAGATTCTGCATTTTATTGAATACGGAGAATTTCAGCGCGTTGGTGGCACCGCTACCAAGCGCGCCGATACCCGCATTATCTGCGCAACAAATCGCAATCTGGCAACCGAAGTTCAGGAGGGTAACTTTCGAGAAGATCTCTACTATCGCATTAACGTTATTCAAATCAATATTCCGCCACTGCGTGAACGACGCGAAGATATTCCGGCACTCATCAGCTATTTCGGTGAGAAGCTGACGAGCAGTCAGGGACGTAAAGCCATGAAGATGTCCGAATCTACCTTGCAAAAGCTGAAGAACTATAGCTGGCCCGGCAATATCCGAGAGCTGCAAAACAGTATGGAACGTGCAGTGGTGTTAAGCAATGCTACGATGCTGGGTGACTCAGATTTTCCTTTTCTGGGCATGCCAGTTGCCTCGGCAATTGATGACTTATTCGACCCGCGACCTTTGCAAGACGCAATAAACAATTTTAAGAAACGCTACATCAATGAGCTTCTCAGCCAAACAAATGGCAACCAAACCGAAGCCGCCAGAACACTTGATATTCAGCGGACCTATTTGAATCGCTTGATTAAGGAATTGGAAATCAAATGACAGGTGTCAGGCAATAATATGTTTTCAGAGAAAGAATAGAAGATGAAAGACATTACAATTTACGTTTTTTTAATTGCATTAATAGCATCAATAAACCTCTCCGCACAGGTAGACTCGGTCAAGGCAAAAGAGTCTGTTCATAGCTCGGCTGATAAGCTGGTATCTTCCTTTATGGCAGGTGATTATAAAACCTTTACCGATTTAACACATCCCACAATACTGAGTCTATCCGGTGGACAGGAAGCAGTAATAAATATGCTTGCCGGCGGCCTTGAAGACATTACTTTTTTGGACATTAAGGTGAGCCCGCCAGAAGAGATTTTCGTTGAAGACAACATTGTGCAGTGCGTTATGAATCAACGTGAAGAGTTGGTTATAGCCGGAGATTCTGTTTATACAAACGGCTCCCTGATTGGAATATCATATGATTCCGGTGAAAGCTGGTCATTCATCGGCGTCGCCAAAATTCCTTTTATGCAATTGCAAACTGTTCTTCCTGAATTAAATGACGACCTTGACGTGATCATCCAGTCTGACCCAATGCCTTTAAAATAGCCTCTGCTGTTTGCTTTATCAACCGCCAGCCATTATACTATTTCGATTCCCCATCCGAGATCAAGGCTACACTTATCCAATAAACTTGTGAACACTTTCGTCGTTCTGTCAGATAAGTGAACTAACACATGGTGAAAGATATGATTAATCGACTTTTACGAGCAAAGCACTGGGAGATTTTTCTATTTACTATAGTATTTCCAATGCTACTGGCAGTGATACCAATCCTATTGCTTTTGCCATCCGTGCAGGATGGTGTTGCACCTGAGACGTCTACTGTCCTAGGAACATTTGTCATTTTTGTTGTGCTTGTCGCTTTTGGAGCGGTTGGCTTTTTCGGTTGGATTTGGTCGATTAACATGGGGCTTCAACATCTTATCCCGGATCATCTGAAGAAAAACATGCTGCAGTTTAAAATAGCCTTCTTCATTCCCTACACATACGTTCTTCTCCTAATGCTTGGAATGATTATAGGCCCCTTGCTACTCCTGATAGACGGTACAGAAGTATTTATTCTCAATGAAGACATGACACTCTTTCTTCTCAAAATAGCTTTTACGTTTATCTCCACCTTTCATATCATTTCGATTATCTGCATTATTTTTTGTTTCTATTTCGCAGCAAAAACAATCAAACTGGCTGAGCTTCAGCGCGACGTAACGTTCGGAGATTTTGTTGGTGAGTTTTTTATGATCTGGTTTTTTTATATTGGGGTATGGGTATTGCAACCCAAACTAAATAAGTTACTTGAAGAAGGCCCACAGCACCCACTTAACGAATAATGGAATTTGCATGACCATCACCCAACTGTATTGGCTCGCTTTTCTGGGCTACAGTGCTCTGGTTATCGGACTGGGCATTTCAATCTATCTAAAGCGCAAATCAGCAGAAACAACCGCAACCTTCTGGTCGGCAGACCGCAATCTTTCCGGCTGGTCCAGCGGTCTGTCAATTTCGGCAGGTATGATGTCTGTTAGCTGGTCTTGCGTATACGGCGTGCAGCTGTTTTACTGGTATGGGATTGGCGCAATATGGCTGTTGCTATTGCCCTGGCTGCTAACGATGGGTGGATTTTACATTTTCGCTCCGATGTTCCGCAAGCTGGATGCCTTTTCGCAGCCGGAGCTTCTGGGCAAACGCTTTGGCCCAAAGACTCGCCAATTGCTCGCCCCACCGCTTATCGCAGTGTTCATCGTCTGGGCAGGTGCCGAGATCTATGCTGCCGGACTTTTAATCGCACCCTTTCTAAACGTTTCGCTAACCACCGCTCTTTTTTTAATCGCATTAGTCGTTGCGGTTTATAGCTACACTGGCGGCTTCGAGGCGGTCGTTTCAACCGATAAGATTCAATTCGCGCTGGTAGCGCTGTTTATTACCATTATGGCAGGAATTGGACTAACCGCTGCAAACTTCCCTGATATTGGCAGTCTGATCGATGCCGGAGCATTGGCTCCAAAAGCCTCACCTGACCTGCCACAGCTGCTTTCTCCGGGTATCGCACTCATTGCTATGACATTCCTGGCTTATCTTCCCGGCTGGATTGTTGAGACCGACATTTGGGTGCGTCTGCAGGCAGCCCGCAGCGATGCCGAAGCACGTAAAGCCATTATTATTACAGCAAGCAATTCAATGCTTTTCGTTGGACTCATGCCGCTCTTAACCGGACTGTGTGCACTGATGCTCTATCCACCGGTTGATGGCATCGTACCACCAAGCCTACAGGATGGCGCGGTTATCTTCAGCGTGTTCATGGCCGATCATGCACCGGCCTGGCTTGCCATATTGCTTGGAACAGGGCTTGTTGCCGCGGCAATGTCTACCGTCGATACCTGTAGCAATATTGTCGCACTTTCCTTTTCCTATGATTTAGTAGAACCTGCGGTAAAAAATCGCTCGCGCGAATGGCTGAGCCACTTTGCCCGACTATCTTCAGTTGGAGCCGTAGCAGCAGCTTTCATTTATGCATTGTTTACCGATTCGCTCTGGGACATCTTCTATCTATCATCTGGTATTCTGACGACAACTATCTTTATTCCGGTAATTGCAGCATTTCGTCCATCAACAAGTGCCCGTCAAGTTCAGCTGTCTGTTATCTTCGGATTTCTTGGAACGCTGATTTTCTACTTCCTGGAATCGCGCGGGCAACTCACCGGCATCTCACCGCAATGGCTTGCTGATACCCAGGTCGGCTATATTTTATATGGTTTTCTCTGTAGCCTGCTGGGCTTTTTCCTCGGTAGAAAAAGTAATTAACCTTTCCCTTTCGCACATAGCGCACTTAACTTTGAACGGTGAACTTTGAACGGTGAACTTTGAACGGTGAACTTTGAACGGTGAACCTTGAATTTTGAATTTTGAATTTTGAACCTTGAACTTTGAATGGACAATATGGATTTCAATATAGAGAATCCCGACTGGCAGATGATTCTCGATCAGGTTGCTGCAATTCGCGATCAGCAGAATTACACCACTCAGAACATTGCCTTTCTGAAAGAGCAATTTCAGTCCTCAGATGAGCGAATTCGCGCAGCTGCGGCACTTGCTGCTGAAGGCTGCATATTCGAGCAAGGTGTGCTTAGCGTCGTTATGGGATTATCTCAATACGACGATAGTGATGCCGTACGTTATGCTGCCATTCGAACTCTTGGCACAGTTATTCGTGAAGGAATTGAGCAAGGGTTTGAGGAAGCTTCCGGAGCAAACAATTATCTCGACGATGCCGAAGAATGGGAAGAATATCAAACCGGTAGCCTGACGGATGAATATGTCGGCGTAAAACACGCGCTGCTGAATCTGTTAGAATACGATGATGATCCGGTTATTCAGGAACCAGCAATGGATGCACTCTCCTGGCTTGGATTTCAGGAAACAATTCGTTACAAGGTACAGGATTTATTTGAGAGCGGAATTCTTGGCTTACAAAAAGCTTCCGTGCGTGCCATGGGGAAATTCCCGGAGTATTGGATGGATGAGCTTTCCAGGATTATTAGCAGCGAGACTGAAAGTGCATTACTACTTGAAGCGATTCGCAGTGTTATGAACACACATTCCAGCGAGCTGGCCAGTCAGCTTGAAGCGCTCTTAAATCATGAGAATGACGATATCCTGATTGCAACAATCAACTCACTTGCCGGCATTAATCAAACGGTAGACTTGCCACAGGTTCTACAAGCATTCAGCTTACACGAGAACACCGAGGTTCAACTGGCCGCAAAGCGCGCTATCGATCTGGTATCGCGAAAGAATTTCGAACGCTATATGCAGGATGATTTGGGAATGGAATTGGAATGATGAGTTATGAATCATGAGTTATGAATCATGAGTTATGAACCTGTTTACGAGTGTCTTTTAATTCATAATTAATCAATCATAACTCATCAATTAATTGTTATTCGGATCAAACAGGTCTCCACTACGGCGGCGCAGAATTTGACGTTCCCAATCCGGTTGATACAGTTCCTTACTATATGTCGAGTGGATCAGTTCATAGTCTCCAAAGCCACGCAGGTCGGCGAATACAAAAATACTGCCCCCTTCCAGCTCATCATAAGACCAGATTTCATAAGGCTTCGATCCACGCTCCATTGGACTACGCTCAATTTCGCTCGGCGCGCCATAAACGAGTAGCACCCGACCCCGATCGCTTTTCCAGCCATTGCTAAACTTGGTAGTAAAATTCTCCGAGGCATAATCTACCAGCTGCAAATAGGTACGCTTAAATTCGTTGCTGCGGGTCGTTTTATCATCATCACGACGATTCCAAAACTCAACCAGGAACTGTACTTTCGCTGAAGAGTCCAGATTTTCATAAATCTTTTTCTCTTCCGGGCGGGCAATATAACGTGCTTTGTTAAATTCAGCATCAAGCTCTTCTTCCGAAAGATTGACGTAATATGCCGTCATTAAATCATTGGTATTTGCGGCGCCTTCCTGAGCTGCAGCCAGCTGCTCTTTAGTCGGTTTAAACAAAAAGAAGCGCTTCGAGCTTTCAGTCTTCGTCCCCGTTTCATCGTCGGTAACGCGAAGTTTTAGGAAATAGGTATCCGACGGCAGCGTAACAATATTATGTCCACCCGCAAGCACTGCGGTGGTTCCGGGTTTTCTTGTTTTCTTTACCGGGAAGGTCTTTACAATATCGCCTTCCTTTGTGGTGATAATAGACTCAAGGGTATAGGTGCCGTTATTCTCTGCATCATATGACAGATTGTAGAGCTCAGCATAATAGTAAAGCACCGGCATGGTAATACTGTAAACAGAAGATGAATTTGGGATAACACGCAGTCCATTTTTATTAAACTGCCCTTCTCCCTGCGCGCGGATAATCTTTGAACAAAATTGAATGTCGCTCATCTCAAACGAGCTGTCGCTGAGTGTACGAATGGAAATATCGGTTAGAAACTCGCCGGCCTTTCCACTAATTGCATCGGTCAATGCCACTCGCAGACTATATTCACCGGGCTCCGGAGAAAGACGAATCACGTGGCGAAGTTCACTGCCATCTTGAATATCATCTTCAGAATCCACTCGCGCTAACAAGCTTTCAGTGTGGTGCTTTGTTTCCTCTTCAGCTTGCTTCATCTGAACTTCCACATTAAAGCGAGCAACCATACCGTCATCATCTTTTTCATACTTCAGAGAATTTTGCAGACAGGCAACATAGATTTCCACATAACTACCGGTGCTGGCAGAATTAAAAACCGCATAGTCAACGCTAAGTGGTAAAAAGGCACGTGGTTGTGCACCCAAATTGGTAAGCAAAACAAGCAGCAACGCATAGCGTAACATCATCAAACATCTCCAGTCGTCTTTCTATTCACCACAGGTGAATCACGGAATTAACCGCTAAAACGCTCATTCTCCCGCCTGTTCTAATGAGCGGGGGTGAAATAAGTTCCCTCAACCCATAGCAATTATAAAAAGAGACAAATTAACAGGAAAGGGCTAATCAAATTTTACGGATACAACTTTGGATACACCTTGCTCTTCCATTGTAATTCCATAGAGAGCATCCGTTGCTTCCATCGTTTTCTTGTTGTGGGTTACCAGCAAAAATTGCGTTTCGCTGGCAAAAATATTCAGCGCACCGGTAAGACGGGAAACATTTACATCATCCAATGGTGCGTCAACCTCATCGAGGATACAAAAGGGGCTTGGTTTAACCAAATAGATGGCAAAAAGCAGTGATATCGCAGTCAGCGTTTTTTCACCGGCAGACATCAGAGTCAGCGTCTGCAGTTTCTTACCCTTATGATTCACGCTGATATCAATATTCGCTTCCAGGGGATCACGGCTTTCCAGAAGTGCAAGCTCCGCTGTGCCACCAGGGAAGAACTCGGAAAAAACGCGCTGAAAGTTTATCTGAATTTGTTCAAGGGTTTCGATGAACTGCTTACGCGCTGTGGTATTCAGTTGATCGATCGTTTCTAAAAGCTGATCCCGGGCAGACAACAGATCGTCTCGTTGGGCGTTGTTGAAATCGAGACGTTCCTTTTCTTTCTCATGTTCTTTAATCGCCAGCGGATTTACATCACCAAGCGCTTCCAGCTTACGTCGTGTCGTATCAATCTTTTCCTGCAGCGAATGAATAGAGGTAGACGGATCCATCTCTTTTATATCAAATTCAAGTGCTTCTTTACCGTAGTTTTCCTGTAGCTGCTCTTCATGTCCGGCCAGCTTCACCTGAATCTCGCGTACGCGCAACTCAACTTCCTGCATGCGCTCACGCGCCTGATTCCATAAGCGCTGCTTCTTTTTCAGTTCAGCTTCCGAGCTATGAATGGTCCCGCGCAGTTCCTGAAACTGGCGTTCCGCATTATTCTTCAGCTCTTCAGCAGCATCGCGATCTTTAAAGGCAAGTTCCAGTTTAGCATCTATGGCAACCGTTTCTTCTGAAAGCACGTCGGTTTCTTTATTATTTTCGCCAATCTTTTCTTCCCGATTCATAATAAAGGTTTGCGCTTCGGTAATTCCCTGCTGCATAAACTGGATTTTTTGAGAAAGCTCTTTTTCCTGAGAAATCAGATTCAGATAGGTAATCTGTAGTTCCTGAGTAATGCGGGTAATTTCACGAACGCCTTCTTCGCCCTGCTGCTGCTTTATTTTCAGCGCGCCTTCCTGCTCGCGATAAGAAGTAACCTTCGCTTCCAGCTCGCGAATTTGCGGCAACAGTTTTTTCTCATCCGCCTCGATTGCAGTAGACTTGTCTTCATCAAACTTCATTTCCGATGAAATCTCGCTGCTATTTTCGGTAAGTCGCCCTACTTCATAACGCTGCTGATTCACCTGCTTATCCAGTTCGGTCATCTCGCGATTTACGCCGCGAAGCAGTTCTTCAAACTCACCGCGTTTTCCATCTTTTTCCTGAAGCGAAAGACCGGTCTTTTCCAGTTCAGCCTTTTTGTTGACAATATCGCCTTCCAAAGTCTCGAAGTCTTTACAGAGCTTTTCGTAGCGTTCCTTACGGCCAATCAGATTCACTTTTTTACTTACGGTTCCACCGGTAATTTGTCCCCAATCTCCCAGAATCTCACCATCGCGAGTTACATATGTCAATGTTGGATGATTCTCACGCATCGCGATCGCGTTCTCCAGATCATCTACGAGGTAAACGGACTGAAAAAGATAATCGAACAGTGGGCGATAGTTCTGCGGACAGTTTACCAATTCGCGAAAGCGCTGCATCGAAGCAGTTGACGCCGGACCTTCCGCAGCTGTCAGCTTCTTCAGCATAGACATTGGAACTACCGTCATGCGGCCTTTTTCATCACTGCGCAGTCGTCCAAAAATTTCGCGGGCAGTGTCCGTTTCTTCTACTACCAGATAGTTTGAAATGCCGGCCAGGAAGCTTTCCAATGCCGGGCGATATTCAACATCACAGTCCACCAGATTTGCCAAAGTGTCTACAATACCATTGTATTTGCCCTTATTAGACATTACAAACTGAACGCTTTCGGAAAAACCTTCATAGCTGTTGATAAGATTATCGAGAAAGTCACGTTTGCTGCGCACCTTTTCCAACTCACCTTCGCCCCGAGCAATTTCTTCCCGCAGCTGCTGCTGACGTTGCAGCAAAGATTTCACCGTTGTCTCAAGATGTTCCAGCTCCTTGGTATACATGGACTGGTCTTCTTTAAGTCGGGAATGATCTGTTTCCAGTTCTTCAAGGCGAGTATTGCCACGCTTCAGTTCGTCATCATAACGCTTCATGGTCTCGCGGCTACGATTTAGACGGGCGGCGATACTTTCTTTTTCGAGCTGTAAGCGCTGATAATTTTCTTTTACATCACCGGATTGCTGTAAATCCTGCAAGTTTTCCTGCACAAATCGCTGATACTCATTACGAACCTTTTCATAGCGGCTTTCGACTTCCAGCTGCTTATTGGCAGACTCGCGATAGCGGCTTTGCGCATCGGATATCTCCTGAGTATTCGACTCGCCCTGTCCCTGCAGAGAATCTCGCTGCCCATCGAGCTGTTCAATTTTTTCGCGCTGAAATTCTACTTCACGCTGAAAAGAGGAAATACTTTCTTTTAGCGAATCGATACGCTGTTGCTTCAACTGCTTGTTGCTTTGCAGCTGTCGTATACCTTCATCTTTTTGATAAAGATCGGAAGACAAACGGCGATAGCTTTGCTCCAGCTCGACGAACTCAGCCTGCATTTTTTCAAGCGCAGCTTCCTCTACATGAACTTCTTTGCCAAGCGTATCGCGCGAGTTTCCAACCTGCTCAAGCTCGGTCTTTAATGGGCCAAGTTCGGTGCGGTAAGAATTTATGCGCAGATGAGACAACAGTAACTCGCTGTCCTTCAAGTCATTTTTGTATTCATGATAGCGACGGGCTTTGCCAACCTGGCGAGACAATGAGTTCACATTGCGCTGCACTTCGCTAATCAAGTCATCAAGACGAGTCAGTTCTTTCGTCGTGGTATCCAACTTGTTGAACGCAGAGCGACGGCGAGCCTTATATTTCTTTATTCCGGCAGCTTCTTCAAACAATCGGCGACGCTCTTCGGCATTATCGCTGAGAATCTGTTCGACCATTTTAAGCTCGATAACCGAATAGGCATCGGCGCCCATCCCGGTATCAGTGAACAAGTTAACGATATCCATCAGTCGCACCTGTTCATTATTAATCAAATATTCACTGTCTCCGGAACGATGCAGACGGCGGGTAATTTTCAGTTCAGTATATTCGGAAGGCAGCACATTACGATTGTTTTCAATCGTCATCGAAATTTCAGCAAGATTCAGCGGTTTGCGGGTTGCAGTGCCGTTGAAGATCAGGTTTTCCATGCGATCACAGCGTAGGATTCTTGGACGCTGCTCGCCGAGAACCCATCTGATAGCATCGACAATATTGCTCTTGCCGCAACCATTTGGGCCAATAATACCGGTCAGGCCGCTATCAAATTTGAAAGCAGCCTTATTGGCAAACGACTTAAAACCAAAAATTTCCAGTTTGGATAGATACATGCTGTCTCGTATACCGCGTCGGTTATGCGAAAGCCTGACTTATTTGAAAGCCTGACTTATTTGAAAGCCTCACTAAGACTTTCAAGAAGGTTCAGGTGCTCAAGAATATTTCCGGAGCTGTAATAGTAGTAGCCAATTCCGGCAAGCAGCAGCAGTCCCACAATAGAGAAGAGCAGAAAAACGCGGGAATACAGCTTATCGGTTAATACGCGAGTTCCATTAACCCAGCGTAAATAGTACCAAGCGTGAAAATATAATAGCACTCCGATGAGAATCCAATAGGATTTCACTGCAATCAGGATATTGTACATGAAGATACCGAGAGGCAGCAGAATAGCAAATGGCGCTGCAGACCAGATACTTGCAGCAATGGCCTGACTAAAAGGTACGCGACTTTGGCTGAACAAAGACAGCAGCTTTATCGGCAGTGCCAAAAGAATAAAAATAACGGCAATGGTAATCGTCCCAAAAATGAGCAGTTGAGGTTGGTTCCAAATCAGTTCCGACAGAGTGGCTTTCATTCCCGGATTGCTGACAAAAAAGGACAGCAGATAATCGAGACGTAAGTCGTAGCGATAGTAAAAGGCAACCGCAGAATAAACCAATGCTGCATTTAGCGCAATCACCACCAGCAGGAAGAATGATTGTTTGTAGGGCACAGAAATGCGCTCTTGCAAATTCACAAAAAATCCGTGCGGCTTTTTAATACTGTAGTGCACGTTCTGGCGAAAGATCTTGAAGCGTTTGTAGAGTATCAAAAAGAAAAACAGGTTCAGGATTCCCACAAAGATGTATAGGAACGAATGCACACTCTTCCCTTCGGAAATCATACCGCGCAGGGTAGGATTGTCCAGACGAAAGCTGCCTTCAGCGTTCTGCATCTTATCCGAGCGCGTCAGATCGACTAGCCCCACCCGGCTGCGAAAGAACGACTCCAATGTCGTGTTTTCCGTCCGATCTCGTGGAAGGATGCCGTTTTGCAGGGATGGGTGCTGCGTATAAAAATCGTTATAGGTCCGAGCAAAATACCCGGGGTATCCAAAAGCATCGGCGGACGTATTCAGTTCACGTTCCATTTCACCAATCTGCAGCGAGTCTGCTACCAGAAATTCTGAATCAATACGATACGTGAGTGGGCGGGAAAACCCGGACGGCATTATGGTTGTGCTTTTGCGCAGGCTGCCCTGTGCAGATAGCAGAGCGAGGGATTCCTGCACGCTATTTCGATCGACCATCTCCAGAAGTTGAAAATCAATTTTCGCAGCGGCAACCGGTGGAAGATTATAGGTAGAGATATAGCGCATGACCGGTAAATCATTCAGCTGCTTTAAAAACTGTGCAAAACGATTCCACTGCAGCTTCGATTCCGCATTTATATTGTAGGCAACTCCGACTGCCAAAAGGCTGCTATAGCGTCTGGATAAGTCGGTCATTCGGGCGTAACCACGCGTCCACTCGCGCGGAATATTGCGGCTATCGCTGGAAATTCCGGCGAAGACAATTGGTAAGTCCTGCAGACAATACAACCCAAGCTCATCACAAATACGATAGAACTGCTCTGGCAGCGTATGATAAACGACTCGCACGGCGTTATAACCGCGTGCCTTCATATCCTCCAGGTCGCGGCGCACCAGATCGACGTCAAACCATCCCGCGCCATCAGGTGTCTGATAAACATAGTTCAATCCCTTCAGCGACAGATCTTTCTCTAATAACTGTCGCTTTAAACGCGTATCGCGCACGGCCAGACGTCTGCGTATCACATCGATATCACCATCGGCATTTACAAGGCGGATTTCCAGAGTATAGAGATTTGGGTTTTCGGGTGTCCAAACGGGTAGCGCATCCAGATTCCAGGTGGGTAACTCAAACTTGCTCTCGCCGGCAGTCGCGATATCTTCTTGTCGAAAGATGCTGCCATTGGCAGACAAAATTTGCATTGAGATGCGAAATCCCAGCGAATCAGGAAGTGGATGATTGAGGGCAAGGCTGCCAAAAAGCACGCTCGAAGAATCGCTTCTAATACCGGCAATCAAATTTTGGATGCGGTAGCGGGGGGCAATGCTCAAATAGGAGCTGGTAAAAATTCCGACATTTAAACGCGGTAAATTGATCAGGCTGCTGAGAGGTTTATCTGCTGCGCTTTTACTGTTGTCGGCTAATAAGATTTGCAGCGAATTTGCACCATTTTTCAAAATCCCCTGCGGCAGAACCGTATCAAAGGGGAGGTAGCGTTGCGCATCACGTGCAATTGTAGAATCGTTTAATCGAATTGCAAAGGCACCATTCAAACTACCAAGATGCAGTCGCACCTCTTCGCCAGGCTGGAAAGTAACATCGAATTCGGTTTGCAAAAGCAACTTGCTTTCCCCGTTGAAGGAAAACGGTACGCGAAGCTCTCCACGCCTCTCTCCGTTCGAAGGATTAAGAATCGTCCAATTTTTATTGAGGAAAACAATTCGCCTGACCGGGTTTTCTTCCTTTATCAGAGCTGCGCGAGCTGCTTCGGATTTCTTTGCCGCATCCGCCGCAGGGACAGAAACAGAATCCGCAAAAGCGATAGCACCCAAACACAATAAAAACAGAATTAAAGACACAAATATTGGGAACAAAGGAACTGTCGATATTACCGGGGATTTTTTCATAGTTGGGCAAAATAAACAAATAGAATTCTAAATGCAAACCCTGCTCAGTTTTGCGGTCTCAAAATCAGGAAAATTTCACAGTTCTTGACTTATCAATTTCCGTTATATACGTTGAATTCTGGCAGTTCCTGCTCTATTGCATTTAAACGACTGCCTAAAAACGCCCTGTTTTCATAAATATCATCATACCTATTCTTGATGATTCCGGGCTCGATAATTAATGAAGACTGATAATGAAAACACAAGGAGGAACAGACATGATTGATACGACCCACTTTAAGGGTGCGCAGAAGTACTGGCACAATGGTCAAATTCACGATTGGGATTCACAACTTATCCACGTCATGTCACATGCTCTACACTATGGAAGCTCCGTTTTTGAAGGAATTCGTGCCTACAATACCAACCGTGGTCCGGCAATCTTTCGCCTGAAAGATCACGTAGACAGACTTTTCAATTCCGCATCTGTAATTAATATGGACGTCCCTTTTACCAAGGACGAAATTTTTGAAGCTTGTAAAACCATTATCCGTGAAAACAATCTGAATAACGCATATATTCGCCCCAATCTGTTCTTTGGTTATGGTAATCTAGGCCTCACCCCTCGTGCTTGTCCTGCAGAAGCAACGGTAGGATGCTGGGAATGGGGCGCTTATCTCGGAGAAGAAGGCATTACCAAAGGCGTGCATGTCTTGCTGCTTCCAAACAAGAGAATGCATCACAGCCAAATTAATCCGTCAGCCAAAATCGGCGGCATTTATGTGCAGTCTAACATCAACGCCAAACACGCACGGGTTCATGGTTTCGACGAAGGTCTTTTTATGAATCTGGAAAATAGAATTGCTGAAGGCCCCGGAGAGAACCTGCTGATCGTAAAAGACGGCGTCGTAAAGACCAACGATCGACTTGAATCGGTATTGGAAGGAATAACCCGCACGACAATTCTGGAGCTTGCCGCAGACCTGGGCTATCAAACGGACATCGCTCCGATTACACTGGAAGATTTGATCTCCGCTGATGAGGCCATGTTTACCGGAACCGCAGCCGAAGTAACCCCTCTGGTAAAAATGACCGATGGTCGTGAAGCAAACAATGATCCTTCGACCTGGCAAGAATACGCAATTGGCACCGGCACGCCCGGCCCCATAACCAAGCAACTGGCAAAACTCTATGGAGAAATTGTTCGCGGTGAACACGAGACCTATCATCACTGGTTGACGTTCGTTAATGAAGAACAGTCTTCGCAATTCGGAGTAAATGAATCGGTAGCAAAACTCGAATCTGTTTAAATATTTTTTATACACTATATTATAGCCTATCGGCGTCTGTCCAAAACACCGGATAGACGCCGATTTTAATAGAGACAAGAATCGAAACCGGCAGCAGCTGCCGACTTAAACCGCAAAAAGAAGGAATCATCATGCCAAAGATTGCAGAGCGCGCACGGCGCATGCCCTCTTCCCCCATCCGACGCTTGGCGCCATATGCGGATGCCGCAAAAGAACGTGGCGTTAAAATCTATCATTTGAATATCGGACAGCCAGACATTCATACTCCAACGGTAATGATGGATGCGTTTCGAAACACCGACATTAAAGTATTGCCCTATGGGCCTTCTGCAGGACTTCCTGCTTATCGCGAAGGACTGGCCAAATATTATCAATCCAACAAGATAGATGTGACGTCAAATCAAATTCTGGTAACAACTGCCGGAAGTGAGGCAATTATTTTTGCCATGATGGCAACAATGGACTTCGGCGATGAAATTCTAATACCGGAGCCTTTTTATGCAAACTATAATGGGTTTGCGGTTGAAGCCGGTGTTAAGGTGGTTCCGCTAACCTGTAAAGCAGAAGACGGATTTCGCCTGCCCTCAAATTCGGAGATTCTGGCGAAGATTACATCGCGAACCCGAGCAATCATGATATGTAATCCCAACAATCCTACCGGCTATGTCTACAGCAAAGAGGAAATGCAGCGTCTTCGTAAAATCGTTCTCGATCACGATCTTTACTTCATGGCGGATGAAGTGTATCGCGAATTCGTCTACGATGGAAAAGAGCATTACTCCGTAATGCACATGGAAGGCCTGGACGAGCGCGCCATATTATTAGACAGTATTTCCAAGCGCTACAGTGCCTGTGGCGCGCGCGTTGGCTGTTTGGTAACCCGCAACGAGCACATACTGGAAACAGCGCAGCGCTTTGGTCAGGCACGCCTCTGCCCGCCGACTCTGGAGCAGATGGCAGCTCTTGCCGCACTGGATACCCCGGAGTCGTATTTTGTTGAGGTGAAGCAGGAATACCTGGATCGTCGCGATACCGTCTTTGCCGCGCTGGAAACCATGGCGGGTGTATTTGCTCTTAAGCCTCCCGGCGCATTCTATACCATTATCAAGTTGCCGGTAGACAATGCAGAATCTTTTTGTCGCTGGCTGTTGAGTGATTTCAATGATGACGGGGAAACAATTATGCTCTCGCCGGCAAATGGATTTTATGCCACTGAAGGCCTGGGTGAAGATGAAGCACGTCTGGCTTTTATGCTTAACGTTCCGGCAATGAAGCGCTCGATGGAAATTCTTGCCAAAGCACTGGATGCCTATCCGGGCAGCACGCGCTAGAATTTAATTCCAGATAGGCTGGAGCCGTTTTGGATTAAGAGCGAAGAAATTGGAGCAGTCTTGAAGACTGCTCCAATTTTCTCAAACCAAGATTGCTCCAGTCTTTCCACTGTTGACATTCACTGGGCAATGCGGTATATTTTTTCGGTAAAGTCTGAAAATACAATCTTACAGAGCAGAAATTATTTTTCGTTCTGCTTTTTGGTACGGCTACAGGAGGCCCAATTGAAACGACGGCTAATTTTACTTTTTCTCTGCTTTAGCATACTGCAGCTTTCTGCTCAATCAGAAAAATCAGCATTCGACAATAGCTTAACAGCATATAAAAACGGAAACTACCAGACAGCACAAAGTGGTTTTTTCAAACTTTTGCAGGACTTCCCTGAAGGCCGTTTCACTACTGCCACCCGTTTAATGCTGGCTAAATCCTATTATAAATTGGGTGATTACGCTAATACCGAGATCATCTGCAATTATTTTTTCACCAAGCATCCGAACAGCACGTATATGGATGACATGCGACATCTGCTTGGCAATACTCGTTTTCAACAGCGCCAATATGACGCTGCAGTGTCCGAATGGAATCTGGTAATTAACAGTACGCGCGACCCGCGTCTGAAGAAAATTTCTACCGACTATACCTTCAGTACTATGAAGAACTACTATGGTCGCAGTCAGCTTGAACGCGCACAGCGCAGTAATGCAAATCCCACAACCAGTGGGCTGGCAACGATAATACTCGCAGAAACGCTGATTCAGGAGGGCGCTAAACCTCGCGCACAAAGCATGCTGCAGGACTTTGTTAGCCGCCAGCCGAATCACCCTTACATTGGTCGAGCACAGCGTCTACTCGGTGGACAAAGTGTAACCAGCGGCGGCGGAAGCAGCAGCGGTGACGGTTTTCTTTTTCTAAAGCCGGAACAGGGCGATACCCGTGAAATAGCAGATGAGATTGAACTCGGTATGCGTTATGCTCTTTTGGAATACGAGCAGCGCAATCCCGGGAAAAGCATCCTTCTGCAAACAGCGACCGTTGGAGAAACGGTCATCAGCGCGCTGAATGTTACCAACCAGCAAATACTTGACTCTAATCCACTTTGCCTAATCGGACCGGTCGATTCCGATCAGTGTGCCGGGCTGTCACTACTGTCTCGCTACGAGAAAATGCCATACGTCATTCCGCTCAGCTCTCAGGCCGGACTCACCAAACTCAGTTCTTACAGCTTCCAAATCAACCCGGACGTTGCAACCAAAGGACGCTTTCTGGCGAATTACGCCACCCGCGACTTAAAGGCTAAAAGGATCGCTGTTCTGGCTCCGGTAAATGAATACGGCGAAGGCTTCGTCAACAGCTTCATCGAAGAAGTACAGGCTGCAGGCGGAGAGGTTGTAACCTATCAGCGCTATTACGAAACCACGCAAGACTTTACCCGACAGTTTCGCAATATCCGACGCGCAGGATTCTTTGCCACCTACAAAGATTCCATTCTCGAGCGCTATCCAGACATGACAGACAAGCAGCTAAATCGAAACTTCCGTCAGCATATGGACAAACGCTACGACCGATTGAATGAGTTCTCACGTCGTGACACAACAGATCTCGCATCGACAGGTATCGACGCTCTTCTAATGATTGTTCGCAGTCCGGACTTCATCCAGTACATCGCCAATCAGATTCCCTACAACAACATCAAAACCAGACTTCTCGGCAATGAAGGCTGGAATGATTCTGCACAACTGCGCAAGTATCGTAATCAGTTGGAAGGGTTAACCTACATCACAGCCGGCTATTACGATCCGAACTCATGGAACTACAAAGGATTTATGAACCGCTTCCGCGAATCAATGAAAACAACGCCAGACCTGTTTCATCTGCTGGGATATGATATCATGAAGTGGATTATTACCAACTATCGCAAGGGAATGACGCGCGATCAGCTTCGTGACAATCTGGAACGCAGCGGTTTGTATCAGGGGATTTTGGAGAGTATTCAGTTTACGACAACGCCTCGCGTGAACAGTAACCTGACCCTGTTAAAGTTGAATCTGGGGCAGATCATAAAACTGAACTAAGTTGATTTGTGCCAGGAACCGTTCCAGCGTTTTAACACTGGAACGGTGATAGTATCAGCCTAACTTTACCGCCGTGCCATAAGCCAGAATCTCCGAAGCAGACCCCATTACAAAAGACGTTCCGAAACGCACGCAAACAACCGCATCAGCTCCCATACTCCGCGCATCCTCCAACATACGATCAATGGCCTGTTCGCGTGCTTCCGCAATCAGCTTGGTATATTCCTGAATTTCTCCGCCTACCAGTGTTTTAAACCCGGCCAGAATATCTTTTCCCACATGACGTGCCCGAACTGTGCTGCCCTTGGCAACGCCTAACGTTTTTGAAATCTTAAGTTCATCAATCGAGTCTAAAGTCGTGTAAATCATCGCTGTACCTTTCTGTAGATGTCGTGTTTTCGAACTGCCAACCGTTCACGTATCACCGAGAGCAGCAACAAACCGCCGCCCGTCCACAGGGAAACAATCCCCCATCGAACGACTGCCGGCATATCCGCACTGATAAATTCCGTCACCATTTCATATCCGGCAAATCCCCAAAGAAGTAGTAAACCGAGGGATAAGAATATCCAGCCAAGGCCTCGTTCAACGCGATTATAGGTGCTCAACCAGAAATCCTCCCAAGCCATTTCAGGCATAAAAAACTCTTTCATTTCAGTCGTCTCCTTTTTAATGGTATTGAAAAGCGTTAGCTCGCGGCGTACTTCAGGATGCTTCGCAAGATAGGCTTCCAACTCGTGGCTTTCAGTCGGAGTAATTTCACCATCAACCTGCTTCATCAGAAGCTGTTTGATATACTCTTCACTCGGTGTTTTATTCTCCATCATATTATCACCTCATATCTTCCGGGTTCAACTCTGCAGCCAGCTTTCGCCGGGCATTGTAAAGCCTTGACATAACTGTTCCTTCGGGAATCTGCAGGCACTCTGCCAATTCCCGATAGCTAAATCCTTCGATGTCTTTTAACACAACAATTTCGCGCTCCTTTTCCGATAAACGATGAATCGCGTTCCAAAGCAGTTGCTTGCGCTCTCTACGCTCGATAGAATCATCGTTGGAAAGCAGACGACTTTCGAGCACGTTGGAGTCCGCCATATCACTAAAAGCTGTGTAACGCTTTTGTTTACGCTCGCGATAATTATTGCAAAGGTTTCGAACAATTACATACAGCCATGCCGAAAAAGAACGTGACACATCGAACCGATCAATGTTGCGAAGAATGCGAATGAATGCTTCCTGCGCAATATCCATTGCAATATCTGGCTGTCGCATATTCAGTAACGCCATAGAGTAGGCTTGCCGATAATAGCGTTTCGACAGTTCCTCCAGCGCCGCGCGATTTCCCGATGAACCCGCCGTGATAATCTCGGCATCACTATGTGTTGTCCATTTCCTCATACTACAAGAATTACCCGCTCCAACGGCTTTTATTCAAAGAAAAAATAAATTCTTCAAAAAAGGTTCAAAATTAGGCGGTATTTCAGCATATTATGGATTGATTAGCTATTGCAATCAATGTGCGCGACAGTTATGTTTATTGCGCCGGGAAAAAACGCTCAAAACACTTTTATGAGAACGCTGCTCACCAAATTCGTTGACGTTCGCGACGGGGAAACATCGCGCGCGCTGCTCATGTTCAGCTACATCTTTCTGATCATCTGCTGTTTGCTCATCATTAAACCCGTGCGGAACTCACTCTTTCTTGCTCGCTTTGGCGCAGCCCAACTTCCCTATGCCTTTATCCTGGTGGCAGGAATCGCCGGAATCGTATCGAGTATCTACGCGCGTTACGCCAGCAGAGTGCGTCTCGATCTACTCATGAAAGCCTCAACATTAATTATCCTAAGTAATTTGGCCTTCTTCTGGGGGCTTCTTTATATCGATTATGAAGGTGGCTGGTTTATTTACGCATTCTATGCGTGGTCAGCTATTTTTGCAGCGATTACCACGTCTCAATTTTGGATATTGGCCAATTATGTTTTCGATGCCAGGGAAGCAAAACGACTGTTTGGCTTTATTGGTGCTGGGGCTATATCCGGAGGCATATTTGGCGGTTATCTCACCAGCTATCTGGCACCGATTATCGGCACTGAGAACTTGCTCTTCCTCTGCATGGCATTTTTAATCGTTTGCATGATCATCCTGCAACGTGTTTGGAAAGAACGAGCAACCAGTGGTAAAAGTGAAACAACAAGACAACGCCACCAAACCCGTTCAAATGCCAGTGGCAATGCCTTGAAGTTGCTTTTGGGATCTCGACATACTGCCTATCTCGCAGCAATTGTTGCTGTCAGCGTTACCGTCGCAAACCTGGTCGATTTTCAGTACAACGACATCATTGATAAAAGCATCAGCAATCCGGACGAAGTCACCGCTTTTCTGGGACTCTGGTTATCGAACCTCAGCCTTATCTCCCTGGGTATTCAGCTATTTCTAACTAACAGAGTGCTAAAGACCTTCGGTGTCGGAGCCACGCTGTTCTTCCTGCCAATTGGCATTCTGGTTGGCGCGGTTGCCATTTTTTTTAATCCGGTGCTCTGGTCCGCAATTGCCGTTAAAATAGCTGATGGCAGCTTGAAACAGTCCATTAATAAAGCTGGACTGGAATTGCTCTATTTACCGGTGCCCTCGAACATAAAGCCACAGATCAAATCTTTTATTGATGTTTTCGTAGATAGCTTAAGCACCGGGTTTAGCGGCGTCTTGCTTATTATCTGCACCACCTTTCTCGGTTTTCAGGTCGGCGAGTTAAGCATTCTGACCATTGCGCTTATCGGCGTTTGGATTTTTCTGATAATCCGCATTCGCTCCGAATATACCCAGGCATTTCGCATTGCCATCGAAAAACGCACCATCAATCTTGCAGAGCAGGCCGTAAACCTGGATGACGCGTCGATGTTCGAAAACCTGCTTGAGATTCTTGGCAGCGACAATAAGCGCCAGATTCTTTATGTTCTGGACTTGCTGGAAAACGTAACCCATCCAAGTTTCGTTCCCTACCTGCGAAAACTGCTGAGCCATGAAGATGCCGAGATTCGCGAACATGCCTTAAATCTGATCATGGGCTATAGTGGTAACGACTTTCAGGAAGAGGTTACGCCACTGTTAAAGGGCGAGAACCAAAAGCTGCGAACGCTGGCCCTGGACTATTTATTTCATCGGGCAGACAACAAGCCAGCATTTTTACAAGAGTATTTTGACCATACAGATTATCACCTTCGCGCCTCCGCATTGCTCTGTCTGGCCAGTTCATACAACGATATCCCGGAACTGCACAACAAGTTCAACATTGAAGAGATGATTCATTCTCTACTGAACAAATCGACCGAGCTAAAACTCAATTCTCGGGAAAAGGCTTTTACAAAGTCGCACATCGCTATGGCAATAGGACTCGCCAAACAAACAAAGCTAAACCCCTATTTACATCAACTTCTGAAGGACGATACTTCCGAAGTTTTGGCTGCAACTGCACGCAGCATTGGTAAGACGCGGGATCCGGAATTTATTTCTGAGCTACTGGAGCTGCTCGATCGCAAACAGGTGAAGCAATTTGCACGCGAAGCGCTCGCATCGTACGGGGAACCAATTATTGACAAGCTGGCAACAGTTTTGGACGATCAGAATGTCCGACGCAGCGTACGGCTGGTAATTCCGCGTGTTGTTGCTTCAATTGGTGTGCAAAAATCCGTAGACGTTTTAACGGCGCAGTTGGGCAAGAGTGATTTGTTTCTACGCTATAGAATTATTAAAAGTCTCAGCAGCCTGCGTCAAAACTTTCCGCTATTGAAGTTTAATGATAATGCCATTGAGAAATATATTCTTCAGGAATGTCAGTCGTACATCCAAATGCTGAACGTATTGAATGCTCAGCACAATGCCGGTATGGAAAAAGTAAAGAGCAGTAATGGCAAACAGGAAAGAATAAATAACGCACGCGCACTGCTTATCAAAGCACTGGAAGAGAAACTCGACAACAACCTCGAGCGGGTTTTTCGGCTTTTGGGCTTGCGATACGAGCAACGCGATATGCTAAATGCCTATCTGGGAATACTCAGCGACAAGCAAGATTTACGCGCAAACGCCGTAGAGTTTCTCGACAACATTCTCGAGAGCTCACTGAAGCGCTATATAATCCCCATTGTCGAGAATGCAGAGCTAAGTAAACTGCTTGAAGTTGCCAGCATGCAGCTGAAGATTACGCTGGCAGATGAGGCAGAATGCCTGCGAGACTTATTGCACCACAACGACACCTGGCTACAGGCCTGTGCCGTTTACCTTATCGGCCAATTGGGATACGAAAGTCATTTATCCGACATCGAGAAGCTGAAAAACCATCACGATTCCGTTTTAAATGAAGCCGTATCGCAAACAATTAGCTTGCTGCAAGCAACACGTTAATTGGTGCACCTTCAAGAGAACCAGGATATCACATGAGACATTTTATTCTTGCAATACTCACCCTGCCTGTCTTTCTACTCGCCACTGATTGGACAACCCACTACGAGCGCTCCGGCTATAGCGAGACGTCGCGCTATGGAGAAACAATAAAGTATTGCAAGCGCCTTGCAAATGCATCCCCGTGGGTTCACTACAGCAGCATCGGAAAAAGCCCTCAACAGCGTGATATTCCACTGCTAATTCTCGATAAAGATGGATTCAAAACAGCCGAGCAGGCAAGAGCTGCCGGCAAGGCCATCTTATTGTTCCAAAGTGCAATTCATGCCGGTGAAAGTGATGGCAAAGATGCCAGTCTCATGCTAATGCGCGATATCGCAATTACAAAAGATTATGCAAGCCTGCTCGATAATACCATGCTGTTATTTATACCGATTTTCAATGTGGATGGACACGAACGCTTTGGTCCGCACAATCGCATCAATCAAAATGGCCCGAAAGAGATGGGGTATCGCAGCACTGCGCAATTGTTAAACCTGAATCGCGATTTTCTAAAGGCAGAATCGCCTGAGATGAAGGCGTGGCTTGCCATGTTTAATAATTGGCTACCGGATTTTCTGGTGGATAATCACGTGACAGACGGCGCAGACTGGCAGTATGCCCTGACCTATGGCGTGGCCAAGAAACAGACGATGGCAACACCACTCGCCGATTGGACAGACAGTGTTCTGGAGCCTTATCTTAATGAGAAGATGGCAGCTGACGGTTATCCAATTCACCCGTACTTTCGCTTGAAAAATCGATCCGATATTACCAAAGGCGTTATTCACTATCCGTTTAGCCCGCGATTTTCAACTGGATATGGCGCAGCTCAAAACCGTATTTTCTTTCTTGTAGAATGTCATGCCCTAAAAAACTATCAAACACGCGTCACCGCAAATTATAAGCTAATGACTCACATGATCGAGCTTATTAATCGTGAAAAAGACGCGTTGCTGGCTGCAAACGAAGCAGCAGACGTCGAAAGTGCTGAAGTCGCAATAGGAGAAAGTATTGCGTTAAACGTTACTGTAGATATGCAGGACAGCACTATGATCGACTTTTTAGGCGTCGATTTTGATGTACAAACCAGCGATCTTTCCGGTGGACAATGGGTAAGCTATTACAGTGATAAAAAGAAAACTATGCGCCTGCCGCATTTCGAGCAAACAACTGTCACTGATTCGGCTATCATGCCCTACGCCTATCTTGTTCCGCAAGAATGGCAGGAACATATTAGTTTGTTAAAACGTCATGGCATTAAGATGTCCGCACTTAGCAAACCCGCTGAGTTGACCGTCTCCCGCTACCTTTTCAACGAGATTTCTTTTCAACAACGTTCCTTCGAAGGCAGCATCATGACAAATTTTGGCCTGGAGCCATTCGAAGAGACCGTTTATTATCCTGCCGGAACGGTCGTTATTATAACGAATCAGCGCAGCAATCGCGTCATTGCCGGCCTACTGGAGCCTCACGCACCTGATTCTTTTTCAAAATGGGGTAAATGGAACAGAATTTTTGAACGGCGCGAGTATGCTGAGGATTATTTTCTTGAGAAAATGGCAAGACGCATGATCGCTGAAGACCCAGAGCTCAAAACGGAGTTCGAAGAGGCCGTGGCAGCAAACCCGGAGCAATTCCCAAATCACTGGGCCAAACTCTATTTTTTCTATGCGCGCTCGCCTTTTTTTGAAAAGGATATCAACGTCTACCCCGTAGGCCGATTAATGGACGCCAGGCGCCTGCCACTCGAGCCGACAACAGAGGGAAACTGATGAGCAGGAAGCGCAGCAAAAACAAATTTTATAGTGACTTTGATACGCAGTTAACCGGTTCAAGAACCGGCTCGGACTATCGCAGTACGTTTCAACGAGACCGCGACCGTATTATTTACAGTTCGGCACTAAGACGCCTGCAGGCTAAAACTCAGGTTTTTCTGAGCGGAGAATACGACTTTTACCGAACCCGCCTCACACATTCGATTGAGGTCGTTCAAATCGGTCGTTCTATTTGCCACTATCTTCATGAAGAGAGCCCGTTGCTTGCAGAAGACTTTTTTATCGATCCCAGTCTGGTCGAAGCCATCTGCCTGGCACATGATCTCGGTCATCCGCCGTTTGGCCATTCCGGTGAGAGCATGTTAAATGAGATAATGAAAGACTATGGCGGCTTTGAGGGGAATGCTCAAACGCTTCGCATCCTTACCAAGATTATTTATCGCCAAGGGCCGAAGCGCAAGGGTATGACGCCCAGTCGCGCCTTGTTAGATGGCGTATTGAAATACAAAACACTGCGCAAGCAATTGGACAATCCACCTAATCATTTTTTATACGATGAACAGAAACGCTATTTGAACTTTGTATTCAATAAGCGCACTATTCCGGCGGACTATACCCCTGGAGACCAATTGAACAGTTTCCGCAGTATCGAATGCCAGATTATGGACTGGGCAGACGATACTGCCTATTCACTCAACGATATGATTGATGGTGCTCGTGCTCGCTTCCTAACCGCCCAAAGCCTGGAAGACTGGGGCTCACATCAATCTTTGACATCTGCCGAGAGCAAGCTGTTAAAAAGGGCCATTACAGTAATTAAAGACGGGGATTATGAGCGCTATTTTTCACGCAAAATTGGTGACTTCATTGCTGCCTGTAAGCTGGTAGAGCGCGAGAACTTTATGAGTGATCTTACCAATCGTTATCATTACGAACTGGCTATACAAAATGAAGCGGCGCGAGAAGCAGCACTTTACAAGCGAATTGCTTCGGACATTGTTTTCGATTCCCCTCAGCTCCAGCAGCTTCGCTATAAATGGAATATGGTTCTGGAACGCCTCTTCACCGCCTTTATGGAGACCTATGTAGACGGTCCGGATGCCCGAGGCCAGCTTCTGCCAAACGTTATTCATCGCCGGGTAATTAGCTTGCCGAATAAGCGCAAAAAGATGCGTGCAATTTGTGATCATATTTCCGGTATGACCGATGATTTTGCCATTCGAACTTACAAGCGCTTGTTCGACCCGGACTTTGGCAGCCTGATGGATCTTGTTTAAAACAGATCGCTCGTAGCACTCGTTGTCCGGGGTCAGGCAACATAAGAACCATTACCCTTGCGTAATCTCTCAGCGAAGCAATCTGTCAGCGAAGCAATCTGTCCTTAATTTTTTTTAACATAGACTATTGACAAAGGACAATTCGGTCTTTATCTTTGTTGTCTATTATAAGTTAAGCATAACATATGGATTCTTTTGAGTAAGGACGTATTTAATGGCACATCATAAGTCAACAATTAAGCGTATTAAGTTATCTGAAAAGCAACGTCAGCGTAACATTGCATATCGTACAATGCTGAAAACAGCTATTCGTCGCGTTGAAGAAGCTAAGGACAAAGAAGAAGGCGCTACCGCTTTGGTAAATGCGCACTCGGTTATCGACAAGTTGGCTATTAAAGGCATTATTCCGGCAAATCGCGCTGCAAATAAGAAGTCTCGTCTCAGCCGTTTTGTTAGTCGTATTGCCTAGTCTGTTCTAGAGATACTTTCCTCAACCCAAAAGAATTCGCATACATGCACCCTCTGCACGTGTGCGATTTCTTTTTGATGTCACTTTTCCCTTCAAAACCTGAACCGCATTTCGTAAGTTGATTCACCTCCCCTACCATCTATGAACAATCTATTCACGGAGTATCTTCTATGCATTTGCGTGTATTATGCTTAACACTATTCCTTTCTTCGAGCATTCTATTCGCTCAGAAAATATCAATGAAGTCCGACTCACTACATTTATCCGAACATCGCTCAGCAGCTCTCAACCAATTGAATTCGGAGCAACTGAACAGACTTCCAAAACGCAGCATTGAATCTAAGATAGATGTTCTACCCGGTGCTGTCTTTCAAAATGCCCTTCGGCAATGTAGACATTCAATTTATCAAGAGATCTCTAACGAGGGTTGTTCCTAATATCAGTGACACTCAAACAGCCGATGAACACATGTTGGTTCAATACAATGCTCCTCTTTCAAAGAGTCTTTTCTTGCAGGCAAGCTATACACTGCAAACCGGCGACCTTGTGTATGAAAGTCTAAACCAGCAATTTAATCCGTTAATTGACTATTACTTCATTTTTACCGGTATCAACACGTCTTTTTATTCGACCTCATTCTTTAACCCAAAACATGAGGTAGATATAATTTTTCAATACTCCTCACAATCCAAATCGCCTTGGCTAGATGGCCTTCAGGCAACTCTACAGCCTGAAATCACCTCCGGCGTTTCCTATACGCCTGTATCTTCGGTAGGAAGCATTAGAGACTATTTCTTTGCCGGCCTTGACGGCCTCGGATCTATATTTCCAGATCGCGTCGATTACAATGAATTCCGCACACCTGTCACCTGGCAGCTGAATGCGGCGTTGTCAAAGACGTTTCGTTTCCATGGGAAGCGATCGGTATCGATCGGGCTTGACTTCATCAACATATTAAATCGCAAAAATACAATTAATGTGTATCCGCTAACTGGCAATGCCAAGAGTCTTGGTATCGAGAACAATCAATCCTTTCGGGAGCTATCAACCCTTCTTGAAGGTGGAGAGCCGGAACTGTTTAATGCACTAAACACAAGCAACGGAGAATCGTTTCGTGTCGCAACGGGCAAGGAACTATACGACACACCAAGGCAAATTTTGGTAAAGGTAGGGATAGAATTATAGGAATGACTAATTCGGTTCAGCTATTTTGCTGAACCGAACATTTGTGCGATTTTTATTATCTTACTTTTCTGATAGCCAGGTTATCGACAAAGATCGTTCCGTCAACCGGCCCACCGGCCTGCATGGTAAGCATCAAGCTGGTATTGGGTGGAACATACAGGGTATCAGTAGATTCAAGGTGCTCCCATTCTTCTTCAAATATTCCGAGTTGAATGGTTTCTGTAATCTCATAATTGGAAATGGTTGCAAGCTGAACCGTGCCACCAATATCCAGGTTTTTTCCCCAGCACTCTAGTGTAAAATATCCACCACCACGTAAAGGCTTGCTAATAAAGCTCGCGGCTGGTAAGGTTTGAATGCCTCGAATACGCAGTGCGCTGTCTCCACCACCCGGCGGCACGTCTTTGGTAAAACGATAGGAACCCGCCCAGTACCAGCTTTTCGTGTCTCCCGGCACCTCAAATGAATTAAAGAATACCGTTTTACCACTTTCAGCAGGCAGAGATGATATACTTTGACGTGCACATGACGATGCGCCGACAAGCAAAATAAGTAATAGAAAGAAACCGCTGCGAAAAATCCATTTAACTGACAACATAATTGCCTCCGTAATTCTGGTAAGGATGTAAAGCTGTATAGTTTTTACACGAAACGGCAGCCAACTGGCGGCCAAATTCACTTCAAAAATATTTTTATGAGCGTGTAAGTCTATTAAAATCATCAAAAAGCGAAAAAATCTTACATTGTGGTTACTGCTATTATGGCAAGTTACGTGCCTATTTTAGGATTTTGTCCCTAATCAACGACAAAAGTGAGTCAATTTTCTCCCAAATTATCCATTATGGTAGGATATAGCATGTTTTTGCTATCATTTATAGAAAACTTGGTTTACTTTTTGTAAAGAATATTTCTAAATTGAAGCTGGCTAGGTTGCCAGGCGCCCCCAAAACTACAAAAAGTCGATCCCCTAACCGGTTAATCGCAGGCATTTATGAAAATTCTTCACACTGCCGATGTACACATCCGCGAATATAATGACGAACGCTGGCAAGCGCTCAAGCAAGTTGTACATGTTGGCAGAGAAAATGATATTGATGTTTTGGTGATCGCCGGAGATCTCTTCGACAGCGATGCGGCGGCGCACAAACTGCGCCCTAAAGTTCGGGAGATTTTCAGCGACCTGACCTTTCCGGTATTAATCATCAGCGGCAATCACGATGCAGATGCCTACCCCAACGGTGCCTTCCTTGGTGAAGGTGTAACCGTCATCGAAGATCTGCTTCAGCCGTTTATTCACAATGGCTATCATTTCTGGGGATTCCCGTATCGCGATTTACAGGAAGAAGAGATTCTTGAGTACCTGCACATGGCCGGTCAAAAGACACGTCAGATTGAAGGGAAGCATCTGCTTCTGTTTCATGGGGAGCTCCTCGACATCATAGATGGATGGGTTCACTATGGCGACGAAGGCAATCAACGCTATCTGCCGGTAAAGCTATCTTACTTTCGCAATCTTCCATTTCAATACGTCTTGGCAGGTCATTTTCATAGCACATTCGATGTTCATGAGTTTAAAGAAGATGCATATTTTGTCTATTGCGGCTCTCCTATTGCCATTACGCGTCGCGAAAGCGGCCCGCGAAAAGCGAATCTCTTTACCTTTGGAAATATTCCCGAACCGGTAGAGCTTTCAACTCCTTATTTTGAGAAGCTGCGAATTCATTTAGACATTTCACATCAATCCAATCCACTCGCTGCTATTAAAACCAGACTGGAAGGCCTTCCGGAGAACGCCAAGCTTCTGATTGATATCGATGGATTTTTCAATGGCGCCAAGCTGGAAATGACGGAACAGGAACTACAGCGAGCGCTGCAAAAGGTATCCGGTAAGCAAGTAGAGATTACCCGTATGGAATTTCACGATATTCGTGACGTGGTAGAAGATGAATTGTTCCGCGAGTTTTATCGTAAATTAAAAGCTCGTCAGCTGGATGAAGAAGATGAGCGCGCGGTGCTGAACATGACGCTAAAAGCAATGATGGAGTTAACGTCGTGAAGATAAAAGAATTTCTTATTCAGCGCTATGGCCCTGTTTCTACCCCGGAGCCACTTCGCCTCAGCAACTTCAATCTGTTTTACGGCGATAATGAGGATGGCAAGACGCTTACCCTCGAGTCTTTGGTGCGCCTCCTTTTCGGCAAGAGCCGTAAAGCAATCGGAGATATGATCCGTCTGGACGAATCTCCCGAGGGTTATGTTGTATTGGAACGGCAGGACGGTGATGAGTTAAAACTGCCTGAAGCCGGCCAGTTATCCAACTTCTATCCACTATCTGCCGAAGAATCGCGCAATCTGTTTATTATCTGCAATAGCGACCTGACAATTGCCCGTGAAACCGAATTCTATGGCAGCGTAACCGAGCGCCTAACCGGACTTCGCACAAATCATATAAAACAGCTGAAACAGCGGTTGCGGTCTGATGGCTTTTTTACCGAAAAGATGGATATGGTGAATACCAAAGACAGTCAGCACGTTAAACGTCGCTACGAACAAGCGCGTGAACTGCTGGAACACTGCCGACAGATTACCGAAGATGCGAAGTTCAAAGGCTATGATACATTAGAAGAAGATCTGGTAGACCTCCAGCAGCACGCCCGAGAACTGGAACGCAAAACAGATGGCATGGAACGCGCGCGCTTACAGGCCAAATATACGACTGGCAAAACCCATTTACAGAGCGTTCGTAGTACGTTATTAAAATTGGATGCGCTTCAAGGCATTACAGAAGATGACCTGCTTACCTGGAAACAAGCTGAAACGCTGATTACAGAAAAAGAGCAGGAAAAAGAAAAGGCCTCCCGGCAGTTAAAAGAACATCAACACGAGATGCTGGAAGAAGAGCAATACGTACGTGAAGTCAGCCAGAGTATGGATCTGAACCTCAATCGCAAAAAGCAGATTGATAGTGCGCTCAAGCCGCTTCTTGCCAAGCTTGGTCATTCGCGAGGCAAGTCCGGTGAGGCAACGTCCAACCAAACTTTCCATCAAATTCTGATATTCTTTATGTTTATCGCCTCAGTTGTCTCACTGGCAGGCTATGCCTATCGCACAGATTTCTTCATGCTCGGTCTCTCAAGCCTTGTTGGTCTGATTACCTGCTTACTCGCTCTCCTCTATTATTGGCAATACCTGAAGCCGCACGGGGATAAAGAAGAAGTAGAGGTCGCGATTAAAGAAAGCGCCAATAAATTGGCCATCGCCGGAGATTCGGCAAAGCAAATTGTCGAACAAGTGCAGCGTTTCGAGGAGATGGTTCAGCGACAACAACAAAATCTTGCCAGCAGCGAAAGTCGTATTTCGTATCTTCAAAATGCCTCTCGCGGACTCGAAGAAGAGCGAATACCCGAAATTGAGACGCGATTACAGGATGCAAAGAAAACGATTACTGATTTCAGGACCAGGCATGAAACAGAGTCGCTGCAAAATCTGAGAGATCGCCTGGACGAACGCAAGAAATATGAAGAAGAAGTGAATGCCGCGACCGCCGTGCTGGGCAACCTATTTGGCAAGACAGACGATCCGCTTACGGTCAATGTCGCTCGCTGGGAAGAAGAACTTGCCGAACTCGAAGGCAATGAGCCAATGGAAGAAAGCGTAGACTTTGACGAAAAAAAGCTCGAAAAGCGCCGAACCGAACAGAAAAACGCGGAAGAAGAAATCGCTCATTTGCAGCGTCAGCTGCGCGACTTTCGCGAAAAGCTCTCAGATGTTGGCAGACGGGCTAATGAGACGCTGGCACCAGAAGACAGTCAACCGGTTTGTCGCACACTGGCAGATTTGAAACAATTGCGCCGCCATCTGAGAAACTTTATAGAGCAAGTGGAATACAAACAGCGGATTGCCAAGCTCGCCCTGGATGTTGTCGAAGAGATTGGTGCAACAGAAGAGCAAAAGGTTAGCAGTCTGTTTGGTGAAGAAAGCAGCATCTCAGATTATTACGACACCATTACCGAAGGTTTGTATACCGGCGTCTTTTATGAATCGGTTGACAATACCGGAATTCAGGTGAGACGAAGAGACGGCAAAATGTTGTCTCCGAATGTGCTTTCCGGTGGCGCCTTCGATCAGCTTTATTTAACAATTCGCATATCTTTGGCAGAAAAATTGCTTGATGAAGAGAAAGGATTTTTCATTTTTGACGATCCTTTCCTTAAGTCAGACACAGAACGTCTGCGCAGACAAATGGAATTATTACTTGATTTATCGCAGCAAGGCTGGCAAGTACTCTACTTTACGGCGAAAGATGAGGTTAAAAACACGCTGCAAAAGTATATAGATGTTGGTCAGGTAACGCTTCAACCAGTTCCGGGTCTGGCTTTTAAAGAGGAGTTGGGTAACCGCTTTAATGGACAACGATAGTTCAGAAGAGTGCAATAATTGCTCATAGTTCCCTGCTGCTCAACCTTATTTGGAATTCAGCTGATGTTTTTAACAAGGCGCTGGGTTATATGTTTCTTAATAAAAGAAAAGCATCTTACTCTCGTCTTGTTTTCAGCAGGATAATTTTGTAACTTTTAAATCTTTTGGAGAATGAAATGAATGTAACTAAAGCTGAACTCGTAAGCATTCTGGCGGACTCCACGGGATTAACCAAGTCTGACGTTGAAGCGGTAGTTAATGGCTTCCTCTACAACGTTATCGAATCACTTGAAAATGGTGATCGAGTTGAGATTCGCGGCTTTGGAAGTTTTTACGCCAAAGAGCGGGAAGCAAGACTGGTCAAGAATCCCAGAACAAAGAAGGTAATTTCAGTTGAGCATCGTTTTGTTCCGGTTTTTCGTCCTGCAAAACAGTTTCGGGAAAACGTAAACAAAGGCCTTCTGGCGAAAAAAGAACAGATGGAAAGAGATGAATTACTGTAGTTCATGCGGCTTTAAGCTGCCACCAAAAGCGAAGTTTTGCCCACAGTGTGGCGTTGCTGTTAATTCAGTAGCGGTATCGGGTACGGAAAGCCCGATAGTCCAGGCACATTCAAGCAACGATGCGCTTACAAGCTCTCAAAAGAGGTTGTTATCCAGTGCCGTATTGTTGGCAATACTCGTGGCGGGCGCCTATTACTATGTCGGTTTTGTTTCTACATTAGACGCTAAAACGATTCAGCACTCTGCCGATGATGGTCACAACCACCCGGTCGAGCAGCAGAATACTACGGCGCAGCAGGAACAGATGCCCGTGCCATCGGCAGCAGAAATTCAACGCGTGCAGCAAGCGCTGGAGAATGATCCCGGAAATGCTGAGCTAGAGCTTCAACTGGGAAATATGCTGTTCGACAGCCAGCGTTATCGCGAAGCAATAGGTTACTATACAACTGTGCTGGCGAAAAACACCAATAATGCGGATGTTCGTGTTGATCTGGGTGTAAGTCATTTTAACCTGCAGGATTTTAAAGCCGCCGAAGAGCAGTTTCAACTGGCTCTAAAGCTACAGCCGAAACATCTTAACGGGCTTTACAACATGGGAATAGTTTCCCTGAAGCTGGGCGAAGTAAATAAGCTGATCAGCTACTGGGGTAAGCTTATTGAGTTGGCTCCCGAATCAGGACAGGCTCAGCAGGCAAAAAAATATCTTGAGGAACTACATCAGGAAATCGAGCAGTTTCCGCAAGATCAACAAAATACTGAATCATAATTATTGACGCGCTTAATGATGCGCAAATAAAACTTCAACCGGACTGTTAACAAGGAGTATCGTATGCCGTGTGGTCGCAAAAGAAAACGCCATAAGATGGCAACGCACAAGCGAAAGAAGCGCTTGCGCAAGAATCGCCACAAAAAGAAGATTCGCTAGATAATATGTTAATGGGCAGCGGGATTCACTGAACCCGCTGCAGAATGTATCGTTCGCACCAGCATCCGTAAACCGTATGGAACAAACCATTTATTCGGTAACGCGCCTCACTAGAGATATCAAGGAGGTGCTGGAGAACAGCTTTCCACGCTTGTGGATGGAGGGTGAAATTTCAAATTTTACTCATCACTCCTCCGGACACATGTACCTTACCCTCAAAGATGAGAACTGTCAGATAAAGTGCGCCATGTGGCGCTCTCGCGTTGGCAAACTTGCCTTTCAACCATCGAATGGCATGAAAGTGCTGATTGAAGGCGATGTTCAGGTCTATGAACGCTCAGGCAATTATCAACTCATCCTGCAGCAAATGCAACCAGCTGGGGCGGGATCGCTTCAGTTGGCCTTCGAAGAGCTAAAAAAACGGCTACATGCTGAAGGCCTCTTCGATGCACTGCACAAAAAAGAGCTTCCCCCCTACCCCAATCGAATCGGAATTATTACATCACCAACCGGAGCTGCCGTCCGCGATATGCTTAATGTGCTCGACCGACGTGCCCCGGGAGTGGATATCGTTTTGTGTCCGGCGCGTGTTCAGGGACCAGGTAGCGCCGAGGAAATTGCTGCCGCTATAGAAAATTTCAACGAACACAACAAAGTAGACTTGCTCATTGTTGGACGTGGCGGTGGCTCCCTTGAAGACCTTTGGGCATTCAATGAAGAGGTTGTTGCCAGAGCAATCTTCAATTCCCACCTTCCCATTATTTCCGCGGTTGGACATGAAGTCGATTATTCAATAGCAGACTTTGTCGCCGATCTGCGCGCGCCAACGCCCTCAGCTGCAGCCGAACTGGCGGTAAAAGACCAGCGAGAGATACGCGGACAGTTGGCGTATTATCAGGAAAAATATTTTTCACTGTTAAATCGCTCTATAGCCGAACGTAGACATCGCGTCAACAATTTACGCAATAGCCATGCCCTGCGACGCATTACAGATATCCTATATCAGCGTATTCAACACCTCGATGAACTGGAACGCCAGCTAACATTTACCATGCGCTATAAACACCAGTATTTTCAGCGGGAGACGCTAAATCTACAGAAGAGACTACAGGCCGCCAACCCGGAGGCTATTCTTAGCCGCGGTTATAGCATTGTGAGCAGAAAAAAGAAGGCAATGTTGAACACCAAAGGCCTGAAACCAAAAGAAACTGTACACGTCAGGCTCTCAAAAGGCGAATTCACCGCAGAAGTGAAAACAATTGGAGATAAAAATGAGTAAAGCACCGTCCTTTGAAAAGTCCTTTGGACGTCTTGAAGAAATTGCCAGATTACTCGAAGGCGAATCCGTTCCTCTCGATGAGGCTTTGAAACTCTTTGAGGAAGGTATGAGGCTGGTAGAGACATGCAACAGTCGTCTTAACGAAGCTGAAAAAACAATTTCCAAGCTCTCTAAAAAAGATGATGGTCTTGAAGAAGAGCTCTGGGATCCGCCACAAAGCTAAATTCCCGGGAGATTATAATAGGAGTTCAACTTAAAAATCTCTATCTTTTGATAGATAACAAAATCTTCAAACAATAGACGGATATCAACATACCACGCATCAAGAACACCATGCCTGTTGCTGCTTGATGCTATTAAGTCTGTGCTCCAAAGAGCACATCCAACTTGGTTTTTCTTTAATTTCTTTCAGACTTTTCAATTATTGTACAAATAGCCCGTAGAACCTCACTTGAACTGGATAATTGTTTATGTTCATCGCTAATCAATTATTTTTGAAGCTCAGATTTACAGCTTCCAGTATTCTCCTGTTTTTATCCCTGACTCTTCCCTCACTATTAAAAGCCCAAGTCCCGGTGCAGGACAAGCAAACGCCGGTAACCTGGTATGTGCACGACAATTCAATAATCGGAAGCTTCAGCAAGAAGAAAATACACGTTTCGTCATCTGGTGATGCCTGGCTTGGGGGCCATGTAAAACCTGATGGTATGCGTGAAGAAAAGCTACAAACCCCTCTTTTTCGATTTTACGAGAATCAGTGGCATCGCGTTACGGATTTTCCTGCAATAACCGACAGAACCTTTGAAATGTCTGCATGCGGGGACAACCTTGCCCTGGTAATGTCTACTCCTCCTACCTACGACTCTCTCCAAATTAATCGCTATGACGGAAAAACCTGGACAGTGGAGTTCGCCAAGCCGGGCATTTTTCCGCAAGCCTCAGCAATTGTATCAAAAGAGGAAGCCTGGGTTGTGGGAAACCATGGCAACATATTGCACTACATCAATGGCAAATGGACGCTAAGGCCGCTCCCCGCCAAAGAAGATAGCCTACTAAAAAAAAACCTGATGGCAATTAAGATGCTGAACCGGGGATATGGTTGGACGGTGGGTAAAGATGGTATTTTAGCTAAATACACTGAAGATAAATGGAAAATTATCGCCCCGCCCGAGGGATTTGAAACAACAAATTTCACTGGGGTGGATCTCACCCCCGACGGAACCGCCTGGATTATCGGTTGGGGGGGCATTATCCTGTCAAATAAAAATGGTAATTGGCATAACTTTGAGTCGCCTGTCGATAAAAACCTGCAGGCAATACACATGACTTCCAATACTGATGGTTGGGCTGTTGGTACCCACGGAACTATTTTGCGATTTAACGGAAGTGAGTGGGTTCTGCAGCCTTCCCCCAACGACGATTACTATCGCACCATATTTATCGACAAAAAAAATCAGGGATGGATTGTTGGAGATGTTTCAATTTTAAGAGCCACAACCGCGAAAAGCCATCCCTTCAAACAAGCACTGCTAAAAGAAAAGTCCGCAATAGACAGCCACAAAGCCCGTAATTCCGCAATATTTGATATTGATGGAGATGGTGACAACGACATTTTAGCAATATCGCGAAAAGGCATTACGATATTTCAAAACGATGGGCTAGGCACATTTACAAATATTTCTGAGGCTGCCGGACTCTCAGAGGGTGCAAACTTGCACTCTGTGAGTTCCTATAGCATAGGAGATATAGACCATGACCGTCAACCCGAAATTATATTCACTCGCAATGTAAAAAATTCGAATGTGATACTGCAAAACAACGGCAGTGGCAAATTTCTATTTCGCGACCTGACGGGTAGTAGTACTTACGACGACACGTCTTACCTGATTGACGTTGACCTTGATGGAGATATGGATCTGTATCATGCTTATTCCGTAGGTACACTCGAAAAACACCAGGCAAACTGGCTTCTTCTTAATAATGGGTTTGGAGCATTTACGCTTTCAGATGATTCCAGTGGTAGCAAAGGCTGCGAGAGAACAGCGCTTTGGGGGGACTTGAATGGTGATATGTATCCCGATTTAATTCTACCGGAATCTTATTCGGCGTTACTTTGCTATCTAAATGACGGCAAGGGGAATCTAATCGATTATTCAAAAGAAAGCGGTTTGCTGGACACTATGAAAGGCCAAATGAGTATGGCTCTTTTAGTAGACCTGGATTTAGATGCCGATCTGGATTTTATTTCGATTGGTACCCAGGTCTATGTGTGGCTGAATGATGGAGAGGCAAAGTTTACCAAAACTGAAACTATCCTGCCTCCATTAAGTAACACACCTATCTCCCATACAAAAACTCTCGTGAGTGGGGATATAAATCATGATGGATATCTTGACTTCATCTTCGAACTGGAAAGTCCCAAGGGGGCCGAATATCAGTTCTTTCTTAGCGATTCTAAAGGCACCTATCAGGATATTAGTAAGGCAGTAGGTTTACAATTTATCGGCGGAAACTCTATTTTATTGGAAGATCGAGACAGTGATGGAGATCTGGACATCTACTTTTTTCGCGAGAGAGCAGGAGACAATGCCTATCTCGAAAACCAACAAAACGACAGGAATTACTTACTTATCCGGCCTTTCGGCACTCGCGCAAATCGCATGGGAATCGGTAGTGAGATAAGTATTTATGATGCAGGCCAGTTAGGCAACCCAACACATTTAAGAGGTTACAGGCAGCATGGACTCGGTGGAAACCCGCGAATGGTTAATCAAATAACACATAGCCATTTCGGGCTCTCGGCAAAAAAACAATATGATGTGCAAATACGCTTCCCCGGTGGTAGAACCGTTACAAAACATAACGTTACAACCGGCCAGACTCTCGACGTACATGAGTTTCCACCTGTAATTCGGCATGGCTATCTTTTTTGGCGGGCGGGCTTGTTAGCTTTTTCGCGCTCGAACCCAATTAAAGAATCTATAAAACTTCTGCTTTTCCTGGCATTCTTTACACTGGTTTGCTTTTATTTCAAAAAACGTGAAAAGTCACTATCATTTCTTTTGAAGTGGCCCTTTTGGTTGCTACTGATATTCACCTATCTCTTTTTAAACAGCTTTTACGTACTGAATACAAGCCTACTTCTAGATACTGCGATTTTAGGGTTTTCATTTCTTGCCATTATTGGTTTAGCCTATGGCGACAGCTACTATAGCTTTTGGAAAGATGCAAATTATCTGGGGCACTATAGACTAATATCACGTCTTGGTGAAGGAGGAATGGGCATCGTTCATAAAGCTTACAACGTGAATAGAAGGCAAACCAGCGCTCTGAAAGTTTTGCACCCTTCGATGTTATACAGTGAAAAAAATCGCATGCGTTTTTTACGTGAAGCAAAAATCATGGAAGCATTACAGCATCAAAACATTGTTCGGATCTTTGAAACGGGTGAGATTGCAGGACGTGGTTATATCAATATGGAGCTGCTGGAGGGTGTTACCCTTGGGGAGTTTGTTAAACAGTCTGAACAGCTATCTACAAGCATCCTCGTGCCAATCGTACTGCAAATTTGCGACGCTCTGGAATATATTCATTCCCAAGAAATCATTCATCGCGATATAAAAAGTGATAATATTTTCCTAATCACAGCACAAACAAATCTGTCATCAAGGCTTACCCGTTCATTTCGCGGAAGCTCTGGCGACAGCAATCTAATAAAAGTGAAGCTAATGGACTTTGGCCTTGCACGCTCAATGCAAATGATGACACTAACAAAGATGGAGGCAATTGTCGGAACTCTAGCCTATATGTCTCCCGAACAGGCCATTGGTAGTGTAATTGATCAAAGATCGGATATCTACAGCCTTGGTGTCGTTATGTATGAAGCTCTAACCGGGAAGTTTCCCTTTTCTGGCGAACACGAAGTTGCCATGCTTCAAAGTATTATTGCAAATAAACAACTAAAGCCAATCAATGAGTTACGCCAGGATATTCTTCCTGAGCTAGAACAAATAATTATGCGAATGCTCCGGTATAATCCGGCAGATCGCTTTCAATCGGCAAAAGACCTTCAGGATGCTCTCAAAGCCATCCCCATATCACTCGAAGCCGCAACGTCCTATAAATCTAGTCATTTGGACAATCAGACTGCGGGACAATTAAGTCAGAAGAGTATCAATTTTCTCAAGAGTGGTGATTTTGACCAGGCAACAACTTTAAGTAATATCGCTATTAAAAAGCTAGATAATGGCGGAAAGTTTGAAGCAAACTCTGGCCAGATCTATTTAAACCACTCCGAAATTCTGGAAGCAACTGGTCAGACTCAGAAAGCAAAAGATTATTTACGAAAAGCTCATCAAAGTGTAGTAATAAAAAAAATCTCTCACTCGCAGAATCAATCTATCAGTCTTCCTCCTGATCCAACAGACAGAGAGATAATTATTCGTTATGAAACCGAACGCTGGACCACTCTTTATCAACGAGCAATTGAACTTAATGAAGCCAAGCAATACGGAGACGCCAGAAACACCATTCTTGAATGTGCAGGCATCCTTACACAAGTTTTCATGCTATTTGATACTGAAGCGGATAAAGAAACATATATTAATGAATATCGAGTCGCCGAAGCCCTCAGCTTTATGAAAAAATTTGACCTCTAGAAAGCACACCCCCCTATTGACTGTCAATATTTTGACAGTTATATTGTACCCACCAGAACATTTTTCTAGCAAAAGCGATAATAAACAGATACTTAGGGAACTGTCATTTTTTTGGCACTAAGTTTGTTTATATAGAATCAATACAGCTTCACCCATCAATTCAGCTTAAGGTCTCGTAATGCCCGAACAAAACTCTACTGACATTTTGAAAACACTACAGGCCGTTCAGCAATCTGGGATTGAACAGCTTCGTAGGGAAAATGGTTATCTGAAAAAACTTCTACTGGTGAGTCGCCAACTTTCTACTCTCGACTTGATGCAATCACTACAGTTGATCATCGACAATATTGTTGAGATCACTCAGGCACAGCGAGGCTTCCTAATGCTTTTGGATAAGGACAACAAGTTGGAAATAAAAGTTTCCAACCCACCGGCCGAGCCATTGCAAAACACAGCAGATTTTGCTATCTGTCAGAGCATTTCCGAGCAGGTAGCACGATCTGGCAAGGGGCAGTTAATTGAAGATATCGCACACGACACTGATTTTCGAAACCGTAAAAGCGTTGTCGAACTCCAGCTAAAAGCTATTATGTGTGTGCCACTAATGGTTCGCGATGAATGCCTTGGAATTCTTTATGTGGATAGCGATAGAGATAAACACCGTTTTTCGAGTAGCGATCTGGAATTGTTTGAAGCATTTGCATCGCAGGCAGCCGTTGCTTTAGAAAACGCTCGCTTGTTTGAAGAACTCAAAAAAGAACATCTAATTCTGCAACAGGAAGTCCGCGGCCTCTACCAGTTCGACGGTTTGATTTATAAGAGTCCGGCTATGCAGAGGGTTGCCCAGAATATATCCAGAGTGCTAGACAATGACATAACCGTATTAATCCAGGGCGAAACCGGGACGGGAAAAGAAGTTATCGCCCGTACAATCCACTTCAATTGTCTGCGAAAAGAGAAACGTTTCGTTGCGCAAAATTGTGGAGCCCTATCAGACAATTTGCTGGAAAGTGAACTTTTTGGCCATAAGAAGGGTGCATTTACCGGAGCCGTTGAAGATAAAATAGGCCTTTTCGAGGCAGCAAATGATGGCACAATCTTCCTTGATGAAATTAGTGAAACGTCATCCGCTCTGCAGCTTCGTTTGCTGCGCGTACTTGAAGATGGAATGATCAGGCGAGTAGGAGATACAAAAGATCGCAAGGTTAATATCCGCGTCCTTGCGGCAAGTAACCGGGATCTGCTGGAACAAGTTGAAGCAGGTAACTTCAGAGAAGACTTGTACTATCGCCTGAATGTGTTTCCCATTACGCTACCTCCCCTGAGAGAACGCAGAGAAGATATTACTGCACTCGTTCAATTCTTTATTAAAGAGTTTAATGAGGAACTCAAAAAAGACGTCAGCTCGATTTCCAGTTCTGCTCTCCATGAGCTGACTCAACGCAACTGGAAAGGCAATATCAGACAGTTGAGAAATCACATTTATCGCTTAATGGTGCTAACGCGCGGAACACAGCTCAGCACTGACGAGGAAATCCTAAATCCCGTTACAGAACAAGGTTTAGGCACGCGTTCAGCAGCCACGCTGGATGAAGTCGAAAGATCGCATATCCTCAGAGTACTGCAACAGGTAAATAAGAATAAAACGAAGGCGGCGGAAATCCTGGGAGTAAAGCGAACAACACTACTTGCTAGAATGAAAAAATTGAAAATATCGTCCGACTCGTCAATATGATGACACCACATGTGCCTAAAACTCATCAAGTGTCAACATAGTGACAATCATCTAAGTCAGAAAAACTCACCTAACCACAGCAAATTAAGGACTTAAGTAAAAACCAGTTTTATGGCATACAGATTGTATTATAGGAAAGTGAAATAAGTTATACTGGGAGGTTAACTTATTACAGCGCAGGGCCTCGCAAGCGAAAGCTTGCGAGGCTTTTAATTTATTTCGAGGATGCCCGCAAGTTATCCGAATACGCGTGCCAACCATTGTCAATTGTTTTCAAACGGGTTTCGGACAAATCGAAACGATAGCGATTAACGACATTTTGAATTTTTGCTACCGGATTTGGCACTCGCTCTAAACGGGAGTCTGAGTTTAGCACCACACCAAGTTGCCGTATATAATCTTCGATCTGATCACGCTCCATCTCTTTAGGTACAGACACCACGAGGTAGCTTACCGCAACTTCCTGGCGGCGGCTTCCCTTACCGTTCGAGCGCACTGTTTGACGGTTAATAGTATAGGCAAGATAGAGGTCATCATCAGGAGTGGCTTGATCATCGGTATCGGAGATTAGCTTGTTGTATTTAACAACGATATCATCCGGGCGAGAGAAATGCGTCCCCTTCGCTTTATCTGAAATCAGGTAATTCAGGCGATCGTTCTGCCAGTCAGCTTCAATCTTTTTTCCATCCTTAAAGGTGTAAGTTCCTTTATCGGCCTTTAAACCATTTATCAAATAACCGCGATATACATCACCGTTTGTATAGGTGTAAATGCCACGGCCATTGGGTTGATCTTTTTTCCATTGCCCATCATAGCTATCACCGGTTGTCCAGGTAAAGCGCCCCTTGCCATGTCGCTTGCCGTTGAGAAACTGGCCTTCATATACATTGCCGTTTTTAAAGGTAAAAACGCCGCGACCATGCATTGCATTGTTCCGAAACGATCCACTAAACGCGTTCTGAGTCTTTTTCCAGGTTAAGACTCCTTTTCCATGAGCGAGTCCATTGGATACTTCACCCTCGTAGCGATCTCCATTTACATAAGAGAGCGTCCCTTTGCCGGAAATTTTCCCATCCTTGAACTGCCCATCATATATAACGCCACTTGCCAACTTTATTTTAGCTTTACCGCTGTCTATATCGCCTGACTCCAGCTTGCCCATATAAACACCTTCAGACCAAATACCGCTCTTAATCAGCTTGCCATTTTCATCATACAGGCGCCCGGCTCCATGAGACATATTTTCTTTCCAGCGGCCTTCATAGCGACTACCATCAGCAAAAAGATAGGTTCCTCTGCCATTCTCACAGTCACCGGAAATCGCTCCGCCAATTTCTGTTTTACGAATCCCATACCACTTGCCACCATATTCATTATCGCTGTAGCGCCACTCTCCGGCAATTGCCTGATTGCCTTTCAGCATACTAAATTCAACAGTTCCGCGATATTTATTGTCTCGCCAATTAGCAACGAATTTACCGGTTTTCGGGTTAAGGCTTCCCTGAAGACGCCCGCGGTTTAGTCTGCCTTTATACTCACCGCTAAGAACTTTACCATCGAAGCGTAATGACATACGTCCGAAATTGGTTTCCCAACTTCCGGTAAATGCCTCAGGCTCTTTCTGCTGACTTTCAACGTTTTCTGCTTCTCGAACGGCCATCCATTTGCCTGATCTTGCTACACCGTTTTTTTGCCAGCGACCGACAAAGGAATTTTTGCCACTCTGCATTTGAAATATAAATTTTCCGCTTATATCGCCTTCATTCCATCGTCCGATCAACAACCTACCATCGCGGGAGATGTGTCCTTTTAGATAGCCACTTCCGTCTGCATCATTGTATTTCCCTTGTATCGTCGAGCCTTTTTGATCAAGCTGAATAAGCCCAAAGGTCGAGCGCCAATTTCCTTTAAATCCCTTTGACCCTGCCAAAACAAACGATCCGGATATTGTCAGCAGAATTAATGCATGTAATACAGTGTGCCTCACCACGTTGGTAATCATTGCGATAATCCTTCCATTGAATGAACTGAATCCTTTCCTCAGGGAAAGGCAAAGTATATGCCAAAAAAGACTAGGGATAGTGGTAACGAGTAAATGATATGCAATGATCAATAAACAACAGACATAATTAAAGCAGTTAATTGGAGAGGAAAAATACATCGGCAGGAACTATAGACAAAGAGAGAATGAGAAAAACAAGAAATCAAGATCAATAAGAACAAACACTTAACTCTAAAATTGTGACAAGGCTTTCAAAGAAAATAAAATGTAGTCAGCTTTTGCATTGCTCGTTCGCAGCAGTGTCTATTTAGCAATTTGTTCAACTAAACAGACACTCGGTTCAATTTTTTGAGCAATTCATATCGAGGGGATAAAGAGTACCAATCTAAATTGATCTGCGGTTAAACTGTAGCATTATTATACACTTACCGCTATTCCTTTAAAGTAAAATGGCGCTCACCGCTACTGTTCAGGCGCGTCGGGAGGATAGAAAATTGGAAACGATTTGCAAACTGGCGGATAAACTGTTGCGGATCTTCAGATTGTTCTATTTGATATTCTGCACTATTTTTTCCACTCTTTTTTTCAAAGAATTCACGAACCGCAGCCTCATCAAATTCACCTTCTACTGCAATCACATAGTAATCAAAAAGAACTTCGCTTACACTGCCCTCACCATCATCTACATTGCTCTGCACCTGCCGGTAAACAACATAGGCTGTTGTTGCTGCACTGGAGACCAGTTCCTTTGTCGGCAATGGCTTTGTGCCCTGCATTAACACAGCATTGGTAACGCCATCTACTGTGGGGTCAACTATATTTTTAGAAGAAAGGATAGCCTCGGCAGCACCGTCTCGCCAGCGCGCACTAAAAGAGCTGCTGTCTCGAAAAGTATAGGTTCCACGTCCGTGAAATTGGCCTTTGCGAAATTGGCCCTTATAACTATCTCCACCAACAAACTTGAAAAGTCCACGACCGGAGATATTATCGGCACGCCATCGTCCACTATACACATCGCCGGATGCAAAGGTCATATCCCCGGCTCCATAGCGCTGTCCACGTCGAAACTTTCCGGTATACACATCTCCATTTAAAAAGGTATATGTGCCGATGCCTTCGATGCGATTCAACTTAAATTCGCCCTCGTAAGAATCACCATTTGCCCATACGTACTTTCCGGCACCGTGCAGCTGACCTTTTTTCAAACTTCCGGAATATGTATTTCCGTTGGCAAAGCGAAAGGTTCCGGTGCTATCGGGCTCACCGTCTGAAAGGAAGCCGCTGAATTCATTGCCATTGGTATAGCGTAGCTTTCCCTTTCCGTCCATCACCTCGCCACTTACACGTTTTCCCTGAAAAAGTCCGTCCTTCCAGATACCGGAGTTCTCGAGGTTTCCATTGGGAGAATATTTTTGTCCACTTCCATGATAGATATTATTTCGCCAGCCACCGTGATACCGACTGCCGTCTCCCCAAATGTAAACGCCTCGTCCGTCGGCACAGTCACCTTGTATACAACCACTAAGCGCCTTATAGCGTACGCCATACCAACGACCACCGTATTCGCCATCAGCATACCACCACTGGCCGGTAAATGCTTCGCCACCCTTCATCATACGGATGATGACCTTGCCAGAGTATTTTCTGTCTTTCCAGGTAGCAACAAACTTGTTTGTCCGGCGATCAACCGTGCCCTTAACCGTTCCGCTATTGCTTTTCCCATTATAGTCGCCTTGCAGCACACCCTCGGATAAATTGAGCGTCATTCGTCCATAATTGGTATGCCAAACTCCGGCAAGATTATCGGGGTTAACGCTGGACAACAACATGTTTTTGGCCTGTTTTACGCCAATCCAGGTGCCGCCAAGGCTGCCGTTTGGACGCCACCAGCGTCCATAGAATCCGGCATTGTTTTTTAGTGTTCGCATCATATAACGACCACCGGCATCGTCAACAGACCATCTCCCGGAAAGAATCTCGCCTCCATATGAAAGCGTTCCCCTAACAAGACCATTAGAAGAACTGCCTCTCAAATAATTCCCGCTAACGGTACTACCGCGAGTAGCTAATTCGAGATTACCGAGGCTGCTGAACCATTTACCGGAAAAGCTTGCCTGGCCATTTACAGGAAGGTTAAAAAGGGTTAGAAAGCAGAGAAAGATTATACTGCGGGGAATGAGAGTCTGATATCGCATCTTATCCATGATTCACCATATTCTAGTCATGTTCGTCCTATGTCAATGACTCCACTCTCCCAAGTGCAGTAATGTAACATACTTTAAGCGAAAAGGCAATATGTAGTAGGGACGTATAAAAACTGGAGCAGTCTTAATTAAACTGGAGCAGTTTTTAAAACTGCTCCAGTTTATTTCCTTATTTCAGCAATATCATTTTGGCCGACCGTATATGGTTTCCAGCCTGAAGACGATAGTAATACAAGCCGCTTGCCACTGCCTCTCCGGCATCATTACGGCCATTCCATTGTGTCAGATACTCTCCCGGCGGCATAACCTTATTAAGTAGAGTAGCAACGCGTTGACCAAGAATATTGTAGACATCCAGTCGCACGAGGAAGTTTTTTCCACCAGATAGGGTAAAAGGAATCGTCGTTGCGGGATTAAATGGGTTTGGATAATTAGCCCCAAGTGAAATACGCGTTGGAAGTTGATCCTGCGGCTCAATTCCGGTAATGGTAAAGCTGAGGGAGTCTGTGGCGAAGTTATTATAATTATCATACACTTCAAGTGTCACACTATGGCTGCCATTAGATAAATATGGCAGCGGGTAACGCAGCGTTCCGGAAGTGTAACTTCCCTCGTTGTATGTGAAAAAATCTCCTACAAACAAGCTATCCTGACGATTGCCATCGATAAACAATGCCGGGTGTCGACTGCCCAGTTCAGATAAATTAATTCCGCTATCGTCAGAGAGATCTGCTACCAAATAGGCCTCATTACCGGCACTGTCACCTTCAAATACCAGGCTCAGCTGTGGAGACGTGTTGTCATTGATGCCGGGTGCCAATCCGCCAACAACAATTGAATCGGCAAAGCCCATGCCTTCTTCGCTACCGTTCCAGCTATAGGCGTGAATTTTTCCACGTGCGGCTACTTCACCACTATTTACATCTTCCGGCACCACAAACTGCGCTAAGAATGTTCCATTGACAATCGGAACCTTACCGCGAAAGATCGCCGCGCCAGTGCTTTCATAGGTCAGGTTTTCACGCGTAATAAACTCACCCGGCTCCCGCACCTCCAACCAAAGCATACCGGTGGGATTCGTGCTATTTACTACGCCGGTGATTGTAGCAAAAGCACGACCTTTCAGCGTATCCGGAGAAATCGATGTAATTTCAATGGTTTCCCCAGGCAAATGCACCCGCATGGCAGGGTCGGCCAGCAGACGGTATTTTTGACTACTAACTGAACCATTTTTTGCAAACATAAATGCTTCACCCAAATAATCAGACGATAACTTTTGCCAAAAACGATAGTGCATTTGCTCGCTTCGAAATCTAAAGATCGGTCCGGTTGGTATCATTGCTCCCCAAATACCGACATCTTCAGACCGATGTAGTTCCCTGGCAATTCCAGGTTGATTCTTATCAAAGGAATAGATATGGGAATAACTCAGTAGCAGACCTGTTTTGTTTGTATTATTAATCGATTTCACATCACGATTCACATTCAGCAAATTTTCGTGCGTCCACTGCGAATCTGCAGAGTGTCCATTATATGAAAGAATGCGATTTCCCTGATTCATCCAGCTAATCAGTTGACGCGTAGCGTCTGGTTTTTCAGAACCGACCAGGAGATATTCAGTCTCGTAAAGCTTAAATAAGCGAGTGCCGTACGGTATTCGATCCTGCACGATATATTCCGATTGTTCCATAAAATAGACTTCAGTACCGGGACGTGAAGTAAATTCATCATCCACGACTAAAAGTGTATTCAGCCTCCAAAGCCCCGGTTCAAAATTAATTTCCGCATCAATCGTCTTTTGCACCATAATCGCTAATTCTGCAGGCGTAGCGGCAGGTAAACGCCCCATTGCAATTTCCGGTTCTATATTATTTTCACTTCCATTATAGGTTAAATCGACAAAATAGTCATCGACCTCTCTTGCAGTAATATCATTAGGAGCGGAGACCTGAAAGGTCGGCACCCAATTGTTTGGCAACTCGCCGGAAACATTTCGATAATCGTAGTAGCCGCCACCCGCCAACAGGATAAAGCGCGGACCGGGTGTCCAGTTGTCCGTCATCCACTTAATTGCGTTTCGCAGAGCGGTAGGATCTTTCTTGCCGAAACCGAACTCATTGTAGATTTCTTCCATTGTTATTGCAGTCGTTACAAAGCCATTCAGGCTTTGCCGATGGGATAACAACGGCTGAATCTCAGCTTCCATTTCCTCTGCGACAATTGCGATGTATTCGGCACTATTAGACAATATCCAGCCTCGCTGTGCGGGTTCAATACTTTGAACAGCTGAATAGGCACCCTCCTGGTTAAACCAGTATGTTCGCGCTTCAGAGGCTATCGTCTCTTCAAAAAGCAAGCTGTTGTTACTTCTAAACTCTCGTACATTTATCGGATCAGTAACGTCCAGCAGGAGAATATCTCCACTTAAGGTACCCCGATAGCGGGTTATATAGCTACCAGTGGCGGGTTCGAAGAACAACTTCTTGGACACTTCAGATAGCCCAGTTTCCCGAAGGTATTCTACTTCCAGATAATTAAAGCCGATTCTCGGCAAACTATCATTTGCAAAATAATTAAGTATGAGAGTGTTCGCTGTATCCAGCGAAACGGATTCAGAATATAATGCACTATAGATATACCAGATTTCCGGTAATACCTGTCCATTCAAAACCGCATCTGCGTAGGCAGCACCAATTGGAGGATAATAAAAAAGCTCAAAACGATTTGATCCCAGCGTCAAAATAGACGATTGTGCATTCGGAGCCAATGGCAGATCGAAGCTTACGTCGAACTGATCCTGTGGTCCACGAAACAGATTCCAACTCCACTCCAGGCCGCTTTTCATCGGATTAAAATGGTCTTCCTCCAGATGGAGATAATCGGTATACGTCTCGCGCAAGGTGCCGGAGATTGGCGTGGCATCAATTATAGGTATGCGCTTTCCAGCCTGTCCGTTAATCAACAACCAATAACAAGAACGGTTATCATACGGATTGGTGATATACATAAATGAGGAAGAAGAAGCATCCCATACGAAACGGTTTTGCGCTTCGCCATAAAACAGAATGTAGTCGTCGCTATTAAACTGACCATCGCCGCCATCAACAACGCGAATCGCCATTTCCTGTAATTCCGGAACGGCATCCAACGTTGAGTAAGGCAATATTCGCTGACCATCCGAGAACAGCTGAAGCGTTGCCGGATTAATTTGACCAATATCTACGCCAGCATTGGCCAGCTCTTCTCCAGTTACCTGATACAAACCATCTTTTTCCAGATACAGCTTGTAATGCGTTTGTGACAGCATCGGAATTGTTAGCATTAACAATAAACTGAGAGTCCGCATGGCCCTTCCCTCTTCCCTAACTCACGATTATTTTGCACCAATCCCACTCAAACGTAATTGTATGAACTATTTTCACAGTTCTGCAATGGTTTTCAAACAATTATCAGGGCAGGAAGGCTTCATATTCGTATTGTTACAATATCGGAGAGAAATGTCAGGAGATCAAGGTGGGGAATCTGGTAGTAGCATTAAAGAACTGGGACAGTTTTACTTAAACTGGAGCAGTTTTAAAAACTGCTCCAGTTTATTTTACTTCATCAGGATCATTTTAGCCGAACGCACGTTTTTTCCAGCCTGAAGATGATAGTAATACACACCGCTTGCCACTGACTCGCCGGCATCATTACGGCCATTCCAGAACAATTTATGTTGTCCGCTTAGCTGCAGTCCACTTCGAACCGTTTTAACCCGCATCCCCAGAGCATTGTATATTGTCAGATCAACATTGGCTGGTTTGGCGAGCTCATAGCTTATCGTGGTACCAGGATTAAATGGATTCGGATAATTTCCATAGAGAGTAAACGTGCTATTCAGCCGATCCGCATCTTCTAATCCAGAAACAATATTTGTTCCTTCTTCAAGAAGATATGTACTTCCAGCAGCCAGGTTTTGATAAGTATCGGTATCGCCAGATGGCCAATAGACAATCACCGAGTCGGCATGGCCTGCACTTCCAAGACCAATAATTTCAGTAGAACTGTTCTGCGACAGGTAGCTTAGGCCACAATGTATACTGCGAATAAACTTTTGCCCGGCGACATGAACCTCGATAATACTTCCAACTGCATCCCGGTTACTCACAGTTCCTGTCAGCATAAGTTTTATCCATTTGTTTTCAGCACCGCTATTTTGCCACACGCTGGCACGGTCTGGTAGCGAATTGATGTCCGCAATATCGTAGTAGCCATCGTTATTCAGGTCCCCTATAGCATTGCCCCAGCTAAATGAACTATCGCTTTCGAAACCAACATTGGATCGCCAGTTAAAGTTTCCGCTACTATTCTCAAAAAAACCGTTACTAATATCGGTAACTTCAGGACTTGGATGGTTCACAGAAACATACAAGTCCAGGTCGGTGTCATTATCGTAGTCCAGAAAGTTCACCCCCCAACACACTTTATTCACTTCAACTCCTGCAGTAGCAGCAATATTGGTAAAATTTCCATTGCCGTCATTTTGCATAAGTGCATTTCCGACTTCTGTGTTTGATATATACATATCCAGATCGAAATCATTATCATAATCTCCAATGGCAATCCCCATCGCATCCATGGTTAAACCGGCATCAGAGTTTGCACTAACGTCTGCAAATGTTCCATCACCATTATTCATGAAAAGAGTATTGCCGGCCATTCGGTCATTTGCAATATAAATATCCTGCCAGCCATCCCGATTCACATCTAAAAAAGCTGCAGCCAGCGGTAAGCGGCTCGCATCGGCCACTCCCGCCAGCGGCGTAACATCGGTAAATGTACCGTTGCCATTGTTGCGATATAGATAATTGGGCATCATACCGCTTCGATTGGTGATATAAAGATCCAGATATCCATCGTTATTATAATCACCGGCACAAGCGGCAATAGTCTTTTGGGCAGTCGTGGAAATTCCCGACAATGCGGTTATATCGAAGAAGTTATTGCCATCGTTACGATAGAGCTTATTACTGTGGTCGACATTAGCAACAAAAAGATCTTTATCTCCATCGTTATCGTAATCCAACCATAAAATAGTTTTCGATGGTGCTGCCACACTTATTCCTATTTGTCCAACTGTGCTAAAGTATCCTCCCGCATAGTTTTTCAGAATAAACAGGGTTTGTCCATTTGAACTGGCAAAAGTCAGATCATCCCAGCCATCGCCATCAAAATCGCAAAAGCTAACACCACCACCGAAGGACTGATTGTTATAGGTGAGATCTATTCCCAAGGCCAGTGCACGATTTTCAAATACGATTTCCTGTTGAGCCAATAAACAAGATGAAGAAAAAACAATATGCAGCAGAAGAATTGTTCTGAATATCATTTGTAATCCTAAATTCTGTGTAGTTGAAAAGGCCTGTATATCATAAGAAGGCATGTAAAAAAGGGTTGAAGGTATACAACTTGGTCAAAAAAGCATTCACATTTATATCGCGACTAGCGTAATCCACATTACAAAATTAATGTAATAAAGATAACACACTGTGTGGACTTGTGCAAAAAAAAGCGTCCTGTCTACCAAGGTAAACAGGACGCTGAAAGAAATGTTTTAGACTAAGAATAGTCTTGGGAGAATAAACGAAG
>JBOEGD010000007.1:384688-385248 GCA_050633245.1 Calditrichia bacterium | reverse complement strand
GGAATAAGATTGAAAAACTGGAAGACGAAGCCTATGTTCTGCCTTCTAAAAAGCGTTCGTTTTTCTTCTGTCATATTGGAAAGTGATTCTCCGCCTGCCAGAATATGACCACTTGAGGGTAAATCGATCCCACTGATGAGATTGAGTATGGTCGACTTGCCAGAGCCACTGCGTCCGAGAAGAACAATGATTTCGCCTCTCGATAGAAATAAATTCATCTCTCTTAGCACGTGGTGTTCTCGCTCGCCTTCGCTGTAGGATTTGCTCACCTTATTAAACTCAATAGCTGCCGGAGTAGATGTAGAATCTTTCCGAACCTCAATCATGTCTGAGTTGCTTTTGGGAATCATCGTATTCGCCTTGTGTCTTGGTTGCTGATTTTGTCTACTTGCTTTTCACTTTGTTTTCGTTCTGTTGCTTCTTATTTTCGCCTTCGAACAGTCTAAATCATTGCACAAACTACAAAAAACGATCAAAACGCTCATTTTTGAATTTATGCTATAGAATTCCTGCTTCAAAGGAAATAAATAGACGGGTGTCAGAACACAGAACACAGAACA
>JBOEGD010000007.1:187623-384639 GCA_050633245.1 Calditrichia bacterium | reverse complement strand
AGAACACAGAACACAGAACACAATACAATGAACGGGAGATTGCCCCATTGCCTAATAGTCTTTTTTCACTTTTCACTTTTTACCTTTCACTTTGAGAACACAGAACGGTAGTGCATTATGCCCGAAGGACCAGAAATACGAATCGCAGCCGACAAGATTGCCAGGGCAATTGTCGGCAAGTCCGTAGAAGAAGTGTTTTTTGCATTTGAATATTTGAAGCAATTTGAGGAGTTATTCTGCGGTAAGACGGTAGAGCAAGTCGAAACCTACGGTAAGGCAATGCTGACGCGCTTCTCAAATGGTTGGAACATTTACAGCCATAATCAGCTATATGGCAAGTGGGAAGTGGTGAAGCGTGGAGAAACTCTCGAGACCAATAGACAACTTCGGTTAGCAATCCACGTCCTCGACAAATCAGCTCTTCTCTACAGTGCTTCCGATATTGAAGTGCTTCCCGATGAAGAAGTTGCTGCGCATCCATTTATTTCGCGGATTGGACCAGACCTGCTTTCTGAGCGCGTTGTGTTTGAGCAGGTTAAAGCACGTTTTCTGGATGAACGTTTTTTTCGTCGTGGACTGCTTTCGCTTTTGTTGGATCAAAAATTTCTGGCTGGATTGGGAAACTATCTGCGAAGCGAGGTTCTGTTTGTCGCCGGTGTGCACCCCTCAATGCGCCCGAAGGACTGTAGTGAGCAACAAATTGACCTACTTGCTCATGCCTGTCTGAATCTTAGCAGACAGTCGTATCAAACCAAAGGAATAACAAACGACCTGAAGCGTGTAGAAAGATTAAAATCGGAAGGCTATACGCGCCGCGAATATCGGCATTTTGTTTTTGTTCGCCATGGATTGTCCTGCTACACCTGCGGCGCGACGATAATAAAAGAGATATCGGGTGGCCGTAAATACTGTTATTGTCCTAATTGCCAGCAGCGGTAATCTAATTTGAGTTTGAGGCCGTATATTGTTTTACCTATTCGTACGATTATGATTGTGAGATATGAGAATACCAGATTTACGTTTAATGCTTGCCTTAACTCTATCGCTGATTGCCCGAATTCCACTAATAACCCTGCCTGCCGCCGGCCGCGATGAGGCAACCTACGCCTATTGGGCATTTCATCCTGAAGCCGCTTATTCACCGTTATTGCAAATTTTTGTACGGCTGTTTCACATCATTCCGCTTCCCGATTTGCTACAGCTGCGCATGACGTCGATTGCTATGTCTACCGTATGCATCGTGCTTTTTGATATGTTTTTGAAGCGCAGTGGTGTTTCGGATGAAAGTCGATATGTTGGTGTCCTTGCATTGGCGCTTAGTCCATGGTTAATTTATTCCGGCAGTATTCTTCACCCCGACATGCTGTTGCTTTTTTGTATTTTGGCCTTTATGCTTGCAGTAATGCGCGATCATTTTGTTAGCGCATGCCTCTTTGTCGGGCTGGCCTTTTGGGCAAAGCTCTCCGGGCTGGTATTACTACCCGCCGCTGCTATACTCATCTTCTGGAAATATCGCGAAAATCGACGCCATGCCTTTATTGGGCTTGTTGTTGTGCTGGTATTCATTCTACCAATTGCTTTGCAACTGAGTTTGGATCTGCTGATGGCAATATCTGAATTTGGTAAAATGGATTCCAATATTGGCTTTCTGCATGCAATTTCGATTCAGTTGGGTCAAATCATTTTGCTTGGTGGCCCGGCATTGATTCTGGGATTTGTCTTTGGTTTAAAAGAATGCCTTCTCAGAAGGAAAAACTCTGTTGTCACCAGAGAGCGTCTCATTGCGCTTATTATTACATTTTCTGTGGTTTTAGCTTTTGGATTTGCCATGATTGTCACACATCAGGTCAAGGGGAATTGGCTGCTTCCGGCGATTGTGCTTATGTGGCCCCGGCAAATATTTTATCGTAAGCAATTCTGGCTTGGTCTCGCACTCAGCGCTATAATAAGCGCAGTTTTGATTCTCTTTTTCGCCTTTCCGGTTAAAATGCAGCAGCTGGAGCAGAAGTTACCCGCTTTGGCGAAGACGTATAGTTTGCAGGCCGGAACCCGTGAAACCCGTGTATCACCAACGCGGAGCTGGAGCGAACGGGTAAAGGAGTATCGTAGCTACGCAGACTTCGCAGCAGAGATTAAAGGCAAAATTGATATCGATAAAAAGCGCTGGCTGGTTTGCGATGATTACGGCCTTGCAGCACAGTTACTTTTTGTATGGGGTCGCAGAGACATAAAACTTATAATTCCCGGTGACAAACTGTTCTATCAGCATATGCAGTATTCAAGTGAAGGAAAGCTGATAATTCCCGATGGTGCAGCACTGGTGGGAAGTCAGGCATCGCTGAAAAAATTAACCGGCAGGCAGGAAGGGTTTGAAGCATTAGGAAAAATTTCCCATCCCTTTACCGACGGCGAAGTAGAGCTGGGTTGTGTGAAAACGGTAATCGTTGAACGTTGAACGGTGAACGGCGAACGGTGAACGGTGAATGGAAAATTAACTAATGCCTCATTGCCTTTTTTCACTTTTCACTCTTCACGTTTTTAACCATGAAACCCGGGCCGCATTATGATTTGACACATTCGTGATTGTTTTGTTATGCACCAAAATAGAAAATTACGTTTATTATAAATGTTATTTTGAATGAAACGAAAAAGCGAGTTGGTCATAAAATTATTGAGGTTCAGAATGAACAATTTAACGAGAGAATACCGAATGAAGAACATATTGATTTCCCTGCTTGTCGCAATTGGCCTTGTCATGCCATCCTTTGCAGGGAGTTCAGGCGATTTACACGCTGATTACGACGTCCTGCTACAAACGTATGTAAAAGGGAATAGCTTTGATTACGCCGCATTGTCAAAGAACAAAGCTGATATGGATGCTCTTAGTGCGTATGTGAACAAACTTGAAGGCTTAAAGCCTGATAATATGAGCCGCAATGAGGCCTTCGCATACTGGATAAATTTATACAATGCTGCAACGCTTGAGCTGGTGATTCAAAATTATCCGTTAAAAAGCATCAAAGATATTGGCGGGATTTTTAAGTCTCCCTGGAAGAGAAAAGTCGTGACCGTTGCCGGTAAGGAACTGACGCTGGATAATATTGAACACGATATACTTCGTCCCACGTATAAGGATGCCCGTCTTCACTTTGCTGTCAACTGTGCTTCTGTTGGTTGTCCGCCATTGGCCAATCGCGCTTATGTGGCCGAGACGCTGGATGCTCAGCTCGATGCCGCCAGCAAGGCTGCCTTAAACGATACGCGTTGGGTAAAGATCAGCGACAATAAGCTTGAGCTGACAAAGCTGTTCGATTGGTTTAAGGATGACTTTAAGGAAACCTCTGGTTCGGTGCGAGCCTATTTGGCAAAGTACGTTTCTGAAGACAAGCGTGAAGCTGTTCTGGATGATTCCCGTAAAATTGAATACCGAGGGTATGACTGGAAACTGAACAGCGTGAAGTAGAGTAGACAAAGGACAGGCTTCAGATCGCTCGCTTCTGGAGCACAGAACAAGGATGTTCGTTTCTGGAAATTTTCTGCTGGTCGCTTCGCTCTTGAGAACTCCTGTTACTGATTTAATCCCGCGTTGACACTTACCCGCTATTTTTTTCTTGACAATTTCGACATGCACTGTTAAATTGTTCGGTAAGCGAACAAAGTTGTTTGGGCCACTCTGGCATCCCCTGCTATTACTCGCATTGGCTCATTTTGCATGTATCGAACTCTGGAGAAATGTGTATTTTTATGTGGCTGGAGCAATGTATAGATTGCTTTTGATGCTACTGGAATCGATTCGGGAAACCATAAAAAGCGGAACACCGTTTCTTTGCAGTGAAGGCTAAAATGTGCAGGAGCGATTTGTGTGAAAGAACGATAACAGCAGGTACGACAACATTTGTACTTAATAAAGAGTTCAATGAACTCGTTTTTTAAATATATAATGAAGTATAGGAAAACAAATTATGACAAAATTATTTATGCGCTGCGCATGTGCAGTATTCATCATAGTTGTTTTGGTTCTCACTTCTGCTTGCAGCAGCTCTTCGGAGAGTACAGATACTACATGGCAATTGGTCTGGGAAGATAATTTTGATGGCCCCGCCGGACAAATTCCCGACACTTCAAATTGGGTGTTTGACATCGGAACGGACTGGGGTAATAATCAGCTCGAATACGATACCGATCGTCCAACCAATGTTTCGGTTGATGGCCAGGGTAATCTGCTGATCATCGCTCGTGAGGAGTCCTATCAGGGAAGCAATTATACATCCGGCAGAATAACGACTGCAAATAAATATGCCAAAAAATACGGCCGCTTTGAAGCGCGCATTCAACTTCCCTGGGGACAGGGCATCTGGCCCGCATTCTGGCTTCTTGGATCGAACTTCGACACTGTCGGCTGGCCGCAGTGTGGCGAGATAGATATAATGGAATATCGCGGTCAGGAGCCCAGCACCATTCATGGAACCGTCCATGGTCCGGGAAATTTCGCCGGGGGTGGCGTAACAAAGCGATACGATTTGGCGAACAGTCGTTTCGATACGGATTTTCATGTGTTTGCAATTGAGTGGGGCGAGAATTATATCGACTGGTATGTAGATGACAAACTGTATCACAGGGTTACTCCCGCTGATTTAAATGGAACATGGGTTTTTAATCAGCCCTTTTTTATTATTCTGAACCTTGCCGTCGGTGGAGGCTATGTTGGTCCGCCTAATTCAAGCACCGTATTTCCTCAGACAATGATTATCGATTGGGTTCGTGTCTATTCAGAATCATCTTAATTCGATTCGATAATTCTCTACTAACCCGCTATCTCCCGCAAACTTGGGGGATAGCTTCCTCCGGATTCACGTATTCACAAAAAGGAGCCCGCATGAGCAATGCCAGGCACTATAAAACGGCACTAGAGGATTGTATTCCTTTTCATAAAAAGCAGACAGGTGGCCCTACAGCCTTTGACCATAATTTGTTTGCTGCCGAACGTAGGGGGAGGATGAATGTTTTAAATTCTGGATTAGAAAAGTTAGAAATTTCTGAAAGCCCCAAAGCTGGTCGGCTAGCACGTCCACCATATTCATTAGCTGGATTAATTACCTTGCTCTTGCTGCTGGTCTCGTGCAGCGGCAACGATGGTTTAACATTGGAACAGCTGACAGTACAACTGCTGGCCGGCAAAGGCTATCCGGCTGATGTGGAATTTACAAAGCGTGAGTTTATTCCTTATTTAAATGGCGAGTGGATCGGTAACGCTGTTTCCTACGGGCCATATCGAAAAGGTCAGGCCCCCGGCGTGAATGGACCGAGTGAAGCTGAAATTCTTGAAGATTTACAGTTAATTTCGCGGCACTGGAATCTTATTCGTGTTTACGCCTCGGATGACGATAGCGAACGCGTATTGAAAGTGCTTCGCGACAATGAGTTACCAATTAAAGTAATGCTTGGTGTTTGGCTTGAAAATGAAACTGATAAACCAGCTCGGCGGGAGCAAAACATCAAGCAAGTACTGCGTGGCATTGAATTGGCAAATGAATACCCGGAGTTGCTTGCAGCGATAAACGTCGGTAACGAAACGCAGGTCTTCTGGTCTGGACATAGAATGCTGGGGGAGGATCTTATTCGCTACGTTCGGGCAGTGCGTAAACACACATTATTGCCGGTTACTGTTGCGGATGATTACAACTTTTGGAATAAACCGGAAAGTAAGGCGCTTGCTGCCGAAGTTGATCTGATCGTATGTCATATGTATGCAATGTGGAATGGTAAAACGCTCGATAACGCCATAGTGTGGACAGATTCGACTTATCGTGCTATTCGGTTGGCTTATCCGGAGCATGCAATTGTTCTGGGAGAAACTGGTTGGGCGACGATCTATAATGCTGAGAAAACCGGACCGGACGAACAGGGAACTCTTATCAAGGGCGAGGTGAGTGTTCGGGCACAGGGAGAATTTTTAATTGCGCTGGATAAGTGGATCGAGGAGAATCAGGTAACGACGTTCCTGTTCGAAGCGTTTGACGAGCCCTGGAAGGGAGGCGGAGAGGCATCCGGCCCTAATGAGGTGGAAAAACATTGGGGAGTCTTCTTCGAGGATCGCACTCCCAAACCGTCATTCGAACGTTTTCTCAATCAGTGAAATATTATGCTTCGCAGCTATCTGCGAAGCATTTCTTCCGGGATTAGATAATCTAAAACTCAGTATGATGATCTGCATCTGATTCAATTCCTATTCGCGCGTGAAACCTACCAGATTTTCTGTCCAGCGCCATCTTATGTCTGAAAAAGAATAACTCGTTTGTTCTAAGCCCCAAGCAATTCCTCATAAAATACAGTCCAGGCAGTGTCAGGCGAGGCGCAAAAAAGGCTCCGTTTGACAAGAACTTTTACTCCCACTGTTAGATTTTATATAGAAAAAAGACCCCTGCCCGCCGATTTCGGTAATCGAAGTTTAAGAACGTTTGAAATTAGCAAAACTTTAACCGGATCGATTCCAATATGGTACTTTTTAGGCTAAGTTCTTGAAAGGCTTGTCTGATCCCCAACGATGCAGTAATTTCCTGGATGAATATTTCCGAGAAGCATCGCCTTATTTTTAACGTAGTAAAGCAAATCCCGAAAGGCCGTGTGGCCACCTATGGCCAGGTTGCACGTGTTGCTGGTTTGGAAGGCCATGCCAGATTGGTTGGTTATGCCTTACACAGCTCTCCGTCTGAATTAGATTTGCCCTGGCAGCGCGTCATAAACTCGAAGGGTCAAATCTCTTTGTCCAAAGAAGACGGACGCTATTTTTTACAGAAGAGTTTACTGGAGGCAGAAGGCATAGTTTTTAAAAGCGAAAAGGTGAGTCTGCGAGAGTATGGTTGGAAAGTGTAAGATGTGAGACGTGGGAAGCCAGATTACCTAAAGTAACAATTCCCTAAATATGTCGTAAATACGAGTGGAGACTAACTTAGGAGGAGAGGCTATGATGCTTCTAAATCTGCTTGTACGTTTTACCATTCTAAAGCCACGGCAATTTTATGTGCGCCATTGGCGAAAATCCCAAAACATCGAAATGCTAAAATTTTCCCTTGAACGAGGTAATTATCATGCACGCTCTGCTGTAGCCTCTGAATTGGCAAAGCTGAAGCATCCGGCTCAAAAGAAGCTGCTATTTAGTCTGCTGAGCGATAGAAATAAGGATGTCGTTGCCAGGGCGGTGGCATCTCTGAACACGTTAGCACTGTCGAAGCAAGAAAACTCGTGGATAAAGGCTCGCCTGCTTGAAATGGCCGAGGAGGAGGCTCGATTTATGAATACGCTGAAGGATTCAGACTTTATCAAAGTAACGGGAGCATATGTCGATCGCGATCAGATGGTTCGATTGAAAGCGGTAAAGGCCGCGGGCAATAAGATTAGGGGAGCTATCGCTTAGAAAGGGGCGTGTGATTAGCTTCGAAGTGAAAAGTGAAAAGTGAAAAGTGAAAAGTGAAAAGTGAAAAGTGAACAGTGAAAAGTAAACAGTGAAAAGTGAACAGTGAATATATGGCCCATGGCTTTAGTCGTGGGTGTATGGCAATAAGGCACTAAGGCAACTTGCTTTCTTATGTTCGGAGTTCAGAGTGAATAAGGCAATAAGGCAATGTTGTTAGTCTTGCATTCTTCCACTCATTCTTTTCTGTGCTCTGTCAGTGAAGCGGTCTGACTTCCGATCCCTGTAGGTTATGGGTATATCCTTCCCTTAAACTCACTACCGGATGCCAGGTAGGCATCTTCTTTTGCCGAACCGCTGGATATCGCCAACTGTCGCATGCGTTCTGCCTTAGCCTGTGGATAATGACCCAGAGTAACGCTATATTTCCCGGACTTCGTGCTAAATAGTTGACCTTCAAATCCTTCCTCGCGATAAATCTTCGTTAGCTGAAGAGCTTCTTCCATTGAGCTGCTGGTAATTGCGACAATGTAAAAGTCACTATTAACCGAAACAGGTTTTTCCTTTACAACCGGCTTACTGGCGGGTGCGGAAGGACTTTTGGTGGGAGCGTTGACGGGAGCATCCTTTAGTAGATCCGGGTTCAATAATTCCGGATCGCGTTGGGGAGCAGCACCGGTGCGTTCTTCTATCGGACGTGGATCTCCGGGAAAGACCTTTTTGCGATTGCCGACCACCGGCTTAATAGGCGATACCACGCCAACGGGTTCTTCTACCTTGTCTGCTGTATCATCAACAAATGAGATGACCTCACCGGAATCCAGATTGACGCGTCCACCAAGATCATCTTCGGTTGCCAGATAAGAGTCGCGATTGGCAAGGCCGGATTCTATTGCCCGCTGCTGTAAACGCTTTGCCTGACTTTCACCGGCGTAGCCAATGGTAACAACATATTCGCCGAGTGTAGTAAAATACATTCGCGTATCGTAGGCAGTTGAGTCGCGCAATGTTCTTGCCCATTTTAACCCATCATTTTTTCGCTGGAAGCGTTTAACCACCACGTAATAGTTGTCTTCCGGGCGCGGGTAGATTAAAGTGTAGAGATCCTTACCATCTGTCTCATAAGATTCCTTGTCAAACTTTTCTGCAAGGATGTCGGCTTGATCTTTTGGAAATTTACCAATTGTTACCGCATAAGTTCCGTCGGGCTTTTGGTAGACCTTGCTATTTGAGTAATTCTGGCGCAATTTCTTTGCTTCATCTATTGCCCGCTGTTGCACCGGACTTTCAAACGTAACCAGAAAAACTTCTTTTTGGTCTTCCGGGAAAATACGTGTTTTAAAACTGTCACCATCGTTTGGTGTCGCATTGAGGTCGGCATAACCCTGGCGGATAGCCTTTTCTTTTACCTGAGAGATTTCAGAAGCCGGAAACTTTCCAAGAGTAACAATATAGAGGTCGCGCTTATTCAAATAAACTTCACTGGCATATTTGCCTTTGCGAAGTTCTTTGGCAAATTCGATGGCTTCAGCTTCAGTTGTTTTTGTCGCTACAACGAGATGCTGCTCTTCAACTGTGCCAAAGCGGGTCAAAATAAGACCGATAACAACGATTGCAAAAATTAATGTGAGGACGCCGGTTTTCATAGGCTTCTCCATTTCATCAGATACTACATACTGGCGGTGATTGGTGTTGAAACAAAAACAGCTATGGCCTTTAAGACCACAGCTGCCTTTAAAATAGGACTTCGGGGTGCAAAATGCAATGATTTTGAGTTACTTGCTACATTACCGCGCGGCGAAAGCGAGCGAGTAAACTGTCCTCATGCAGCGTTCGCCCGGTATGACTATCGAATTTAAGACTGTCTCGCTGTGTGGTATCTGCATATTGAATAGAGACAGCGCGTGCTGACGGATTTACTTCGGGCAATTCTGTGTTGCCTCCGCCAATCATAATCATTATTAATAATATTGCTACGGCAGCGGCTGCCTGATATGCGGGAACACGCGCAGATAAAAAACTGCCAAGGCGTGTCTGGAACCCACGCTGAACCGTGTCGTTTTCCAGTTCTTTCACCAGGCGCAGCTGTATTCCCGGTTCAGGAGAAATTGCTTCGGTTTCTACGCTCATCAACTGAGACAGAGCATTTTCCCAAACGTCATGATGCGAGGCGTCCAGCAGCGTTTCGAGTTCTAGTTGTTCCGCATCCGTTAGTTCGCCAAGTGGTTTGTTGAGCAAGTATTCCAGGCGCTTTCCTTCCAACTTCTTGTTATTCGGACTCATTTGTATTCACCTCATTAGTAACTGAATGCCAGGCTTGTAAAGCCTTGGCCAGTTTTCTTGTTACATAAAATAGTCTTGATTTTGTTGTGCCTTCAGCGCAATTCATAATGGTGCTAATTTCACGAATAGAGAGCTGCTCCTGGAACCGCAGTAAAAATGCGCTGCGTTGATAGACGTCGAAGTCTTCCAACTTACGCAGAACTTTAGTCTGCAGTTTCAGGCCATCGAGAGAAGACTCAATTTTGGTTCTGACATCCTCAGTTGTGTAGCTGTCCGGATTTGCTTCGCGATCAATTATTCTCCGCACCTTAAGCGAACGATATTCATTCTTGCACATATTGCCGGCAATGGTATATAGCCAGCTGGAAAACTTTGCTCCATCTTGATACTGGTGTCGCTTCTCAATAATCTTAATAAAGAGGTCTTGCAAAAAATCCTGCGCTTTTGCCTCGTCCCCACCAAGCATTCTCAAAAAGTAAATTAGCAGTCTTTTCGAATAGCGTCCATAGAGCTCCTCGAAGGCTGGCGTGTCGCGAATCGCTTTTACGCGCTCCATAAGCTGTTCATCAGATAGCTGCAAATTTATTACATTTCGCAAGAGCTTACTCGTCGAATTTTTTATTTAGATAGTCATTGATTTCTGCCAGTTGGTCTGCGCGCTCTGCCAGCATCTTAATTATTTTTATGAGCCTGTCCGCTTCCCTCTGGTCGTTGGTCTCTTCTGCTTTATCAGCCAGAGCAAGGGCAGGGGAGATGTAGTTCATGTTCAGCTGATTAACAAGGTTGTCTGAAATATGCTGCTCGGTATACCAACTCTTTGTTAGACTATCGAGACGGTAATTTTGTTTCCAATATTTGTCAATTTCAGCAACATTGTCAAAACGTTCTTTGCTATAGCGAAACGTCAGCCCTGTGGTAAAAAGACGATCTTTTATTTCTTCATATGTACCCGCAAAAACTGTTGCTGCCAGATAGATCGGTCGCTTTTGTTCAAAGATGTGTTCACAAAGTGACTTCAGAAATTCCGCATGACTCATTTTTTCGGGATCGGCCTTGAACCGTTTAAGTCCGGCAGTATTCAGCTGCAGCGCCAGGTAGCCGGGATATCCTTTCGCGAGATAAATATTGATTACGGTAACGTCTGTGCGAATAGATTTTACCTCCTGAAGTAGCCAGGTTGGGTAGGTATCGTTGTCGCCATTGGTCAACAATACCGCATTTTCAGCTGTGCTCATTAACATGTTATAATTATAGTCCAATAGCACCGGATGAATGCTAGCCGTTTCGTAAAGGGCTTTGGTATACTCTGAAAATTTCTGCTTCTCTCCATTTATAGCCGCATGTCGAATTAGCGAGGTATACGGTTCCGGGTCTTCAGGAATCAGTTGTTGCGCTTTCAAAATCGCGGCCATATTGTCTGGTTCAACGCGCGCTTTAAGCTGTAAATATTCGAATGTATTGTCGTGATTCTGCTTTACCTGCTTCAGAATGTCTTTGAGTGCTTTGTTTTTATCATCTGATGAAAGGGAGCCACCAATAAAACTATACTCTGTTGCCATGAAATAGTTGAACCAGGCAATTACGGGCGCATTATTTTTTTGAGCTCGTTCTTTCCAGAGTATCGATTGTTGGGCATAATAATCGGTGCCTAAATAACCCGTTTCGCGGATATATCGAATATTCTCTGCCTCTTGGGCAGAAAGGGGAGAGAGGATAAAGCCAAGCAGGACATAAGTTATTAATGATCTTAAAGTTGGGCTGTATGTTCTCACGTTTTACCTCTACTAATTATTGTTGGTTTCTTCTGCTATACACGTCAGCTGGAATAAGGTTCAAAGTTCAGAGTTCAAAGTTGTTTACTGTCTTGCCACAGCTACCCGCTGTCATTTATTTAAAGCCAACCGTGGCGACGGTGCTTCCAATCACCAAAGCGTTCCTCAGTAGCGCCTTATAATGTAATCTACATTACAGTTCAGCTATGTTCGTAATGTGTCTCCTCAAAAGCTCAACCGATCTTACAATTCACATTTAGACCAAGCATTTCTCCGCGAAAAAATGATAAGCGAAGGATTAGCTAATGGACTAAATTTACCCACACTTCACATATCAAGGAGGTAGTAGTATGAAGTTAATCTATACACTAATAGGGATGTTTTTCTTTTTAATGCCCGGTCTTTTATTTGCTAATGGCGATAAAAAAGCTGGTGCAACTGGAGAAATGAATTCACTAACGGTTCGTCCGTTAACGAATGATGCAGACGATAACCTTAATCCATTTATCGTTGCCGATGGCAATGGGCAAGCGATAGCAGTATGGGATCAGCAAAAGACCGCAACCGGCTTCGATTTGGCTGCACAGCTAATGGAAGCAAACGCTAATATTGCCTGGGATCCGGCCGGGGTTAACGTTTCCAATGATGCTGCAAACCAGCAAAGTCCAGTAGCCGTAGGTGATGGAGCTGGTGGCATGATCAGTGCTTTCGCCGATGATCGCAGTGGTGGCTGGCAGGTATACGCTATGCGCATGGATGCCTCCGGAGCTGCATTATGGACGGCGAATGGTGTTCTGGTTGCAACGACTGCCTTGACGGGGCCTGATGTACCAATCGGTATCGCTTCAGACGGTGCCGGCGGTGCTATCATCGTATGGGAATTAGAGTTCTCTACAACAGACCATGATGTGTATGCACAACGAATCGATGCAAGTGGAAATCAACTCTGGGGAACGGAAGGTGTAGTGGTTACCTCTGCCTCGGATGATGAGCGTTTTCCTAAGGTCATCGGCGATGGTGTTGGTGGCGCGATTGTGTGCTGGGAAGACAGCCGAAACGATACCACTGATGTTTATGCCAATCGACTCGATCCAAACGGTGCATTAATGTGGACGCTGGCTGATACAGCTGTTTCGCCGGCTGGCGGAATGATACCGCAATTGCGGCCATCAATGGCGCTAGACGCGAATGGCAATATCGTATTTTCATGGTCACAAGAAATTTCTGCAACAGACTGGAATATTGAAAGTGTTGGCCGTGCGTTAGACGGGACAAAAGTTTGGGGTGTTTTTACTGATGCAGCACTTGCCTTTGATGACAATATTCAACTACTTCAAGTTGCAGATGGTACGATTTTCGTTTGGGAAGCAAACAAAGTTGGTGGTGATAAACGAATATATGCACAAAAGGCCTCACTGGATGGGCAGTTTCCTCTTTGGGGAAGTACTCCAGTATTAGTTAGCGACACGACGTTGGGAGACCCATTTGCCAAACCGCAGATTGTTTCGGACGGAGCCGACGGTGTGATAATTACTTACGAACGCGAGTTTAATGCAACCGATCGAGATGTGTGGGCTCAGCACATCAATTCTTCAGGAGTCCCTCAATGGTCTACCTCGGGTGGTTCAAGAGGTATCTTTATCTCCCAGGGCTTCCATGATGAACCTAACCCAACCATTGCTTCAGACGGTGCCGGCGGTGCTTATATTGCTTGGGAAGATAATCGCAGTGGCAACTGGGATATTTACGGCGACCGTGTCGATGCAACCGGCACCCTGGTTGGCATTGAAGACGATGCTCTTTCCGCATTGCCAACCGGCTATCAACTGCAGCAGAATTATCCGAATCCGTTCAACCCGACCACCGAAATTCGCTTCGCGACTCCGCGTTCCGCAGAGGTTACATTGACTGTTCACAATATGCTCGGTCAGACTGTTCGGACCCTGGTTTCCGGAACGGTTGAAGCAGGAAATCATACCGTTTCATGGAATGGAAAAAACAACCTTGGAAAGGCTGTAACCAGTGGTGTTTATCTCTATCGCCTGACGGCTGGAAGTGAAGTCTCTGCTAAGAAAATGATGCTGATTCGCTAGGCAGGTAAGCTTTTTTTACAACTTTCTTTGACTGCGAATTGTTTTTTGTATAGTCAATAAAAACAGATTGTTGAAAACCGTGAAATCTCACGCCGAAAGGCGTTGGGTTTGCGGTTTTTTTATGAAAATACATTTTAGGATTGACAAATATAAATTCGTTGACTAGGTTTCGTCCAGTCAGAAGGAAAGACAAAAATCAATTATCAAACGCTCACCAAATTTGTAACTGAGAGCGAAATTGAGGAACCTGTTTGTAAGATAAATTAAACATATTGCTCATCAAGAAAGGTGTAGGGTTCAGGCCCGTTGATGCCTTGGCAACCTGTCAATTCTGACAAGGTGCTAATTCCTGCCCGCGATGTAGAATCGCAGGGAGAGATGAGAAGAGAACGATATAAAATCAAACCCTCTTCTACTCTCCGGTAGAAGAGGGTTTTTTCATTCCCTCGAATTACCGGACTTGAATCCACCACCAGACTGATGTAGCAAGTTACTCACTTCCATTGGAAAGGAACGCATCATGTCTGACAACAAATCGTATCGCTTTGAGACCCTACAGCTTCACGCAGGACAACAGCCGGATCCGATAACCGGAGCTCGCGCAGTGCCGTTGTATCAAACAACGTCATTCACATTTCAGAATGCAGACCATGCTGCTAAGCTATTCGGCCTGCAGGAATTCGGCAATATCTATACGCGAATCATGAATCCGACTACAGCCGTCTTTGAAGAGCGTGTTGCAGCTTTGGAAGGCGGAGTGGCCGCCGTAGCAGCAGCCTCCGGACAGTCGGCACAGCTTCTCGCGATAACCACTATTGCTCAGGCCGGTGACAATATCGTCTCAACCAGTCTGCTCTATGGCGGGACCTACAATCAGTTTAAGGTGACCTTCCCACGTCTGGGCATTAACGTAAAGTTCGTTGAAGGTGATGACCCAGCCGAATATGCCGAGCTGATTGATGAAAATACCAAGGCCATCTATTTGGAAACGATTGGCAATCCCCGATTGAATGTTTCAGATATTTCTGCCATTGCCAAGGTCGCTCATACTCACGGCATTCCACTGATTGTGGACAATACCTTCGGCGCTGCCGGCTATATTTGCCGCCCAATAGAGCATGGAGCCGATGTTGTAACAGCTTCAGCGACCAAGTGGATTGGTGGACATGGCACGTCAATTGGCGGCGTGGTGGTCGATTCGGGTAACTTTGATTGGGGCAACGGCAAATTCCCGCTCTTTACCGAGCCAAGTCCTGCTTATCACGGCCTAAAGTTTTGGGAGGTCTTTAGGAGCGATGGGCCGTTCGGCAATATTGCATTCAGTATTCGGGCGCGAGTAGAGCAACTGAGAGATCTTGGACCATGTGTTAGCCCATTCAACTCTTTTTTGTTCCTCCAGGGTCTGGAGACGCTTTCATTGCGGGTCGAGCGTACCTGCGAAAATGCATTGAAATTGGCGAAGTGGCTACAGCAGCATCCGGCAGTAGAGTGGGTTTCCTATCCCGGACTGGAGGATCATCCTTACCATGAGCGTGCAAAAGCAACGTTTCGTGAAGGGCTTTTTGGTGGCATTGTGGTCTTTGGTGTGCGCGGCGGGAGTGATGCCGGCCGTTCTTTTATAGACAATGTTGAACTGGCAAGCCTGTTGGCAAATGTAGGGGATGCAAAAACACTGGTGATTCATCCGGCATCCACAACGCATCAGCAGCTGAGCGGTGTCGAGCAACTGACATCCGGTGTTCGCCCGGAGCTAATTCGTGTGTCAGTCGGTATCGAGCACATTGACGACATCATTGAAGACTTTGAGCAGGCATTGGCGTCGGTGGACGTTTTAGTAGCAGTTTAACGTAACAGGAGAAAAAGACCATGCAGGTTATAAAGTTTGGTGGCACTTCATTGGGGGCCGCCGAGGCGTTTGAACACGCGTTAACTATCATAAAGAACAAAAATGAGACCACGCGACTCTGCGTGGTGGCCTCAGCCCTGAGCGGCGTAACCAACCAGCTTGATGCTGCACTGACAAATGCTGCAATTGGTGGAAGTGATTGGCAAGGAAGTATCGAGAAGCTGCGCTGCCGTCATATAGGGATCATTACAGCATATTTGAATGAGACTGAGCAAAATCGACTAAACAGCTTGCTTGATCGCATCTGTTTTCAGCTGGTTCAGCAGTTGAGCGGAGTACGACTTTTGCGGGAAGCGTCCGCTAAAATCCGTGATTCGGTACTGAGCAAAGGAGAGCATTTATCTGCGGAGTTGGTTGGTGCTGCGTTACGCAGCCGTGGCCAGGCGGCAATCGTATTCAATCCGGTCGAACTTATTCGAACAGATGCTCGTCATGGCAAAGCAAGTATCGACTTCTCCGAGAGTGCCAGACGAATCCGCAGCTTGATGTGTGAGCTGCCCGAGAAGACAGTTGCCATTGTCGGCGGTTTTATTGGTGGCACGAATGCCGGAGTAACGACTACTCTTGGCAGAGGAGGTTCTGATTATTCTGCGGCAATAATTGCCTCTGCATTGGCTGCGGAGCGACTTGAAATATGGACAGATGTGGATGGGGTGATGAATGTCGATCCCCAGGCATTGCATTCTGCTGAAATAATTAAGGAACTCAGCTATAGCGATGCTGAGAACTTGTCCCGTCTTGGGGCAAAGGTTCTGCATCCCAAAACGATTACACCACTCATCGAGAACAGTATACCGCTGCAGATTCGTAATACTTTCAAACCTGATGAAAGTGGAACTCGAATTTCCAGTTATGCTGCTGATACGAAGCATTTTGACGCGATTGCTTCGCAGGTCGATTTGAGTTTAATAACGATTTCTGGATTCGAGATCGACGCATTTCCCGGTATGCTTGCTGAGGTTTATGCGTTTTTGGTAAGGAATGGAAGCCTTGTCTTGCATTGCGAAACGGATCGTAATAGCGCAATTCTACGCCTTCTGCTCCACACCGATGAGGCGACTCTTGTAATGCACGGCATCGAGAACGAGCTCGTTAACAGGCAGCCCGGATTACATTCATTGGCTGTTGAACGAACAGATAATCTTGCGCGCATTAGCATCGTATCCAGTCAGTTACCGTTTCGGCATGCTGCTTCACTAATTGAAGTGTTGGAACATCTGGAAGAAAGGCCGCTGCAGGTGACTCAATCAAATCTAAATACTTTTTCGCTGATTGTACCGGAATTATCTGTCAACCGACTAATTCCGCTTCTACATGAGGCGCTAATTGCGGATGAAAGAGATCGTGAATCTGCACCTGTCGGTATTGTGTGTGCAAGGAGTGCGGGATGAGCATTACTGCCGAGATACATTCGAATACTCAATATCGCTTTGTCGCATCGACAGAGAATCCGTTGATATTACAGTTTGGTCGGCAGCTTGAGGAAGTAATAGTTGCTTATGAAACGTATGGTAAGCTGAATGCACAGGCAGACAATGCCGTGCTTGTTTGTCATGCCCTGACCGGTAATGCTCATGTTGCAGATCTGGATATTGACGGGCAACCCAGTCTAACAGCTGACGGACAGCCAAGGGGCTGGTGGAATGGACTAATAGGTAAAGGCAAGATTTTTGATCCGTCTGAGCATTTTATAATTTGCTCGAATGTTCTGGGGGGCTGTTATGGCACGACCGGACCGCGAAGTATTGATCCGAATACGGGGGAACGCTATGGAACAGACTTTCCAACGATTACGGTACGCGATATGGTTGCGGTTCAGTATCGCCTGTTGCAACAGCTCGGGGTAAGGCGATTAGATACCGTGATTGGGGCGTCACTTGGTGGAATGCAGGTATTGGAATGGGGAGCCATGCATGGAGACATCATTAACAAAATTGTACCTATTGCCACCTCGGCGCGACATTCTGCATGGGCAATAGGACTCAATGAAACCGCACGACTGGCTATTCAAAATGATCCGGCCTGGTTAAAAGGTGATTATACCGATCAGCCTGAAAGCGGACTTTCTCTGGCTCGGATGATTGCCATGGTTACCTATCGTAGTCATCCTGCCTATGAAAAGCGTTTTGGTCGTGAAGAGAATGGGGGAGAAGCAAAATATCGTTTTAAGGTAGAAAATTATCTGCGTTATCAGGGCAGGAAGTTGGTTAAGCGTTTTGACGCGAATACCTATCTGACAATTACCCGGGCAATGGATGCGCATGATCTGAAACGCGATCGCAATGTGAATGGCGTCTTACCCATTTCCTGCGAAGCACTGTGCATTGGCATATCGTCAGATGTACTTTATCCACCGGAAGAGCAGCGAGACATTGTCGAATCGATTCCCGGAGCACACTATGCAGAAATAGATTCGATTCATGGGCATGATGCCTTTTTGATTGAGTTTGAGCAGCTGGCCGGAATAATTGAGGATTGGGTAGATGCAGGGGTGAGTAGAGAGTAGCAAGACGTGAGTCGGCAACGGGCAACGGGCAACGGGCAACGGGCAACGGGCAACGGGCAACGGGCAATTTAGTGAGAAAAGAAAGTGAGAAACGGTCAGAGTTTGAGCTAAATTATTCACCGTTCACCGTTCACCGTTCACCGTTAAATCATAAATCATAACTCATCACTCATAATACATCATTTGATCATGATCATCTTCTCGCTAAGCATGCCCCGCTGACCATCGGCCGTTTCATACTGTAGCTGATAGACATACACTCCGCTGCTTTGTGGCTTGCCGGAGTTGTCGCGTCCGTTCCAGGTTGCCTGATGGTGTCCGGCAGGAAGGGATTCGCTTTTTAGCGTCTGAACTTCTCTTCCCAGTAAATCATACACGATCAGCTCAACATTACTGCGCTGCGGCAGGTCGAAGGTAATGCGCGTTTCCGGATTGAACGGATTCGGATAATTCTGCTGTAATGCAAATTGGTTGATTGTTATCGGTGTCTCTTCTCCGGTTCCGACAGGCCCAACACCTAAGCGTAATACGAAGAGCCCGGAATTACCGGCAGCCACGTAAACAGTGTCTGAGCGAGCTTCAATTGAGTAGACGTCTCCGGGTAGTTCGTAGAAGGCGATCTCAGGGGCATTGCTCTGCGACAGATCGTGAACGCGCACACCGTCTGCCAGTGCGGCCACATAAAGCGTGTCTCCGCTTGTAGCGAGGTCAACAGATTCTCCAACTGAATCAATCAAACGCTGTGCCTGTGGCTGCAGCGGGTCAGTTACATTGACTTCCTGCACGCCTGCATTTGTCAGCGAAACAAAAAGACGATCACCCTCAAGAAGTAGCTCATTCGCGCTGCCGGTGACCGGCAAGCTTGCTGCTACAAATGGACTAAACAGGTTTGAAACATCGACTACCTGCAAACCGCTATCTCCGCATGCAACGAAGGCATAATTACCCTCAACGGCTACACCGGAAGCAAAGCCAGGTAAATTGAGAAAGGAAAGCTGAAACGGATTGCCCGGATCAGCAATATTGACGATGCGTAGACCTTCAGTGCCAGCAGAGACGTACGCATATAGACCCTGTAGTGCAATATCATTCGGCGTGCCGGGAAGAGGTAGATCGTCATACAGTGCTATTGCTGCAGTGTCTGCCAGGTTTAGCGTATAAAAGAACCCGTTTTCTGCTACAGCGTAACCAACGTTGCCGATAGTTTCAATTCGATGTAACCGCTCTAAAATCGGCAGCTCACTGGTTACGCTAATGTTTTGTGGATCAGCTATGTTCATCGCGACAATACCGTTACCGCTGTCGGCTAAAAAAACCATCCGATCGTTCAGCGTCAACCCTTCCGTACTTCCGGGCGTATCCCGTCCGCCCAGCAATACCATATTGGACGCGTTGCCAAAGACACCCTCGCCGGTCAAATGAATAATGTTCGGAGAAGTGAATGCATTATGTCTGAGAAGCATAGTATCATGATAAAAACCTGTTTGGGTTGGGGAGAAGCTGACCTGAATCCTCAGGGAGTCTCCGGGACGAATATTCATAGAGTCCAAACTAACGTTGAAAGGTGCATCCGGTTGCCCGATAAACGTTATGTTTACATCTTGCGTACCGGTGTTTTTCAGGAAGGCTGTTTTTTCCCCTACGCTTCCAAGCTGTGTTCTCTCTATTTTCAGCGTATCGGTTGCAAGCTCAACATATGGGCCATATGCATGCCCGGTAACTTGAATAGCTTTCGTCTTCCCGTGATAATGTACCGTAACAGTATCAGTGTGATAACCGGGTGTTAGCGGAGCAAAAGTAAAGTCAAGCAGCGTATTTTCATTTGGAGCAAGTGGATAATTTGACAGAGATGGGCCAGAGTAGTAAGGATGAGTTCGTGTATAGCTATCAACCTGCATGGAATATTGCAAGGATGAGTTAAAGAGAGAAAAGAACGATTGGGTAGATCCTCCGATTGGGGCAGCTTCTAACCAGAGAGAAGACACAGAGATTGAAAACTCGTCTGGAAAGGTTTGGGCTTGTAATTGAAGAATCTCTGAAGATGTAACCCCGTTGTGATAGATATTTATCCGTCCCGTATGACCGCTAACCGATGGTCCAGGATAAAATGTCACCTCTCTGACCACGCTCTCACCAGGATTCAACGTTAGGGTTGTATCGTTTACAGAAAATGTTTGAGATGAACTTGTCAAGCTGAGGATGTCTGCCTGGGAGGTTCCATTGTTGCGAATAACAACGGATTTTTTAATTGGGATTCCTCCAACCATTTGCTCAAAGATAAGGTTTGTCGGAGTCAGAGCAAGAACGACATCTTGATTGCCAGTGTACTCCAATATACTGAGCGTCGTGTTATGAAGAGCATAAATAGCATCTCCGGAAGCTTCAATCTGAAATGGCGGTGTCGAAAATTGATAGTGCCCTATCTCGTTGATTGCATTCGGATCTGCAACATCCAATACGGTTATACGATTTCCAAGCTGAACGTGCAGAAGCTCGTTCACATCATTGACAGCCAGATCATTAATGTTTGATGTCGATGAAGACCATGACCCGATTAATGCTACCATCTCCGGGTTGGATATGTCGAAAACCCTCAGTTGATTCAGTGATGCCACATAGAGCTTTTCGTTTACCCGGGCTATTTTAGGTTGACTTCCGGTGATTGAAATTGGAGTTTTAGCGGTGAGCTGTGTTGGATCAGCTGGATTTATCTCGAACACACCGATGCCGTTCGTGGTACTGCAAAAAATGTGTCCATTATATGTGGTTGTTTCATAAATTGGATTACCCGTTGGAACTGTTAAATCAAGATATACCGGATTTGTTCTGCTCGTGATATCATATACATAAATTGTTGTCTGTCCCTTAGACAGAAAAAGGGCATTTAGGTCTGGGGCCGCTCCGATATAGTCTGGGAATGCATAGGATCCAATATTGCTCCGCCCTAGAGAGGATACACCATTATCGCTGACAGTAAAAATTTCGAGTGTCGTTTCTGAGCCGGGAATACGCGAGTTTGCAATATAAAATAAACTATTATCGACATACCCTATTGCGCCATACCAGCTGCTCTCGCTCCAGTAGATCCGTGGGCTAACCTCGTATGCATTGGACAACGGATGAACCTTATAGCCGCGGGCAGCTTTCAAATCATCGCCGTAAACTTCATTTTGTGCATCTGCAACTACAAAATCACCGAAAGCGACCATACCACCGAATTCATGACTGGTAAAGGTTCGCTTCAACGTGACGTTCTGTGAGCTACCTTGTGCAAAAGCAAATGATGTAACAATAAATAGGCCGATAATGAATCGCATAATCCTCTCCTTAACTCCGATATAAAAATTTAGTGGGGCTTATAGTTTGGCAAGCTAATGCAATACCTGCTGTGCAGAAATCACAGGGGAAAGTATGTATTTATTGAAGAGTGATGGAAAGGAAGCCGAGGGAGCATCGGGCATCGGGCAATTTATTCTGGAATTGCCCGATGTCAAGAGTCGCGTTCGTTCACCGTTCACCGTTCACCGCACATTCGTGTCTGTTCATCAATCGTTTTTCATCATCAGTTATCCATGTTCTAGCCGGTTGACTGCATCGCTGCCGAAACACCATTAATACTCAGAAACAGCGCTTGTCCAAGTTTTTCCTTCTGTGCCGGGCGCGCCGAATGCCAACGACGCAGCAGTTCAACCTGCAGCAAATTCAGTACGTCGGTATATGGGTTGCGCAAATCAATGGATTTTTGCAAAACCGGCGCATTATCAAGAATGTCATTCTGACCAGTAATCAGAAGCAGGGCGGTGGTGGCCTTATTGAAATCTTTTACGACTGTTTTATGGTAGCTGTTTTTGGAAAGACTGTCGTAGTATTTTGCGGCAATTAAATGTACGCGCCGCATTTCAAGCTGAGCATTGTCTACTACGGTTTGGAAGAAGGCCCAGTCTTTATACAGCTTCTTTAGCATTTTAAGCTTTTTTTCATCTTTAACGGCTTTTTCAAGCGCGATGCCAGTGCCGTACCAACCTGGTAGATTATAACGGGTTTGCGTCCAGGCAAAGACCCAGGGAATAGCGCGCAGACCTTCAAAGTCTACGCTGTCTGCGGCCTTACGTGATACCGGTCGAGAGGCAATGGGAAGTCTGCTAATATGCTCAATCGGTGTAATTTCAATATACCACTTCCAGAATTCCAGATCCTTAATCAGCTTTAAATAAGCTTCCATGGAAGTGTCTGCAATTTCTGTCAGCAAATCGAACACCGCCTGCGGGCTTTTGCGCACCAGCTTGGGTGCTTCTGTTCCGCGTGCTTCAGCTTGAATCATCGCATTAATAATCTGTTCCAAATGGCGATGGGCGATATCCGGAAGCGCGTAGCGAAATGTAATGACTTCGCCCTGCTCGGTAAATCGAATACCACCGGTGTAGCTGACTGCCGGTAATGAGAGAATCGCGCGATTAGCGCGTCCACCACCACGGCCAACGCTACCACCACGACCATGAAACATTCGGAAGTCGATATTGTGAGCACGACAAACTTTTGCAAGGTCATCCTGCCCCTTATAAAGCGCCCAATTGGCCATCCAGTAGCCACCGTCTTTATTGCTGTCTGAATAACCGAGCATGATTTCCTGAAAATCTTTGTGGCGTTTAATCTGTGCCCGGCAAATCGGATGCTCGAAAATCGTTTCCATTAATGGTGCAATTCGACTCAGATCATCAATTGTTTCGAGCAATGGCACGATTTCAAGCTGCGTTTTTACGCGGCCGTTAGCATAAGACCATAGTCCCATTTCCTTTGCCAGAAGCATCACTTCAAGCATGTCACTAACATCGTGGGTCATGCTGATAATGTAGCAGCCAATGGCATCGGGATCTTTTTGAATGGCTCCATTAATCAGCTTTAATGTGTCCAGCGTTGTGGCCGTTTGTTCAGACAAACCACTGTTAGGAAATGTTAATGGTCGTGGATTGCGCAACTCTTTTTCCAATAGTGCGATTCGTTCCTCTTCCGGGCGAGTGGTATAATCTTTACAGACACCAGCCAGCTTTAGAATCTCTGCTACCGATTCCTCATGCACTTTGCTGTGTTGACGAAAATCAAGTGCAGCAATGTGGAAACCAAACGTCTTTGCCCGAAGCAATAGGTTGTTGAGGTGCGGGTTCTTTGCAAGATTGGGCAGTCCGTTTTGAACCAGACAGTCTCGAATTAGTTCAAGCTCAGCGATGTAGTTTTTACTGGTATAGCCAATTCTCGGGTCACGTTGTTCATCTTCTGCGGCAATCAGCTCACGAAGCTTTTCGCGCATATAGAGTAGCTTTAAACGATAGGGCTCATAAGAGAAGAGCCGCAGAATGTCGGGTGCAATCGCAATAGTTTCAGCGTCCTTCTCGATAGACTTCAACAGTCGTTTAGGTGCCGGAAGCAAGCGTGAGGAAATACTTAGTTCCTGTCTCAGACGATGCATCTCTTCCAGAAATTGATTTAATGCAGTCAGGCGATGTCTGCGCAGGGTTTCGCGATTTACATCGGGGGTGACGAATGGATTACCATCCTGATCGCCACCTATCCAGGAGCGATAGCGCAAGACAACCGGTAAGTCCGGAGTCTCTCCATAATACGTTTCAATTGCTCGCTGTAAATCCTCGTAAATGCGAGGAATGATTTCCCAAATGGTGCCGCTAAAAAAGAAAAGTCCCTGTCCAACTTCATCAGTTACGGTAAGCCGTTCGACACGCGTTTCATCGGTGGTCAGCAGTAGCATGATTTCCTGATAAATGTTGTTGATAAGCTGTTCGCGCTCACGATCGGTCAGCGAGTCGTTTTGTAGTTCGCTGAGGCAATTGGCAATGTTTTGTTGCTTAAAAAGCACGCTTTCGCGTCTGGCTTCTGTGGGATGAGCAGTGAGCGTTGGTTCGATTCGCAAATTGGAGAGCACGTTTAGTACGGCTTCCAGACTATAGCCCTGCTTTTTTAACAGAGCAATGCTTTCGGCAATCGATTCTGCACGCGGCTTCTGAGCCGAGGAAGCCTGTTCGCGCGTGCGGTTTTGGCGGATTATCTCCTGCTGCTCGGCCTTGTTTACAAGATGGAAAAAGGCAGTGTAGGAACGCAATAGCCAAAGCAGCTCATCAAGGTTCATACCCTGAATGATTTCATTCGCCTTATCGCGATTTTTCCCGCTGCCTTTCTTGTAAGCTTTTTTGCAGAGCAGTCGTAGTTCTTCTATTTGGCCTAGTCGTTCTTCACCAAGTGTTTCTGTGATTGCCTCGCCAAGCAAAGAGCCAAGTAAATTTATTTGTGACGATAGTTCGGGGCTTATCCCGGTGCCTTCAGGCTTTATATTGAGCTTATCCCAGCGTCCCATAGATCCCTCATAAAAAGTGAATGATTATCGAAGTCCAATATATAATCGGCGGGCATTTTCTCCCAGTTAAAAAGGGGGAAATGTGCATAAATGAATTGTGATTGATGATTAAAAAGAGGTCAGGAGACAGAATTGGATAAGTTACCGCTAGTTGACTAACGCTAATTGATGAAACTCTTGCTGAAGGACAGACGGGAAATCCTTCAATTCGCCATGACCCCTCATCACTCATAAATCATCATTAATCAATCTGGAACACTATTCCAAAACACAGGCCAATGGAAAAACCAGGTACTCTGCGAAAAATAGTACCCACACAAACAGATAGAAGCGGGTAATGGTCTGCTGATCAGTCGGGTCAACTTTTCTGCCGACAATCCATGCGGAGGCCAGCAGGGCCAGGTGCGAGATGATCAGAACGGTATCGTTTACTCCGGGCAGCCCTAAAGCTCCAGTGAGAGCCATACCAAGGTAGCAAACGGTAAGCAAGCCGAGGCCAAGCTGAAAAACGCGCTGTGCACCCAATCGCAGGCTAAGCGTGATAATGCGAAAGCGACTATCACCTTCCATATCCGGAATGTCTTTAAACCAGGCAATAACCAGGCTTAGACCGAAAACGAATGCCGTTAAAATCCATACATGAAGTGGAATGATAGAGTTGTTGCTGTAGAGAAAGTGAAAGTGTAGAAAAAGAAAAAGGTTTACGATAACGCCGCGAACGGTGAAAATGCAGGCCGCCGCCCAAAAGTGAAATCGCTTCAGGCGAATGGGTGGCAGCGAGTACGCGGTCCCGATAAAAAGACTTATCAAAACGGTAAGCAGAAGGTAGTAGCCACCGATAAAGGCGCCAAGAAGCGAGATGAACAGGCATATTAGAATGACACTCCACCCGGTGCGTTCAGACATCGCACCAGAGGCCAGTGGTAAGTTGGGCTTGTTTATTCGATCAATCTCGATGTCGGTAAGTTGATTTAAGCCAACGATATAGACGTTTGCTCCAAGGCAGCTGACAAGGGTAATCAACCACTCCTGCCATAAGACAATACCGCTATTGGCATGTGCCATTGCAATAACGAATAAACCGCTCACGCTTAATGTGGTACCAACGATTGTATGCGGGCGGGCGAACTGCCAAAGTGCGCTTAGAAAGTTCATGGCTTTACCGCCCGCAGCACGCCAAAGCGAATAAGTCCAGACTTATAACCACGCATCATGTAACGCATTGCAAGGGCACCGCGAATTGTCGGCCAACCTGCTTTCGCGAGTCCGATTAGGCTGTTTACGCTGAGTGCCGATTTTACCACAGCAGGCCAAAAAGGCGCTACGGCTTTTGTCCAATCTTCTGTTCTGATGTCCTCAAATCCTTCTTCTATGGTGAGGCGCGCATACTCCGGATTCGAGATTATATAGGGAAGATGATAGGCATCGCACATGTCCAGCAGAAAGCGGCGTTCTTTCTTCGTCAACTCCGGTGGCTCGACGCGATGGCACCAGGTTGCCATAAGAAAATGGCCGCCTGGTTTTAACTTGTTATAAGCCGCTCGTAGGAACAAGCGTTTATCGGGCATGTGTTCACCACTTTCACAGGACCAAGCTAAATCGAAGCTGTTATCGGCAAACGGAGGTTTCAGTGCATCGGCTACATGAATAGCTACTCGATCTTGAATATGAAGCTCTTTCGCCCGCGCATTTCCACGTTGCGCCTGCACCGGGCTTAGCGTCATGCCATCTGCTGAGGCAGAATACTTTTGTGCAAGATGAATACTGCTTCCACCCACGCCACAGCCGATATCCAGAATCTTTTTTGGCGATCCGATGTCTCCCCAGCGAAGCAGCTCTTCAATCAGATCGACCTGAGCAACTTGATGATCTTTTTTAGCTGTGCCGTCTGCACCATAATAGCCGTGATGCATATGTTCTCCCCAGGTGCGTTCCCAGAGCGGGGTAGAAGCATCGTAAAATTGTTTGATTCTATCTTTAAGTTCAGACATGAAATCTATATTGATGAATTATGAGTGATTATTTATGAATTAACAACAGAACACAGAGCATAGAAACAACAGAGTGGGTGAGTGGGAGAACGGGCGAGCGGAAGTAAATTGCCTCATTGCCTCATTGCCTTAGGCTGCCATCGCCAACCAAGCCGCTGCAACGGCCATTAAAACGATGGTTGCAAGACTGACACGCTGGTGAACCGTCAACCGATCGTTTAGTACTGCTTTTTTCTTCTCGGGAATACGACCGAATAGTTTGCGAAGGCCATAGTTTGCATATCCGACAACTGCCATTGGGATAAACATAAATCCGGCAAGATTGCCGATTAGTAAATGCCAAACGAAGCTGATGCGTCTGTTGAAGGTCATCTTCGCGGCTACATCTTCAATTTTTTTCTCTGGCAAGTTCGCAGGTGAATCGCCGCTTTTTGGTTTAGTGCCGACCAACGCAACGGCATACTTTTCTTTAAACACCCATTTCGGAGCAGTGTTCACTTTTTTAATATCAACAAATCCGGCCTCTTCATACCACTTTATATATTCTTCTTCCTCCGGAAAGAGCATCCAAGTGTCGGCCATTAGTCGGGCAAACCAGTTGCGTGGGCGTAGCGGACCGATCATTAGTGCTTTTCCGTCCGGCTTGATTATACGATACGACTCGGCTATTCCACGAAGTGGCTCAGGCCAGTATTCAATACTGCCGGCAGAAACGTAGCGATCGAAGTGATCGGTCTCAAATGGCAGATCTTCTGCGTCTCCAACCTGAAAATGCGACTGTTGTAGCTCCGGACGTGCTTTGGCATATGCCATTTGGTGGGGGCTTTGATCCAGGCAGGAGATGTTTGACGCATCTACATATTTAGAAATGCCCTGAGTGGTAAACCCGGTACCTGAACCGACATCAGCTACCGTTAACTCGCGCGAGTTAAAGTCGCCAAGCGCCAGTGCTTCGTTGCGCATTCCTTCTGTCCAGAAGAAGGGATTCACGTATTTATCGTAAAAAATGGACAAAACCCGGTAAAACCAGTAGGCTTCTTTCTTATGCTGAACGTTTCTCATTGTGTGCTCTTATTTGGGGTTGTTTAGCCGCAATGCCTGTTGAGACGCAGTGCATTGCGGCTGCTACTACGGATATAAATTTGCGTTTCGAAATGGAAATAGTGCCATTACTACGGCCGGTTCATATAAGGTTGTTCGCGTAATTACATTACCGCTTAACAAGCCGGCAGCACCATTGTTTTGCTTGGAGTTACTGGTTCCGTAGACTTGATCATCCGCATCACCCAGTTCAATACCCCGCCGGACGAGAGAAGCAACCGGTGGTGGAAGAAAAAATGTTGCGGTTCGCCCACGGCCTTTTTTACCAGATTTAGCAAGGGCAACTATCCATGCAAAGACGCTAAGCTCGTCTTCCATCTCTGCAATGCCGCCTTCGACACCGAACCAGAAGTCGGCTTCGGGAATAGCATTTTGCGCTGCTTTCGCCCTGTTCTCTGCACCAAGAAGTGTCTCCTCGTCGCTCATCGGCTGATCAGCAACACCACTGGTTACCACTATTCCCTCAGTTACACATTTTTTGTTGGGGAAAAGCGAAACAAAGCCGCTGCGAACGGCCTCAATTTTGACCGGATTTTTTGAGCCAATGATGAGTCTGTTTACAACTTCCATCCAATCCCCAATAAAAAACTGCCTTCGAGATAGTTGAACTCGTAATTGCGCAGCTCGCGACCTTTTTCCTGATACCAAAGTGCGCTCATATAGCGTAGCCGCACCTGAGTTGAAACATATACTGGCGAGTCTTCATTAAAAGCAAACATCGCTTCCAGAAACCCATGTGCTCCAAACCCAAGTCCGGAAAGGCGGTCTGTTAATCTCAGACTATTTACCCCGACGTCTTGATAGAATGTTGTGCTGCGAGCAGACCAAGCCAAGCTTGGCCCAATGCCCAAATTCAGCCATTCTGATAGTTGTGTCATAACTGAAAAGTCTGCCGGAAACTGATTTAGACCATTATCTACTACAAGATCATATGCGAGAGTGAGGCCCTGAATTACCTGAAATGTCTGTGCTTCTTCAATATCACTGCGACTATACCCAATCGAAATACGCGCAAGAATTCGCGGGCTGAGAGGCTGTTGGTAATACAATTGAAATCCGATACCACCAGACCAGTCGTTATTCTCGGTGATCAACAAATCGTTATCAGAATGGGTAAAGAAGCGGTGCACGGAGGTCTGTATGCCAAAATACTGCTGGGCATGCAGTGAACATACGGAAAGCAAAAAAATTATGAGCAGTGGGAGAAGTCGCATTATTAATTCCTCCCGAAAAATGCAGTTTGAACGGATTCAATTAATACATCATTCTCATATCTTTTAATAATATAAATACCCGATAAAACCTGAGAATCCGGCTCCCACCTTATAGAATGCCTTCCTTGCGGGAGGACTGTATCAACAAGTGTTGTGATAAGCGCTCCGTAGCTATTCTCTACTTCAATTCGTACTTGAGCTGCGCTATCAACTATAAATATGTATTCAATGGTTCCGATTGCAGGCTCGAGAGAATTTGAACAGTCGAATAGGGTAAAAGCAAGTATCAGAACGACCGCGATTTTGCTGAAATACTGCATAATTGGCTCGCTTTGTTTAAATGGGTTGAAGTAAATTAAGCTATTCAATTGATAAAATGAATGGGATTTTTTGAATTACGGCTAATGAGTTCCACGCGGTCAGTTTTTTAATTGATACGTGAACATTTGTGCGCTATCTTCATCAGGTGTCAGGATATAAAAGAATGACTGGGAGAGCGGGCGAAAGGGAGAAAGAGAATTGTCGAACTGCCTGATTCACCCACGACTAACGTCATAGGCTCATGTAAATTGCCTTTTCACTTTTCACTTTTCACTTTTCACTTCTAGAACTAAGAACTGTGTATTCATAATTCATCAATCATAATTCATCAATTGTAAGAGTGCCCGTGAATCTCGATCAACTTTTGGACTATTTGAAAACGCGTTCAGACTTTATGGACAATGTGATGCACTGGGAAGTGTTGCCGGAAAAACGCGCCGATTATGTCGACTTTCCGGCTAAGCTGGATAAACGGTTGATTGTAGCGCTACAGGAGCAAGGAATCGACCGGTTGTATTCACATCAGGCTGAAGCCTTTCAGCATTCCTCTGATGGTAAGAATATTGTTCTGGTCACACCAACCGCGTCTGGTAAAACACTTGGCTATAACCTTCCTGTATTGCATCAGATATTGCAGGACGAGGAGTCGCGTGCTCTTTATTTGTTCCCTACCAAGGCCTTGTCACATGATCAGTATAATGGACTTCATGAACTCGTTTCCTTTCTTGATATTGATATTAAAACCTACACTTTTGATGGCGATACGCCCGTAACGGCTCGCAAAGCCATTCGACGTGCCGGCCATATTGTAATGACAAACCCGGATATGCTTCATTCTGGCATATTGCCTCATCACACAATCTGGCTAAAGCTGTTCGAAAACCTGAAATATGTTGTCATCGATGAAGTGCACGCCTATCGCGGGGTCTTTGGAAGTCATTTAGCCAATGTCATTCGGCGCCTGAAGCGCATCGCTCGTTTCTATGGAAGTGAGCCGCAGTTTATTTGCTGTTCGGCCACCATTGCAAACCCGGCAGAGATGGCAGGACGAATAATAGGCGAACCGGTTCAGCTGGTAGATCGCAACGGAGCTCCGCGGGGAAGAAAGCACTTTATCTTTTATAATCCACCGATTATTAATGCTGAGCTGGGTATTCGCCGCTCAGTTGTGGGTGAAGTGAACCGGGTATCCCGGCTTTTGCTTGAAACTCAGGTGCAGACGATTGTCTTTACACGCAGTCGCATGCGCGTAGAAATCCTTACGCGCTATTTAAAAGAACAGGCGCGCAGTCTGAAAATTCCGGAAAAACGGATTTGCGGCTACCGTGGCGGGTATTTACCTCTTGAAAGACGTGAGATTGAAGAAGGACTTCGCTCTGGTAAAATTCTGGGCGTGATTAGTACCAATGCACTTGAGTTGGGAATTGACATCGGTCAGCTCGACGTCGCTGTGCTGGCCGGATATCCGGGGAGTATTGCCAGTAGCTGGCAGCAGGCAGGCCGTGCCGGTCGTCGTAGCGATACGTCGTTAGCAATTCTGGTCGGCAGCAGTTCGCCGGGCAATCAATATGTAATGGAGCATCCGGAATATTTCTTCGAGCAGTCCCCGGAGCATGGCATTGTTGATCCGGACAATCTGTTGATTCTTATGAGCCATGTGAAATGTGCAGCCTTTGAAATCCCATTTACTGAAGATGAAACGTTCAGCGGTGTTTCAACACGTGAGGTTTTGGATTATCTCGCCGAGCAGCAGGTTCTGCAAAAGGCTGGAAGTAAATATCATTGGACGAGCGAAATTTATCCTGCTGAAGAGGTGAGTTTACGCAGCGCATCTCCGGATAATGTTGTTATTATTGATACGACGAACCAGGAACGCGTAATCGGCGAGGTCGATCTCTTTAGCGCGCAAATGTTGGTTTATAAAGAAGCCATTTATATGCATCAAAGCAGGCAGTTCCACGTCGACAACCTCGATTGGCAGCGCAAAAAGGCTTATGTCAGGCAAGTGGCTGTAGACTATTTTACCGATGCGATTACAAAAACCGACATCAAGATATTAAGCACCGACGAGCAGCTGCAGTCCGCGACAATGCAGTTAGTCTATGGCGATATAAAAGTGAGTACCGCCACAACGGGTTATAAGAAAATCAAGTTCTTTACACACGAGAACGTTGGTGCCGGAAAGGTACATTTGCCGGAGATCGATATGGCGACAAGTGCAGCCTGGTTTGAATTGCCAGGTACCATAGCAGCCGATATGGACGTGACAGCGAGTGAGTTCAGCGCGGGTCTACAGGGCGTAGCAAACCTTCTGCAAACGATTGCCCCGGTTTATATAATGTGCGATACCTCCGATATTCGAGTTGTTCCGATGATTCGTTCGCCGTTTACCAAGCAGCCATCGCTGTACATCTACGATAGTTTTCCCGGTGGGATAGGCTTGTCCTTCAAGCTGCATCATCACCCTGAGCCTGCACTTAGAGGCTCATTAGATCGACTTGAACGCTGTGGCTGCGAAAAGGGATGTCCATCATGTATTGGACCGGTAATGGAGAGTGGAGAAAATGCGCGGTCGATTGCCCGGCAGATTCTCAGGTTTATGCTTGGTGAATTAGAAAAAATTACTTAGATTAATTTTGGGTCTGGGAGGCTAAAAAAGTCATCTGCATTACAAATGCGAACTTTTTTCAGCGAAAAGTAAATGAAACGTCCTCTAAATATATCGTTCAGTATATTCCTCTTGTGCCTTTTAGGCATGCAGTGTGAAGCGCCACGAAATAATCCTTTCGATCCGGGCAATCCAAATAGCCCTTACGTCGTGCTAAGAGGAACGCTGGAGTCTATCAGCGTACCTCGAACCTTATTGCGAAATGCTCAGGTTACTTGGGAAAACAGCTCTACTGCGGTTATATCAGATGCCGATGGCAGATTTCGTCTTGGTAACATCCTTCCGGAGGACGGCTGGTTAGTCGTGGAGAAGGAAGGATATCATTCCGATTCGGTCTATATTTCCTGGGGGGCACGAAAAGAGATTGTGCAGGACATGAATCTGAATGCCAAGCCGCATCTTAACTCACTTGGCATTTATACCGTCGTTATTAATCGCCCACCATTTCTAAGGGAATACAGCATAACGATTGAGGCGGCAATAAATGATGCGGACAATGATATAGACTCCGTGGCATGGAAGGTTCGCGATCTCGATATTAAAGGGGTTTTAAAATACGATCTTGATGCAGAGCGATATGCAGTGAACTTTGCACCCGCTCAATACAATCTTGGTAATGAAGAAATTGTCGGCTATGAGTTCGATATTTCAGTAAAGGACAAAGCCGGCAATTCCGTTAATTTAGGGAAGAATCAGATTAGCCGCTTTATAAGCGATGAAGTGGTGCTGAGCTCGCCGCTAATTACCGATCCACCCGTTACCGAACGTCCCACACTCGTATGGAATAGTTTCTCACCCGGGTTTCCGCATACCTATAGCGTGGAAATCTTACAAAATTTACCAGAGGAAATTCCGAAACTTGTTTGGGAAAAAAGTGGTTTACCAGGTGGCTCTAAGAATGTTACAGTCGATACCGTGTTACAGCCTGGCTCTTATATTTGGGCCATATGGGTTGTCGATGAATTTCAGAACCGTTCTCGATCCAAGTTTGGGTCTTTTCAAGTAAATTAATCCCCCGTTCGCTGCTGGGGCGCGGATATCATTATTGTCCCGAGACAGTTGGTCTCCGCGTTCCATTAGCTTGTATTCCACCACAAAGCGACTTTCATGCAGCCAATTAATCCAGACTCTATTGCCCGATTTCATGAGATTGACAAAGATCAACTTGAAATACTGCACTATCTCACCCAGCTACTTAATAGAGCTGAATACACAGAAAATTTAATCGAGGAATCACTCGATCTTGTTATCTCTATTGTCAATGCCGAACGAGGTTTATTTGTTCGCTATTCCGACGATGACAGCAATTTTTCGATTATTGCTGCTCGCAACGTTAATCGCGAGAAGATTATTGACCTCTCGGCTTTTTCATCCGGAATACTCAAAGAAGTAATTGATAAAAGGGAACCCTGTCTTTATCACGATGTGCAAAGCGATCCCAACCTGTCGCAATTTGAAAGCGTAATGATTCATCACATCAAATCTGTAATCGGCGTGCCGATTTTCTACGAACAGCAGGTTTGGGGAGTGATTCTTGTTGATAGTCAGGAAAACCGAAAGGCCTTTACCGAAGAAAATCTGCTGTTTCTGCGTTTTTTCTCCAACCTGGTTTCACTTTCGCTGAATAAGATTGTCCGCTTTGAGGAGCTGGAGCGCGAATATCGCCAGCTGAAGACGCGGCTGGGTGCAGATGAACAGCGCATACCTGGAATGGTGGGCGAGGGGAAAGCAATGCAGCAGCTGGCTACAATGATTCGCCGTGTGGCCCCTACCGATGCGACAGCCTTGATATTAGGCGAAAGCGGTACCGGAAAAGATCTGGTGGCGCGCGCAATCCATACTCTTAGTGATCGATCGGACAATCCATATCTTGCCCAATTCTGCGGCTCTATTCCGGAGACGCTTCTGGAAAGTGAGCTCTTTGGTTATCGTAAAGGAGCCTTCTCCGGCGCTACCGGAGACAAAAAAGGATTGTTTGAAGTGGCTGATAACGGTGTTTTCTTCCTTGATGAAATTGGCGATATTCCATTGTCACTACAGGCCAAGCTACTACGGGTGTTGCAAAATCAGGAGATTATGCGAATTGGCGATACCAAAGTTACCAAAGTGAATGTACGCATTATCGCTGCTACCAATAAGAACCTTCGTCAGATGGCGCAGAAAGGTGACTTTCGGGAAGATTTGTTTTATCGCCTGAATGTATTTCCGATTTATGTTCCGCCGCTGCGCGAACGAAAAGAAGATATCCCGCTTTTGGTAAAGCACTTTATGCAAAAATATGCCAGTAAGACCGTTATTGCCCACCGTGAGACGCTCAAGAAACTTCGCGACTATCACTGGCCCGGCAATGTTCGCCAGCTCGAGAACGTCATTCAGCGGGCGCTTATACTTTGCGATACGGAAAAACTGATGCCGGATCAAATTCTATTGGATGATGCGGTTAATGATAATGCGAAGCTGTTTAAGGGCTCGCTAAAGGACTTCGAAAGACAGCTTCTGTTAGATCGCCTCGAGCAATTTGACGGCAACAGAACATTGACAGCAAAATCGCTGGGTGTATCGGTACGATGGGTGCAGCTAAAGTTAAAAGAAATTGGACAAGGGAAAACCTGATCCGATGACGACTGCTCGCCTGTTTGAAAAATTTGATCCCATAACCTGTTTGAAAAAAGATGATCACAGCAGTGTGTATCTGGCTGATCATGTTTTTCTGGGCAAGCAGATTATCCTTAAGACTCTGGATACCTCAAACCTTCCTGACAAATCCGTTTTGCAACGTTTTCAACGCGAAGCAAAAATACTGGCTAAGCTGGAAAACCCTCACATTATTCGCGTTCTCGACTTCGGAATGTATGAACAATATTTTTATATCTCTTTCGAATATTTTCAGAGCAAGAACCTTAGACAGCGTCTTCGCGCTAACTCAATTCTGCCGGAACAAGCGCGAAACCTTATGCGACAGCTTTTCGAAGGCCTAAAGTTCGCTCACCGCCACAGTGTTATTCATCGCGATATTAAGCCGGAAAACGTTTTAGTGGACGAGTCTGATCATCTTAAAATTGCCGATTTTGGTCTGGCGTTATTGCTAAATGAAGATACACTTACCCATAAGTCTACGATTGTGGGAACGCCCGGCTACATGTCTCCCGAGCAAATTCAGGGTGAGGAGCTAACGCCTCAAAGTGATTTGTTCTCGGCAGGTTTACTTACCTATGAGCTGTTTGAGGGAAAAAACCCCCTGGTTGGTGGGGATGTTGGAAAAACAATTAATGCAATTTTGAAAGTTGATGCGTCAGCTGTAATTGCCGAAGCAACCAAGCTGCCGCAAGACATTGCATTGCTTTGCGAGCGCCTTCTACAAAGGGATAAGCGCAAGCGTCCAAAAGATTGCGAACAGGTTTTGAATACGCTTAGAAGTGGAGTAGTCGTTTCCGAAAATGTCACAGGCTTTCGTTTTCCAGGCTGGTTGGGTATGGCATTCGCTTTGGCCTTAACTGCTGGTCTTGCCGTATATATGATGAGCTTTTCAGACTCTTCGCAACTCAGCCAGCCAGGGATTGCCGAACAGGCTGTTGAGCAAGTCGACTCGCTGGACGTGGCGACCTCGAGCGAAATAACGCCTGACAGCCTGATAATCGATCTGGCCGGATCGATTGAAAACGATGAGGTGAAGCCAAGAGAGATACAACGAAACATAGCACCATCGCCTCCTGTAGGTGACAATGAAAATTTGATTTTATCCAGCGTGACAACAAATTCAAAAACAGATGCAAATAATTCGCAGGTCGATGCGAAAAATATGCGTGGTTTACTGGAAATTCGCTGTCAGCCGTGGGCGGATGTCTATATAAATGACGAAAAAACTGATACTACCCCACTTAAAAATCCGCTTGAATTGCCGGAAGGCGAGTATTCAGTACGTTTGAAAAACCCGTATTATCCCTCATTTGAGAAGAAAATCAGCATTCTTGCCGGTAGTACGGCGCGCTTTGCGGTTAATCTCGATACGCTTTTTGGCTTTTTAGATTATCGGGTCTATCCCTGGGGACAGCTATTTGTAGACGACAAAAACCGCGGAGAAACGCCCTTGAAGCGGCCAATTGCGCTATGGCCGGGTAAATATAAAGTCACTGTCCGCAACCCTGCTTTTCAGGATGTTGAACATGAGGTTACAATTGCTCGTCGCGATACGTTACGAAAACTGCTCGATTTCGAGCAACAATAGCTGTGAATGATATTTAATCCCGGTATAAAATTTGCATTAGCACTGCACAACACTATTGGGATATGGCGAAACGTATGAAGCTTTATAGAATAATTTTATTATATATTTTTCTTATCACGCCTTTGTTGGCGCAGGAGCAAGACTGGGAGATTGTTGGCACGATGCCGCGTCCGGTTGCAGACGCGGAGATCATTGCGCGCAACGGATTGATTCATGTTCTGGGTGGTTACAGAGATTCTCTGGGCTACATTATTCCAACCGACGAAATTCAAACTTATGATCCTGTGCAGAACGTTTGGCTTCCAAGTGCTCAGATGAAAACACCACGCGCTGGTTTTGTTGCTGGAGACTGGAACGATATGTTAATCTATGCCGGGGGCGCAGGCCTCGGCATACCGATTCCGCCCAATATTTTTAGTATTGAAACATGGAATTACCTCGACCCTCCGAACATTTATAATTATCATCCCGAATGCAACCGCCTCCTGACTGCAGGAGCCGTTTCAGGCGATAATTTATATCTGATAGGTGGTCTTGCAATCAATGTTGGTGATACGCTTCCAATTCCCTATATCACCGAATATCATATTCCAAGCGCTACGGTAACCTACCGTCTGGACAGTTTGTTCAACCAATCACTGTTACCATACGACCAAACCGTGGTGCAAGTTGATACTGATCTTTATATCTTTGGTGGCAATTGGTTTGTAACACGCTCCGAGGTGCATCGCTTCAATACCATTAATCATGGCTATACGCAGGTATTTGACATGCCGCGCGAACGAGCCGGAGTTTCTGCGACACTCATGGGGGAAAGGGATATCTATTTAATTGGCGGGTATACGGAGACTGAACCGGCAGTAGACTCTGTTTCAATCTTTCATGCCAATCCGGCCGGATATCGAATGTCTAGCGGGCCATCAATGAATTTTGCACGTTTTAGCGCAATGTCCGTGAAACTTGATGATTATATTTACGTTTTTGGCGGGGTCGGAAGCTTTGGCCAAATCGTACCACAAATTGAACGATATGCGGCTATTACCGGAATTGCCGATGGACTTGAAGCGGGTGTCGTAGCCGAATTTCAGCTTAAAAAAAACTACCCTAACCCTTTTAATGGACAAACACTTATTCCTTTTGAATTAAATCGAGGAATGTCCGTTACACTTCAGGTGTTTTCAACAACAGGTGAGAAGATTGTTACCCTGCTTGAGGGGTACAAGAATGCAGGGCAACACGAAATTCAGTGGGACGGGCGAAACGAAAATGGAATCGTAGTTGGAAGTGGCATATATTTTTATAAATTGCAGGGAAATCGACAGGTAAATTATGAGAAAATGATTCTTGTAAAATGAGATCACTGCACATCCTTTTCTGGCTTCTTTCTCTACAGGCTGCCCTTTTTTCTCAGGTGGCTGGTGAAAAGCTACAGTTAGTCGAGCAGCACTTTCGTGCGCAGGAGTACTCATCTGTACTATCCATAAGCGATTCGCTTCTCCGAGGATCTACCTCTCTATCCAACTCTGAACTCCTACGCTTATACGAAATCCGGGGAATGGTGTTTTATGCCGCGGATGATCTACAGAGCAGCTTATTCTCCTTTATCGCAATTCTTGACATACATTCAGAGCATCAGTTAGACCCTGTTAGAACCTCTCCAAAAATTCGCTCCTACTTCGAAGAAATCCGCGCAGACTTTCTCAATAAGAAGCGTATTGCCGCACAAAATCGCGACAAAAGGCAACAGGAAATCGATTCATTAGAGGTTGCTATTCAGCAGCGGTCCTTTGCGCATATACGTGGTTCGATGATTCGCTCTGTTTTGGTGCCGGGATGGGGGCATCTTCACAATGGTGAAACGCGACGAGGTTGGTTGTTAACAGCTCTCTCGATGAGTACGATTGGCATGGGAACGTATTATACTCTTGAGGCACAGTCGCGCGAAAATGACTATCTGAATGAGACGAATCCTGATCTTTTCTCTGGACGTTTTGATGCTTTTAACAAAACTTATCAGATTCGAAATGGCGTTTATATCGCCTTTGCTGCGCTTTGGATTTACAGTCAGGTCGACCTCTTTTATTTCTCGAGAAAGCCCGGCATTTCCTCATCCAAAACGCTGAGCTATTTTCCAGTGCCTGTTGTCGACAGAGAGAATACGCTCCGCCTACTGTGGCAGATGAACTGGTAAAGAATTCGCTCTCTGAAATATTTGCGCAAAGTGCGAAAATATTTCGCCCCTTCTGATGGTGAAATCCCTTTTTTATTTAATAACCTGACGCATTAGCGACGAAAATATCATTTATTTTGTATGCCGGATTACAAGTGATGTAATGGCATGATATATGTATTAGGATTAGGCGCGGGCATGAACATACGATTTCAATCCGCAAACGGCTGATGGGAAATAATTAATGTAAACGCTTATTTCCTCACTAATTTTCAGGAATGGAGGTTCCATGCAAGGATCCCAAACAATTCGACGAATAGCAATGCAGCTATTTTTTCTTTTCACTCTCTTACTGACACTACCCGTGTTTAGTGCAACTGTTAGCGGCACAGTAACAGATGCTTCAACAGGTGACCCGCTTGAGGCAGCACTGGTAAACGCATTTAGTTTTAATCCTGCTACCGGCGACTCGATAGTTTTCAGAGCCGTGACCGGTGCAGATGGTTCATATTTACTGGAGCAACTACCGGAAGGTGAGTATTTCTTTCTTGCTGAGAAGGACAGCTATCAACCGGCTTTTAACGGCCCGATTACGGTTGGCCCAAATGCAATTCTCGTTCTGGACTATCAACTTGTCGGGAACTCAGGCGGAAATTATAACAACCTGCTCGCAGGAACTGTCACAGATGCTACGACTGGAAATCCGGTTGGCATGGCACGAGTAACCCTCGCTTCGCAGTTTGGGTTTGTTTACTCAGCTATTACAGATCCCGCAAGTGGAAGCTATAGCTTTCAGAGTATTGCACCTGGAGACTATATCCAGGAAGTTAGGGCAAATGGTTATCTCGCTTATTTTTCCAATACCGCAATTTCCGTTGGAGATTCCAGTCAACTTACCGGTGTCGATGTTGCATTGACTCCCGGACAGGGTGGAACCGCCTCTCTTGAAGGTCTAGTCTTTGACTCAACAAACTTTATTCCACTCGATTCTGTATTAGTCGCGGTTACTGCTATTAGTGCTGCCGGTGATACGATCAGATTGGAAACGTATAGTTTGGGAGGCTTTTATTCCTTTCCGCAAATTAGCCCCGGAACATATGATGTCACCGCAAGCAAAGAAGGGTTTACATCTACATTTATTCCCAACTTCCAGGTTTTCGATGGCCCGAATTGGTTAGAGCTGTATCTGGGTGGTACGCCGCGCGGAACCGGTAATGCCCAAATTAGTGGCACGGTAACCGACTCAACCGGAAACACGGTAGTAAATTCAGGAATCATTGCTGTGGGTGGTAGCCCGAACGGCGGTGGGCAGTACACGACCTATACCGATAGCAGCGGAGCATATCTGCTCGATGGGCTTCCAGATGGAACATACGATGTGACGGCATTTGGAAATCTTTTTAACTCGCAGACAGTTAATGGTGTTGTCACGGATGAAAACAACCCTGCAGTTGTAGATTTTGTTCTCGCTTCAAGTGGTGATGCAATTGTACGCGGAACGGTTACAGATTCTTCTACCGGAAATCCGGTTGATGCAATCATAAAATTAGCCAAGACCGATAGTACGATATTTTTGATTGGCATTAGCGATCCGGCAACCGGGGCTTATGAAATACCTGCCGTGCCGAGCGGACAATATGATATTTGCGCAGTTAGTTTGGTTACCGGTATAACGATTGCCTACAACTCTGTAGACGTGGTTGCAGGTGAGAATATTGTGGACTTTGTCTTTGGCGGTCGCTTGCCAAACGCAGGATTTATTAGTGGGACAGTAAGTTTCGACAGTAGTGGTGCCCCTGTTCAGCAGGCACTCGTTGAGTTTATTACCAACAGCCCAATTGGCTTTAATTATACGGCCAGTACAGACTCTGCCGGAAATTATGTTGCCAATGTTCCTACCGGCGATTATATCGTTGCTGTGCACTATTACAATTCAAACTTTCAAATCCCTTACACTGAATACTATGATGATGTTATGTCGATTGCCAATGCTACACCGGTAACGGTTACCGAGAATGTAACCACCAGCGGTATCGACTTTGGTGTGCCGGAAAACGGTGGCAGCAATCTGGAAATTTCCATTGCCGGTGTTGTGACGGATGCAGTTGGCCTACCGCTTGAGAATGCAATTGTAACCGTGAGTTCGCAGTTTGGTCAGTGGCATGGCGACTCTACGGTTTTCAGAGCTACCACGAATGCTCAGGGTGAATACCTAATAGATATTGTTACTGAAGATCCCTTCAATATCTATATCGCTTCCGCCGAAAAGCAGGGATTCAAAACAGAGTGGTGGTTTGAGCAGGAAGATATGTATGCCGCAGACCCAATCTTTGCTTTTCATGACTCACTGCTGCAGGACGTTAATTTTACGCTCGATACCGATGGCAGCAACTTCAATAATTCTATCAGTGGTATCGTAACCAATGATCAGGGTGCTGCTCTTGCAAATGCGTTTGTTGTTGGATCTGCTCCGGGTAGCGGGCGATTGGCTTTTGCTTTCTCCGACTCTTCCGGAAACTATACGCTTGGCGGACTTGAGAATGCACCACATATCGTACTATTCTCTCGTGATGGTCACGTGCCGGAATTCTATGATGATGCACTGATTTGGGAGAATGCAAACGCTATTAACGCAATTGGCGACGTAACGGGAATTAATGCGCAGTTGTCATCGGTTAACGGCGGTCCTGCTGGAAACGGTATGATTACAGGAACGATCGAATACATCAACGGTGGTGCACTTTCCGGTGTATTTGTAACCGCTAAAAACTCTGTAGGCGACGTGATTGGATTCGACTTTACTGATGCACAAGGTGGTTATCAGTTAAGCGGAATGATCGATGGCGACTATACGGTTCAGGCAAGTAAGATAAACCTTGCCAGCGAGGCGGTCAGCGTTCAGTATAACTCCGGAACAGGTAATACCATGCTTCTGGATATCGAGCTTGCTGATAGTCCGCTAAGTATCGATCCGATTGAGAACGAAGCTGTTCCAAATACGCTTGAGCTCTCGCAGAACTATCCGAACCCATTTAACCCATCAACGACAATCTCTTTTGGTCTGCCGGCTGGCAGTGATGTGAAGTTGACGATCTTTAATGTGCTCGGGCAGCCTGTGAAAGAGCTGGTGAATGATAATCTTGCCGCAGGAAGCTATCAGCTTACCTGGGATGGCACGAATCAGTCTGGTTTTGCAGTAGCAACGGGCGTTTATTTCTATAGCCTTGAAACTGGCAATAACCGATTGGTGCGCAAGATGTTGTTCAACAAGTAATATCTTCTGTCATAAGATTTAAGAACCCCAGCAGCCGAAGCGGGTGGGTGCCATTGGCACCTGCTCGCATCGGCTCTTTTTATTTATCGCTGATTGCTTCGAAGGAGAGAGTGCCGATTCTTAATAGATTGATTTTCTTGTTCTGTAAAACAAAATACAGCTATTGATCTGGATATTTTTTATTATGTTTTGTTGTCAGGCTCAGACTGATCTAATACGTCACACTTATATCAAGAGGTTGCTATGCTTCGTCCCATTCGCTACATGATAATTCTAATGCTGCTTTTTGCCTTTTCACTGCAGCTACATGCAGAAACCCATCGGCAGGTAAAAATTTACTTCAGTGATAAAAGTGAAGTAATGGCCTTGGCGCGCCAAGGCCTGATCTTTGGCCACGCACATCATGAAAAATCCGCGGAAGGGTTTAGCCTGATAGCGGTGCTCAATGAGGCTGAATATTCGGTGCTGCAGTCTTCCGGCACTATATATGATGTTTTAATTGCCGATGTAGAGGCAGAATACGAGTCCCGACCAACCCTAAGCGAAGCAGAGCGATCTTCTATCGAACAGAGTAGTATGGTTAGGGGCTTTGATTTCGGTAGTATGGGAGGCTTTTATACGCTCGACGAGGTTGTGGCTGAGCTGGACACGATGCGTTCTCTCTATCCGAACCTCATAACCGCAAAGCAGTCTTTAGGCACAACTCATGAAGGTCGGGATATCTGGTCGGTAAAAATCTCGGACAATCCGGACATTGATGAAACCGAACCGGAAGCGCTATATAGTTCACTCCACCACTGCCGCGAACCTGCTGGAATGATGTCGGTAATCTATTTCATGTATTATCTGCTGGAAAACTATCCTGCCGATCCGGAGGTGAAATACCTTGTCGATAATCGCGAACTCTATTTTGTGCCTGTAGTGAATCCTGATGGCTACGCTTACAATCAGCAAACGAACCCCAATGGCGGAGGAAACTGGCGCAAAAATCGCCTGAATAATGGGGATGGCAGCTTTGGTGTCGATTTGAATCGGAACTATGGCTATCAGTGGGGCTATGACAATTCTGGCTCGAGTCCGAATACGAACAGCAATACCTATCGCGGAACGTCCGCCTTCTCTGAGCCTGAGACGCAAGCAATGCGCGACTTCTGTAATACACATGAATTCAGGGCCGCACTAAATTATCATACCTTCTCGAACCTGTTGATTTATCCATTTGGTTATGAGGTGAATGTTTTGACGCCGGATTCTGCGGTGTTTGATGCCTATGGTGCAGATATGACGCAGTTTAATAATTACTCTGCCGGAACTGCCATTAACACCGTTGGATATACCGCGAACGGTAATTCAGATGATTGGATGTATGGCGAACAAACAACCAAAAACAAGATTCTGGCCATGACCCCGGAGGTTGGTGGATTTGCCGATGGCTTCTGGCCGTCGCAAAATCGCATCTTTCCACTGGTGGAAGAAAACCTTTATCCTAATCTCTATCTCGCGTGGATTGTCGGAGGGCTTGTTTCAGGCACATCCTTAGACATAACAGAAATAGGTGATGGCAACGGATATGTAGATCCCGGTGAGCAGGCAGAGATTATTTTTAATATGAAAAACCTCGGTCAGGGTGAAGCTGCCAACGTAACGTTTGCCCTGACGACAGCCGATCCGAACGTAACAATTAGCGGCTCGGGGGGCGGACCATTTACAATCTCTTCACAGGCAGAGCAACAAACCGATGTTTTTACCGTTCAGGTTGATGCAAATGCAGTGGCCGGCACAGAAGTGTTTGCCGACTTGTCCATTATCGTTGACGGAATTCCGCGCGAAGAACGCCATCGTTTATTTATTGTCGGCACTCCGGTAATTGCGTTTGGTAATGATGCAGAAGAGGGAACAAATAACTGGACAACCGGACAGAGCTGGGGAACAACAAGTAATACCTTTGTTAGTCCGTCCCATTCATTTGCTGATACTCCGACAGGGGATTATCCGGCGAATGCAAACAATACCTTTCGCTACAGCAATTCAATAGATTTAAGCGGTGTGAATGCAGCTTTTCTTGAGTTTCAGACGCGTTGGGAAATTGAGAGTAGCTACGACTTTGCCCGTGTTCAGATTTCGACAAACGGCAGCAGCTGGACGTCTCTGGTTGGCTCCTATACGAAAGAGGGAAGTGGACAGGGTGTGCAAACTCCTGGTGAGCCAGGCTATGATGGTAGTCAGTTGAGTTGGGTGAAGGAAATAATTGATTTGTCCGGCTATATTGGCAGTACGGTCTTCCTACGCTTTAATTTGAGTAGCGATGGAGGTGTTGAAGGCGACGGTTGGTATTTGGATGACATTGCTGTAATCACCTATTCCGATCCGGTAACCGGAATTGAGCCGGTTACCGGTGTGCCGTCAAAAATTGAGCTGAATGCAAACTATCCGAACCCGTTCAACCCGAACACAACGATTTCGTTTGGCATCCCTAAAGCAGAACAGGTAACGCTGACAATTTTCAACGTGCTGGGACAACCCGTTCGCGAGTTGGTAAATAATGAGTTAGCCGCTGGCAATTATGAGCTGAATTGGGATGGTCGCGATAGTAGCGGAAAGCAGGTTTCTTCAGGACTGTATTTCTATAGTCTGCAAAGTGAGTCTCAGCGTCTGGTCCGCAAGATGATGTTGAGTCGATAGATTTGTTCTCTTAACCCGTGGCTTAAGCCACGGGTTATAGTGGCTCCGATTCAATGTCTAAATAGGCGGCACGTCTATTTCACCACGCAGAATATCAACCGCATACCCGCTGATTTTCACTGCTTCAATATTTTCCCGTGGGCCAATAACCTCAACAATCGCCCTTCCCGGACGTTTCATCCAATGACCTTGTTCTGCAATAAAGCGCGGTTCTTCTATCAGGCCATGCTTCCATAAATAGGCCGACATGCTGCCAGTGGCTGAGCCGGTAAATGGATCTTCAACCGTATCTGGCGGAATGCCAAAGTGCCGGGCAAAGGTTGTTGCTTCTTCCGAAATCCCCTGCAGCACGAACAGGTGAGGGCTAAAGAAATCGCCTTCTGCCTTCAGAACATCGTAGGCGTCGAAGTCCATTGCAGCAACGCGCAGACTGTCGTGTGATCTCAGCGGAATCATCATCATTGGCGTTCCGGTGCTAACGGTCTGAATCACCGCGTCTTCTAATAAGTCATGCGGTGTTAATCCAAATACCGGTAGCACCCGCGCAGGATCATGTTTTGATAGAAACTGTGGTTTTAGCTGCTTCATTGAGATTAATGGTTTGTCCGGAATCGCGGTATCGACGGTTACTTCGACAGTGCCGGCTTCAAGCTGTAAGCGAAACGTGCCTTTGCCGACCAAGCCAGATTTCCAAAGAGCATAACCGCAGGATATTGTAGGATGGCCTGCCAGCGGAATTTCTTCTGCCGGAGTGAAGTAGCGTGCCCGAAAATCCGCTATTTTGGACTTCATGAGGAATGCTGTTTCAGAGAGATTCATTTCCAGGGCGATGGCCTGCATTTGTTCACTGGTTAAATCATCAGCATCAAAAATAACGGCGCATGGATTTCCACCATAGGCCTGATCGCTAAAAGCATCTATTTGGGCAATATTAAGAGTGGACATAGTTGGTTTCTCCTTTCCCAAACATAAGAATTACTGTATACTCGGCAAAAGAACTTTTTTCCGACACGAAATACGTTTATGTTTTAGGATGAGCCTACGCGATAAACTTTCCCGATTAGATTCCTCTGCCCCTCGCGAACAAGACGATCGCCCGGTAGGGGAGGAGTGGATTACCCAAATTGAGCATGAGCTACAGATACGCACAATTCGCGATAAGCGCTCTTTCTTCCTTTTAAAGGAAAACAGCTATCCGATCTTCAACGACCCCTCCTTTCTAGCCCTGCAGGAAGAAGGCTTTCAAGTGAATCATCTTAATCGACTCTCTCCGGAAATGCCGCCAGGAGGATGCAACCTGCGAGACGCGATCTTTATAGACACCGAAACGACCGGCCTTTCCGGTGGTGTCGGGACCTATGCCTTTTTGGTTGGTATCGGCCATATCGAACTCGATCATGTTGTTGTGCGGCAGTATCTATTGCCTGATTTTCCTTCTGAGTGGTTGATGCTGGAACACCTGGAGTCGATTTTTCAAGGATATAAGTATACGGTTTCCTTTAACGGCAAGGCCTTCGATTTACCGCTTCTGAAAACACGATATGTGTTAAATCGACAGGAAACAATTTTGGAGGATATGCTACATGTCGATGTGCTTCATGCTGCACGCAGGCTGTGGAAGCAGCGCCTGCCTGCCTGCGATTTACAGAGCCTGGAGCGCCACATTTTAGACATACATCGAATTGAGGATGTGCCGGGTGATCTTATCCCGCAGCTATACTTTGAATTTATGCGCAAAAGACAGGCGTTCTTACTTCGTAACGTGCTTGAGCATAATTTCCACGACATCGTCAATATGGTGCTGCTGACGGCTAGAATGGGGCGAATTTGTGAAGCGCCATCGCAAGAGCTTGCTGAAGCAGATGACCTTTATTCCTACTCACGATATTTATTTAAGGGCGGGTATTTTCCGGAAACCATTGAACTTGCGAATTATCTTACCGAAACATTTGGGCAAGAATCCCGCTGGTTTAGCAGAGCGCGATATTTGGCCGCGATGGCAATGAAAAAGCTGGGTGATCGACCATCTTCAAAGCGCGAACTACAGGAATTGTTTGATCAAAACGTATTTCACCCCACAGTTGTTGAAGAGCTGGCGAAGGTACTTGAACATGAAGATAAAGACTTTGAACTGGCGATAGCGGTAGTGGACAGCGGGCTGATGTATCTGACAAATTTGCGACAACTTTCGCCGCGTTCACCGCTACTTAAGTATGTGAAAACAATGAAGCATCGCCGCAATAGGCTCGTTCGAAAATATGGGGCGGCTAATGCGGCAAAAGACAGCTCTGTCTAATCGGCATTCACGAGGAACAACTGATTGATAACAGCCTGCAGTTTTCTTATATTAGACAGCTGAACTAAAAACGACTTTGTCCTCGAAGAGCATTTTTTTCTTTTGGTGGATGTGTGAAGGTTCACAAATAATTGCCGAAACTGGTTTGACTAAGCAAAAAAGCGTTTTCTCTTTTTGCCTCTGATGGAAACCAGACCAGTCATCCGGCCGTTACGGATGTAAACAGTCGCGTAGAAACGATTGTTTTTTGCGCGCCGAATAATAAGGATGTTTTGTTCATGGCAGTATCAAAGAAGTTATTCGAACGTCTCTATACAGCAACAAATGTTGTGGTTTTAACCGGCGCGGGTATTAGCGCAGCAAGCGGTGTTCCTACCTTTCGCGGAACCAGTGGCCTTTGGAAAAAATTTAAGCCGCATGAGTTGGCTAATGTCGAAGCATTTTTAGGTAATCCCTCGTTGGTCTGGGAGTGGTATCGCTGGCGTTCTCAGCTGGTTGCACAAGTTGAACCGAATACGGCTCATTTTGCGCTGACGGAGCTGGAACAGCATTTTGAAGACTTTATGGTGATTACTCAAAACGTCGATAATTTGCATTATCGTGCCGGTACCGAAAATATCATTGAACTTCACGGGAACTTAACCCGCAATCGCTGCATAGAGTGTAGTAAGCCCGCGGACGAAGAAGCGATAGCTCGAATGGATAACGAACAGCCTGGTGAAGTGCCAACCTGTCTTTCCTGCGGTAATCTGATTCGTCCTGATGTGGTTTGGTTTGGTGAAATGTTGCCACAGCATGCGATTGAAAAAGCTCAGACACTGTCTTCCCAAGCCGAGGTTTTTTTCTCGATCGGAACATCTTCTACTGTAGAGCCAGCCGCTTCTTTGCCGTTTCTGGCTAAAGGAAATGGTGCTTATCTGGTAGAAATCAATACCGAGAAGACATCATTGACCGATGTTTGCGATGAACATATTGCAGCTGGTGCAGATGAAATTTTGCCCGGCATAGCAAATGTAATAAAAAAACTGCGATCGCATTAGCAATCGCATACTGGAGGATCTTAATGCCGAAGTATTCAGTTCGATGGAGCGAAACGCCGCTGCACTTTATTCGCCTCACCAGCTGTATCACCCTGCTCGTTTTTCTGAGCAGCTGTGCATATTATAATACGCTTTTTAATGCCAAGCAGAGTTATAACGATGGCATAAAAGAACTTGAGAAGGCGGGTGGCAACTCGGCCAATTCGAAAAACCTGGGTCGAAATAATTCTGCCAATTCTTCAAAAAAGTTTTTTGAGACAACAATCGAGAAGTGCTGGAAACTCATTGAGATATATTCCGATGAAAATAAGTATGCAGACGATGCGTTACTTTACATTGCCAAAAGCGAGTTCCATCTGCAAAAATACTCCAGCGCCAAACTTCACCTCGATCAATTTTTAAAAAAGTATCCGCGCAGTGACCTTCTCGCCGAAGCAAACCTCTTTTACGCTAAAACACTCTTACGCGAAAACGATGTTGATGAAGCAAATCGCCTGTTTCGCAACGTTTTGTCTTCAAGTAAAGATGGTAATATCCGATCTCAGGCAAATCTTGAGCTTGGCCTCTTTGCTTTCGAAAATCAAGACTATCAGGAAGCCATCAGCCATCTTGAAGATGCGTTAAAAGAAGATATAAGTGATGAAGATAGATCCCGGCTTCACTATAATCTCGGTGAATCGTATTATATCCAAAAAAAATACAAGGAAGCACTGAAGCAATATCAAGATGTTGAAAAGTATCAGCCTTCAGTTGCAACCGATTATCAGTCTCGCCTGCAGCGCGCAAAAACGCTGGCCAGACTAGAGCAGTATGATGACGCGAATAAGCTGCTGAGAAAAATGCTTACAGCTCCCAGATTTCAAACATTTATTCCGGTGATTCGTAATGCAATCGGCGAAAACTATCAAAGGCAGGGACTGCTCGATGATGCCGTTGAAACATATCGCGAGATTGTTCGCGATCGTCGTTCCAGTTCCGGCACGGCTCAGGCCGCTGTGAATCTGGCACGACTTTATGAATATACTTTTAATGACATCGATAGCGCTGTAACCTATTACAGTAAAGTGAAAACGCTGTTTGGGCGCTACGATAGCCTGGAAGCAGTACAGAACAAGAGCCGCTTTCTTGGTGAGTTTAAAGAAATTCGCGATAAAATTGATAATGAAGAAAAACTTATCAGTCGACTGACCTATGATGAAACCTTTCGCGATTCTCTTTATCGGGCTCAGTTCGATGACTCTGTCCGGCTGGCAGAGAAGTTGATAAATCCAACGGCAGATCCGGAAGACCTTGAAGACGATGAGGATGAAAATGAGGAAGAGGACCCCATTGCTGCAGCGTTAAGAGATACATCTCAAACCAATGGGCAGAATGTGCCTGACTCTTTGAAACAGGCCTCAAACACAAATCCTGATCCATTTGCCGCCAATGAAGACGTGCGACGAAACGATGACAATCGTGCCGAACCACCCGATGAAGATGGTCGTCGTGATGACTTCGGCAGAGGACGCGATCGCGAAGGACTGGACGACGATGAGGATGATACCGATCGCACTTCCGGCAATCGTTCTAAAGAACCGGATAAGAAGAAAAAACCGCTGGAAAAACGAAAGCTGCCGCAAATTGAATTTGACTATATGAATAATCGATTTGCACTCGCGGAATATTATTTGCTAAAAGTTGAAAATGAAGACTCTGCATCCCATTACTATCAGGAGTTCCTCAGCACCTATGATGATTCTGTATTAACTCCTAAGGCCGTCTACTCGCTTATTTACATTCATGAGTTGGAAGGATATGAAGATCCGACGCTCGTAGATTCGCTGGAAAAAATCCTGGTTAATGAATATCCAAATTCTCTCTTCTCAAGAGATATTTTACAAGCCCGTGGTATTATTCAGAAAGATGTTCTGAAAACGAAGGAAGAGCAGGCAGAGAAACTGTTTAGAGAGGCAGAGAAGCTCTATTTCGATGGCTCTGTGCAACAGGCCTTCAATACATATTCGCAAATTGCCCGGGTCGATACGTCGCTTGAGGTCTCAGCGAAAGCGCAATATGCACGCGCATGGATTTTTGAATACGACTTTCAACAAACCGATTCATCCCTAAATGCTTACAAAATGCTTATTGATCGTTACCCCCTTGCTTCTGAATACGTAAGTATGGCGCGTGCAAAGACACAGCCACTAACCTTTGCAGATAATTCTCAGGTGGCTGCAGCCGATAATCTGGGGGCAGATAAAGAGGCCAATACCGATGAAAGCACGGTTTCAACAGGTGCAGTTGATTTTGAGCTGGCAGGCGAAGACATCTTTGAAGAAAAGGTCGCCTGGAGAAAACAACGAAATTCAAAGCAGCGAAGATAAAGTCAATTGTAACTTTTGTTGTTTGATTGAGTCTAATATTACAGTTAGCAAATTACGCTAGTGACTAATGTGAGTGTATAAAAAGTTTCTATGATAAGGAGAACCTAAATGGGCAAAGCAATTGAGATAACTCAAGATAATTTTGATGCTGAAGTGATTGGCGCAGATGTGCCGGTGCTTGTAGACTTTTGGGCCGCCTGGTGCGGACCGTGTAAAATGATTGCTCCGGTAATTGAAGAGCTTGCCGGCAAGTATGAAGGCAAAGTGAAAATTGGTAAACTTGATGTGGATTCACATCGTGATATAGCTGCAAAATATAGCATTCGAAGTATTCCTACACTACTGATCTTCAAGAGCGGCGAAGTGGTGGAAACCATTATGGGTGCACAGCCCAAACCGGTTATTGAAGCAAAGTTAGACGCCGTAGCCGTCTAGCACACAGCTTGTAAGTCTTTCTAGCCGCGCTGGTAATCTCATCAGCGCGGCTTTTTTTGTCTCCTATGCTTTTTTCACTCTTCCATCTGCATCATTATATGCGTATACTGTTGACTGTTGCAAAAGGAGAGAACGTGTTTCGATTTATTAATCCCAAATTTATTAAGAGTACGTTGGACTGGAAAGACGGTCCGGATGTGCCACGACCAGAATTTGCCTTTGTCGGGCGATCGAACGTAGGTAAATCATCACTTATTAACTCGCTGGTTAATATTAAGAACTTCGCCCGCGTTAGTAAATCCCCCGGCAAAACCCGCTTAATCAACTTCTTCGATATTGACGAAAAGATTTATCTTGTTGATCTGCCCGGCTATGGATTTGCTAAAACCTCGAAGGCTGAGCAAAATAGCTGGAAAGTTGCTCTCGAAGGATACTTAGTGAATAGCCCGAATTTGAAGCGCCTGTTTGTGCTTCTCGATGGACGCTTTGGAGTAAAGTCAAATGATGAACAAATGCTGGAGTGGCTTGAATATGAGAATATTCCGTTCACTCTAATCGCAACAAAACTTGATAAACTAAAGGGACAGGAAAAAAAAACGCTGACCAAGCGTATAAACGAGTCTCTTGAATTGAAATCGAATCCCCGTATTATTCTCACCTCGTCTGCCGCCCGAATTGGCAAAGAAGAAATTGCTGCTCATATCGAAGAGCTCCTGAAGAAAAAATAGATTTTTTCAGAAAGGCGCCGGGACTACCGAATAGCTTTTTAACAAATCTGATAATTAGGGAGCAAAAGATGCAGGGAACACACCTTTCCTTTATTCTTGCCGGCGTTCTATGCCTGCTTATCGGGGCATGCTCTGAAAACGGCGTTTCGGGAGACTTGCCTGCAGATACAACTCGTTGGAATAACTTTTCTATCGAGCAAACCTTTTACGACAGCGTGAATGTTCGTAGTGAAAACCAAATCGTGGTGAGTCAACAGCTGGTTGAAACAGTCTATTTGTTAGCTGAAAAGAATGGCCACTATACGGGCATCGATACGATTAAACCGACATATATTGGAAACGGCAACAGGTTCTATTTGAATTTCGACCTTAGCGGGAAAGTGCCGGATGATGTTGTGGACGCACAGATTCGCATTTTCTACGAGTTAAGCAATGGGGAGCGTGTAGGGGTTGATACATCCGCATATATGCTTAGCTACCCTTACCCGGAAGCAGAAATTTATATTGAGGCAGATAAGCTCGCCAATGGCACCACGATATTAAAAATGCAACTACAGGACTTTGAAATTACCGGAACGTCGGTTTTCTTTCACCCCACGGGGGCGCTTGGTACGTATGAATATCGTTTTGCTGATTTACGAGCTGGAGAAACGGTTGGCTACAATGGAGGGAATCACATCGCTGTTGGGGACGACTATCTCTTTTTTGAGCCGGGCGGTGGATCGCAGGTGCGGCGCTATGTTCGCAACAGTGGTGAAACAGATCTTCTCTTTGATTTTAGTTCCATTAATTATCTGGGTGTTTTTGGAATGGACGTGTGGCAGGGGGCGCTTTTCATACTTTTCTGGGCGGATGGTGGAGATTTTATCGGACGCTTCGACTACGACGGCAATCTTCTGGAAACAATTCCATATCCCAAAAGAGGGTATTTTATGAGTATCTCTGATAACGGGATTCTCTATACTACCGACCTATCTACTGATTTAAATGGTGTGAATATGATTGACCGGTTTAACTTAAACACGGGAGAGATGCTGGAATCACGTATCCACCCAGCCATTTCTACTGAAGGGCTCCGTGTTTTGGGAGCTAACTTGTACTATGTTGATTATCCCAAGCGGCTCATTGTATCGGTTCCTCTTAGCGTGTTTGATTAGCTTTAGGTAGAAATTTAGTAAACGATGCTGTTGTTCGCGGCCTTCTTAAGGCTCTCGGGAATACTACCTAATATTTCTTCTCTTAAAGCAGTGATCATACGTTGCTTTAGCACATCGCGATGCATAATAAGGCTAATTTGCCGAACCGGGCGTGGGTGCCCCAATTCACGTACCAGCTTCTTTTGCCTAACGGATAAGTTTTGGATCGCCAATGCCGGCAGCAGGGTGTAGCCAAAATCTTTCTCAATAAGGTTCTTTAGCGTCTCCAAGCTACCACTCTCAAAAATGAGCGCCGATTTCTGGCTGCTGTCACGTTGTTCAGAGCAAATTCTCAACATTTGATCGCGAAAACAATGACCTTCCTCCAGTAGTAACATCTCGTTTACATTCAAATCTTTAACGCTAAGAAACTTCTGTTCACTTAGTGGATGTCCCGCCGAGATGTAAGCAACGAAAGACTCGTAAAAGAGCGGAATTTCTTTAATGGGCTGCTGGGTCTTTATGGATGCCATTAGCCCAACGTCCAGCTTTTCTTGACGTAAATTGCTTATGATCTTCTCGGAAATTTGCTCTTCAATAATCAAGTTGACGTTGGGATAATTCTTAATGAATGAGCCCAGGAAAAGGGGCAGCAAATAAGGAGTTAATGTTGGAATAATTCCGATGCGCAGGTCACCGCTGAGGGTCTGGTTCTTATTGTCAATCAGTTCTCTTATGCGTTCCATACCGCGGATATTGCTTTGGGCCTGTGCAATTATTTCTTCACCGATTTCGGTAGCGCGCAATGGCTTTTTACTTCTGTCGAATAAAATTACGCTGAGTTCTTCTTCCAGCTTTTGAATTTGCATGCTGAGTGTCGGCTGAGTTACAGAGCAGGTCTCGGCGGCTTTGGTAAAGCTTCCCTCACGGTATACGGCGACGATGTATTCAAGCTGTTGAATGGTCATAGTGGTATAAGCAAATTATATAAGGTTTTAATAGTTATAGTATTTACTAATAGTGCGAATAATTTCTTTTCAAAGCAATCAGTTTCGCTGATAGTGGCTATTGAGCATAGGTTTAGGCAAACCGGCATGGCAGGACTAGAAACTCGCGTTTGGAGCAAAAAAAACGTGGCGCAGGATAGTCCTACGCCACGTTGCGGAGAGGGAGGGATTCGAACCCTCGATGAGCTATTAACCCATACTCCCTTAGCAGGGGAGCGCCTTCAGCCGCTCGGCCACCTCTCCGGAAGTCAATAATTTCAGGCATCAAAAATAGTCTGCATTGTCTGCGGAATCAAGAAGTTTTTTTACTTTCTTTGTGATTCTCGGTTCTTTTACTCTCCTGATTTCTTATCCCTAGTTTAATAACATTGTCACGCAGATAATCCGGGATACGCGGATCGGCAGAAATGCTCTGCGGAGCAGGATTATACCCAAACGTCATTTCGACGAAGCGGTTGATGATAAAACCGGTAATTCCCCAAATGATGGTATCTTCAAAGTAGTAATAATAGACTGGGTATTCAGTATTCTTATAGCGCTTTATTTTAGCCTCAAAATGCGAGTCAGTTAAAAATAAATCGAACGGCACTTCCAGTAACTTCGCTACCTCATCAGGATTCACGTCTGTTGGAAAAGGGTAGGGGATTGTTGTAACAAATGGCGTTATGATAAAATCGGATATGGTTGGAAAATCATCCAGTTGGCCGATTACACGCGTCATGGAAGGAGGAATGCCGACTTCTTCATCTGTTTCCCGGAGTGCAGTCTGTTCTATGGACGTGTCGTGTGGCTCCCATGCACCACCGGGAAAGGAGACTTGACCCTTATGATGCTCAACAGTATCGGCCCGCAATGTGAGTAGCATATGCGGCTTTCCATTTTTCTCGAATATGGGGATGGTTACGGCAGCTGGAATAAAGGAGTCAATAGATAACCGTTTGGGGACGTGGTCTTCCAGACGCTCGCGGATTGTATTTACTGCTGTCGTAAACTTCACTGTTTTCCTTCCCGATAAATAAAAATCCCGGCCGTGGCCGGGATTTCTGTGCTGAAGGCGGGACTCGAACCCGCACGAGCGTTAGCCCACTACCCCCTCAAGATAGCGTGTCTACCAGTTCCACCACTTCAGCAGAGTTGATGTCTAGTTATCGTCGCTTTCCGGAGTTGTCGGAGGAGGTGTTGCGGCAGGGGGAGCTGTTTGGGGAATTGTTGTTGAAGGCAACTGTGTTGAAGGCTGCTGATTCAACTCTTCCTGTGTGACGCTCTGTTGAGTGCCTTCACCGGCTCCGCCAAGCTTATTGATGCCAAAACATAGCAATGCAAAGATAATTCCGAGTGCAATAGTCGCCTTCGAAAGAGCGTTTGCTGCACCTCGTGATCCCAAAACGCCACCAGGTCCACCACCGGCTCCACCGAAAGTTCCGGCCAATCCACCTTTACTGGATTGCAGAAGTATAACCACAACCAAAAGTATAGCTACAAGAACAAAAAGTACCATCAAGAATGCATACATAGAATAAACCTCAACTTTTCACGAGACATGTCGAAAATGCCTCATTATTAAACAGTCGCAAAAGTTATTGCACGAGAGCTGAGATAACAAGTGTTTTTTAATTTGATTTTGCTGGCACAAATTTACTAAAGTCCTTGATTTTGTGCGGCCAAAGCGTTAATTAATCAACAGATAAAGAGTTCATATTACTCTGCAATCTATGCATTCTGCGATCGGCTCTTACCAAACGTTTACAGGCATCTTCTAATGAATGAACCCCTACCCGCTATGCCCGACGAACCCCGCAAGAAAAGCCACTATTTTATAGCATATCATGTTGAATTAAGATCGCCAGCCCAAAACAATTATTGCACTACTCTATATATCAAATCATCAAAAGAGGGGATAAATAGATAAACTATGGCTTCTAAATCGATTCTTACTTCGTTGAATTCTACTATTGGTAAGAAGTTTGTGGCGGCAATTACCGGTTTAGCAATTACCGGATTTGTATTTGTCCACATGCTGGGTAATTTAACCTTCCTGGTTAGCTCTGATGCGTTCAATTTGTATTCGCACACGCTCATAAGTCTTGGGCCGGCTCTTTATGCGATTGAACTGGTCTTACTCGCGGCTTTCGTTTTTCATGCCTATATGGCAATTTCCGTAACGCTTCACAATCGTAATGCGCGTCCTTCTGGTTATGCAAATGTGCGTGATGCCGGTGGAGCCAGCTATAAGTCGAGCTCTTCAACCAGTATGATCTATACTGGTATTCTCATGTTGGCATTTTTAGTTATGCATCTTATTACGTTTAAATGGGGACCCTACTACACCACCGTCGTCAATGGCGTAGAAATGCGTGATTTATTCAAACTTGTAGATGAGACGTTTAAAGATCCGATGTATACCTTTGGCTATGTTGTAATAATGTTGTTGCTTGGATGGCATCTCAGACATGGATTTTGGAGCGCATTTCAATCGCTTGGAGCAAACCATCCCAGATTTTCCAAGCAGATTTACTCGACCGGAATCGCCTTTGCCATTCTGGTAACCATTGGGTTTGTCGGCGTTCCACTATATGTCTTTTTTTCGTGACAATAACATCTCTCGGAGGTTAATGATATGAGTGAAAACGGTAAACACCGCTTTCTGGACAGCAAAATCCCGGAAGGTCCGATAGAGACCAAATGGGATCAGCATAAAATGAACGTGAAGGTTGTAAGTCCAAACAACAAGCGTAAGTATGATGTAATTGTGGTTGGAACCGGTCTTGCCGGTGCTTCTGCTGCTGCATCTCTGGCCGAGCTGGGTTATCGCGTCCACGTCTTTTGTATTCAGGATTCACCGCGACGTGCTCACAGCATTGCCGCGCAGGGTGGCATCAACGCCGCCAAAAACTATCAAAATGATAACGATAGCGTTTACAGGCTCTTTTATGATACGGTAAAAGGAGGCGATTTTCGTGCTCGCGAAGCCAATGTCTATCGTCTGGCTCAGACAAGTGCAAATATTATTGATCAATGTGTCGCTCAGGGCGTTCCCTTTGCCCGTGACTACGGTGGTCTGTTGGCTAACCGCTCGTTTGGCGGTGTCCTGGTATCGCGAACGTTCTATGCCCGCGGCCAAACCGGACAGCAGCTGCTGTTGGGAGCCTATGGCGCTATGATGCGGCAGGTAGATAAGGGCAATGTAAAGCTTTATACCCGTCGAGAAATGCTTGATGTCGTTCTTGCAGACGGCAAGGCACGTGGTATTATCGTGCGAAACCTTATCAATGGCAAGGTCGAACGCTATAGCGGACATGCAGTGGTTATGTGCTCGGGTGGATATGGCAATGTATACTTTCTCTCTACAAATGCCCGTAACTCTAACGTAACTGCCGCCTGGCGTGCTTATAAGCGTGGTGCGCTATTTGCCAATCCGTGCTATACGCAAATTCACCCGACTTGTATTCCGGTCTCGGGGGAATTCCAGTCCAAACTTACGCTGATGAGTGAAAGCTTGCGAAATGACGGACGCGTTTGGGTGCCCAAAGCCAAAGGCGATAAGCGACTTGCTTCTGATATACCGGACAGCGAACGCGATTATTATCTTGAAAATCGCTATCCTTCTTTTGGCAACCTGGTACCGCGTGATGTTGCTTCTCGCAATGCGAAGTCTGTATGCGATGAAGGGCGTGGCGTAGGTGATACCGGACTAGCCGTTTTTCTGGACTTTGCCGACGCGATTAAGCGCGACGGTGAACCTGCAATTCGCGATCGCTATGGCAACCTTTTTGAAATGTATGAGCGCATTACCGGTGAAAACCCGTATCAGCGCCCCATGCGCATCTTCCCTGCGGTTCACTATACAATGGGCGGATTGTGGGTCGACTACAATCTCATGAGCAATATTCCGGGACTGTATGTGCTTGGTGAAGCAAACTTTTCTGACCACGGAGCAAACCGCCTTGGCGCGAGTGCCCTGATGCAGGGGCTTGCAGATGGCTATTTTGTGCTTCCTTATACAATTGGAGATTACTTGGGTAATACCGACTTACCTGATATCGGCACTGAAGACAGCGTTTTCGATCAGCCGGAAAAAGAAACCAATGAGCGTGTAGAAAGATTGCTTGGCATTAAAGGCAAGCGCAGCGTTCTACAGTATCACCGTGAACTTGGTCAGATTATGTGGGATCACGTTGGTATGTCTCGCAACCGTAAAGGTTTAGAAGAGGCGATTTCTTCAATTTCTGCTCTGAAAGAGGAATTTTGGAAAAACGTAAATGTTCCGGGACACGGCACGATTCTAAATAAGAATCTGGAAGAAGCCGGACGCGTGGCCGATTTTATTGAATTAGGAGAGCTGATGGCACGTGATGCGCTGACAAGGGAAGAATCCTGTGGCGGACACTTCCGCGAGGAGTATCAGACGGCGGAAGGCGAAGCGAAACGCAATGATGAAGACTTTACTCATGTTGCTGCGTGGGAATTCAAAGGAGAGAATGAAGCTCCGGAGCGCCACCGTGAAGAACTGGAATTCGATAATGTGAAATTGACACAGAGAAGCTATAAATAGCGTCTTGGGAATTATTCAATTCCCTCGCGCGATATAAGGAGAATCTTATGCGACTAAATCTATCGGTATGGCGACAAGCAAGCCCTGACGCCACTGGAAAGATGGTTGACTACACTATCGATGATATTTCGGAAGATATGTCGTTTCTGGAAATGATAGATCTTCTAAATGAAAAGTTAATTAACTCTGGTAAAGAGCCAATAGAATTTGACCATGACTGTCGCGAAGGCATCTGCGGCATGTGTAGTATGGTTATCGGTGGAACAGCTCACGGACCAAATGAACGCACCACAACATGTCAGCTGCACATGCGTAGTTTTAAGGATGGTGATACGATTACTATCGAGCCATGGCGCGCAACAGCCTTTCCGATTGTTAAAGATCTTGTAGTCGATCGCTCATCTTTCGATCGTATTATTGGTGCAGGCGGTTATGTCTCAGTCAACACCGGTAATGCCCCGGATGGTAACGCCATGCCCATCTCGAAAGAGCTGGCAGATGAAGCTATGGATGCGGCTGTCTGTATCGGTTGCGGTGCCTGTGTTGCAGCATGTCCCAACGCATCGGCAGCCTTGTTTGTTGGTGCAAAAGTCTCGCAATATACCTTCCTTCCACAAGGCGACCCTGAGCGCAATCGTCGCGCGCAACGCATGGTAGACCAGATGGATGCTGAAGGGTTTGGCAGTTGTTCAAATCATGGGGAATGTGAGGCCGTCTGCCCGAAAGGTATTTCAATTAAAAATATTGCTACAATGCGTCGCGAATATGCGAAGAGCATGTTTAGCAGCTAAATTAGTACTACGCAGTGCTTTATTTGTAAATTCCCGGAGCCAGGCTTCGGGAATTTGCTATTATTAATCATTTTCCTGACGATAATAACTTCCAGATCCCATTTTACTGTAAGAACCCGGAGGTCAATACATGTCCAATGATATCAAGTTCTTTGATCAAGTAAATCAAAATTTTGATAAGGCCGCTTCTTTTACTAAACATTCTGCCGGACTGCTGAATCAGATTAAAATTTGCAATAGTGTTTATCATATGACCTTCCCCCTGGTTAAAGATGATGGAACCATTGAAGTGATTGACGCCTGGCGTGCCGAGCACAGCCATCATAGCACTCCGGTAAAAGGGGGCATTCGTTATGCCGCTAATGTTAATGAAGATGAAGTGATGGCGCTTGCAGCACTGATGACCTACAAGTGTGCGCTTGTGGATGTTCCGTTCGGTGGGGCGAAAGGCGGTATCAAAATCTCCACCTGGAAGTATTCCAAAACCGAACGCGAACGCCTGACTCGCAGATATGCCTACGAGCTTATTCAAAAGAACTTTATTGGCCCGGGAATCGATGTACCAGCCCCGGATTATGGAACCGGACCGCAGGAAATGGCTTGGATTGCTGACACCTATACAGCAATGACCGAAAGTAAGCTGGACGCGATGGCTTGTGTTACCGGTAAACCCATCTCGCAGGGGGGCGTACATGGTCGCATGGAAGCAACTGGTCGCGGTGTTTTCTTCGGTATTCGGGAAGCTGTGAGCATTGAAGAAGACATGAAAAAGTTGGGTCTGGAAAAAGGATTGGATGGAAAGCGAATTGTTGTTCAGGGACTTGGTAATGTTGGCTATCATGCTGCTAAATTTTTACAAGAAGGCGGCGCTCTAATTGTCGGTGTTGCTGAATACGAAGGTGCAATATACAGCTCCAAGGGACTCGATGTTGATGCTGTTGTCAAACATCGCAAGGAATCCGAGTCGATTCTCGATTTCCCCGGGTCAACGAACCTGGCGAATTCAGCTGAAGCACTCGAGCTGGAATGCGATGTTCTGGTTCCAGCCGCACTGGAAAATGTAATTACCAAAGAAAATGCGCCGCGGATTAAAGCAAAAATTCTTGCAGAGGCAGCAAACGGACCAATCACTGCCGATGCCAGTGATATGTTGATTGCTGCCGGAAAAGTTATTCTTCCCGACATGTACCTAAATGCCGGCGGCGTAACAGTATCTTATTTCGAATGGCTAAAAAACCTCTCTCATATTCGCTTTGGTCGCATGAACAAGCGTTTTACCGAGAACGTGAATACTCGAATTGTCGAGTTGCTTGAAGAAATAGGCGGCAAGAAGTTACCGGAATCGATTGTCAATGAAATTGTAAAAGGTGGAGATGAAATTGATTTGGTAAATTCTGGTCTTGAAGAAACAATGATAAATGCCTATCACGAAGTGCGGGAGACACGCGAGCTGCATGGTGGGGCCATGCCGCTTAGAACCGCTGCTTTTGTTAACTCGATCAACCGGATTGCAGTTACCTATCTGGAACTGGGAATTTTTCCCTAATTGGTTATGCCTATCTTCTCGGGCGCTAAAGTTTAACAATGAATATGTGACAAATTACAGTTTTAAAACCTTACCCTCATCTATATTGAGTCTGGCACAAAAGTCGCCCGAAAAGCGTGCCGCAAACTCCAACGTGGTGAGGTTGTCATGAAATGGTTGCTCTATATTGTTTGTCTTCTCGTATTTTCAACTACAACAGCAGTTGCGCAGGATGAGGCTGTTGAGGAAATTCCAGTCGAGATGAAACAACAGCTTGCACGGGTTGAAGCACAGTTTGAAAGCATTGTAGAAAACTTTGCCGCTTTTTTCGAAACGAAGCAAAAATTGCTTTATGCACACAAGCTAAAAAAAGCCAAGCAGGGATATGCTGCATATGTGATAGAGTATACCTGTAAAGAAGTTCACTATGTGGTGAATTCTACCGGTGATGAGCGACTCCCTTTTCTCGCCAGTATTACGCTCAGCCTCTCCAAAAAAACCAATCGCTCCTGTGGCGATACCAAAGGTGCTACAATGCTGGGATTGCCGGCGGGTTGGAGTAGCGCTGAAAAGGCTGTAGAAAGTGCACACAAAACCAGCTGCTATAAGAGCAATCTGCAGGCAACAGGAAATCAGGTGCGGATCAACTTCGAGTATATCGAGGGAAAATGGCACTACAAGAACACTCTTAATGAAACCCGTAAGGAAGCTGAGTATCCGCTTTCTGCCGTTTTTGGCAAGCCGGAAGGACCCGCACTATCCCTGGAAGAGCCCGGTGTGCAGACGTTAAATAGTAAATGGGCTGCACTGCTGATCCCTCGCTAAAAAAACTTGCTTTTATTAAAGATAGCCGCTTAATTGTAGACCGATCAGGAGCTGCCTGATCGTATGATTTAAGCGATTTAGTAGAAGGATAGCAAGTGCCCTCACAATATTATGATGTTGTTATAATTGGTGCCGGTCCTGTCGGGTTTACCTGTGGTATTGAAGCCTCGCGTCGCGGCGCCTCTTATTTGATGATTGATAAAGGTTGTATCGTAAATTCCATATTCAATTTCCCCACAAATATGACCTTCTTTTCGACTTCCGAACGCTTGGAGATCGGCGACGTGCCGTTTATTTCCCATGGTTATAAACCGACGCGGCGTGAAGCCCTGGAATATTACCGAAGGGTATGTGATTCGTGGAAATTAAACATCAGGCAGAATGAAGCTGTGATTACGGTTCATGGCAGCAGCGGCGCTTTTGAAGTAGAAACGGAAGCTGCTGCCTATCGTGCCGGGGCAGTAATTGTGGCGACGGGATTTTATGACACGCCTAATTTGCTAAACGTGCCTGGTGAACACCTGCCGAAGGTTAAGCACTACTTCGATGAACCTCATCCCTATGCTTATCGGAAAATTGCGGTTGTTGGTGCCGGCAACTCCGCTGTGGATGTTGCGTTAGAGACCTTTCGCCGAAGCGCTGAGGTTACTCTCATTGTTCGAGGTAGCGGCTTAAAACCATCGGTGAAATACTGGGTGAAACCGGATATTGAAAATCGTATTGCAGAAGGCAATCTTCCGGCATATTTTAACTCCAGGATTACTGAAATACGCGAAACCGAACTAGATATTGAGACACCGGAAGGCATTCGCACAATTGAAAATGATATTGTGCTCGCGATGACGGGATATCTGCCAGACTATCCGTTTCTGAAAAAGCTTGGAATTGACTTGCGGGATGACGCTTTTAAAACCCCGCTTTATGACGATAGTACTTTCGAGACAAATCGCAGCGGAATCTTCCTGGCTGGTGTGGTTTGTGGTGGCCTCCATACAGGCCGCTGGTTTATAGAGAATGCACATGATCATGCTGTTAAGATTTTTGATCGCCTTGCAGCTCTGAGGAAATCAGCTTAATAGCTCGGGAAGTGCATTAAAAGCAGAAGAGGAATTCCTTATGCCATACGCACATCCGGAAGTTCTGGTAAGCACCGAGTGGGTTGCCGAACATTTGAACGATAAAGACTTACGTATTGTTGAGGCAAATGAAGATATATTGTTGTATGATACAGGGCATATCCGTAATGCTGTGAAGATTGACTGGACAAATGATCTGCAGGATTCGAGAACCCGCGATTATATCTCAGAACGTTATTTTGCAGACCTGATGTCTGAGAAGGGCATTGCCAACGACACGAAAGTGGTTTTTTACGGAGATCAAAATAACTGGTGGGCGTGTTATGCCTTTTGGGCATTTCGATTGTATGGCCATGCGCATTGTTTTATTATGGATGGTGGACGAAAAAAGTGGGTAGATGAAGGCCGAGAGCTTACCAAAGATAAGATTCGCACGATTCCAACAAACTATCATGTCGATAAATTGCAGGAAGAAAAAGTCAGAGCATTTCGCGATGAAGTGTTGCACCACATGCATAAGCGCAAGCCGATGGTCGATGTTCGTTCTCCGCAGGAATTTAGTGGAGAGATGCTTCATATGCCTGATTACCCGCAGGAAGGTGCCCTTCGTGCGGGACATATTCCCGGTGCGAAAAATGTGCCGTGGTCGACTGCCGTTAACAATGACGGAACGTTCCGGAGCTCCGGTGATTTGCGCCAGATCTACGAAGTGGAGTTGGGACTGCATAGAGATCAAGAGGTAATTACTTACTGTCGAATTGGTGAACGTTCGTCTCACACCTGGTTCGTACTGACCTATTTACTCGGTTTTGAAAATGTGCGGAATTACGACGGTTCGTGGACAGAGTGGGGGAACCTGGTGCGCGCACCCATTGAATAATTGTTTGAGGATCTATGAGTTTGTCAGAAGAATTAAGCCGTTTCAATATGTTGGATGATCGCGATTTCAAACTGGAACTACTACTCGACTTCGCTGGAAAATTGCCCCCGGTCCCACAGCATCTTATGGATGCAGATGATCGATCGAACCATAAAGTACATGAATGCTTAACCCCGGTTTCGCTATGGACCGAGCTGCAGGATGGCAAAGTGTATATACATGCGGATGTGCCGCGTGAATCGCCGACCGTGCGGGGTTTTATCTCTCTGCTAATAAAAGGCCTGTCTGGTGCCACACCACAGGAAGTTGCTGACGGACCGACAAATCCACTGCATGATAGTGGGCTTGCCCCGATTCTTGGAATGAATCGCCAGCAGGGATTGGCCGCAATATATCAACGTATCCGCCGTGAAGTTGCTGCGTTGACAATCTAATATCGACCCTAATCAAATACTATCATTGTGAGGTAAGGATATGTTACGAGTTACATTGTTTTCAATCGCGATTTTTGCATTACTTATGAGCTGTACTTCTGAAAATTCAGGAGAAGGTAAAGTTGCCGAAGCTGAGATGACAACGCCTGTTGAAGCACCGTCTGCAGAAAAGTTGGCTCTTGCCAAAGAAGATCCAACAGGTAGCTATGGTGCGGCATTGGAACTGGCAGAAAACCTGAGTTTAGAGACGCTTCTTGCTGACCCTGCAGCGTATGCCGGAAAGCGCGTTCGCGTTAGCGGCAAAGTAGCAGATAGCTGTCCGATGCGTGGCTGCTGGATTGATGTAGCTGATGCCGGTAATACCATTCGCTTCAAGGTAAAGGACGGCGATATGGTCTTCCCACTTAGCTCGCAGGGACATCGAGCCAACGTTGAAGGAATTGTCGAAAAGATTGAGTTGACCGAAGAAAAGGCCGTTAAATACTTAGCTCATCTTGCAGAGGAAAAGGGCGAAGCTTTCGATTCCAGCAGCGTAAGCGGTCCGTTGACAATCTGGCGCCTGAATGGCATTGGTGCAGAAATCGCAGCTATCTAGGCTGATGGATGTCGACCTTTAACTGGGGAATTATCGGCAGTGGCAATGTGGTTCGCCGCAAGGTGCTGCCGGCTTTGCTGGAGTGTGGTGAGACTGTCCTTGGTGCCGCCTCTTTACATCATACCTCTGCGCAAGCTCTTGCGCGTGAATTTAATTTACAGGAATCTTATCGCAGCGTCAGCGCTCTTCTAAAAGATGAGCGCATCGACGCCGTGTATATTGCCACCCCCGTTTCTTCGCATTATCAGCTAACACTAGCTGCTGCACGTTGCGGAAAACATGTGCTCTGTGAAAAACCGATGGCAATGAGTAATGCCGAAGCGCTGGAGATGTTACGCTTTTGCGAGCAGGAACAGGTGACATTAGCAGTGGCCTACTACCGACGTTTTTTTCCCATTGTCCAAAAGATAAAGCAATTGCTGGATGAGCAGATAATTGGAATCCCCCTTCGTGCAGATGTGCTTTGCTATTCACCCAGAGACCTGAAAAATCAAGATCATTGGCGATTCGATCCGGCGATTGGCGGTGGTGGTGTAATGATGGATATTGGCAGCCATCGCCTGGATTTGCTGGTGTATTGGTTTGGAAATATTGTTACTGTGAGCGGTCAGATATTTCATCAAGCGTTAGCAGATGTTGAAGATGGCTGTATTTCAAGCCTTACCTTTGAAAAGAACGTTCAGGCGAATGCTCGTGTATTCTGGACAGAGCCAGACTATCGCGACAGCATTTCTATTGAGGGGACTGACGGCTTTATAAAAGTTGAGAATCTCAACTCAGGTCACCTGATTGTTGTAACAGATGCAGGTGAGAAGGCCTGGTCCCTTCCGGTTGTCGGGCACCCACATTCGAATATGATACGCCATTTTAGACAACAGCTTACACTTCGCCGGGCCTGTTTAAATTCAGGTGAGCAGGCCTTTCAAACAACAAAGGCAATCGATTCGATATACCAGAGTAATAATATTAAGTCTTGAAGCAGTAGCTGCGGAATATTAAATTGATCGACTATATGCAAATAATGATGTCAGGGATAAAGTGAGTAGTTCGTAACATTTGGTTGGACATCTGTTTAAACAAAATATTTTGTACGGAGGATCGGCAATTGAAGCACAGCTTTTTATTTACATCTGAATCTGTTTCCGCGGGGCATCCCGATAAGTTATGTGATAATATTTCGGATACAATGGTAGATGCCATTTATCAACTGGATGGAGATCCATCAGGTAATCGTGCGGCCATTGAGACGATGGTCACTAAAAATCTGACGATTCTGGCTGGTGAAGTGTCGATTCCTGAAGGAAGTAGCATTGACTATGAGAAGCTGGCACGCCAAACTATTCGCAACATTGGCTATACAATTCCGGAACTGGAATACGATGACTCCTGCGAAATTATAAACCGCATTCACAAACAGTCCAGTGAAATTGCTGTTGGTGTTGACAGTGGAGGTGCAGGTGATCAGGGTATGATGTTTGGCTATGCCTCTAACGAAACCCCTGAGCTGATGCCGCTGCCGATAACTCTGGCTCATCGCATGATTGAAGCAATTGATACCAAGAGATTAAACGGCGAAATTCCTTTTTACCGTCCAGATGGAAAAACTCAGGTAACGGTGCGCTATGAAGACGGCAAGCCGGTAGCTGTAGAAAAAGTTGTTGTTGCTGTTCCGCATAATCCCGAAAAAACGAATGCCGAGATTGCTGATGTAACATTTGATAAGATTGTTGCGCCGCTGATCGCCAACTACAATCTTCCTTTCAAGCGTTCCGAAGAAAGCTATATCTGCAATGGAACCGGCATCTGGAATATTGGTGGCCCGGTATCGGACTCTGGTTTAACCGGACGAAAAATTATTGTAGACACGTATGGCGGTATGGGGCGACACGGTGGTGGCGCATTCTCCGGTAAAGACCCTTCTAAAGTAGATCGATCTGCCGCTTATGCTGGTCGTTATGTAGCCAAGAATCTGGTCGCTGCCGGCGTAGCAGACCGCCTGGAAATTCAGGTTGCCTATGTGATCGGACATGCTAATCCTGTGTCAATTATGGTGGAAACATTTGGTACCGGGAAGATTTCTGATGCACGAATTACTGAAATCGTTCGCAATATTTTTGATTTGCGTCCCAATGGTATTAAGGAGTCACTGGATTTGCTAAAGCCACGCTATTTGAAAACAGCTGCTTACGGCCACTTTGGTCGTAATGACGACAACTTTACCTGGGAGCGCACCGATAAGGTCGCAGATATTCAGGCTATGCTATAAGACCTTTCGAATTATCGTATTATTTATTGCCCGGAAGACATTTGTTCTCCGGGCAATTTTTTTAAGATGTAAATCCATTTATTTACAAAAATGTGATGCCGTTCAGTATTTCCTGCTACTAATTTCCCCACATTGCGACCTCAATTTAAACAACGCTTTTAAGCAACTTATAAATCTGTTCTCATCTCTAAGATATCCTTTGTGAAAATAAGTGGGCTTTATGTCTCACTTTAATACAGAGTGTGTTACAGATTGTCCTAAGGAAAGGATAAAGAATTGACGCAAAGCGCCGATTCTGAGAGAAACAGGGGAACGTATGGAAAACGCACTAAAACGTGTCCTAATCGTTGATGATGAGGAAGACCTTACTTGGACTCTCTCTAAGAAATTGTCTAAGGACAGCGATAAATTTGAGGTTCTGTGCGTCAATTCGGGAAACGAAGCGGTTGACGTTTTAAATCAACTACCTGTTGATCTGGTGATTACAGATGTTCGGATGCCCGAGGTGTCCGGACTAGACCTGTTGCTCGAAATACGCGATCAATATCCGTTGACGAAAGTGATTATTATGACGGCCTACGGAACACGGGATGTGCAGCAGGAAGCTGCCAACAGAGGTTGCTTTAATTACATAGAAAAACCATTCGAAATAAATGAGCTTCGCCAGCATATTTTAAACGCCATTACGCATAAGCGTGGATTTAAAGGAAGTGTGTCAGATTTTCAACTGAGCGATATTATTCAGCTTAACTGCCTGGGCAGACTTACATCTGCGCTTAAGGTGTCCTGTGATGAACAGAAAGGAATGATTTTTTTTCAGGAGGGCAATATCATTCATGCTGAGGCCGGTCACCTCGAGGGTGAGAGCGCATTTTATCACATGATGCGCTGGCAGGGTGGAGAGTTTACCGTGGTGCGCAATCAAACCGCATTTCGTGAAACCATTTCCCGTGGCTGGCAAAGCCTCCTGCTCGAAAGTATGCGCCGCGTTGATGAGGCGTCTGATCTTGCAAAGGTTGAAGCCAAAAATGCCAAAATTATCAGACAGAACAAACTGCGTGCGCAGCTGGATCCGCTAATGAAATCTGCCGGTGTTGAACACGGTTTTTTGCATAATAAGGAAGGATTTATGCTTCTGTATCGCGGAACACTATCTGAGCAGCCAGACGCTATAAGCAGTCTGGGGAATCAAATGGCAGACTGCATAAAAGACCTCGAAAAAAATCTTGCTTTTCTAAATGGCGGAAATCCGGAATTCTGGGAATTTCGACTGGAAAAAGGAATCTTTATCAGCTGCCAGATTCCCGGAGAAGAAGCCTATCTTACCGTATTAGGGAGCCGCAAGGCACGCTCAAAAGAAATCCGCAACGCCATGCGAAGCTGTATCCCGCGAATAAAAGAACTACTCTAACTACAGGTGTTAGGGGTCAGCAACGATCAAATGTTTGCCTCCTTGCAGCCAACGCAGTGAGCGATCTGCTACCTGACCCCTTACACCTGCCTTCTAATCCAGTAAGTGGCTTACCAATCCACTTTTCAGTTTTGGCTCGAACCAGGTGCTTTTTGGCGGCATTACTTCACCGGCATCTGCAATTGCCATCAGATCTTCAATGGATGTGGGAAACAGAGCAAACGCAACCTTCCAGCTTCCATCTGCCGTGCGTCGTTCCAGCTCGCCAAGTCCACGAATTCCTCCTACGAAGTCGATACGCTTATCTTTACGAGGATTGTTAATGCCAAGTAGGGGAGTGAGCAGATTCTTTTGCAGAATGCTAACATCAAGGCGCTCAACCGGATCATTCGGATCGAATGTTCCTTCCCTAGCGGTCAGACTATACCACTGTCCATCTAAATACATTCCAAACTTTCTTCCGGCTGTTGGTTTAGCAACATCTTTATCAGCAACTTCAGCAATGCTGAAATTCTGCTCTATCGCTGCCAGAAATTCTTCTTTGCCGTGTCCATTCAAATCCTGCACCAGACGATTGTAATCGAGGATCTGCATTTGATTATCCGGGAAGATAACCGTCAGGAAGAAGTTATAAGACTCTTCTCCGGTATGTCCCGGGTTGTCTTTCTGGCGCATTTGCTTTACGCGCATGGCTGCCGCAGAACGATGATGCCCGTCAGCTACGTAAAGTGCATCGACACGTGCGAATGCCTCAACCAGCTGTCGGGAAACTTCGTCGGAGGATACCACCCAAAATGTATGCTGGATATCGTCACTGTTAAAATCGTATTCCGGCTCCTGTTGCATTACTTCATTTACCAGATCATCAATAGTGTCTTGCGCCTTATACGTAAGGAATACCGGGCCGACCTGTGCATTTAAGCTGACCATGTGGTTTACGCGGTCGTCTTCTTTAACCGGGCGAGTGAACTCATGCTTTTTAATAAGGCCGTTCTCGTATTCTTCAACGGATGCTGCTGCCACAATACCTACTTGTTCGTGCTTACCCATAATTTGCTTATAAACGTACAGGCATGGCTCGGAGTCCTGTAGCAGAGCGCGCTCATCGCGAAGCTTTTGCAGATTAATACCAGCCTGTTTATACACCTGCTGGCTGTATAGGTCAACATCCTCTGGTAAACTAATCTCAGGCTTGTTTACATATAAAAAGCTCTGCGGATTACCGGCAACGCGTGCTCTTGCCTCGGCGCTGTTTAGTACATCGTATGGCGGTGAAGCAACAGCTTCAGCATGTTGTCGGGATGGTCTGAGAGCACGAAAAGGTTTGATGATAGACATGAGATTCTCCTGATATCGGTCAATTTTTAGAATCAAAATAGAAAGAGCGCTCAAATTAAAATGTGAGCGCTCCATGAATACATTAGGTGAAAATTTTTTTAGATAGTGAAGAAGCGATAGCGATAGTCTTTTATATCCGCTTCATCTTTCAGCTGCTCATACCAGGACGTGAAAACGCCACGACGTTTTTGCTGCGTCAGGCGATCGCGGATGGCTGAACGCTGTGTAGCATAAGCTGCTTCGTCAAATTCCTGACGATCACGAACGCGAATGAAAAATGTGCCGCGATCGGTAGCCAAAGGCCCGGAAACTTCACCAATGCCCAGATTGAAAGCTGCTGCGGCTACGCTTGGTGCACGTCCGACTTTCGGAACAGATGCCTGCATGGCAAACCAACCGGTAGTATCGGCAACAAGCGTTAAATCGCTATTGTCGCGGAACTGCAGGAAGTCGGTCGACTTATTAATCTGACCTGCAATGGTCTTGGCATATTCCATCGTCATTGCGCGGCGATTTATAGCCTCAAGTTGGTTCTTGATGGTTGCGGTTACATCCTTCAGTGGGCGAACGCCTTCCGGTGTAATATCTGCCACTTCCAGAATCGCATAGCCGGTGCCGGTTTCATAAATGCGGGAATGTTCGCCAATCGGCTCATTGAAGGCCCATGCCACCGCACCCTGACCAGCGCGGCCAACACCCGGGATTGTCCCATTATTGTTGTTTGTAAAGTCTGGTGTTTGTTTAATCTCGAAGCCCATTTCATCGGCGGCAACAGAGAAGTCTCTGTCTACCAGTGCATCCAGAAAATCATTAGCCTTGCCATTGGCCAGGTCAATAGTATCGGTGCTCGGGCCGATTTCCAGCAGAATGTGTGAAGCCTGCGTTTCTTCTTTGCCATCTGTTGTACGGCGGTCGGTAACCTTAATGATGTGGATACCGAAACGCGTTTCGATGGGACCAACGATGCTGCCAACTTCTGCATCAAATGCGGCGTCTGAGAAGGGCTTTACCATACGAGAACGATCAAAATAGCCTAAATCGCCACCCTTATCTTTGTTGCTTGTATCGATCGAGTAGAGGCGAGCCAGTTCGGCAAAATCTTTGCCTTCATTTGCCTGCTGGATTAATCCGCGCGCTGTGTTAAATACCTGAGCGGTATCTGCCTTTGTTGCGGCGGAGGAAAAGAAGACGTAGTTCAACTTGCGCTTTTCATCAACCTTGTACTCTTTGCGATTCTCGTTATAGTATCCGGCAATATCGGTATCAGTTACTTCAACCGGCTTATCGCGGAAGGAGGAGAGAGGCACCAGCATGAAGTCGATTTTGGATTTCATGCTCTGGGCCATAAATTCATCGCGAATCTCGGCTTCAGTGATCACTGCGGAAGCGCTGATTATCTCTTCGAGCTTAATAAAGGGTAGTTCACGTCTTAGCAGATTTTCCTGAATAACCAGGCTGGAGCGATTTTCCGGAACGGCTAACAGCTGCTTATATTTTTCAATATCAAAAACGCCATTCGTTTGCAGCTGCTCACTTTGACGCAAGTCAGGTGGCGGATTGTTAATAATAAAGTTCGTAATATCTGCGCTGGTTACATCAATACCCATTTCCTCTACAACAGGTGTAAGCACGCGGGAGCGAACAAGCTGTTCCCAAACCTGATTGCGCAGTGCCGTGGCGCGTTCCTGCTGCGGCTGCTGACCAGTGCGATAGAGCTCGTTATTATACGCTTCACGAACGGCTTCTTGATAATCTTTAAGTGCGATGTCTTCACCTTCGATTTCGCCTACATACTGACCGCCGGTAAACATGGAGCCATCAGCACCCCATTCAAAGACCATTAGAGCCAGAAAAGCGAAAATAAGGATATACAGAACCCACTTGGTCATGTTTCTCAATTGTCCCATCATAGTGCAAACTTCTCCTCTAGGAAAACGTGTTATATTCAAACAGACACAAAAAATAAGGAAGCATGGGCGAGAAATCAAATAAAATAATTCAATTGCAAATTGATTTTGCACGATTAATTAGCCATTTTCCGGCAAATTAATGTCTTGTCGCATAATTCTGCCCTCAAACAGGGCAAAAAACTTAGAGAGAGTTTTTCTTGAGCTGGTCAAAACGTCTTAAATATTTAGCTGAATACAGTGGTTTTTTGCTTGTAATCGGGTTCTTTCGAATGATACCGGAATTTGCATTGAATCGCATTGCGAATCTATTGGCATCGCTGGTGTTTAACGTGCTGAAGTTTCGTCGGGAAACTGCGCTTGATAATGTGTCAGTCGCTTTTCCTGAATTGTCTGTAGACGAGCAGAAAAAAATAGCCTATGGCTCGTATCATCATTTTATTTTAATGATACTGGAAGTTGTGAAGTCTCTGGGCTGGCGGCGCGACCGAATTGATACGGTTGTAGAGCTTACCCGTCCCGCATGGCTAAAGGAAATTGGTGCAAAGGGGAACGGGGCAGTAGTGATGACCGGTCATTTCGGTAATTGGGAGTTGGGTACATCAAGGGTAACACATCAGTTTTGGCATGAGCCATATGCTATACAGCAACGTCAGAGTAATCCATTTGTCGATGCAGCAATGGTGCGTTTTCGTGAGCGCCTTGGTGCCGGCCTAATTTATTCTCGTGGAGCTATGCGTCAGGGTTTGGCCGAATTAAAGCGCGGGCATGCGCTGGCGCTGTTGTGTGATCAGGATGGTGGAAAACGGGGCGTCTTCGTGCCTTTCTTCGGAAAAATGGCGTCTACTCCCATTGGCAGTGCACTGCTCCATTTGCGCAGCAATAAGCCGATCTATTTCTACTCCTGCGTTAGAACAGGCCCCATGAAATACCTGATGGACATGGAGGAAATAGTTGTAGAGACTGATGGTGAGGTAAATCAAAAAAACCTGACCGCAGTTACCGCGGCAGCTATTGCCAGTTTGGAAAGATACGTGCGAAAATATCCGACGCAATACCTTTGGATGCACAAGCGTTGGAAGACGCCCTATGTGCCGGAAAATCAGGCGGATTGATTGATAAAGCGCTTGACAAAATAAGCACTTTGCTCTAACTTACTCGATTGTTATGAAAATACCTGTGTTACATTTAAAAGACGGCGAACATCACTTTGAGAGTGAAATGAGCGCTGTAGGTGGAGAAGCGGAGAATTACCCCCATCCTATTCAGATCGGCGCGCGCGTCAATCGATCCGGAGCTACTTTAGGTTGCGATGTTGAAATCGAAACCACGGCTCATTTTACCTGTGATCGCTGCGTAGAGCCATTTGAACAACCGCTGAAAGAGTCTTTTCATCAGATGTTACAGGTGGGTGAAGATCTTATCGGAACCAATGAAGAGGACGTTATCAATGTCCCCAATGAAACCGTGGAGTTCGATTTTTCCGATCGCATTTTTGAACAGCTATTGTTAAGTCGTCCCATGAAGTTGGTATGTAAGGACGATTGCCGCGGCCTCTGTGCAGAATGTGGTTCGAATTTGAACTCACAACCGGAAGAATGTGGCTGCGGTGAGGTGAAGATTGACCCACGTTGGGAAAAATTAAAAGAACTGCTAAAATAAAAAGATAGTAAGTATTGAATCAGGAGATGAATCGATGGCAAATCCAAAACGTAAAACGTCGAAATCGAAGCGTGATAAACGTAAAGCACAATGGTTGGGAGCACTAAGCGCCCGTTCGTTGAGCGAATGCCCGAACTGTAATGAGCAACGCTTGCCGCATCATGCTTGCCCGCACTGTGGCTACTATAAAGGTCAAAAGGTAACTGCAGGCGAAGAATAATCTTACGCTAAAGGAAACCTGATACGTGCGAATTGTAATTGACGCCATGGGTGGCGATCATGCACCAAACGCCCCTGTTCAAGGGGCGCTTTTGTATGATAAGGAATCGAATACAAATGATGAGCTTCTTCTCGTTGGTGATAAAGCCGCGATAGAGAAGGCTATTGCTGATTCCCGTCAAAAGCCCTCACCCCGCATCAAAATTATTCACGCCTCCGAAGTTATTGATATGAATGATCAGCCCACTACTGCGGTGCGGCAGAAAAAAGATTCTTCAATGGTTAAGGGAACCCGTCTTCAAAAGGACGGTGAAGCAGATGCCTTCGTAAGTGCAGGCAGCACCGGAGCTCAGATGGCTTCCAGCCTATTCACTCTAGGGCGTGTAAAAGGTGTAAGCAGGCCGTCGCTTGGTGCATTTATTCCTTCCGAAAAAGGGGGCGTAACGCTGCTGATAGACGTGGGCGCAAATTCAGATTGCAAACCACTCCATCTTCTTCAATTTGGTTTGATGGGCTCGATTTACATGGGAATGACCTATGGAATCGATTCTCCGAAGGTTGGTTTGCTGAATATCGGCGCTGAAAAATCTAAAGGCAATGAACTCGCAGCCGCCTCTTATGAACTCCTCAGTAAAAGTCTACCCAATTTTACCGGCAATGTCGAGGGACGAGACGTGCTAAACGGCGACGTAAATGTCGTTGTAACCGACGGCTTTACCGGGAATGTTGTTCTCAAGTTTGCTGAGGGAATTGCTGGCCACTTCCAAAACTCACTCAAGCAGTCCATTTCAGAAAATTTTACCTCCAAAATTGGTGGCCTGTTATTGCGGCCCGCATTGCGTAAATTGAAACAGGGATTCGACTACGAGGAATACGGCGGCATTCCACTTTTAGGTGTTGATGGGATTTCTATTATTTGCCACGGAAGTTCATCTCCAAAAGCATTAAAGAACGCAATCCGCGTCGCGCGTAGAATGGGTGATAATCAGATTAATAAACATATTGAAGACGCACTTGGTGAAAGGGAAGCCGAATGGGACGAAAAGCAGTCATCACCGGCGTAGGACATTATGTTCCTCCAAAGGTGTTAACCAATAAAGAATTAGAGAAGATTGTTGAGACAGATGATGAGTGGATTGTCTCGAGAACAGGCATCCGCGAACGTCGTATTCTTGAAGCATCTTTAGGGGCTTCTTATATGGGTGTAAAGGCGACCGAGATGCTCTTTGCAGATCGAAGCGATTCCCCGGATGATGTTGATCTGATTATTTTTGCAACCGTTACACCAGATACACTCTTTCCCAGCAGCTCCTGTCGTTTGCAAGAGCAAGTTGGTGCTACAAATGCCTGGGGAATGGATCTAAATGGCGCCTGTAGCGGCTTTTTATATGCGCTTACCACCGGAGCCCAATTTATTGAAAGCGGTATGCACAAGAAGGTTTTAGTTGTCGGTGCCGATAAAATGTCTGCGATCCTGGATTATACCAATCGTTCTACCTGTATTCTTTTCGGAGACGGTGGTGGCGCTGTGCTTCTCGAACCCTCTGATGATGAGACGCTGGGTTTGCAGGATTCTATTTTACGTAGCGATGGATCCGGAAAAGACTATCTGTATATGATGGGCGGCGGCAGTTTGCACCCTGCAACGCACAAGACCGTCGAGGATAAATTACACTACATCTATCAGGATGGTCGCACCGTGTATAAGTTTGCCGTTTCTCGAATGGCTGATGTCTCAGCTGAAATTCTTGAAAAAAACGGACTGACCGGTGAAGATGTAAACTTCTTTATCCCGCATCAGGCCAACAAGCGCATTATTGATGCTGCAGCAAAGCGTATGGGACTTCGTGAAGATCAGGTCGTGATAAATATTGACCGATATGGTAATACCACTGCCGGAACCATTCCAATTGCGCTCTCTGAGATTTACCGCGAAAACAAACTTAAAAAGGGCGACAATATTGTAATGGCCGCTTTTGGAGCAGGATTTACCTGGGGAAGTTGTTTGCTTCGCTGGGCACTCTAATCTATACCCGTCGAAAATGCTGCCAACGGCAGCTCTAAAATAATTTGATACGACTTATTCACTGCGATGGCCGGGAAATTTCCCGCCACCGCATGTGGTATTGCAGGAGAATGAAATCGTTATGAGTAAAACAGTCTTTTTGTTTCCCGGACAGGGATCGCAGTTTGTTGGCATGGCTAAAGATGTGTATGCCAATTCGGCCCCGGCAAAGGAAATGTTCAAGCGAGCAGAAGAAATTTTGGACTTTCCCCTTCGGGACTATAGTTTTGAAGGTCCGGAAGAGACACTCAAACAAACGCAGTATACTCAGCCCGCAATTTTTGTGCATAGCGTTGTGATGGATCGCCTGATGAAAGAGAAGGGGATAAGCCCAACGGCGACTGCCGGTCATAGCCTTGGCGAATATTCCGCGTTGGTTAGTGCAGGGGCGATTAACTTTGAAGATGGGGTAAAGCTGGTAAAGATTCGCGGTGAGCTCATGCAAGTTGCTGGTGAAAAGAATCCCGGCACAATGGCTGCTATAATCGGCATGCAGCCGGATGACATTGAAGCGATTTGTAAGGAAGCCAGCGAGTCCGAAAGCGATCTGGTGCAACCGGCGAACTTTAACTCGCCGGGGCAGGTTGTTATTTCAGGTCATGTGCCCGCGGTTCATCGCGCGATGGCACTTGCAAAAGAAAAAGGTGCGCGTATGGCTAAAGAGCTTGTTGTGAGCGGGGCATTTCATTCGCCGCTTATGGGCGATGCACTCCGGGGATTGGAAGAGGCACTGCAAAATGTGACTGTCGAAACACCAACTGTTGCGGTTTACAGTAATGTGGAAGCGACTGCGACAACCGATCCCGAAAAGATTCGAGAGCTCTTAAAACGTCAGCTTATGTCTCCGGTGCGCTGGGAGAGCATTTTGAATAATATGATTGCCGATGGATATGGTGACTTTTATGAAGTTGGTCCGGGCAAAGTGCTACAGGGTTTGCTAAAACGCACCAACCGTGAGTATGTATGTAAACCTGCCGGAACGCTCGAAGATTTGCCTAACTAACGCCGTCAACGCGAGGCAGAGCTGTATTTTTAAGTTGCGAATTTGCACGCTGATCAATAGATTGTTTTGCTTGAAATTCAGCTTCAATTAATGTGTAAAGGGGAAGCAAATTGAATTTGTCAAATAAGGTTGCCATCGTTACGGGGTCGACGCGCGGAATTGGTCGAAGCATCGCCTTGCACCTTGCCGGACAGGGGGCAACGGTAGTTGTTTCCGGTCGCAATGCGGAACGTGCCGAAGGCGTACGTAAAGAGATTGAAGCAGCCGGTGGAGCCGCTTCGGCAGTTATTGGGGATGTCTCTGTAATGGCAGACGCCGCAGAGCTTATTCGCGCCACGGTTGAGACTCACGAGCGGGTTGATGTGTTGGTAAATAACGCCGGAGTGACGCGTGATAATCTGATGATGCGCATGAAAGAAGAAGATTGGGATGCCGTCATTAATATTAATCTTAAGGGCGCATTCAATACCATCAAATCCGTTACGCGTCAAATGATGAAACAACGTTCCGGGCGCATTGTGAATATTACATCTGTGGTTGGGTTAATCGGAAATGCCGGGCAGGTAAACTATGCTGCGTCTAAAGCTGGTATGATTGGTATGACCAAGTCTGTGGCTCGGGAGCTGTCTTCCCGTGGCATTACATGTAACGCCGTGGCACCGGGGTTTATTGAAACCGATATGACAGATGTGCTTGACGACAAGGTACGCGACACCATGATGGGGCAAATTCCATTAGGCCGATTTGGCACACCTGAAGAGGTGGCTCAAATGGTTGCTTTTCTGTCGAGTGACGCCTCAAGCTACATCACCGGTCAGGTAATGAATGTGGACGGTGGAATGGTAATGTCCTGATTATTTTATGAAAGTAGTGACTCCGCGATAAAAAGTCGGTATAATATATAGCTACCGTCGGTTCGGAGTTTCGAGTGCACAACAAGTAAATGATTAATATATTCGAAAATTAACTGAGTCGGCGGAGCAGTAAGTATCTGCCTGGTTAAAACACAAGGAGGCAATTATGTCCTTAGAAGACAAAGTACGCGACATTATTATCGATAAGCTGGGCGTAGCCCCGGAAAAAGTAAAAGAAGATGCACATTTCATTGATGATCTTGGCGCAGACTCTTTAGACACTGTAGAGCTGGTAATGGCTTTCGAAGAAGAGTTTGAAGTAGAAATTCCGGATGATGATGCCCAAAAGATTGCAACTGTACGCAGTGCGGTTACATATCTGAGCGGTAAAATCAAAGATGGTGAGTAATCCCGCCTGATTTTTTCTGCGCCGCCGACCCCTGTGTCGGCGGCGCCTTTTTTTTGCCAAGTTTACCAGTTTAGAGGATCATACATGAGCAGACGTGTTGTTATTACCGGAATGGGTGCCATTACCGCTATTGGAAATTCCGTAGCCGAGTTTTGGCAGGGGCTGACCAGTGGAAAAAGTGGTGCCGGACCAATCACACTATTTGATACAACAGACTACAAAACCAAATTTGCCTGCGAAGTAAAAGGCCTTGAGCCAGAAGCACATTTTGACCATAAAGAGCTGCGAAAAATGGATCGCTATACAATCTTCGCAATGATGGCTGCGCACGAGGCAGTAGCTGACTCGGGAATCGACCTCGAGAAAATTGATCTGTATCGAACCGGTGTGGTCGTTGGCTCGGGAATTGGTGGAATGAGCACCTTCGAAGCTGAACATCGTAAATTGATCGAGCGTGGACCAAGACGAGTAAGCCCCTTCTTTGTGCCGATGATGATCTCTGATATTGCAGCCGGACAGATCTCAATGAAATACGGCATGAAAGGACCAAACTACGCCACCGTTTCTGCCTGCGCTACCGGAACGCATGCAATTGGTGATGCAATGCGACTGGTTAAGTATGGTGATGCCGATATTATGGTCTGTGGTGGTTCGGAAGCAACCGTTTGCCCGATGGGCGTAGCTGGCTTCAATAATATGAAAGCGATGTCTACACGCAACGATAGCCCGGAATCCGCAAGCCGTCCGTTCGACCGTGACCGCGATGGTTTTGTGATGGGCGAAGGTGCCGGTATTCTGGTAATCGAAGAGCTTGAGCACGCGCAAAAGCGCGGCGCGAAAATCTATGCCGAGTTGCGCGGAATAGGGTTTACGGCGGATGCTCATCATTTAACCGCTCCTGCTCCCGGTGGAGAAGGCGCCGTTCGGGCAATGCATCGTTGCATTGAGGATGGTGGACTGAATCTGGATGAAATCGATTATGTTAATGCCCACGGTACGTCGACACCGTTTAATGATAGAAATGAATCTGCTGCAATTCGCACTGTGTTTGGCGATCATGCTGATAGCTTGAACGTCAGTTCAACAAAGTCGATGACCGGTCATTTACTTGGAGCTGCAGGCGGCGTTGAAGTTGTTGCCAGTGCACTGGCAATAATGAATAACGTGATTCCGCCGACAATAAACTACGAGACACCCGATCCGGAATGCGATTTAAACTATACGCCAAACGAAGCGCATCAGCGCGAAGTGCGGGCGGTCGTTTCAAATACTTTTGGATTTGGTGGGCATAATGCCTGTGTCTCCTTGAGTAAATTCTAATGCAATAGGGCTAATTCTGTGGAGTTTCTGCGTAGGCTGAAAGCGAGATTTACCGGTAGCCCCGCCGGTAATAGACAGCAGGTGAAGCGCGAGGGAATGCGTTCGGAAGAAGCGGTTGTTGCCGCCTTCCAAAAGCAATTTCAACTGACGTTTTCCGATGAGTCGTTAATTTTAACGGCTCTTAAACATCGTTCCTACCTGAATGCCACCAATGAAAAACGCATCAAGTCCAACGAAAGGCTGGAATTCTTAGGCGATGCCGTTCTGGATTTAGTTGTTACCCAATTCTTGTACGAAACCTTTCCCGGTAAAAGCGAAGGACAATTGTCCAAAGCCAAGTCGGTGCTAGTTAGCAAACCGGTTATTGCCGACAAGGCAAATCTGATGAATCTCGGTGATTTGGTCTTGATGAACCGTGGTGAAGAGAAGACCGGCGGCCGCACCCGCAAATCGATTATTGCCGATGCCTTTGAAGCGATCGTTGGAGCCATTTATTTGGATATGGGATTACAAATGGCTGACGAATTTATTCATACCTACCTGCTCGACGATCATGGAAAGACCCTGCAAAAAGGCATGTATCGAAACTATAAAAGCATCCTGTTAGAATATGCTCAGGGGGAAGGGTATTCACTGCCGAATTACCGCGTAGTACGCGAGACCGGCCCTGACCACGCCAAGCAGTTTGTCATCGAAGTATGGGTGAACAACGAAGCCTTGGGCACTGGAGAAGGAAAGAGCAAGAAACGCGCTGAGCAAGATGCTGCACGCGAAGCAGTTGAGAAGCTGAAAATTGGTGTAGGTTAACGATTTAGCTCGATTGTTTGCCCCGAAAATAGTCCTAAAATAATTTGCTTCACCTGTATAAAGGGTCTATATTTGAGCGCTATTTCAATAGGGTGTTTTTTTTCTAATTTGCTGTAATTTCTTTAACTTGGCAATTGTAATTTAAAGAGTACAATATGTTCTGTTCCCCCCGTTTAATCATGGTGCTGTTAATTGTAATAAGCGGCATTTTTCTTCCTCTCAGATCTCAAAGTTCTCAAGGCGAAGGCAGCGGTAGTTCTGTTCCGCGAATAGATGTGGATGTGAACCAGTTGCAACGATCCAGTGGGCAAGTGCTTCCACAGGCTCAACTTCTGGAAACCAGTTTCGAAAAAACAATTGACCCCGATCAATATATTCTTGGGCCGGGTGATCAGCTTTTGGTTAAAGTCTGGGGAACATTGGATAATCAATTTACCGTTCCTATTTCACCGGAAGGGTATATTATTTTGCCCGAAGTGGCAGAAGTTCACGTTGCAGATAAAACTCTTGCCGAAGGAGCCTCACTGCTGAAAGCAGAGCTTAAAAAGGCATTTCGAAATTCGAAGTTCTCCGTCCGTTTGGTTCGATTGCGTAAATTCCGGGTTCACGTAACAGGCGAAGTCAGTAATCCTGGTTCGTATTACCTGCGCTCTGTAGATAGAATTAGCAATGCTGTTGAGCTGGCAGGCGGGTTAGCAGGTTGGGGAGATGATACTCGTATAACCATTAGAAATACGATCTCCGGAGAGGAGAAAATAGCTAATATTAGTGATTTTTATTTAAGGGGAGATGTCACTCTGAATTTCTTGCTCAGAGGTGGAGACTTGATCTATGTGCCCCCTATAGACCTTTCTAAGAACTATGCTATTATTGAGGGAAATGTTGGCTCTCAAGGAATTTACCAAATTAGAAAAAAGGAAACGTTGTTCGCTTTTCTGACTCGACTTCGAACGATAAACCGAAAATCTAATATTGAAAGTGTTGTTCTGAACCGTGGCCCTGAACGTATTTATTTTAACTTACTCGACCCTTCTTCAGGAGCGAGAACTGAGCTTCTGCAAACGGGTGACCGGGTAACTGTCCCTTCCACGCAGGACAAAGTCTATGTCCAGGGAGAAGTTTTACAGCCCGGAGCGCTTCCTTACCTTGCCAATTATACTTCTGCAGATTATGCCGCTTTTGCAGGGCTTCTTGAAACCGCCAAGTCTTTGGATGATATTTATGTCCTCAAAAGTGGTGGTAAAGAGAAGCTCAACGGCAGCAATGTGATTGTCGGGAACGGTGATATTGTCGTTGTTCCGCGAAAAAGACGAGAAACATTTAAAGATTACCTGACCATACTTACGCCGATTGTGAGCATCGGAATAAGCGCATTTGCTCTAATTCGTGCATCGAACTAAACTTATTCTATCGGAGTACCTGCCTCGTCATGAACAATGATAACGCATCCTTTGATCCTGTTCTATACTATGTTGCGCTACGCAAGCGATTCCGGGCAATTATAGTAAACACCATACTCGTTTCGGTTCTTGCCGTCATTCTGGTTTTGGTCTTGCCTAAAACATTTACTTCCCAAGCAACTATTTTACCGCCTGTTGATGAAGGCGGACTTTTCGGTAGCCTGTCTCTAAACCTGCCGGTGGCAGGTATTTTGGGCGGTATTGGTGATGCGTCGGGATCCATGAACAAATTTATTGCCATTGTTAAAAGCCGAAAAATGGCTGAATCTGTCATCGAAAACTTCGATCTGATGACTCTCTACGAATCCAGCGATATCGAAGAAGCCATGGAGGGCTACTATGGATCTTTAGACTATTTTATGGATGAGGAAGAGATGCTGCATATCGCCTTTTCCGTTGAAACTTCAATGCTTCACCCGGACGACGAAGAAGCCGAGGCAAAACAGTTAAGTTCTGAAGTTACGAACTTCATTGTCAATAAACTGAATGAGTACAACGTTTCTCTTGAGACACAGAAGGCAACCTATAATCGTCTTCTTATCGAAAAGCGGTTTGATCTTAACAAAGTAGAGCTTGCTGCTGCAGAAGACAGCCTGCGCAAGTTCAGTGAAGATTACGGAATCTTCTCTCTCCCGGAACAGGTGGAAGCTTCAATTGCGCGAATTGCCGAACTGGAAACCCAGGTTGTTATAAAAGAAGTTGAGCTTAATACATTGAGACAACTTTTTCAAAACGAAAACTCTCAGATTCGTCAAAAGAAACTTGAGGTTCAGGCACTTCGAATAAAGCTGAAAGACCTGCAACAGGGCACTCCTCATGCAAAGGGCGCAGCTCCTGCATTGCCGGCTTTTAAACGGCTTCCGGAGCTGGGGCTTGACTATCTTCGCCTGCGAAGAAATGTAGAAGTACAAAATCTGTTATACGAGTTTTTTGCCAAACAATACGAGCAGATAAAGCTACAGGAGATGAACGATACTCCGACACTGCAGGTGCTTGATGTAGCAGTGCCTCCGATAAAAAAGAGTTCTCCGAAGCGTGGCTTGATTGTAATTCTTGCTGCCGCTACTGCCTTCGTTATCGGCTGTTTTCTGGCGCTTATTGCAGACCCGCTGCTAAGTATTTTGGCAAGGGGAAAAAAGATGCTTACTGCCGTGGATGATCGTGCCTAGTATTGTGCTGATGTTTGCACTTCCTGTTAACTATAAGCGAGTAACAGACTATGGAAAAAAAACTATACAGTCATATCATGAATAAAAGTATCTTTCTCGCAGCTTTTCTGTTGCTTGGAGCATGCGATCAAAAAGTTACCAAAACCGAAATCAATGCTGCAGATAAACCCGCCAAAGCAGCTGATACAGAAGTTGTTGCAACACCCGATACCCCGACATCTGTCAGGAGTTCAGCGGCAACCACTGTTCCTGCGGCAGCGTCCATGCCTTCCGCGAGTAGATCACCACGTCCGGCCTCTCCCGGCTCTGTTTCTCCGGCGATTGTTCCCACTTTTCACATTACTAAAAGCAATTATGACGGTAATCCACGTGGAGAAGTCGACCTTGGAGACCCTGTCAACGGAGCACGTAACTGGAAGCGTTTTTTGCAAACCCGCTATCCAGGTATTACAGATGTGATTTATGTGATGGCTCCGCGGCAAGTGAGTGGAGCAGCAAAAAAGAAGTTTGAAAATGCAGTTGACGCGGCCAGAGAGCTCGGAATCAGATTTTATATTTGTATTAACTGGTTGAATTACCTTCACCCGGAAAAACCAATGATGCAAAGAAACGACCGGGGAGAGTATTCGAAGAGTAAGCCGTCAATTTATGATGAAAAAAATAGACAGGTTTTGCTGGAGTTTACACAGGATTTCGTTGCATCGTTTCAACCTGATGGCATTATTCTGGATCATTTTCGATTTCAACAGCGCAATTGGGGATTTGCACCTGACTTTATCAATGAATTTTCCAAGTGGAACAAGGCTTCATTAAACTTTTCCAGCCTTGTAAATGCAACCAAGTCGACAGATTCCGATATGTTTGAACGTTGGGTGCGCTTTCGCGAAGTTTCTGTTACCTCACTGATAAAAGAAGTTGTAGATGTAGCAAAGAACGCATCTGATTCGAAATTAATGGTTGGAATCTTTCTGGTTGCTCCGCAAGAGTATCATTTAAGAGAAGTTGCGCACAACTACGGGCAGTTTAATCCAGAAATGTTACGTCGTGCCGGAATAGATGTGTTAATTCCAATGTCCTACAACACTCAACCGGAGCTTTCGAGATACCAAACAACCGCATTCATGCCTTATGGCTTCAAGGTCTGGGGAGCATTATCTGTAGATGATGGTCGATTCCCAATGGATCAAAATACATTTCGAAGTGCACTACAGCATCAGTTGGCTATCTGCGATAAAGTGGTGCTGTATGAAGATACTTATCTTGAAGTGGATGAATTAAACGTCCTGAATTCCATTACTAAACAGTCGGTACCTACTGCACCGACTGTTGCACGCGGACAGCTTTTTGTTATTATATCAGAGTCGGATATGGTGAGCCTGGAGGGGCAGAGATGGGGAACTTCAAATTTCTCGGTCTTGCAAAAGGCATTGAAATCGGGAGTGAATGTTCAGTTTGTCGGATTAAAGGATGCTATTACCGGTATTTCAACCGAAACTATCTCGAAATCAAAAAAGAGCATAGTTGTCTTTATCCGGCCTTATAATTTCACTCGCTCCGAACAACAGCAGTTAAAAAAGTTGATGGATAGTAAGATTAATCTGCTTGTTATTAACCCGAACCAATATTTTCAACAGTTCTACGGTACTAAAGGTACAGCCAAGGACATGGAAATACGGCTACAAGGTGGTAATACCGAGCTGGGTAGCAGATTGACGTCGCTATTTGGCAGTAAAACAAAAATTGCTAAATCCGACAGATACTTCGAAACGATGATGAATATGAAATCCGGCTGGAAAGTTGTTGCCACAATGGCCGGTAAGCCGGTAATTGCAGTTCGTGAATCTGGAAATCAAAAGCTGGTTCTAACGAGCCTGACACCGCATCCGCAGCAATATCTTACCAGTGATTATTCAGGAATAATGAATACTATAATGACTTGGCTTGCAGAATAACGACTCAGTTTTATATACTAAACCTAACTGCTGATAACAAACGTGATGACACAACAAAACCTGTTTTTTTCACCTGCTGTTACAGCAGTGCTTGTTGTTCTTCAACTTGTTATTGCGCTATTAACTATTCAGTATGGTGTCATCATTCCTGCCGGGTTAGTTGCAGCCGGTATGTTACTTTATGCATTTCACAATACTTTTTTTGGCATTTGCCTGACAATCCTCGTTCATGCCTTTCTTCATTCAACTGAAACTGTTAATCCGCTTGAGCTTTATTTTGGTGCATCCTATGTTGCAACGATTGCCGGCTGGTTAATCCAGTCAATATTTTATCGACAAAAAAAGCAGGTACATTCCATTCCTGAGGGGGCTCTCGCATTATTTCTGTTAATATGCTTTGCCTCCCTTCCTATCTCCATTATGCATGGTGTTCCGCCGCTTTTTTGGTTCCGACAGCTGATCCCGTTTCTGACTTATCTGCTCTTCTTTCCGCTGGTGCAGGAGTTGAATAGTCGAAAACGCTTGAATATTCTGCTGCTCTGCATTGTAGTTGTAATGATATTAACCGGAATTAATACCTTGCTGCGATATAAAGCAGCGCTCGAGTCTGTAACAAAACTCTGGGAAGTCCTTGCTTCCAGAAAAACGGGTAACGAACCTTATTTCTTTGTCGGTAGTGTGTCTTTTGCAACCCTGTTTATTTATTATTCCGATCTGAAAAGAAGGCTGGCTTTCGGCATTTTAACCGCCTTTTTCCTCGTTACGCTGGTTGTTACATTCTCCCGTGGTTATTGGGTTACCGCACTGCTTGCACTGTTTATTATATTTGTTCTTGTTAAACCACAATTAAAGATGAGAATGGCAAGTTACTCTATAATCGGCGTTTTATTCGCCGGCTTATTAGCCTCTATCTTATTTGGGAACTTTGCTGAGTCGATAATCCTTCAGGTAGGTAGTCGCTTTTCTTCATTAGGACAAACACGCAAAGATGGATCCGTTCAGGAACGCATTGCTGAAACCGTTGCAGTTTGGGAACAGATTGTACAAAGTCCGGTTGTCGGACATGGAATTGGGGCGGAATTCAGCTACGATAGCGTTATCAACAGACAGAGAATAACCGGTCCCTACGTACATAATGCCTACTTATCGCTGGTGTTCAAATTTGGACTTATTGGCTTGATTTCTTACCTGATTTTCTATTTGGGGATGTTACGCGTCGCCTACATAACATTAATGTCGCTAAACAATCGTCGTGATTGGATTCTTTTGGTTATTATATTTGCACTATTGGTTGCTATCATTCCGTTATCAATATCGTCGCCACAGTTAACACAAAAGAACTCTATCTTGTTGATTACCATTATGCTTTCTATTATCAGCTATTTTTATAATACTGCCCCTGACAATACAAGCAACTCCGGAACGGATGTCCGGTAACAATTCTGATTGGTAGTCATAACACAGTGCCTGCTCTTTTATCCAGAAAAAGGATTTGCTCTTGAAGCGGTTGTCAGGTTTGTTTGTAAATTTATCCTCAATGATAATTGCTCAGCTATTTGAGAAGTTGATAACAGCTGGCCTGATGATTTACTTGGCCCGAAGCCTCGGTGTGGAAGCCTTCGGGGATTGGGGAATTGCTGCAGCAATCATAATCTATTTTTCTCTGTTTGTAAATTCTGGACTCGATATTTACGGTACCAGAGAGATCGCCAAAAAAGTCAATCTACGCTCGATAACCTATTCAATTCTCACCATTCGTGTTTTGTTGTTTTCAATTGCCGTTACCCTGATTGTTCTGATTTACCTCTTTGTGAACTTTGATTCACTTCTTAGAAAATTGATTCTTTTGCAAGGGTTGTTTTTATTTTCAACTCTTTTTTCTGCTCAATTTATTTTTCAGGGCAAAGAGAAACTTGTCTACCAGGCTATAGGTAAGTTTCTGGAAAGGGCATTTTATGCTTCACTGGTATTGTTGGTAGTTCATAATCCTGCAGATGTTGTCTGGGTTCCTGTTTGCTTGTTTGGAGGAGTGTTGGTGAATGCAGGTTTTTCCTGGTATCATGCCGGGCGCTTACTGCGGAATGAGGCACCGGATAATACGGCTGTCCGGAACTTAAAGGCAATCTACCTAAGTGCATTTCCCTTGGGAATCGCAATAATCGTTACGCAAATTTTTTATAACTTTGATTATATTTTGCTTGGTTTTATGATGAATAGCCGGGTTGTTGGGTATTATCAGGCCGCATATCAAATTGTGATGGTAATACTCAGCACGGCCCATATCCTGTCTCGCGTCTTACTTCCGGTATTTTCAAGACTTATTACTCAGCGGGACAAATATAACAATACCCTTAAACTGGTGACTAAATATCTATTAACCGTGGCAATGCCGATCGTGGCTGGCGGAGTTTTAGTTGCAGATGACTTGGTGATTTTTCTCTTCGGTACTGAATACGCATCGGCGGCACCTGTTTTTGCTGTTTTGATATTGTCGGTGTTTACCGTGTTCGGAAACTTGCCATTTGCTCTTACGTTGATTGCCGATAATAGACAGAAGCAGTACATGTATGCGGCAAGTACCGGTGCTCTGATCAATATAATTCTGAATTTGTTTCTCATCCCAAGGTATGGAATGATGGGAGCCGCGTTTGCCACGATTATCTGTGAAATAACGGTCCTGGGACTTATAATGTATTTTGCTCGGGTTGGCGCACTGAAGAAAATTCTGTCGTCTCTTGCCACTCTAATAGTGCCCACTGTAATTATGGCCTTAGCGATCCACTCTCTAGACCTGCAGGTGCTGTTGGAAATCGCTATTGGCGCAGTTTGTTATGTTGCCGGTTTGTTTTTGTTTCGCACCTATAATCGCTCGGATCTTGCTGAAATGCGGCAGATTCTTTTAAAATAATTACTTATCCCGCTAAGGAACTCGATTCTGTGCTAGATGTTTCTTTTATCATAGTTAACTACAATTCCTCGGCCTTGGTTGTCGATTTGCTGGAGTCGTTCGAGAAACACTGCTACGGTTTCAGTTATGAGGTGATCATTGTAGATAATGCTTCCCATCCTGACCAATTAGAGCTGTTGCGCGAAAGCCTGAATGGCGATAAGCACATGGTCATCTCTTCTGAAGAGAACCTGGGGTTTGGGGGAGCGAATAATAAAGCAGTTGAAAAAGCATCAGGAAAATACCTTGCACTCATTAACCCGGATACGCTTTTAACTGAAAACTCTATAGACAAAGTATTGCAATTGCGGAGAGAACTGAGTGATCATAGAGCAATTATTGGTGTAAAACTGGTGAATGCGGATGGTTCGTGGCAGATAAGCAAGCAAACTTATCCCCGGATTACTGACACACTGATGCAGGCGTTTTTTTTAGACAGCCTGTTTAAAAAATCCCCGGTTTTTGATCGACAATATTATCGATGGCAGGATGAAGATGCGTGTTCACAAGTAGAGAGTATCCGGGGAGCATTCATGTTTATGGAGACTGCTCTATTCAATGAGCTCGAAGGCTTTGACGAAGACTTTTTTATTTATACTGAAGAAACGGATTTATGCTATAGGGCCTCCCAAGCCGGAGTGAAGATTTATCATTTTCCGAAAACAAGTATTATTCATCTTGAGGGGCAAAGCATGAATCTCAATCGCTTAAAAACCTGGATTGAGTTATATAAGACCAAAATTCTATTTGCGCGCAAACACTATGGTTTCTTAAATGCTCTGGGGCTTCGAGTCGCGCTTGGGTTTTCAGCACTTAATCGCGGTGTTTTGAACACGGCGATGGGAGTTTTTTTGTTAAGACAACCGTCGTGGGAGAAGGCCAAGGTGTACTTTTTGTCGACACTTTGGCTCCTTGGTATCCCTATCACAAATTTATCCCCAAAAAACTCTCACTTTTCCAAGCGACCATAATATAAGCCGGCCTCCTTTTCTTGTTCCAGGCACTAGTATTTTTGACACAGAAAAAACCCGTGTCTATCGCGAATTCTTCACCAAGCCCACGTCATATTTTACTAAACTCCGGGCTCTTTTGCCGACCTTGCATAATGAGTTAGATTATATTATGTTATTCAACTGAAAAGCAGGCAAATCGATTTTTTTCGTTTATCGTATTCACGTGTTCTTGTCTAGGACTATTTCGACTTGATCGGAGAGATCTCACAATGCAAGCTATTTACTATGATAATGTTCGTTCCGAGATGTCCACCTTTTTACCGGATTCATACTCAAAAGTACTGGAAGTTGGTTGTGGTGAAGGGACTTTTCGTCAACATCTAAAAAAAACGCATGAATATTGGGGTATTGAGCCTGTACAAGAGGCTTATGATGTTTCAAAATCTGTTCTGGATAACGTGATTCTCGGGACGTATGAATCGGCGCGGCCAAAACTCCCGGAAAATTATTTTGATCTGGTAATTTGCAACGACGTTATTGAACATATGATTGACCATGACGCTTTCTTTCGATCGATTAAGAAGCATTTGCAAGATGGCGCTCATATTATCGCTTCAATACCAAACGTACGATATTTGCTGAATCTTTTCGAATTACTGGTGAAGCGCGACTGGCAATACAAAGACCAGGGTACTTTGGATAGAACACACCTGCGCTTTTTTACGCAAAAAAGTTTGCTGAAGACCATTGCGGATCATCAATTTGGAATCGACAAGTTTGAAGGAATTAATCCTTACCGTGGCAATAGCTTTGCAAAGCGAGGAGCCGGGCTATTTGCTTCAATGGTTTTTGGAAAGGATGTAAATTACTTGCAGTTTGGTATGCGCCTTGTTGTGCAAAATAATAAGGCTGAATGATACTAAAGCGATTTTAATGAAAAAAGAAATTCTGTATATAGATGCCATCAATGCCTCCACCCAGTACAACTTCTGTCTGTTGAATATCTTGAATGCCGACGGAGTAAAGATATCATTTCTGACCTCAAAGTTTGCCTGGGAGTCGTTTCCTCTACCGCCCAACACGAAAATCTTTTTCTTTCGCTGCTCTACCTGGCTCTGCGAAAAGTTCTCACTACCACGCTCTGCGCGACAGATACTAAGGGCCTTGGAATATCCGCTGGATTTGATTCGGCTTGCCAGACTGGCAGGCAGGCAGCATGTCGGGACTGTTCATTTTAATTGGTCTCGTCTTCCTGCACTGGATTTAGTTCTCATTCAATATCTGAAAAGACGCGGCACACAGGTTATTCTCACCGCACATAACTTTCTTCCTCACGACTCCGGTGAGCGACATAAACGCTCCTTTGTGAAGTTATATGAGAGCGCTGACCAGATAGTTGTGTTAACAGAATTTGTTAGAAAGGAAATCTTGGCCCATACCGCCATACCTGAACAGCAGATTTCTGTTATACCACACCCAGACTTTTCGGAAATCGTGTCAGCAGCAGGGTACTCGCAAGATATGCTGAATGCGATTCAACAAGAAAACCGAATTCTTTTCTTTGGCGCAATCCTGCCCTATAAAGGCCTGGATGTTTTGATAGATGCATTTGCCCAAGTCAGCCCCGAGTACCCCCAATACCGCCTTTGCATTTTGGGAAATGCTTATGGACATTTTGCAACGTACGAGAAACAGATTCATGAAACGGGAGTAGCAAATAAGACCGACTATAATCCGGATTTTATCTCTACAGAGGACTTAATCCGTGAAATAAAAGCATCTAAAATCGGGGTTTTGCCCTATCGTCGTAGTTCGCAGAGCGGTGTTATTCCATTGGTCAACACCCTCGGTATTCCCGTTATTGCAACGGCGGTCGGCGGTATTCCGGAAATGGTTCTCGAAGGTGAAAATGGGTATCTGGTGTCTGAAGTAAATGCCGACAAGCTGGCTGAGACTCTGCGTACATTCTTGAGTAGTGAAGAGTACCAGCCATCTACGGAAAAAGTATTGAATGCCGGTAAGAAGTTGTTTTCCAGAGAGGCGATTGTTCTCAGCCTGAAACAAATCTATTCCTAGAACTCGGTTCAAACATTCCCCCTCCAAACCATTGCAAAAAGTTTCTACTTGCTAACAGCAGATTGAAATTGTAGTGTATAGAACCCTCATTCATAATTCTCTACCGGTCGGAAACGGCTTGGCAGTATAAAATCGAGTGCGAAAGTTTTTTCGTATTCGAATCGTATTCTGCTGTCGTTAAGTCTGGCCGAGTAGTATCCGAAAAATTCATGAATGGGGGGAAGATGCTGCTTTTTTCTGCAAAGCCAAAATGTTCAGAAACATTCGTTCACGAGAGCTCCTACCAACAAGGTTTAGTTTCAAAAATTCATCAAGGCCGTTTAGCAGTTCTTCGAGAGCTATTTATTCGTTATCAACCGCCCCAGGCGTCGCGTTGGGCCGATTTCGGGTGTTCAAATGGATTCATTATTGAGCAGTTTCTACGATCTGAAAAAGTAACATTTAATACAATCTGTGGGTACGATAACAATGCCGATTTGCTGGCACTGGCCCAAAAAAAGAAGATTGCGGCTTCGCAATTTCACCTGCTTAATTTGAATGAAATCCACTGTTTTGATGAAAAGTTATTTTCCGTGGTAACCTGCTTTGAAACACTGGAACATGTTGGAAATCTCCAAAATGCGTTAAAAAACTTGGTAAACGCTACAGAGCCCGGTGGCTTGTTGCTTATATCGGTTCCCAACGAAGTTCGCTTACCCGGGATTGTTAAATATTGGGGGCGTTCACTGTTGCGGTCGAATGCATATGGTGATTTTTTCGATGGCGAGAGTCGAATTCGCTATTTGCAAAGCTTATTGCTAGACAAGCCGATTTCTGTTTACCGCAAGGCCGGTCTTCCCGGGTATGGACCGCATTTGGGGTTTGATTACCGGGAGTTAAGGCAAGAAATTGAGGAAACCTATATCGGAAAAGGGCAGTTGACGCTACTTGGCGAATATTTTACACGGATGAAAATGAACGTAACCTGGGTTCTCCAGAAGAACAGCTCAACCAGGATCGCCAGCTGCTTGCCGAATAGTTGATTTGGTAGCTGCCGCGGCATAAAACGCTGTTTTCACGGCCTTGCGAAAGGCTGTGTATTGTGTTATGTTATGGCTCCATTCCGGCTCAAGTTACCGGAATCGCTGTCCTCAGATAAACCGGAGCTTGTTTGCACGATGCAATCGAAACTGCGCATCCTTTTCATTTCACAATATTTTCCGCCGGAAATGGGCGCGCCCTCTGCACGTACGTTCGAACTGGCGCGTAAGTGGACGCATGAGGGGCACTCAGTAACAATTGTAACGGCCTTTCCAAATCACCCGACCGGTATTATTCCACCGGATTATCCGCAACACTTGTATAAGCGCGAAAAGAACGGCGAAATTGACGTTATCCGTACCTACATTTATCCGGTTGCTAACAAGGGCTTTTTTAAGCGTATTCTTAGCTATCTATCCTTTATGTTCAGTTCTGTAATTTTGGGACCCTGGCGAACCGGTCCGGTAGATATTATCATTGCAACCAGCCCACAGTTTTTTGTTGCTGTTGCCGGATATCTGATGAGTATCATTAAGTGGAAGCCATTTATCTTTGAAGTGCGCGATCTCTGGCCGGAGTCTATTGTACAGCTTGGGCAGCTAAAGAACCGCACCATTATCCGCGTTCTGGAGGCAATGGAGGTGTTTCTGTATCGGAAGGCGAAGGATGTCGTGGTAGTTACTGAATCATCCGTTTCGATAATTGAGCAAAAGGGAATTAACCGTGAGAAGCTCCATATCATTAAAAATGGTGTTGACCTGGAGCTATTCCATCCAGCCGAAGCTAAAGCTGATTTACGCAAAAAACTTGGTTTAAAGGATAAATTTGTTATTTCATATATTGGAACACATGGTTTGTCTCACGCATTAGATAAAGTGCTGGAAACTGCCGCCCTGATGCAAGAAAATGAAGACATTCATTTTCTGTTGGTTGGCGAGGGAGCAGAAAAAGAAAAGCTGCTGCGAATGAAAGAAGAACTACAGCTGGGCAATGTAACAATGCTCAGTCAAATTGATAAGCAGGAGTTGCCGGATTATTATAATATGTGTGATATCGTGCTAATAACACTGCGGGATCTGGATCTGTTTCGCTGCGTGATTCCGTCAAAAATGTTTGAGATTATGGCGGTTGCAAAGCCTATTCTCATCAGTGTAGACGGTGAGGCACGTCAAATTGTTGTTCATTCTGCCAAGGCCGGACATTTTGTTGCACCGGAAGATCCTAACGCAATGCGTGACGGCATATTAAAGCTATATAATAATCCGGAAACATGTCAAGAGCTTGGTAAGAATGGCAGACGGTTTGTAGAAGATTACTTTAATCGCGATCAGCTGGCATTAGATTACCTTGAGGTTTTGCAAGCGGCAGTGAACGGAGGCGGAAATAGTGAGATACAGTGAGGGTCGGTCAGAAACAGTGAGAGATGGTCAGAGATTACCTGACTCAGAACTCCGAACTCAGAACAGAGATATATCTTGAAATTATCATTTATCAATAATCAATTATCAGCTCTTGCCTTCTTACTTCTGGCTTCCAGCTATTCTTTCAGCCAGCCCGTATTCGAGCCGCTGCACCGCGAAGTGTATACGTTTATGGAACGGCTGAGCCAGAAGGGCATTGTCGAGTTTAACGATGTGGTTAAGCCAGTAGGACGAGATTATATTGCTCGCAAGCTATTAGAAGCGCAGGAGAAAAGCGACGAACTTACCGCTGTTGATCGCGATGAACTTAACTTTTTGATGCGTGAGTTTAACCCCGAAGTGGAGCGTATTGCAAAGAAGAAACCTGATGGCTATGAATTTGGACTTCTTCGTAAAGATAAGGCAGATCGCTGGCGTTTTTTTTCGTATCATGACGAACGATTTACACTGAATGGCGATCCAATCTATGGTCAGGAAATTGGGCAAAACGATGGCGAGAGTGAAAGCCATCGCTGGAATGGTATCCGACTGGAAGGATATTTGACGGACTATCTCGCCTACAGCTTCGACTTTCGTGATAATCTTGAAAAAGGCGATAACATTGATCGTACCAAAGCATTCTCGCGCGAGACGGGTGTAATTCTCGATGCGCAAGATGAGAACGAGTCGATCGAATACAGTGAGACAAATAACTATATCGCCACAGGCTGGGACTGGGGTAGCTTTGCTATTGGTAAAGATGTTATGACCTGGGGATATGCGCAGGACGGTAATGTGGTACTCTCTACTAAAGCGCCTTCATTTCCATTCTTAAGATTAGATTTGCAGCCTGCCGAGTGGATTAGTTTTAACTATTTTCACGGGTGGCTCGAGAGCGTTCAAGTTGATTCTTCCCGAAGCTATCTGTTGGAAGACGGTCGCTTGCGCAAAGTATTCCGCGACAAATATATTGCCTCGCATACGCTAACACTTCGTCCATTTAGAGGCTTTCGCTTTGCCATCGGTGAATCCATGGTTTACAGCGATCGATTGGAGCTGGCTTATCTAATGCCGCTGAACTTTTATCGACTTACTGACCACTTAGTTTCCAATCGCGATAATAGTGCAGGAGATAATGCTCAGTTTTTCGTAGCCTTCAGTTCACGAGATCACGTCCCTAATACGCACCTGTTCCTCGACTTCTTTATGGACGACGTTGCGGTAGGCGATATCTTTAACGCAGAGAAGCAGATCAATAGTTTTGCATGGACTATTGGTGCATCAACCACCGATCCGGGAATTGACAATCTGACTATCAGCGGGGAATACAGCCGGATTAATCCATTCGTATATCAACACTTTATCCCGTCTACCACCTATACCAGCAGTAATTATCGCTTGGGACACTGGATTGGTAATAACAGTGATTCCTGGTATGGCAAGTTAAACTATCGCATTCGCCGCGGCGTACAGGCTTCCATTTGGGGAAGACGCGTTCGCAACGGCGATGAAGGAACAACCGTTCAGCAGTATCAGTTGCCGAGACCAGGTTTTTTGTCCGACGATTTATTTCGTTACAACAAACTCACGGAGTGGGGGATTGAGGCCAGCTACGAAATCGCACATTTGCTGTTTTTAACCGGATGCTTTGAAAAAAGTAATCTTGCTCGCATTGCAGCAGATGAAGATACCGCCGATCTTTCAGCCAATCGTTTTAACATAACTCTGAATTATGGAAGGTAGAAATTGACAAGGTGACTAAGAAAAAAGGTTAGCCAGTAACCCACTTGTCTGAACTTCTAATCATTGTAATTAATTGAGCAATAATATGATCGTATTGTTTATTTAATTCTACAGAAGTGTCCTCATTCAGATAACCGCACCGTACAGAGAATTCTAAATGAACCTGTGTCTCGCAAGCCTCTGATTCACAATCGCTTAGTTTAGCAATGAAGGCTGCTTTATATCGCCTCTTTCTCCAGGCCTCAGCAAGGTTTGCACATACCGAGCGTGACGATCTTCTGATTTGGTTTGTGAGCTCAAAGCGTTCTGAGATTGGGAAAGTTTTGGATAATTCAAGAATTAACATTGCCGCCTCAAAAGCATTTTGGTACACAAGAAGCCGTTTGTGACTTCTGATTTTCCTCATATCTGTTCCACCTTTACTCTTGGTTGCCTACTATATATTCTGGAAGACAGCTAAAATTTTGGATAATCACCCCGTCACCCCGTCACCCCGTCCCTTCTATTTCCCTTGTGCAAATCCAGCCGGTACTTTAGATTACCTTGATTAGTGCTTTTTCACAAAGCCAGGGATGATATGGCGACGATTGCAGTTTTTTTAACATCTGTCTTTACTTCACTGCTGGCGGTTGGTGCCATCCGGAAGATGGCTCTGAAATTCCGCATCGGTGCGCTGCCCAGTGCCCGAAAAATCCATACAGACTTTAAGCCTATTATGGGAGGATTCGGCATTTTTGTCGGTCTCCTGATAAGCGTAGGTGTCGCTACATTAATTGGTGTATTGCCAACCGATACCTGGCTGCAAACCTGGCATTTCTGGGTTGGTTTAATAATTATTCTGGTGACCGGATTTGTAGATGATATTCAGGGCGTATCTGCTCTGCAGAAGTTTGGCGGACAGTTTGCCGCCGCATTTATTGCTGCCAGCGGCGGTTGTTTGATAGGTGCTTTTTATGGCCCGGAGCAGGGAACGTTAGCTCTGGGTTGGTTTAGCTATCCATTTACCATCCTGTGGATTATGTTTATCATCAATGCCGTGAATCTATTAGATGGTCTCGATGGCCTTGCCGGTGGCATTAGTTTGATTATCAGCAGTGGATTTATGGCTATTGCACTCATCAAAGGAAACGTCTTTCTCGCGGTGCTCTCGGTTGCAATTATTGGTGGAATAATTGGTTTCCTCAAACATAATTATCACCCGGCATCCATATTTATGGGAGATACTGGCAGTCTGATGCTGGGCTATCTGTTAGCCTGCTTGTCAATCGAAGGGCTAAAAGTCGCCGGAAGTCATCAGGTGTACTTTCTTGCTTCTCTCGTGCTTTTGGGTATGCCGATAACTGATACCCTCATTTCCTTCCTGCGACGAATGGGCCGGGGTGATCATCCCTTCAAGCCTGATAAAGAACATATTCATCATCGCCTGCTAAAGTTGGGATTGACACATATTGATACCGTTTGGTTAATGTATTATCTAACGCTGCTATATACGATCCTTGGTGTGCTAATGGTGTTTTATCAGGAGCTTGCCGGCGCCTTTCTGTTTTTAATAGCGCTTACTTGCTCATTATTTTGGGCATGGCGACTTGGCTATGTGGAAACGCGGCAGATTGTCAGCTTTGGATTAGATGAAACCAAAACGCCGGCTGCTCTACGTCCGCCGATAAACCTGGATCGCATTTGGCATCAGATAGCTATCTTTACATCCGATATCGTGGGGATGTTCCTGGCACTGTATCTTACCTTTTGGTTTCGCTTTCAATCTGGAATGCAGTTCGCAGAAGAAAATAAAGCCCTCTGGGAATACCTGGAAAATCCGGCGTTTTTATTTCTTACCGGGTTTTGGCTGCTGCTTTTTTGGATGAACGGGCTGTATCGCATGGGCTGGGATGTCAGTCGTTTCGATAAGTTGTTACGTGTCTCCAAAGTAATCGGCTATGGCACACTCTTCTTTCTGCTGTTAATGAACTTGGATTTGCTCCTCGGTCAGGCAGATAAGTCGCCACTCAATCGCAATCAAATTTATACTCTTGGCTTTTATTGTTTGGTAATGATTGTCTGTGTAAACGGACTGCGTTTATTAATCATCGAATTTCAGAAGCGCCTGCATCTCTGGGAGTATACGTTCAAAAATACGCTGCTGATTGGAACCACCCGGAAGACGCGCAATATCATTCGTGATATCGAAAAAAATGATCATCTTCTGTACCGAATTGTCGGTGTTGTCGATCGCAAAGCGAATGGCGGTGAGTTTGGTGACTATCCGGTTTTGGGCAGCTACGAGGATTTGCCTAATCTCATTCAACAACATCGTATTCAGGAAATTATTGTGACGATCAGCGGCCGCTCCCGACAGGATCTACTCCAGATTATTGGAATCTGCGACCGTCTGCAGGTGGTTGTTAAAACGCTGCCGGCTCTGGGGGAAATAGTTTCCGGCAAAACACCAGGACTTGCCGGGCATGGCTTAGTGCGTGTCTTTCCAGAAAACATGGTGTTGGGTCAGTGGGTGGTAAAACGGCTAATGGATATATTCTTGTCTGCTATGGCAATCCTGATACTACTGCCGATTTGGTTGCCAGTTGGTTTTCTAATTCGCGGTCGTTTTGGAAAAGGGGTGTTGGTTCGCATTCCAATTCTTGGCAGAAATGGCCGGATATTTAACATGGTGTTGTTTCGCCTGGGTAAGCCGAATCGCATTACTGAAACTGTCTATCAGGGGGAAGCAAATTCGACTAAACTGACAAAATTCGGTAGTCGACTATACCTATCCCAACTCTATCGTATTCCGCAGCTCTACAATGTGCTTCGCGGAGATATGAGTTTGGTTGGACCTCGTCCGGAATCACTTGATTGGTACCGTACCAATCAACATAAGCTACAGTTCCTGCATCGTCGCTTGATGGTGCGGCCCGGGGTGACAGGCCTTGCACAAGTACGCTATCGTTTCAATGAATCTCAGAAGGTTCTGAAGGAACGCTTAAAGGTAGATATCTTTTATGCTGAGAATATCTCTCTGATGCTTGATGTGCGCGTCATGCTTCGCAGTCTGTTGCTAATTGTCCATAAGCCGGGCAAAAGGGAAGGAGGAAAGTCTTGAAGCTTTCCTTTGTTATCGTCAACTATAATGTGAAAGAGTATTTAGAGCAGCTATTGCTATCTCTGGAACGCTCGTTGGAGAATATCAGCAATGAAATAATTGTAGTAGATAACGCCTCTGTAGACGATAGCGTAGCGCATATTCGCAATCGCTTTCCAGATGTGAAAATGATTGCAAGCGAAACAAATCTCGGGTTTGGCAGAGCAAACAATCTTGCCCTAGAACAGGTTCGCGGTGAATACGTCGTGATGATAAATCCGGACACCGTTGTTCAGGAAGATACGTTCTCGAAACTATTGGCATTTTTTGAGTCGGAGCCTAAAGCTGATGCTGCTACCTGTAAAATCATTAACCCGGATGGTTCATTTGCTGTCGATTGCCGCCATAGCATTCCGACACCAATGATTGCCTTCTGGAAGGTGACCGGTTTAAGTAAGCTTTTCCCTAAAAGCAAATTGTTTGCTCGCTATAACCTTACCTATCTCGACCCGGATGAAACCTATCCGGTTCCGGCAATCTCTGGTTCGTTTATGATGGTAAAAAAGGCCGTGCTGGATGAAATCGGATATTTTGATGAGCGATTCTTTATGTACTGCGAAGACATCGATCTATGTCATCGAATAAACGAGGCCGGACATACCATCTATTATGTTCCTACGACGCAGATTATCCACTACAAGGGCGAGAGTACCAAGAAGAACAACGTGGATTATGTGGTTACCTTCAACAAAGCTCTCTATCAATTTTTCGATAAATATTATGCGCAGGGCAGCATCTTTTTATTTCGCTGGTTAATCGTCATCGGTATTGTGCTACGGGGGGTGTTTATTTACACCCGCAATTTTCTGCGTGAACACTTTCCGCTAATCCTGGATTTATTTATCCTTAACATCGTTCTTCTGGTGTCGTTTATTATTCGACTTCAGTTTAAAGATGGTTTCCTATGGGCAGACTTCTTCTCGCAATACTGGGTGATTAATGCGCTTTCTTCGTTCATCTTTGTCTTGGGCGGAACCTATCTGGAAGTGTATCCGCGACAGCGTCTTTCCATTCAGGGGATAATTAAAAATACTCTGCTTACGTTTACCATTTTGGGTTGTCTAACCTTTTTCTTAAAGCAATTCGCCTTCTCTCGAAGCGTTGTATTGCTGGCTGCAATTGCAACTCCCTTACTTATGATTGGTTGGCGTCAGGTGTTGCGAAATTTCTTTAAGGGTGATCGCTCGGCATGGGGTAAAGATATTTTTATTCGACCTACCTTGCTCGTAGGAAGTGGAGCCGGACTGGTAATGCTCTGGCAGAAAATCCGCGACCTGCGCGATATCAGCTACAATATGATTGGTGCAGTAACTCCGTCTGATGAGAACCGCGAGTTGCTCGATGCAGACATTCCGGTTTTGGGTAGGTTGGAAAATTTGGATCAACTCATTCGCATTCATCGCGCTCAACAGGTGATTTTTGCCTCGGATGTGCTTAGTTATGAACAGATATTGCAGACGATGAGCCAAATTGATCTGCCGCAGCTGGAATATAAAATTGTCCCGGCAAACCTGGAGTTTTTAATTGGAAAGTCGACCATCGAACGACTGGACGATTATCCACTTCTTGAAGTTGATTATGCCATCGGTAAGCCATTTAATCGGCTTAGCAAACGCGTTATGGATATGGGAGTCGGCTTGATTAGCTTGATACTTCTTGGCATATTTTGTTTGCCGGGTTTATTACTGTTTGTTAAACGCTTGCACCGGCTGGATATCTACAGTCGAACGGAGCCGGAGTTGAACATTCTTCAAGTAGAAGGTCTGTCTCGATCAGCGCTACTGAATCGCTGGTTACAACTTTGGGAAGTGGTGCGTGGGAGGCTATCGCTGGTTGGTTCGGTTATTCAGGAATCAAATAACGCTGTGGAACATACAGACTATTGGTATCAACCGGGCATTACTGGTTTGGTGCAGCTGAATAAAAACCGCATCCAATCTCCGGAAGATGCCGAGCAGTTCGATCTCTTCTATATTCGCAATCAATCGGTTTTTTTGGATATTCAGATTATCTTCCGTGCCATCCTCGGGCTTTTCCAATCCCAATAAGAATACGTTATTAACATTGTCAATTGTTCATTGTCAATTGTTCATTATTCATTGCAGACTGTCGGTTTTACCTTTCATGAGAGAAATACTAACGTCTACTACTCCTAATAGGTGGAAACGCAATAATTTATTTTGAGTCAGATAGGGCTATATTTCGTCCTTATAGATTATTTGCGAATACAAACACCTACAAAGGAGCTCCTTGATGAAAAAATTCTCTACCGTTATTACCCTAATTACGACTTTGCTTTTTGCTTCACAGCTTGCATCTGGTCAGATCGTGATTAACTCAAGTGACTTTACACCAAACTTTGGTGATACATATAGTAACTATGAAGTATCTGAGGGTGGTTTGCAAGCCGTTAATGTTGGTATGGCTGGCGGGCCGCAAACCTGGACATTTAATGAGACGATGTATCCAAATGGAACGGTCTTTGACTTTAATATTGTTGATCCCGCCACCAGTCCATTCAGCAGCGAATTCCCTGATGCAAATTTCGCTTATAGCTTTGTAGAAGATTCAATTAACATCGACTTTTTCTTTTCTATAAACCCGGCCGATATTCGCTACTATGGCGGAGGCGGTTCCTCTCTTGATACAACGTTTACATTGAAGCTTGATCCCGAGGAAGTGCTGGCAGCTTTTCCAATTCAATTGGGTAACGGATTTGCCAGTACTCACGTCATGCGTTTTGGCATTCCCGGTATTTTCCTGAGTATCGACTCCAGTATCGTTAATGGAAACTATGATGCTTATGGCACGATGGAAATCCCTGCTGGTAGTTTTGATGTAATACGAATCCGCCGCGATGTTCAAGAGTTTACTTCCGTTGTGGTGAACGGTGTGCCGATCTCTTCCAGCATGCGAACCTATATTCAATATGAGTGGGTGACCAAGGAGTTTGGTCCGCTGGCAATTGTTACCAGCCAGGATAATGAATCAAATCCGAACTTTACTCAGGCAGAGTTTGTTAATTTTCGAGTAAATTCTCTGACCGGAATTGGAGAGGACAGAGAAAGGGCTGTTAAGGGATTTCAGTTAAATCAGAACTATCCGAACCCGTTTAACCCAACTACGGAAATTGCCTATGAGCTGACGCGCGCAATGGAGGCTGAGTTGACAGTATACAATGTTGCCGGTCAGGCAATTGCTACACTTGCCAGCGGACTTCATACATCCGGGCAGCATCGTGTGGCCTTTGATGCCGCAAACTTACCTGCCGGGATATATTTCTATCGTTTGTCTGCCGGTGGCTCTCAGCAGATTAAACAGATGGTGCTTTTGAAATAAAAGCCCGGATCTTTTAACGGGTCGACCCGTGTGTCGACCCGTTTCCTATTCGTTCACATCATCTGTTACCCACCGCCCTTCAAAACCTGCCTTTTATACTTGCTTTATTGACGCCTAGCCGATATATTTAGCGCCTATGTCAACATTTAAATCTGCTTTAGGAGGCGATATGACATCACGTTGGCTTTTACTGGTAGCGCTCTTTGGATTGCTATTTACTGCCTGCGAAGATAAGCTGAGTGAAAAAGACTATTTTGATCAGGCTCAGCAGTATATGGGACAGGAAAATTGGCAGAAGGCTGAAGAGAACTTTGCTCGTATTACTACCGACTTCCCCGAAGGGGTTTATGCCGCAAAGTCGCTGTTTATGGTTGGGTATATCAATGCAAACCATCTTAAAGATTTTGATCGCGCAAAAGAATACTACTCGAAGTTCATTGAGAAGTTTCCCGAACACGATTTGGCAGACGACGCTCAATATGAGCTTACCAATTTGGGTAAGCCGGTTGAGGAACTACCCTTCCTGGGCGGGGAACAGCCAGCTGGCGATAAGCCCTCGGCAAATTAATGTTCTTCAGACCAATAGGTCGGGCTTGCTGTTGCCACAACAGTATTCAGGAATCTGAAGGCTGCCTATGCGCTTCAGGTTCCTGTTAAAATCTTCCGGATAAAACTTTTTTAAGCACATTGTCGTCAACTACCCGGAGATGGTAATTAGAGACTGACGGATACCCGCTACGGTTGAGACTATAATGACACGCAACGCATTTACTATTTTACAACGACTCCTTGCCGTCGCATTTCTTCTGATTAGTGCGTACCCGCTACGCGCAGATTCACTGGCTGTCGCCCAGCAGACCAGCTCTATTGCACTTCGGGCTTATGTCGACTCTGGTCAGATTCCATTGAATCAAAATGTTCTTTTCCATTTAGAGCTTTCCTGGAGCGGCGATATGAGCCGCTATCAAATTTCAGGGATCCCACAACCTGTGCTCACCAATCTCTTAATGGAAGGCAGTGGCTCAACCAATCGACTCGATCCGGTTGAAAGCGGTGGTCTGCGTTCGACTAAAATGATTACCTACAAATTACGAGCGGTAGAACAGGGAATGGCCTATATCGATGGCCTTGAGGTTAACTATCGTGATACCCAAACCGGCGCTTCCGATAAGCTGGTTTCACAGCGCGTAATGGTTGAAATTGTTGCGCCGGTTTCAGAAGGCAGCGATGCAGTCTCTTCACTGATTTACATGGTATTGCTCGGTATTTTTCTGCTTACGATTGGTTATTTTATTTTGATCTTTTTGAAGAAGAGAAGAGCCAGAGAGTCCGATTCTGCTGCTGAGAATGCGACCGAAGAAGAAGTGCTTTTGAAGCAAATTGCACAAGATATAGACCCTAAGGGTACGAATCTAAATGAAATGGTGCTGAAGCTTGCCAAATTGTTTATTGGATATTTATCATCGAAGATAGAAAGCGTGCGTGGAACGGAAACAGCAACAGACTTGCTTGCTGCAGTAAACGCATCTGATTTAAAAAATTCGCAATCTGATAAGCTGGGAAATGCGCTGGCCACAGTCGACCTGGTGCGTTTTGCCGGTAAGAAGCTGCAACCTGAAGAGTTTAGCAGCATATACAATGCAATTGAATCCTTTTTGCTTGAACAAAACAGTCCGTCCTAAGGAGGCATCATGGAAATCGATATTCAAGCGATAAACGAAAAAATACAGCAGGAAAGTGCGTTCGTTGAAAAAATTCTCAGCGAGGTGGGACGAGTTATCATCGGCCAGAAGTATATGGTTGAGCGCTTGGTTATTGGCCTGCTTGCCAATGGGCATGTTCTGCTGGAAGGTGTACCCGGTCTGGCGAAAACGCTTACGGTAAACACCGTTGCCAAGGTCATCGATGGCAAGTTTAATCGCATTCAGTTTACGCCGGACCTTCTACCGGCAGACCTGTTGGGAACTCTTATCTACAATCAGAAAAACGGCACCTTTACGACTCATAAAGGCCCGATATTTGCCAACCTCATATTAGCAGATGAGATAAACCGTTCTCCAGCCAAGGTTCAGAGCGCGCTTCTTGAAGCGATGCAGGAACGCCAGGTTACCATTGGCGACGAAACCTATAAGCTGGAAGACCCCTTCCTGGTTATGGCGACGCAAAACCCAATCGAGCAGGAAGGAACCTATCCGCTGCCCGAAGCCCAGGTAGACCGATTTATGCTGAAGTTGCGCGTCAGTTATCCTACCAAGGATGAAGAACTTAAGATTATTCGCCAAATGGGCGATGGGGCTGCTCTCGAGACAAAGGCGGTTGTTAAGCCGAAAGAAATTGTTGCTGCGCGGAAGTTGGTCAACCAAGTGTATATGGATGAAAAGATCGAACGCTATATTGTGGATTTGGTCTTTGCTACCCGTGACCCTGAAAGCTATGGTCTGCGCGATTTAAAGCCGTTGTTGGCATTTGGCGCGTCTCCACGTGCTTCATTAAGCCTGAAGGCTGCTGCTAAAGCACATGCCTTCCTGCGCCGCCGCGGCTATGTTACGCCTGAAGACATTAAGGCAATAGGACTTGATGTCTTGCGTCATCGCGTGTTATTGACCTACGAAGCTGAAGCGGAAGAAGTAACCTCGGAAGACATCGTTCGCCGAGTATTGAATCACGTTGAAGTGCCATAAACATTGATGAATTATGAATTATTAGTTATGAATTACTAAATCATCAATCATCAATCATCAATCATCAATGGTATATGGAAACCAAAGAGCTTCTAAAAAAAGTCCGTCAGATTGAGCTGAGCATTCGTGGCGTTGTGAACGAGGTGTTTGCCGGAGAATATCATTCCGTCTTCAAAGGGCGTGGTATGGAGTTTTCCGAGGTGCGGGAGTATCAGGCTGGAGATGACGTGCGTACGATAGACTGGAACGTATCGGCGCGCATGAATCATCCGTTCGTGAAAATTTTCGAGGAGGAACGCGAGTTAACGGTAATGATTCTGTTTGATAGCAGCTCTTCGGAAGTCTTTGGCAGTCGCGGCAATATGAAAGGTCTAATTGCTACGGAAATTGCCGCTCTTCTGGCATCTTCTGCGATAAAGAATAATGACAAGGTTGGGCTGATTATATTCAGCGACACCATTGATAAATTTGTTCCTCCGCGAAAAGGACGCCAACACGTGCTGCGCGTTATTCGTGAACTGCTTTTTGTGGAATACGATGAAGCACATAAGCGCGCGACCAAAACCGATATTGCTGTTGCCTTGGAATATTTGAACCAAATTCAAAAGCGTCGCGCCACGGTTTTTCTGATTAGCGACTTTTTGGATGACGCGTTTGAAAAGGATCTGCAAATCGCCAATAAGCGACACGATTTGGTCGGCGTACACATCATTGATCCGCTGGAGGAAGCACTTCCATCGGTCGGATTGCTGGAATTGGAAGACTTGGAGACGGGCGAAATTCGCCTGATAGACACGTCTGTGCGTTCGGTGCGTGACGGGATTGCCCAAAATACATCGCGTGAGAAAATGCGCCTTGAGAAGTTCTTTCGCTCAATAGGTATGGACTATATTGACATCTATACAGATAAATCCTATGTGAAGCCATTGACGCATTTTTTTAAAATGCGTTCGAAACGAGTGCGTTAGGCTGCTTAAAAGAATGAATTTAAAACGGCTACATCTTTTGCTGCTCGCCATTATCAGCATTCTTCCTCTGGTAGGACAGTCGCTGATTGAGGTAGATGCCGCGGTCGACCGCAATCGAATTACGATTGGTGATCGCATCGTCTATTCTCTGGTGATCGACCGTGCCGAGAACCTCGATATTCGAACACCGGGTGATGCTGCAAATCTTGGCTCGTTCGAGATTAAAGACTATTCCGTAGCAGAGCCGTTGGTCAAAGATGGTCGGGTAAGAGAAATGTTTACTTATACCATTTCTGTTTTTGATACCGGCACATACGTTATTCCTCCATTTCCTATTGCATTTATGTCCCCTGATAGCCAGCAACAATTTATCACCTCCGAGCCGCTGGAAATTTATGTAGAGAGTATTCTGAAAGAAGGCGATATTGAGCTCCGAGACATTAAACCACCGTTTAATTTGCCCGGTGATTGGCTAAAGTGGCTGCTTATAGTCGGCGGTCTGCTGCTAATTGCCGGACTAGCATTTGGTAATTGGTGGTATTATCGAAAGCAAAATGGCGAAGGTCCCGTATTTCGCAAAGAAGTTATTCGTCCGGCGCATGAGATTGCACTGGAAGAGTTAGATACGCTTATACAGAGCGATCTGCTGGAAAATATGCAGCATAAAAGTTTCTTTACCATGCTGTCTGATATTCTACGACGTTATGTTGAAGGACGCTATTACATCAAAGCGATGGAAGAAACGACGGGCGAACTGTTGAACTCGATGAATGATGCCGACCTTTCAGCAGATGATATCGAATATCTGCAAAAGTCACTTACAAATTGCGATCTGGTTAAGTTTGCCAAATTTGTTCCATCGGAACCGCAAACGCAAGACACCGTGAAATTGGTGCGCGCCTTTATTGAAAGAACAATGCTGGAATTTGAGGCAGTTGAGCGTATGGAAGTTGTTGAAGATTCAGAGGGCGAAGCCGAGGCAAGTAGCGAGAGGTAAGAAGGCAAGACATTATTCCGCGTCAGGCTGAGCGCAGTCGAAGACAGAATGTGCGAACTGGTTATTGTCGAAGGTTTGTGTGTTCTAAACGTGAATAGGGCAAGTTCTTACTGTCCTTTTCTGAGTAGTTACTAATAAATCATCATTAATAAATCATAAATTCATAATGCGCTATGTTTAGATTTGCAAATCCCGAGTATCTTGCGCTACTGGCACTGCTGCCTTTGCTGGTCGTTTATTACTGGCGTCGTCGCCCGGGTGGACAAATGAAGTTCTCTACCTTACGGCATCTTAAGCAGATACCCGCATCCCTGCGCCAAATTCTCCGGCGATACCTTCCATTGCTGAGGCTGGCGGCAGTTACGCTGGTGATTTTGGGCATTGCACGTCCACAGTCTGGCAGCAAGCAGGAAGAGGTGTTGACAGAAGGCATAGATATTATGATGGTGATTGACGTGAGCACATCGATGCTTGCAGAAGATTTTAAGCCGAAGAATCGATTGGCTGCTGCCAGAACAGTCGCAGGTGAGTTTATTGCCGGGCGCCGAGACGATCCGATTGGGCTTGTTATTTTTGCCGGCGAGGCATTCAGCCAGTGTCCATTAACGCTCGACTATGGTGTGTTGCAGGAAATATTAGATAAGACGGAAACTGCACCACGTGAGTGGGATGGCACAGCTATCGGAAATGGCTTGGCCACAGCCGTTGCACGCTTGAAGGATAGTAAGGCCACCAGCAAAGTGGTTATTATGCTGACCGACGGCGAAAACAATGCGGGTGAAATTGATCCGGTTACTGCTGCTCAGGTCGCTAATACCTACAATATTCGAGTCTATACGATTGGTGCCGGAACAAAAGGCACGGCAATGGTCCCGGTTGATGATCCATTTTTTGGCAAGCGCTATGTTCCGGTAAAAGTAGAGATTGATGAAGAATTGTTAACGCGGATTGCGACCATTACCGGCGGGCAGTATTTTCGTGCGACCAATACTACGGCTCTGCGCGATATTTATGATCAAATTGGCGAGCTGGAGAAAACAAAGATCGAAGTAAAAGAATTCACGCGCTACGAAGAGCTGTTTGTTAATTTTATCCTTGCTGCTTTGGGGTTGCTCCTGCTGGAGCTGATTTTGGCAAACACCTGGTTGCGTAAGATACCCTAGACAACGTGTAACGGGCAATGGGCAATGGGCAATGGGCAATGGGCAATGGGCAATGAAAAATCTTAAACTGGTGCATGCTCTTGCCAAACAATAAATTCCGATCACCGATCACCGATCACCGATCACCGATCACCGATCACGGTCTGTAGCTAAATAGTAAATGAACCGCTAATAAATCATAAATTGATAGTTCAATGTTACGAATAGCAAATCCATTTTTCCTTCACCTCTACTGGCTGCTGCCACTGCTCGGCGTCTTTCTGGTTTGGGCGTGGCGCTATAAAAAGAGTCTGATTGCCAGACTTGGTGACGCTGAACTCGTTGAGCGATTGATGAACGGCGTAAGCCAAACGCGTCAAATCTGGAAACAAATCTTGCTGTTTCTGGCAATTGGCCTATTAATCTTAGCTCTGATTAATCCCCAGGTTGGGACGCGGTTTGAAGAGGTGAAGCGCGAAGGCATTGATGTGTTCATTGCGCTGGATATATCCAAAAGCATGCTCGCAGAGGACATTGCCCCGAATCGTTTTGAAAAGGCCAAACATGAAATATCCCGATTTATTGATAAACTCGCCGGGGATCGTGTGGGATTGATTACGTTCTCCGGGTTGGCGTTTGTACAATGCCCATTAACGCTTGATTATAGCGCTGCAAAGCTCTTTTTGAGTGATGTGGAAGTAGGGGACATTCCCCAGCCTGGAACAGCGGTTTCCGAAGCGATCAACACGGCCTCAGAAGCTTTTGTGAAAAAGGAACTGAAGCACAAGGTGCTCGTTTTAATAACCGATGGTGAAGACCACGAAGGTGATCCGGTTGCCATTGCAGAAGAGGCGGCTCAGGCTGGAATGGTAATCTATACTATCGGAATTGGCTCTCCCCAGGGTGCACCGATTCCAGAATATGACCGCCGTGGCAGACGAATTGGCTATCTGAAGGATAATACCGGACAAATTGTAACAACTCGGCTTGATGTGGAAACGCTGGAAAAAATTGCTTTTGCTACCGGTGGACAATTTTTTGTTGCGAGCACTGGAAACACCGAGCTTGCTCGAATCTTTAATGAAATTGCAGGTATGGAAAAAAAGGAACTGTCTTCCAGGGAGTTCACACAGTTCGAGGATCGATTTCAGATTGTTCTGGCTATTGCGCTTCTCATACTGCTGATTGAAGCTGTTTTTACCGAGCGCAGACGTCAAAAGCGGAGCGTAAAATCATGACTAAAAGACTATTGAGCCTGTGCAGAATGCCGCAGCTTGTTTTAGGCCTTCTATTGATAAGTGGAATGCTGAGTAGCGCTTTGGCAGACAGAGAAGCGGTTGAACGTGGTCTCGCTGCCTACAAAAGCCAAAACTGGGCACAAGCCCAGGCAAACTTTCAGGAAGCGCTGAAGACGGATCCTGAGAATCCGCAAATTCACTATAATTTAGGCGCAACATTTTTTAAGCAGGATAATTATGAGCAATCACTTGAGTCCCTTAAAAAGGCACTGGTTACGGATGATATTGAATTACAGCAGCATACGTATTACAATATTGGGAACGTTCAGGCAAAAATGGAAAAGTACAAGGAATCCATTGATGCCTATAAAAAAGCCCTGGAACTTAACCCCGATGATGTCGATGCAAAGTATAATCTGGAATTAATCCGCGCCAAGCTGAAAGAAAAGTCTGATAAAGAACAGCAGCAGGATAAGAATAAGGATGAAGAGAAGGTAAAGCCTTCTGAGTATGCAAAGCAACTCAAAGCACAGGCAGAAAATCTTGTTACCATGCGCATGTATCCACAGGCTCATGACTTAATGTCTAAAGGACTCGAAAAAGATCAGACCGTTTCGGCATATCAACAGTTTATCGATCGCATAAAAACGGTTGTAGATATAGGGAATCCACTATGAAAAAATTGATAACTTTTTTCTTTGTATTGCTCCTTGCCTTTCCTCTATCGCTTATAGCAGAAGATGCGAATACGCTTTATCATACCGGGGCACAGGCTTATATTGGTGGCAATATTGCTGATGCTCTAACTTCGGTTGAGCTTGGATTAGCTCTCGAACCGGAACATCCTGAACTGCGAACTCTTTATGAGAAGCTGAAAGAAGAGCAGGAAAAACAGCAGCAACAACAAAATCAGGAGCAGCAGGAACAAGAAAAACAAGAAAAACAGGAACAGCAAGATCAGGAACAGCAGGATCAGGAACAGCAGGAACAAGAGCAAAAAGAACAGGAACAAAAAGAGCAAGAGCAACAAGATCAGGAGCAGCAGGATAAAGAAAAGCAGGATAAAGAGCAGCAGCCTAAGCCTCAACCTGCGGAAGAAGAGAAGAAGGAAATCTCAAAAGAAGAAGCTGAACGCATCTTGCAAGCGCTTCGCAGCAAAGAGAAAGAGAACAAAAACCTTCGCAAGCCAAAAGGTCGTGCTAAGGGAAAAGTTGCAAAAGACTGGTAATAGAATGAAAAACATAGTGAACTTGAAGTTTATATCAACAGTGTTAATGTGTGGCGTTTTGTTCATGCCGATACTTCTGGCAGGGCAAACTATAAACGTTAAGCTGACCGTCGATCGCAATCCCATTGGATTAAACGATCAGTTCAACTTACGCGTGGAGGTTAGTGGAAACACTCAGAACTTACCGTCTCCACAACTGCCGGTTTGGGAAGATTTCCGCATTCTCGCCGGACCGTCAACGTCTACAAATTATCGCATCTTAAATGGTGCAATGAGCGCCAGTAAGAGCTATTCCTTTACGCTGATGCCGAAAAATCTCGGGACGTTCACTATACCGGCAGTGTCAGCTGTTTATCAGGGTAAAAAATTTAGCAGTAAGCCTCTGACCGTAACCGTAAAAGAGTCTGTTGGCGCGCCGCCTCAGGCTGGCGCTACGCCGAATACCAGCGGGAGAACATCTCAACCTGCAAACAGCGTGTTTTTGCGCGCCATTCCTTCGAAGCGAACTGCCTATGTAAATGAGCAGGTGACGTTGAGCTATAAACTCTACTTCCGCTCCCCGGTTCGTAGCCCTGAATTTCTTAAATTGCCTGAGACGGTAGGTTTTTGGGTTGAGGAATTCGATTCTCCCAAGGAAGTGCCGGTAAGCCAGGAAACCATTGATGGCGTTCAGTATAATGTTGCAGAGCTAAAGAGAATGGCGATCTTTCCAACTAAGGCCGGTGAACTTGCGATCTCTCCCATGCAGCTGCAGGTAAATGTAATTAATCGACGTAAACGCAGAGACCCATTCGATCTTTTCGATAATTTTTTCGACGATCCCTTTGGAAAAGCCGTTCGAAAGGTGCTGACAACGCGCTCAGTGAAAATCAATGTGAAATCGCTTCCCTCAGCCAACAAGCCGGAGAGCTTTACCGGGTTGGTAGGATCGTTTAGCATTACCTCTGAATTAGACAAGACCGAAGTTGAGGCAAATGAAGCCATTTCACTTAAATTGAAGATTTCAGGCTCTGGAAATCTGAAGTCTGCTGCTGATTTACCAATCGACTTTCCGGCCGGGTTTGAAGAATATGATCCCAAGGTAAAAGAAGTCGTCAATCGCAGCGGTCGTACTCTTTTCGCCGCCCGCGAACTTGAATATGTGCTTATTCCGCGAAGTGCGGGAGATTATCAAATAAAATCTTTCGACATCAGCTACTTCGATCCAATTCAGAAACGCTATAAGTCATTACAGACACCGGCTTACGATATCTCGGTTTTACGTGGAAAAAATGCTGACGGAAGTGTTGCAGCCTACGTACCGAAATCCGAAGTTCGGCTATTAGGAAAAGACATCCATTTTATTAAGGAAGGTTCCCTTTCGCTGACTCCACAGTCTCATCGACCGTATACATCTGCTTGGTTTCTGCTGGCACTGGTTCTTCCGCTTGTTGGCCTTGTCGGTGCGTTTGGCTATCGCCGTCACCAGGATAAGATGAGTTCCAATGTGGGGTATGCACGCCGCAAGATGGCGCTAAAGCAGGCGAGTCAGCGTTTAAAAGGTGCCCGGCAACTATTGGAAGAAAAGAAGTTTGAGGAGTTTTACGCCGAAGCTTCGCGAGGCGTTATCGGCTATGTTGCCGACAAGTGTAATGTTTCTGCCACGGGTTTGTTGCGCGATGATGTCGATCGACAGTTGCGAGAACAGAAGGTAGAAGATGAGTTGGTTCGCGATTGTCTAACCTATCTCGATGAGGCAGATTTTAAGCGATTTGCCCCGGGCAAAGACGGCGCAGATGGCGCAGAAGCTTTTTATTCTCGCGCAGAAGAACTATTGGAAAAATTGGGTAAGCATTTTTAATATGACGATAAAAAAAACTATAGCTGCAGTTCTTCTTTTGCTACAGATCTTTTGCGCCGGATTGTTTGCACAAAGCGGTAGTGACTACTTCTATGAGCAGGGCAACAACGCCTACCGGTCAAACGATTATGAAAAAGCGCTGGAGTGGTATACCAAAATTCTTGATACCGGTTATTCTGGCAGCGCAGTGCTTTATAATATTGGAAATTGTTACTTTAAGCTCGATGAAATTGGTTCGGCAGTGCTTTATTATGAGAAAGCGCTACGCTTGGATCCGAGTGATGCTGAAATTCAGTTTAACCTCGACCTGGCAAATAGCAGAGTGATTGACCGAATTCAGCAGCCGCCGCGTCTTTTCTTTTATCGCTGGTGGGATAGCTTGGCCAAGGCCTTTAGTTTGGCGCAGTTGACCTGGCTAACGGCTATACTTTATATACTTACCATTATTGCACTTGTTGGTTGGCTGCTTTATCGTGAAAAACTTCCGGAGCGCTTAACGGCATACGCATTAGCTGCTCTGGCAGTGATGACATTCTTTTCAACGATCCTGCTGATTAGTACGGCAAATCGTCTGAATAATCAGCGAGATGCTATTGTGCTTACGCCAAAGGTAAACATTCTGAGTGCACCTGGTGAGCAGGGGAGTGAGGTGTTTCTTTTGCATGAAGGTGTAAAGGTCTGGCGAACCGAACAGCGTGGAGATTGGGTTCGCATTGAACTGCCCGATGGGAAGTCCGGATGGATGAGGGCGAGGAGCCTTGGAATTATTGCGAATTAAAAAAGCCTGCGACATGTGTCGCAGGCTTTTTTAATATAAAAAGAATTGAAATGAAGAATAGGATCTTAACGAATCGTTACTGCTGTAACATGAGATCCGCTAAAGCCTTCATTGTCAAACGCCTTCACAAAGATATTTGCGCGGCCGGAAATTCCAGAGTTCTTTACGTTCCAGTTCAGCTCATAAGGAGCTTCCGTGCTTTCTCCAATTAACTGACCGTTAGCATAAAACTCAACGCGTTCGACAGCGGTATTGTCAAAAGCGTCTACTGCGATACGATAACTTTCGCCGCTACGTTTCAGCACTGCGCCATTGTCTGGTGCGATAATCTCGGCGGTTGGCGGTTCAACGGCCGGAGCACCGGGAGCAGCCTGTAAATTACATGCGATAACAGCAGAAGGTCCGATATGGTCTTCGGCATCTACGGCATAAGCTGCAATATGATATTGATTGTCTGTGCCAACGGCTCCGGCGACCACAGTCCAATCGTGTTTTGCAGGGTTATCAGATGTAGATAAAACTTGTACTCCCTCAATGAGAATAACGATTTCTTTCAGCTCGAAGTCGTCTGAAGCAACAGCGAGGATCGGAATCCTATCATTCGCGGCAACAACTTCTTCCGGAGCAGGATTTAGTATTGTTACAACCGGTGGTTCATAGTCAGGGGATGGCAGGCAGCCATTAATAACCGCCATCGCGGCTAATCCGGTAATTAGTAATGCAGTTTTTAGTTTACGTTGTTTCATCAACAGCGCTCCTGTCATGATTGATAGTTCAGTAGATGCAGCATAAAAAAACGACAATTTGTGAAATTTATTGTGATGATTATCAAAGCCGTATATTCGGTATATTTAGTTAAGGTAACGGAATTGCATAACCTTTGCAGTATTTATCGTCCCGGGGCGGTTCAAAATTGGTATTGCTCTGTAAAAAATTAGCCACCTATTATAATTAGATGCACAAGGAGCGTGAGAAATCTCTAAAAACCTGATAATTTTTCGATTGGAAGTGAGCAAATTTACTAAAATTTCGGCTGGATCGAAAACAAAAAAAAACAGGGTAATGACGCTAAAATAATTTGCTTGAATCGGCGTCGATTTTAGGTTATTTTTTGACAACTTTTTTAAGGTGGCAATGAAAGGAAACTATGAAGATGAGCAAGCTTTTTACCTATATAAAATATACGCTTATGTTCGTTGCGGTAATATTACTGGTCGGGTGTGGTTCTACCAAGCCCGCTACTACTATAACAGTACCGAACGATCGACCTCATGTGGGAGCAGATGAATCTTTTGACCCGGTAACGTTGAATGATGAAGATCTGAGCTTTCCGGATAAAGACAGCTCAGTCAATTCCAGCACGACGACTGCAACGGAAGTAAAAACAGAATCCAAACCAAGAAGAATTGATGGCTACCGTGTTCAGCTGTTTGCATCGAAAGAGATCGACAAAGCGACTCAGGAAAAGAAAGAAGCGGAATTTGTATTTAACGGCGACGGAATCGGCGTTTATATTGAATTCGATTCACCAATGTATAAAGTTCGCATCGGTGATTGCGCTTCCAGAGATGTGGCGGAAAACCTACGTGAAATGGCACGCAAGCGCGGTTATCCAACATCGTGGATTGTAAAAGCAAAGGTAAGTGCAGCCCGGGCCGGGCGTAACTAGCAAGGATCTCAACCGGCAGATCGAAATTGGAGGATAAATGGCAGGACATTCCAAGTGGGCGAACATTAAGTTTCGCAAGGAACGGCAGGACGCCAAAAGAGGCAAAGTTTTTACCAAGCTAATTAAAGAGATTACGATTGCTGCTCGAATTGGTGGTGGCGATGTTGAGGCGAATCCAAGGCTGCGTTCAGCAATCCAGGCTGCACGTGGTGCGAATATGCCGAATAAGAACATTGATAACGCCATTAAAAAGGGAACCGGTGAGATTCCCGGCGTTGTGTATGAAGAGATTACCTATGAAGGTTATGGACCCGGTGGCGTGGCAGTTTATATTATTTGCACCACGGATAATAAGAATCGAACCGTTGGTGAAGTGCGCTATCTGCTAAGCAAGCATGGTGGTAATCTTGGCGAAAGCGGCTGCGTAAGCTTTATGTTTGAACGCAAGGGATTGATTCTTATTCCAGCGGGCGAGCACGATGAAGAAGAATTGATGATGACGGCAATTGATGCCGGTGCAGATGATATTGTCTCTGAAGAAGGTATGTTCGAAGTTTATACCCCTTTCGAACAGCTGGATGTCGTTCGAGGTAATCTGGAAAAAGCCGGAATTGAAATGGAGTCTGTAAAGCCGACATTTATTCCGCAAAATACCGTTCCTCTGGAAGGAAAAAAAGCTGAGCAGACCTTAAAGCTGCTGGATGCTCTGGAAGACAATGACGATGTTCAGGATGTGTACGCGAACTTCGAAATAGATGATGCCGTCATGGAAAGCCTGGGCGGTTAACCTCCCGGGCATTTCCAGACAACGTCTTATAGAAATGAGACTTATGTGATTATCTTGGGAATCGATCCGGGGATAAGTATTACCGGTTTTGGTGTTATAGAGATTATAAAAAACAAACCTCGCTGTCTCGGTTTTGGCGGAATTCGAAATCGCGCCAAGGATGCACCACTGGCGGAACGACTCGGGGTTATTTATGACGGTCTTTGTGAAGTTGTAGAAAAATATCAGCCGAAACACTGTGCTGTTGAAGAAGTATTTTACCACGAGAATGTCCGCACCGCAATTGTAATGGGACATGCTCGTGGAATAGCGATGTTAGCCGCTCAGCAATCAGGTGTAGAAGTTTATGAGTATTCTGCCCGCGAAGTAAAAATGTCTACCGTGGGATCGGGTGCCGCCTCGAAACAACAGGTTCAGGCTATGGTCACCAGAATACTAAATACAGAGAAGCCTCCTAAGCCCCAGGATGCTGCCGATGCACTTGCCGCTGCAATTTGTCATTTTCACCGCATTCGATTTTTGCTAATGAAAACTGCGAGACGACAGGGATGATTGAACGCATTAGCGGACAAATCATTGAAAAAACTCCATCCTTCTGCGTGCTGGATTGTCATGGACTTGGTGTCGGCGTTCATATTTCGCTGAATTCCTTCCAGATAATTGAGCGTGGTGGCGATGCCGTGCAGCTGTTCACACATCTACACGTGCGTGAAGATATATTGCAGCTTTATGGATTTGCCGATTTGGCGGAAAGAGAGATTTTTCGATTGCTGATTACTATTTCCGGAGTGGGGCCGAAGTTGGCTCTGGCAATTCTTTCCGGAGGCAATAGTGATGATTTACGGAATGCGATAGCCAATGAAAATGTAGCGATGTTGACTCGCATCCCCGGTGTTGGTAAAAAGACAGCGCAGCGTTTAATTTTAGAATTGAAGGAAAAAATCTATACCCAGGGCGCTACAGAACTTCTGGGGAAAACCGGTACAGCAAGCGGGCAACCGGTTGCGGCACCCGGCGGAATAGCGTATGAGGCGCTACAGGCGCTTCTGGCACTCGGGTTTAAAGATGCGGATGCTCGACGTAAAGTGGACGCGGTGATAAAGGCTGCGCCCGAAGAATTGACGCTACAGGAATTGGTTAAACGTGCACTAAAGGTAGCCTGAGATGAACGACGAACACAGCCCGGACAGAGATGCCATTGATCCTTTCCTGCGTGGAGATGAGCAGGCGATTGATGCTGCATTGCGTCCCAGTGCCTTCGACGATTTTGTCGGCCAGCAAAAGCAAACCGATAATCTGAAAGTGTTTATCGAAGCAACGTTGCAGCGTGAGGATGCATTAGATCATGTGCTTTTATACGGGCCTCCGGGGCTGGGCAAAACGACGCTGGCGTATATTATCTCGAATGAACTGAAGGTCAACATCACCACGACGTCTGGCCCTGTTCTGGATAAGGCCGGAGATTTGGCCGGACTGTTGACAAATTTGCAGGACAATGATGTGCTCTTTATTGATGAGATACATCGTCTCAACCATGTCGTAGAAGAATATCTGTATTCCGCGATGGAGGATTTTAAACTCGATATCATGATTGATCGCGGAGCCAATGCCCGTACGATACAAATTGACCTGCCGCGGTTTACACTGGTAGGAGCAACGACGCGTGCCGGCTTGCTGACAGCGCCCATGCGTGCCCGCTTTGGCGTTGTTTTAAGGTTGGATTACTACCAGGCCGAAGATTTATATCATATTGTGCGACGTTCTGCAGATTTGTTGAATGTTGAGATAGAAGCAGAAGGCGCAATGGAGATAGCACGACGCTCGCGCGGAACACCGCGAGTGGCAAATCGCCTCTTGAGGCGAACGCGTGATTTCGCTCAGGTGAAGGCCGATGGCGTTATCACCAAAGAAGTAGCCGATATGGCGCTTAAGATGCTCGAAGTCGATGCCATGGGACTCGACGAAATGGATAAGCGCATTATTGCAACGATAGTTGAAAAATACAATGGCGGGCCGGTCGGACTCAGTACACTGGCGGTCGCTGTTGGAGAAGAAGGTGACACAATAGAAGAAATCTATGAACCCTATCTAATCCAGGAAGGATTCATAAAGCGGACACCGCGTGGCAGAGTAGCTACAAAATTTGCCTACGAACATTTTAACTATGAGCAGAGGGGATATGGATTCCAGCAAGAACTTTTTTGAAGATGATAATAGCATTAAGTTGAAACTGGCAGATTTCGAATATAATCTTCCTGATAAGCTAGTTTCACAATACCCACTTGAAGAACGCGATCAGTGTCGAATGATGGTCTTGAACCGCAGGACACACGAAATCGTACATCGCAAATTCGATGAAATACTCGAATACTTTAAGCCCGGCGACTGTCTGGTTGTAAATGACACGTCTGTTTTTCCTGCCCGTCTTATCGGGATGAAGGATAAAACGGGTGCCAAGGTAGAGGTGTTTCTGCTTCGCAATCTCGAAAACGGGATTTGGGAAGTGATGGTAAAACCGGCTCGAAAAGTGCGCCTTGGAAATAAGATTGTATTTGATGAGCGCTTTTCCTGCGATATCATTGATAATACGGTCTCAGGTGGACGCATTATTGAAGTGCACTGTGATGGCGACTTCTTTGAAATATTGGAAGAAGTGGGTCAAACACCACTGCCGCCCTATATCAAGCGTGATCCGGAACCGCGTGATCGTGAATATTACCAGACGGTTTACGCGACCAGGCGTGGAGCTGTAGCAGCGCCGACTGCCGGTCTGCACTTTACAACCGAGCTGATGGATGCGTTGAAGGCCAAGGGAGTGAATGTCGTGACTGTAACGCTGCACGTCGGACTTGGCACATTTAAGCCGGTGCAGGTAGATGATATCTCTCGCCACCAGATGCACTCTGAGTTCTATGAGATTACCAAGGAAACCGCACGTGCTATTAATGAGGCACGCGATGATGGTAATTCCGTGATTGCAGTTGGAACGACATCTGTTCGCGTTCTTGAGACGGTTGCAGACCGTTCCGGATTTGTCAGACAGGGAACTGGCTGGACGGACCGCTTTATCTTTCCTCCGCATCAGTTTCGTGCAGTTGATCGCTTAATAACGAATTTTCATCTGCCGCAGTCCACACTGCTAATGCTGACGTCAGCCTTTGGTGGACATGAGTTTGTTATGCATTCTTACAAACAGGCGGTTAAAGAAAAGTATCGTTTCTATTCCTATGGCGACTCGATGCTCATTCTGTAGCGATGTGATTTTTCATTTCGCGCCTGGCTCTCTAATGTTTTTTGCCCGCCGGAATTCATTCCGGCGGGCTTTTTTTGTCCTCCATCGCTCATATTACCCTTCCAAAATTGTTGGCTTTTCAGACTTCAGCCGGAGATTTAAGTAGATATACCGGAATTTTGTCTCATTTTCAGGGATAAGTTTAAGCGAACCCTGACAGCAGCTGAGAAGTATTGTTATTCCTCAATTTTTACTTTTCTTCTTGATTTATAAATAAAAAGCTGTGATATTGGTGGTGTTGAGTGGAGAAAATTCCACTTTATTCCATCTAAAGGGTGAAAAGAGGCCTAATGAGTGGGTTCTGGGGCAGTTTTAAAAGCACATTGGATACGAAAGGACGGATCAACTTCCCGGCGAAGTTTCGCAAGAATCTTCGGGAAGAAGACGAGGATACGCTTATTCTCGTTCGTGCATCCGAAACCTGTATCGCAATGTATCCCCTGCAATCCTGGCAAGATACGGTTGCCGCGATTAAATCGCGCTTGACGAGTGACCGTGAGTTTGCCGTCATTTCTCGCCGCTTAATGTATCAGGCCTCTGAGCAACGAATCGATAAGCAGGGACGATTGAACCTTACGACCAATCTTATCGATTACGCCGGGCTCGAAGGAGAAGTTCTTGTTGTTGGTTACGAGCAAAAGATTGAGCTTTGGCAGCCGGCACGCTATGAGGACTATGTGCGCAAAACAGAAGCAGAGTTTCAGCGCATCTCCCTGGATCTGGATATCTAGCGCGCATGCGCCGGAGTCAGTTGAAAGGAACAGGCCATGAGCAGTCAATACCATGCCCCGGTATTACCGGAAGAGAGTGTTGCACACCTTTTAAAAAATGAATCAGGTATCTATGTCGACTGCACCCTTGGCGGTGGCGGACATACCGAACGATTTTTAGACGCGCTGGGGACCAGCGGCCGGGTTATAGGCATCGATGCAGATGCAGACGCAATAGCCTACGCCACCGAACGGTTAAAGCGCTTTGATAATTTTGACGCCAGACAGGTCTTCTACGATCAACTGGACGTTGTGCTCTACGAGCTTATGCAGATCCCGGTCGACGGTGTGTTCTTCGATCTCGGGATATCGTCGTACCAAATCGATGAGGCCTCACGCGGTTTTACGTTTCGCGTAGATGGGCCGCTCGATATGCGCTTCGATCAGCGGCAACGTCTAACGGCAGAAGACATTCTGAATGACTATTCGCAGGATGAGCTGGCGCGGATCATACGCAGTTACGGAGAAGAACGTCACTGGCGGGCGATTGCACGAGATATTGTTGCTGTGCGTCAGGTTGAGGCCTTTACGCGTAGTTCACAGCTTGTCGATGTGGTAAGGCGAATTACCGGCGAGCGCTTTTTGAATAAGTCACTTGCTCGTGTTTTTCAGGCGCTTCGAATTGAAGTGAACCGTGAGCTGGAAAGATTGGAAAAAGCGCTACAGCAGGCGTTTGATTCTTTGAAGCAGGATGGGCGATTGGTTGTAATAAGCTACCATTCATTAGAAGATAGAATTGTAAAACGATTTTTGCAGGAAAAACAGCGCGACTGTATTTGTCCACAAGAGTTTCCTGTGTGTCGCTGCGACAAGGAAAAAGAAGTAAAGATACTCGAACGCGGTGTTGTTGCCAGTGAGGCAGAGGTAGCAGAAAACCCGCGTTCCCGAAGTGCCCGAATGCGGGTTGCAAAGAAGTTGACGGCATATAAAGAACTGGATTACTAATGGCTCTGCAGCATCAGAACAGAAAAAAAACGGCAAAGAAGGCGCCCGCTAAGCGTAAAAGCGCGGCGAAGGGCAATCCTTCCAAGGCTGCTTCTGCGACGACGAAAGCAAGAGCTGCTTCCCGGAAACGCAAGAAAAAGCAAACCCGGGCAGAAGTTGCCAAGCTACAGTTCCGCAAAGGCGTGCGCAATACGCTTTATGGTGCGACTGTTATAACAACCATTTTTGCCGCAATTATGGTAGTGGCCGGATTATTTCTGGTCTACCAATGGAAAGAGTATAAGGTTACCGAAACAGTAAAAGAAACCAAGGTGCTTCAGGATAAAATTCTTCGCCTTCAAAGCGAGAATAGTAGACTGAAAGCCAATATTAATACCAGGTTGAAGAACAATCAACGCATCCTGAAGGTGACACGTGAGCGGCTCGGGCTGGATGCCGCAAGAAATCGTTCCGTGCTCAGGGTAGACCAGAAGGCGTTTGACTATTATGTTCAGAAAGACCAGCAAGAAAAAAAGCAAGATCTTCAGCAAGAACCCCTTAGAGCAGGGTATTCAGAATAGACTCGGTATTCTGACTCTAATCTGGTTGCTGGGATTCGCCGCCATAATTGGGCGGTTAATCTACGTACAGATCGTACGTCATGATCACTATCGCAGTATCGCGCGTGGGCATTTGGAAAATCGACGCGAACTGCCCGGTATGCGTGGTTCTATTGTTGATCGCAATAATCAACCAATTGCTGTTGATTTAGTGCAGTTTACTTTAGCTGTTCGTCCCGGTCAGTTGGATGATCGCCAGGCTGCAGCTAAACGTATTGCCGAGATATTAAAGGTCCCAACCCGATCCCTCCTTAAAAAGATGCCGGCCGGTAAACCCTTTGTCTATTTAAACAAACGCGTTAGTCTGGAGCAGGCAGAAAAGCTCCGGTCATTGAAACTGCCGGGGCTTCAGCTGGAGAAAAAGTTCAGCCGCTATTACCCGTACGGACAGCAAGCTGCGCAGCTGGTTGGTTATTGCGACTATGAAAACTATGCCAAAGGCGGCTTGGAGCTACAGTATGACAAGCTGCTATCCGGACAGTCTGGCTGGTCCATTTATTTACGTGATGCACTCGGGAATCAATTCCCGAATATCAATTTCCCTACCGTGGAGCCGCAAAATGGTCTGACCGTCGAAACGACTATTGATATGGTTTATCAGGGAATTCTTGAAGAAGAATTGCAGAACGCTGTTAAGGAACACAAAGCGAAAAACGGCACGGCCGTGCTGCTTAATCCTCATACCGGTGAAGTGCTTGGTATGGCGAATTATCCTGGATTTAACCCGAACCAATACGGCAACTATAAGCTGGCTAACTTCCGCAATCGCGTGATTACCGACCCATATGAGCCAGGCTCTACCTATAAGATGGTTGCCATGACGCTTCTGCTCGAGCAGCTGGAGCTCGATATTGACAACGAGCTGGTTTATTGTGAGAACGGTAGCTTTAAGCTGGTAAACAAGGTGATTCGCGATCACAAGAAATTTAAGTATCTCTCTGCCAGTCAGGTGTTCGAGCAATCAAGTAATATCGGTGTGATAAAGCTGGCAGACAAATTTGATAAGCAGGATTTCTATCGCTATTCCCGTGACTTCGGTTTCGGCGCGCGCAGCGGTATCGATCTACCCGCAGAGTCTCCGGGAATCCTGCATCAGCCGGGAAATTACTCAAAAGGCTCTATTTATTATATGAGTATTGGTTACGAAGTTGCGGTTACACCGCTACAGGTTGTCTCCGCGTATGCGGCCATTGCAAATGGTGGAATGCTGCTTCAGCCTTATGTAATGAAACGCGTGTTGAACGAACGTGGTGAGGTTGTTGCTGCTAATAGCCCTCAGGTTTTGCGTCAGGTTATTTCGAGCGAAACTGCCGGACGTGTCAGAAAGGTTCTAACGCGCGCTGTTGAGCGCGGAACCGGTCAAACAGCCAAGCTGGCAGACTTTTCGATCGCAGGTAAAACCGGAACGGCTCAGAAAATTAGCTCGCTTACAAAAACGTACTCGTCCAGCAGTCATGTCGGCTCATTTGTCGGCTTCTTTCCCGCAGAAGAGCCGCGGTTTGTTATGATGATAGTGATCAATAACCCACGTAATGGCTACTATGGAAGTCAGGTTGCTGCACCAGCATTCAAACGAATAGCTCGTCGTATTGCCGGTTTGCCCGGTGAAGACCTCAGACCATTTCAAACGCAACTGGCGAGCACAGATCTGCCGCGAATCAAGAATTATTTGCCTGCTGTAGAAGGGCTAAGCGTTACTGATGCCGGTCATTCTATTGCATTGAAGGGGCTATCATATCAGGTAGTTGGGGAAGGGGATATGGTTGTAAGACAGCACCCGGCAGCCTATACCGATTTGACAGAAGTTGAGGATGTGCAGCTTTGGACGGAACGTCTGCATGCAGAGGAAAATATGCCGAAGCTGACCGGCCTGAGTTTGAAGGAAGCATTGCAGGTGCTGGGACAATGGGATGTATCTGTTTCCGTTGAAGGAAATGGAATTGTTCAGAAGCAAACGCCGGCTCCTGGTCGCAAGCTGGCCGGAAATGCTGAAGTCATGTTGTTTTGTAAACCATAACAAGAGTTTTTAAGTAGAGAGAATTTAGTGAAAACAAATAGTCACCATCGCGCACTGATCGATTTCCTGAACGGTTATCCCTGTCAGGCAAAGCTGAGCAGCCCTGAAACGGGCTATCTTCCGCTGTCGATAGACAGCCGGACGATTGCGGCTGGTGACTTGTTTATCGCAATAAAAGGTGAGAATCATGATGGACATGATTATGCCGCTACTGCTCTGGAAAAAGAGGCAGGTGCAGTGGTTGTTCAGCATGATTGGCTGGCCGCTCATCCACTCGAGGGGGATGTTGTTGCAGTAGATAATACGCTGGACTTTTTGCAGCAGTTGGCGGCCTGGCACCGCGGTTTTTATGGTGGACAGGTGATCGGTGTTACCGGCTCAAACGGAAAGACAACCACTCGTGAAATGATTGCGGCCGTTTTGGCAGAAGGGTTTTCTGTTTTTCGTAGCGAGGGGAATAAAAATAATCATATCGGTCTGCCTCTGATGCTGTTGGATCTCGATTTTGATTCAAAATTTGCAATTTTGGAAATGGGAACCAATCATCCGGGTGAGATAGGTCTCTTAGCCTCATTGGCGAAACCGGATGATGCATTAGTCACGAACGTTGGTAAAGGTCATGTCGGCTTCTTTGATGGTCTTGATGCAATTTATGAAGAAAAAACGGCGCTTTTAGACGCCGTTGAATCCGGAACCATCTTCATAAATATGGAAGATGAACGGTTACGCAATTATAAGGGAAAAGCTGCCAGGTCTATCCGTGTTGGTTTAACGGCAGACTGTGAGGTATGGGGCATGTTGGCAGAACTGGATGATCTTGGTTGTGCAACGTTCCTTCTAAACGGTGAAACGAATATTAAGCTGGCAATTCCCGGTGAGCACCAATTGATGAATGCGCTGTTTGCTGCTGCGGTGGGTTTAAATGCCGGTTTGTCGGTAGAACAGATTAAAAAAGCTTTGGAAGCGTTTCGCCCAACGGGAAAGCGTATGGAATACTTTCGCCGCGATGGCATTCTTTATTTAAATGATGCTTATAACGCGAATCCCGACTCGATGGCAGCGGCAATACGGTATCTCGCTGCAATGAAGGAAAAGGGTGGTCGGGCAGTTCTGGTAATGGGAGATATGCTGGAACTTGGAGATTTTGAGATGGAAGAACATCAGGCCATGGGACGGCTTGCTGTTGATGAACAGTTAGATTTAGTCTTGTTGTATGGCCCGGCAAGCAAAGCCGCGCTGAGTGAGATTCGCGGAAACGCGGATCAGACTGAATGCAACTGGTATAGTTCACATGAAGCAATAGCCGATCACCTGCAAGACTATCTGCAGAAAGGCGACATTGTGTTACTAAAAGGGTCACGCGGGATGCGTATGGAGACCGTATTAAGCCACATGGATGTTGCGGCAACCGGGCGGTAGTAACCGGAAGGATTTAGAGGATGCTGGCAGATTTTTTATTTGAGTTTAAGGATTTCTTCTTCGGGTTTAACGTTTTTCGTTATATCACCGTTCGTGCTGCTCTTGCGGCCATTACCTCGCTTTTCCTCTGCCTGGTTATTGGTCCACGTGTTATCAATCTGCTAAGGCGACATCAGCTTGGTGAAACAATCCGTCTCGATGGTCCTGAATCTCATCTTGCTAAAAAGGGCACCCCAACTATGGGCGGGCTCATTATCCTTGGCTCGGTAACGATTTCTGTTATGATGTGGGCCAAGCTCGATAACTTCTACGTACAGATGCTGTTGCTTTGTACTCTTTGGATGGGCGTCGTTGGATTTCTCGATGATTACCTGAAAGTTGTTAAGAAGATGAAGCGTGGCCTTATTGGACGATACAAAATTGTTGGTCAGTTTACCTTGGGACTTATTCTGGGCTGCTCGATTTACTTTAATGATGCCTTTATTGCTCAGGGGCTGAACGCGAATACCAGCCTTCCCTTTCTGAAAAATTATGAAATTCAATTTGGCATTTTCTATATCCCGCTGGTCATTTTTGTGTTAACGGCCTCTTCAAATGCGGTTAACCTAACGGATGGCCTTGATGGACTGGCGACTGGTTTGATGGCTATTGCCATGTTGGCCTTCGCGGGAATAAGTTATGTAACCGGGCACTATAAGTTTAGCGACTATCTGAATATCGTTTTTTTACCGGGAAGTGGAGAGCTGGCCGTTTACTGTCTGGCAATTGTAGGCGCGGCAATGGGGTTTCTCTGGTATAACAGTTATCCGGCGCAGGTTTTTATGGGAGATACGGGCTCACTCGCTTTGGGAAGTACGCTTGGAGCATGCGCCATTCTGGTGAAGAAGGAAATATTTCTCATACTGATTGGCGGAGTTTTTGTCGCCGAGACAATCAGCGTGATTATGCAAACGTCTTACTTCAAATATACCCGAAAAAAATTCGGAGAGGGAAGACGGATATTTAAGATGGCACCACTTCATCATCACTTTGAGTTAAAAGGCTGGCCGGAAGCGAAGGTCGTTGTGCGCTTTTGGATTGTAGGCGTGCTTTTAGCGCTTCTCAGTCTTGCACTATTTAAAGTTCGGTAATCGTAATAGAAATAGACGTTTATACGTTAATTAATTCTTGTTTAGAGCTGGAGCAAAATCTGTGAAAAAGCACTATATAGACAAATGGCTGGTCGTATCGTTCTTCCTGCTGATTGTGCTGGGAATCATTATGGTTTACAGCTCAAGTGCTTTCTATGCGCGACAATACTGGGGCGACCACCTGTTTTTCCTGAAGCGCCATCTGATGTACCTCATCGTTGGTCTTGCCGGAATGACAATTATGTATGCCCTGCCGTATCGCAAGTTCTATGGGTATACCTGGTATTTCTTAATGCTGAGCCTTGCACTGCTTTTTTACGCAGCTTTTATCGAACGCGGACGCTGGATTCACTGGGGCTTTATTCATTTCCAGGCTGTGGACGTGGCAAAATTTACGCTGATTTTCTTCTTTGCTGATTCGCTGAGTCGCAAAGAGCGCTATTTGAACAGTTATTCTGAAGGCTTGTTTCCGCACCTGTTTTACATCGCAATGTTTGCCTTGCTCGTGCTGATGCAGCCTGACTTTAGTAGTGCATTTATGCTGATCTCTATTTGCCTGACGATGTTGTTCGTCTCGCCCGTTAAACTATCGCATCTGGCACTTACAGGATTGTCTTTTGTACCAATGCTGATAATCGCGGTGATAATATCGCCGTATAAAATGCAGCGTATGCTGTCATTCCTTTCACCGGGAGATGATATAAGCGGAAGCGGATATCAGGTATATCAATCGCTGGTGAGTTTTGGAAGCGGCGGTATAAACGGCGTTGGTTTTGCACACAGTACGCAGAAGATGTTTTTTCTGCCTGAAGCACACACAGACTTTATTTTCGCAATCATCGGCGAAGAGCTTGGCTTTTTAGGAACCTGTGCGGTAATTGCGCTCTTCCTGATTATCCTGGCACGCGGCATCAAAACCGCCTCGCGAACGCAGAATAGATTTGATTTCTATCTGGTGGTAGGTCTAACAACTCATTTTACCCTCTATGCCCTGGTGAACATGATGGTGACCATGCAGCTTTTACCAGCGACCGGACTACCGTTACCCTTCGTGAGTTATGGTGGAACCGCACTCTTGTTCTCCTGCATGTATGCCGGTTTGCTGATGCGCATTGCAAATGATACGCTGGGCAAAAAACAGGTTAAAGGTTACAATTTGCAAAAGAATCGTCCAACAAAGCCGCCGCTACGCAAGGCGAAGACGACAAAGGGAAGAGCAAAGACGAGTCAGAAACGTCGTACAGCTTAAGGATTTATGGTGAATAACACGGAACATACAGGACGCATTCTTGTCGCCGGTGGTGGAACTGGTGGACACGTTTACCCAGCGCTGGCAACAATTGAAGCGCTGAAAGAACGTGGCAATTTTCAGTTCCTTTATGTCGGTGGCATAGGCGGCATCGAAACGCAGATTGTGCCAAAGCATGATCTTCCGATGCGCACAATCTGGATTTCCGGTTTTACCCGGAGTTTTACCATGAAGAACCTGCTGTTTCCATTCAAGCTGGTAAGCAGTTTGATTAGCAGTTGGAAAATTGTTCGCGATTTTAAGCCGGAAGTTGCCATTGGTATGGGCGGCTATGTAACCGGCCCTATTTTATACATGGCTTCCCGTACGGGGGTGCCGGTGCTGATACAGGAGCAGGATGCTCATCCGGGTGTAACAACGCGCCTTCTGGCGCGTTATGCCCAGAAAATTTGTCTTGCTTTCGAGCAGGCTGCGAAGCATTTCGATGCGTATCGACAGAAGTTGGTAATAACCGGCAATCCAATTCGCAAAATGGGTGAGACCACTCGCGAAGAGGCGATTGCACACTGGAAGCTGGAAGCTGATAAACGCACGCTGTTTGTATTTGGCGGCAGTCAGGGATCACGTGCAATCAATAATGCTATTAATGCCTTACTACCGCAGCTTTTGGCAGATAAAACGGTTCAAGTAATCTGGCAAACTGGAAGCGGGGAATACGAGGCGGTTAAGTCAAAGCTTACGGTAAATGACAAGCGCGTTTTAGTTCTGCCATATATTGAGAATATGGCAGCTGCTTTTGCTGCAGCAGACGTCATCGTTTGCAGAGCAGGGGCAAGCAGCCTTGCCGAACTCGCGATTGCCGGAAAGTCGACTATCTTGGTGCCTTATCCATACGCCGCAGGAAATCATCAGGAATTAAATTCCCAAATGGTCGAAGAAGCCGGTGCCGCAATAATGGTTAAAGAAGGTGAAAAATGGGCGGATCATCTTTTCGATGCCTTAAGCACACTTCTGGAGTCATCAGAAAAGCGAACAGAGCAGGGAAGAGCCTGGAAGACACTGGCTCGCCCCGGTGCTGCTGGCCGAATAGCTGAAGAAATAGTGGACATGCTGCCAAAGGCAGCGTCGAGTTAAGAAAAAATGGTCTATACCTGTTATTGGATACTGAAATGAAGCGGAAAGTCTTAAAGCGAAAAACGATGTTTTATCCCTCTCCACGGGAAGCTCTGATTTGGGCGGTAGCATTTATTGGTTTTTACATCGTCTATTCTATCGGCATGCAGCTGTTCTTTCGCAGCGACTTTTTTCGTGTTGAAAACATGGAAATAAGCGGAAACAACTATTTGGAGCAAGAGGATATTGCCGAGGCTAGCGGCATTGAAATTGAAGAAGCAATGTTTCGAATGAGCGTTGAGGATATAACCAGCAATCTAATGGAGAACAAATATATCCGTGCTGCGAATGTCGCTCGTGCACTGCCGGCAACCGTATTGATAAGCGTGAAAGAACGCGTTCCTGTTCTATATATGATCGACAAATCTGTTTATATGGTAGACGAGTCAGGAACTATGTTAGAGCGTTTGCCACGTATGCCGGTTGGTAACCTGCCGCTGGTTACCGGGCTCAGTGTTGCCGAACTTGAAGAAGATCGCACGCCGCTTTTTCAGGCCATAGAACTAGTCAAGAAAATCCGTGAAGTGGATGAAAAACTACTCTCATTGATTTCGGAGATTAACATTAAGAAAGATCGCTGGCCAGAGCTCTATCTGGTGCGTGGTGGGGCACTGGTTCGTCTTGGAAAAGAACGCCATTATGAACGCTTGTTTCTACTGAGTGAATTTTTGAATAAAAAGCCGATCGCCGAAATGTTGCCGACTGTGCAGCGTCTCGACCTGACCTTCAGGGATCGGATAATTTTGCAAAAGAAAGACTAACTAAACCAGAGAGTCTGAATATGGAAGGTCGCATTATAACCGGACTGGATATCGGCACGACAAAGATATGTGCTGTTATCGTCAAAGAGGATACCGACGGAAAACTGAATGTTGTCGGCATCGGAAGTTCACCTTCGCATGGATTGCGCAAAGGGGTGGTTGTCAATATTGACAAGACCGTCTCATCGGTGCGCTCTGCCCTGGACGAAGCTCAAATTATGGCTGGTGTTGAGGTCGATACGGTTTATGTCGGTATTGCCGGAGACCATATTCGCAGCCTCAATAGCAAAGGCATGGTCGGTGTTTCCCGCGATGATCATGAGATCACACAGGAAGATGTCGATCGCGCTATAAATGCTGCCAAGGCACTTGCTCTTCCAATTGATCGTGAGATTATCCATGTAATTCCACAAGAATTTATAGTGGATGATCAGGATGGTATTCCGGATCCGATCGGTATGTCCGGTGTTCGCTTGGAAGTAGAAGTTCACATTGTAACGGCTGCCGTTACGTCGGCACAGAACATAGTGCGAAGCGTGCAGCGCGCCGGATATGATGTTGAAGACATTATTCTGGAACCGCTTGCTTCCAGCCTGGCTGTTCTGGATGATGATGAGCGATCGCTGGGTGTAACGCTGGTCGACTTTGGTGGTGGAACCGCTGATATTGCAATGTTCTTCGATGGACATATTCAGCATACTTCTGTCGTTGCGCTGGGTGGAACGCATGTAACGAATGATATCGCAATCGGATTGCGTACTCCGCCAGATCAAGCGGAAGAAATTAAACTACAGCACGGTTCCGTAACGCGCGAAAACCTCACCGAAAGCGATACCATAATGGTGCCGGGAGTTGGTGGGCGTCCCGCCAGAACGATTTCCAAATCGGTTCTTGTTGATATCGTTGCCCCACGCATGGAAGAGCTGTTGACCCTGGCCTATCAGAAGATGCATAAGTCCGGTTTGCTCGAACTTATGGCTGCCGGAGCGGTGATTACCGGTGGCGGTGCTCTTCTTGAGGGAACTGCTGATATGGCAGAAAAGATATGGGGTGTTCCGGTAAGACTTGGATTACCTAAATATCTTGGTGGTCTTACAGACTCTGTTCGCAGTCCAATCTATAGCACTTCGGTAGGGCTTTGTCTTTACGGTGCAAAATATAATGAAAAGACGTCCTTTGTTCGCGGAGACGATGTGAATCTCTGGGAAGACGTGATGTCTAGCTTTAGCCAGTTTTTTAAGCGCTTCTTCTAAGCGCATTGCATATAAATTGACGAGAGATCAATAGCAAAAAGAGATCAACCATTAAAAGGAGGCTGAAATTATGGCCATTGAATTTGACGAAAGAGCAGAACGAAACGCGAAACTGAAGGTTATTGGTGTTGGTGGCGCCGGTGGAAACGCAATTAATACGATGATGAATTCGGGGTTGTTTGGTGTAGACTTTATTGCGGTAAATACCGATTCCCAATCACTCGAGACAAATCTTGCACCGCAAAAGCTGCAAATTGGTCAAATGTTGACCCAGGGACTCGGCGCCGGTGCTAATCCTGATGTAGGTGCTCGTGCGGTTGAAGAAGATCGTGAAGAAGTTGCCCGGTTGCTTACCGGAGCCGACATGGTTTTTGTTACCGCCGGCATGGGTGGTGGAACCGGAACAGGTGCTGCACCTGTGGTTGCTGAGATTGCCAAAGAGCTTGGAGCACTTACTGTTGGTATCGTTACCAAGCCCTTTAATTTCGAAGGAATAAAAAGATTAAAACGCGCTGAAGAAGGTATTAAAGAAATGCGCAAAGTTGTCGATACTCTAATTGTTATACCTAATCAGCGTCTTTTTGCCGTAGTGGACAAGTCTACTCCGCTACTTGACGCATTTAAAGTTGCTGACGATGTGTTGCTGCATGCAACCAAAGGTATTTCCGATCTCATCACCGTTCCCGGACTTATCAATCTGGACTTTGCAGATGTTCGCACCATTATGGCTGAAATGGGTGATGCCCTTATGGGAACCGGCGCCGCACGTGGCGAAGGTAAGGCCATTCAGGCTGCCCAACAGGCTATCTCCAGTCCGCTATTGGAAGGTGTTTCCATCAACGGTGCACGTGGCGTGTTGGTTAATATTACCGGTGGACCAGACATGTCTCTTTATGAGGTTAGTGAAGCCACAACGATTATTTACGAAGAGGCTGGCGAAGATGCTAACGTAATTTTTGGTGCCGTACTCGATGATAACCTGACGGATGAGATTTTTATTACCGTAATTGCTACCGGGTTTATGGTCGAAGAGCGCGTTGCAAATGAGCCGCCGAAGCAGGAAACGGTCGCCGCAGAAACAAGTCCGAAGCTGTTGGACCTTCCTACGTTTATGCGTGAGAAGAAAAAGCCTGAAGAGGTTCCAAACAGACAACAGCTTAAGACCGGTACCGATAATGTTCGTATGGATAATGATATAGAAGATCTGGATATCCCGACCTTCTTGAGAAAACAAATGGACTAAGACAGAAGCAGATCTTCCTGTCTCGAACATAGTAAGGTCCTGGTTGATCTCTCGAATGGAGAGGGTTGAGAGGTTTTGACGTTCGAGGCAGGAAGGCTTTTGTATCCTCGAAGCTTTCCCGCCTGCCTGTAGACATTTTTCCGGTCTACGCAAAATAATATATACATTCGCAATTTTCAGTTGTATAATGTAGAACGATGACTTGCAAGATAAGCGCTGAGATTGTCATCCCGGCAGGTAATTTTGCATTCCAGTCTTCTACTATCCAATACAGTTTGCCCTAACGAGCTAAATGCCATTGTGCATGCTCAAAAATGAACCAGGATCGTCTAATGCTGTGGTTGAGTCTGTTGCGTATTTCAATTATTGTTGTTGCCAGCATCGCATTTTATCGTTTGACTAAAAGGCTGATAAAAATACCTTTGCGTGGATACTGGACGATTTGGCTTGGCATTGGCTTAATTCTGACAAATTCAATGGTTGGCAGCGCATTTCACAATTTAACTCCCGAACTAATCCAGGAATATTCCCTCCTTGTACCACTCGGTGCCGCTTTTCGTTTTCTCTTTCTTCCACTGGGATTCGTCTGTTTGCTATTTGGTAGTTATCAACTTCTGAATTCGCTGCAAGAACAGCTTAGTCCGCGCTATGAAACATTAGTTGAAAAGTCTCTGGTTGGAGTTTATCGGGTAGAGGATGGAAAAATTACCTATGCAAACCCCAGGTTTGGAGAAATTTTTGGTGTTACACGAGATTATTTGCATGGCAGAGATTTTTCCGAGTTTGTCCATTCAGAAGACCGCGACTCTGTTGCCTCAGCTATCCGAGACTGCCTGAATACGGCTTCCACTCCATTGGATATGGAGTATCGGGGACTGCATAGCAGCGGCCGTGAAATTCAAATTGAATCCCTGGGCGATAAACTAAGCACGGTAGATGGTGTTGTGTTCCAAGGTACGCTGCAGGAAATAACCGAGCGTAGCCGTTTTGAAAAATTGATGCGTAAAAGTGAAGAACGCTATCGCCGCTTGCTCGAACATAGCCAGGAAATGATCGTTGTTCACGACATGGGTAAGATTGAGTTTATTAATCCTGCCGGGGCAAAGCTTCTTGCCGCAGATGAAGAAACAACGCTGATTGGTGTGGATCTGCTTGCCTTTTTTCCGGTGGAAGTCGTGGCAGATATGCGTCGACGTTTCAAGAATATCGTTAAGAATGGCGTCCAGGAATATTTATATGAGCAGCGAATTGTTCGCGCCAATGGTTTGCCTGCGACAATTGAAATGACGAGTCTGCCTTTTCAGAGTGATGGAAAAATTAGTATTCAAACACTGATTAGAGACAATTCCGAACGCAAGGCTTCAGAAGACATTTTGACCGGCCAGAAACGACTGCTCGAGTCGATGGCTCGTGGCACGACACTCGATCAAATTCTAAAGGAAGTTGCAGAATTCATCGAAGAGCAAATTCCAGGTATTCGATGCTCTATTTCAATTCTCGATGAACAGAGAAATACGATAAATTTGGCAGCAGCACCTGGTATGCCTGAAGAATTCCGTCGCCTGAGCGCGGTGATGAACTGTGAGCTTGGAAACGGCCCATGTGTCGGTTCTATTGTTGAAAATAAATTGATTATTTGTGAGGATGTTCAGAACGATCGGCATTGGGAGGCGGTAAAGCAATTTGCTAAAGAGTTTAATATTCAGTCTTCCTGCTCAATGCCGGTTTTCTTACAGAATGATAAAGCCGTTGGGGCACTAACAATATATAGCGATGTGCCAATCGTTCCTACGATGCGCCAAATCGAACTCATGGGAATCGCTGCTGATATCGCCGGAGTTGCTGTCGAGAACAATCAGTTGGCCGTTGCTTCAATACAAAGTGAAGCGCGCTATCAGAGGCTCTTTGGCGGGATGAGCGATGTGGTTCTGGTATTTCCGATTATAGAGGAAAACGCCTTTCAAATTATTGAGGCAAATAGTGTAGCGTGCAGCATCTTTGGTTACTCTGTTGATGAAATGAAGGGGTTGCGGCTGAAGGACCTTTTACCTGAGGACGAGTATCATCGACTGCCACTGCAGCTTAGAAAATTGCGGCGGAATAGAAAACAGCTTCTCGAAATATATGGCAAGACCAGAGACGGACAACTCATCCCGTTTGAGGTAAATTCACAGATCTTCGACTTTAACGGTCGTGAGACGGTGCTCGCAATTGGTAGAGATATTTCAGAACGGAAAGCAACCGAGAAAGCACTTCGTGAGAAGGAAGAACGCTTTCGTTCACTTGTTCAATATTCCAGCGATATCATTACTGTTTTGGAGCCGGATGGCACGATTAAATACATTAGCCCATCTGTCGAAAAGCTACTCGGGTACCAAGCACCTGAGATGCTGAACACGTGTATTTTTGATTTTGTGCATTCGGATGATCTAAACGTATTGCAACAGGAAGTGAAGCGATTGATTGATGAGCCGGATTTTCACGGGCCACTGGAGTATCGCATTCGAAATAGCAATGGTCAAATGACCTATCTTGAAGCAATGGCCAGTAATCTTATTGATAATCCTATTATTGCCGGCATTGTTGTGAACTCGCGTGATATTACAGATCGTAATACTGTTCAAACGGCGCTTGCTGAAAGTGAGGAGCGCTTCCGCACAATTTTTGATAATGCAGGAATAGGGATTCTTCTTCTGCGACTTGACGGTCGTATCCTCGAATCGAATGTTGCGCTTAAAAAAATGCTTTATGTTGAAGACTATAATTTGCGCGGCAAGTTGTTTAAAGACTACTATAGTGCCGATGCGGGTGTGCCCGATCATGTTGAGCTGTTGGAAAAATTGAATTTGTCTGGCGGACGCCATCAGTTGGAATGCCGACTTGGCCAGGGGGATAATCCGGAGATCTCGGTGCAGCTGACTGCCACACTAGTGAAAAACTCTGATGATGACCCACAGTTTATTATTCTTATGGCAGAGGATGTTACCGAGAGAAATAATGCGATAACAGCTCTTGTGGATAGTGAGCAGCGTTATCGCGATATCGTGGAAAATAGTACGGACTGTATTTTTACGCATGATTTCAATGGCAAGTTGATCTCGGTAAATCGCGCAATGGTTGAACTGTTTGCTGTAGACGCGTCAGACTCATTAAATAATGCCTCACTGGCAGACTTCGTTACTGAAGAGTCGGTTGAAACGTTTGAAGAGTATCTGCAAAAACTTCGCGATGAAGAACAAAACTCCGGTTATTTAAGTATTCTGAGTCGTAACAGTGAAACCGTTGTTTTGGAATATCGCAACTCGTTACGCATACCTGTCACGGGGGCACCTCTAGTGCGTGTCGTGGCACGCAACGTTACCGATCATATGCGTTTTCAGAAAGCGCTGGCTGAAGAGAAAGAACGGTTAAGTGTAACGGTGAAAAGTATTGGTGACGGCGTTGTAGCCATAGACACGCAGAACAATGTTATTTTGATGAATGAGGTTGCCGGTAGATTGCTTAACTGCAACTCGGGAGAGGTTATCGGGAAAGGTCTACGCTCGCTAACTCAAAATCTCAAAATAAATAACGGCAGTAGTATGTCTCAGCTTCTCGAAGATTCTGAAGATTATCAGCAAAATATGCCTATTGAAATTTTGCAGCGCGACGGCAGAAAATACAAGATTACCAGCACGCTTAAGCCAATGTATAATGCGGATCGAGAGCGAATTGGCTCCGTGCTTGTGCTTCGGGATGTTACGCATCAGGTTGCACTCGAGGAAGAGGTTAGACGAACCCAAAAGCTTGAATCGCTAGGCGTTCTTGCCGGAGGGATCGCGCACGACTTTAATAATATTTTGACTGCAATTATTGGGAATATCTCACTTGGAAAACTGTCTGTTTCAGATAATGAGGTTGTAAGCCTGCGTCTGGACGACGCAGAACGGGCCGCAATGCGTGCGCGTGAGCTGACTCAGCAGTTATTAACTTTTGCCAAGGGTGGCGCGCCAATTAAGCGGGCGGCCTCAATTCAGGACATTATTACCGAAACCGCTGGATTTGCTTTGCGAGGAAGCAGATCCAAATCAGAATTTTTAATCGCTCCAAAACTCTGGAATGTGGAGGTCGATGAGGGGCAAATTAGCCAGGTAATAAACAATCTCGTTCTAAATGCGGCACAGGCAATGCCCAATGGCGGAAAAATCTATATGTTGTGCGAGAACTTTCCGGTCTACGAAAATACCCACTTTCGCGATATCCTGCTTATCCCTGGAAATTACGTTCGTATCGTGGTTGGGGATGAAGGAGTAGGGATTCCCAGGGAATATCTCGAACAGGTGTTTGATCCATACTTTACCACGAAGCAGAAGGGGAGTGGTCTGGGACTTGCGACATCATACTCGATAATTAAGCGTCATGATGGCTATATCTTTGTTGAATCAGACTATCAGAAGGGGTCTGAGTTCACAATCCTCCTTCCCGCCATTCCCGAACTCATGGTTAAGAAGAACAAGCCTAGCAAGGCTCTAATGAACGGAACGGGTAAAATTCTGGTAATGGATGACGAGCAAACAATTCTGGACGTTGCCAGCGCAATGCTCGATAAACTTGGTTATTCTTATGTTTTAACGCATGACGGAGCAGCTGCAATCGATGCGTTTAATACGGCGATTCTGGAGAACGAACCTTTCGATGCTGTTCTTCTCGACCTGACTGTACCGGGAGGAATGAGTGGAAAAGATGCAATCGAAGAACTTATTAAAATAGAACCGAATATTAATGCACTTGTTTCAAGTGGTTATTCCAACGACCCGGTTATGGCTGAATATCTTTCCCATGGTTTTAAGGGGCGAATCCTTAAACCATATAATGTGCAGCTTTTGGGTAAAGCGCTTAAAGAAATTTTACAATCAACTACTGATGCTGTAAATCAAAACTCAGTAAACGAATAAGACGTAAGCATAAAAGATTTGGCTGCCCAACTAAAATCTTAACCCGGCTTGTCGGTAAGACATAGACAGTTCGTCACAGACAAGTAAAATGGAAACCCCATGTGGGGTTGCATGTCGCATGATTTATTGCGACTGCTATTGCAATGAATGCAGATACTCTTGGAGTTGGGAATGAGCGACAGTACAAAGCAGGTTCGATATGTAAGCGAAGGTAAGCTGAAATTTCGCTATATGATCAGTCTTGGCTTTATCGCCTTTCTTGCGATGGCTGGATTCGCCGTTATTTACTACTCCCTTGTGCAACAGTCTAACGACTCTAGCCTTATCTCTATTGCCAGTCGACAGCGCGTTTATATCGCCGATTTAAATGATGCGTTAAAAGAAATGCCTCAGGCTGGCGACACAACAAACTACGATATTATCTTCGGCCGCATCCAGTCTTTGCTCGGTATGTTGCAGAACTATCACGACAAGCTGGACATCGCCCTGGGAGATGTCGGAAGCTACACGCCTATTGAGACAGCTCATGTCTTACTCGAAAAAGCAGAACCGGATCTTCAGCGAGTTGCGGAAAAAGTTCAGCTAATCGAAACAGTCTTTCAACAAAAAACATCACAAGATAAGGTTCAGATTAGTCGTGAAGAATTAACGAATCTGATTCAGATTCATGGCGCGGCATATATCCAGAAGCTGGATGAACTGGCCAACGACTATGCAACAGCATCGGAAGTTCGGATTGCCTGGATTCAAGAAATAGAAGTTTGGATTCTTGCGATCATGCTGCTGGTTTTATTTTTAGAGGGTGCTTTCGTATTCAGGCCCGGATTGCGCCAACTCTATCAGATGGTGGCAGAACGTGGCGTCGCCATTAAAACTCTGCAGAGAGAAATCCGCGAGCGAAAGACCAAAGAGGAAGAATTGCAGCAAAAGGAAAGCGACCTCCGTGGGCTATTCGATAATGTGCATGACTCAATAATCATATATAATCTTGCTGACCACTCCATTCTGGATGTAAATGAACGTGCCTGCGAAGTCTATGGCTTTAGCCAGGAAGAATTTTTGCAGATGCGAATTGAAAGCATTACCAAAAAGCCTTCACTGGTGCAATTCTGTATTCGTGAAACGGTCTTAAAAGGAAGTACGACCCATTTCGAGATGCGTCAGCTGCGCAAAGATAATCGCGAACGCTTAATGGACGTCAATACTGCTTTGGTAAATTATCAGGGTGAAAAGGCTATTTTGTCTATTCATCAGGATATTACCGAAAAGCGACTGGCAGAAATCGCACTACGCTCTAGTGAAGAAAAGTATAGTAACTTGTTTCAGTTCTCGAATGACTGCATCATAATTTATGAGATCTCCGGGCGCTTGCTGGATTGCAATGAACAGGTGTTGTCAAAATTTGGCATCTTGGATGCAGAAGTTACTTCCTTGAATATCAGTAGCTTTTATCCGAGAGAACAGCACGCTCTGTTACGTTCCGCCACAACCGAACTGATCCGCAAAGGCTATGTCCGCTTCGAAATAGATGTTATTAACCGCAGCGGTGTGGTTTTCCCTGCCGAAGTATCGGCAAATTTATTCCGCATGGGAACTAAGAAAGTTGTTCAGGCTGTTTTTCGTGATATTACTGAAAGCAAGGAAGCGGACAGGCGACAGAGGGCGCTATATAGTATTGCTGCTATTACTTCATTCTCTGATGACATGGATGAATTTTATGAAGCGATCCACTCAGTAGTTGGACAGTTAACCTATGCGGAAAACTTCTACATTGCTTTATATGATCGTGCAAGTGACACTCTGGACTGCCCTTATTTTATCGACGCCTTCGATAGTTTTCCTACGCCTCGTACTAAAACGAATGGCCTTACTGAATATGCGATACGTGAGGGTAAGCCGCTGCATCTCACTCGTGAACGGATGAAGAAAGGGGTTGAAGAAGGTAGATATGATATCTTTGGAGAAATGGCCGTTGAATGGGTTTGTGTCCCATTTGTCCGTGCAGATAGTGGTTTTGGTGCGATCGTTGTGCAAAGTTACAGCTCAGATATTCGCTTTAGTGAAAAGGATATGGAGCTGTTGATCTTTGTCGGACAGCATATTGCCAGCGCCATCGAACGCAAACGTTCCATGCAAGAGCTCAGCAGTGAACAAGAGCGGTTAAGAGTTACCATGCATAGCATTACCGATGGTGTGATTACTGCTGACAAAGAAAATGTTATTCTGTTCATGAACCCTGCTGCCGAAAAAATTACAGGTGTAAACCGACTTCGTGCCGTCGGCTGCAATATTCTTGATGTGCTAAAGTTGTCAACCGAGAAGAAGCAAGAGGAACTGCTGGATCCGACCCGTGAAGTGTTACGCACCGGTAAAGTTGAACAGCATGCCCATATCATGCTCCATCAAGAGAACGATTCTCCTTCAATTATCAGCCTCAGTGTTGCACCGATAAATGATGAGAACAGCCAGATCAGCGGGACTGTAATTGCCTTTCGCGATATTACCGATCAGCAAAAGATGGAAGAAGAAATCCAAAAAGTGCTCAAGCTCGAGTCTATAGGAATATTAGCCGGGGGAATTGCACACAATTTTAATAATATGTTAACGGCCATTATTGGAAACATTGCCCTTGCAAAAATTGATGATCAAATTTCAGCAAATAGCATCAAGCGTTTGGAAGAAGCCGAAAGTGCAAGCAATCGCGCACGCGATTTAACCCATCAACTGCTAACCTTCTCTAAAGGCGGTGCTCCATTGAAAAGGCCCGCAAGCATTAGGGAACTGGTTCTGGAAACGGTCGAATTTACTCTGGTTGGCAGCAAGATTTCCTACAGCTGCGATTTTCCAGATGATCTGTGGCCAGTTGAAGCGGATAAGGGACAAATTAGTCAGGTTGTGAATAATATTGTTATTAACGCGCTTCAGGAAATGAAAGGCAAGGGCAAAATGCACGTCTCTTGTAGAAATCTTTCTATCCGATCGGAACAGGATTTCCCACATCATCCCATGCCGCAGGGAGACTATTTGCAAATTAGCATTGCAGATGAGGGACCCGGTATTCCGGAAGACATTCGCAGTAAAATTTTTGATCCATATTTTACTACGAAAGAAGAGGGGAGTGGGCTTGGTCTTGCAACCTGCTACTCTATCATTTCTAAACACGATGGTTATATTCGCGTGGATTCTGTCGAAGGCGAAGGGACCATGTTTACTATTCTGTTACCAGCCGTGCCCGACAAAGAGGCCATTGTCGAGGAATCTCCCGAGGCCATGCAGACTGGTGAAGGACGTGTATTAATAATGGACGACGAAGAATCGATTCGCAGTTTGGTTGGTTTGATGCTAAACCGGCTGGGTTATTCAGTAGAGACGGCGGTTGATGGAGGAGAGGCTTTTGAAATTTATAAAGAAGCCCTCGACAAAGATGAGCGTTTTGATGCAGTAATTATGGATTTGACCATTCCGGGAGGCATTGGTGGAAAGGATGCGATATTAATGCTCAAAGAAATTGACCCGGATGTAAATGCTATCGTATCCAGCGGCTATTCAAATGATCCGATAATGAGTAACTACAAGGCTTTCGGCTTCACAGCATGCGTTGCAAAGCCTTTCAATTTACATGATATTGGATCTGCGCTAAGAAACAGCGTCTAATCAGACGAAGCTCTCTTCGCATTCGGCCAGGGAATCGTAAATTTCAACATGCTGGCTTAATCTTGTGAGGTCAAATATTTGTCTTACCTGCGAAGAAGGGTTCGCAAATTTGATTACTCCACCCTTCCGACGTGTTGTTTTGTATGCAACTACCAGAATGCCCAAGCAGGAGCTATCGATAAACGTTACTCTGCTGAGATCGATGATTACCCACTCCGAACCAGATTCTACTTCTGTTTGCAGTTGATGACGCAATTCTGGTGCATTTCCTACTTCAAGAGATCCATCGAGCTCTACAAGCTGAATTTCCCGCTTCTCCGTCATATCTTATCCTTTTTTTATCAAGCTATTTGCACAACTTCTTATTCTTTTCTAATTACGTTGTCGGAGCTTTCAGCCACTTATTGAAGAATCTTTTTATTTTTTCGGCAAAGGATTCGATGATAAAAAGGGTGAAAAGAATGGAGGCGTGGTGCGATGAAAGTATTGCTAATTGAAGATGAAAAGAATACTGGTGTATTCCTGAAAAGTTGCCTTATCAAGTGGGGGTATGAAACGGAGTGGCGCCGCGACGGGCTGTCTGGCTTTAAATCTTTCTGTCAGGATTCCTTCTCTATTGTTATAGTGGATTGGTTAATGCCCGAGATGAATGGTCTTGATCTGGTAAAGAAAATTCGCGAAGTGCCTCGCTCCGGCTATGTTTATATTATTATGTTAAGCTCTGTCGAGAAGAAAAGTGAAATGGTTGAGGCAATAGAAAGCGGTGTGGACGACTTTTTGCGTAAGCCGTGCTACCCAGCTGAGTTGCGTGCACGGATTCGTGCCGGTGAACGCATTATTCGCAACGAAGAAATACTTTTTGCTACCAACTCCGAGGTGCATAAGGACAACCAACATTTGACGCGGGTGAACGACCGAATGCGTCAAATGCTTGTTGCCGCGTCACAAATCCAGCAGTCTCTGTTGCCAAAGAAATTATTGCCCTTCGAAGGCCTTTCCCTGGCGTGGAAGCTGCGTCCTTCGAGAGAGTTATCTGGTGATATGCTGAACATGATTGAGCTGAATGACGAGAATGTTGGTATTTACCTCATCGACGTTAGTGGCCAGGGGTTGGCTGCTGCATTGTTGTCTGTAAGCCTAACGCGTATGCTGACTCCGTCACTTGGCGGATATACGCTTTTTAAGCCTTCTTCGGATGATGCGCATAACTTGCGAACGCCAAATGAAGTAATCGATTTGTTAAACCGACAGTTTCAGAACGATTTCGAGAATCCGCAATTCTTTTCACTCTTTTATGGTGTCTATAATCGTAAGTCACGCATCTTAAGGTTCACCGTTGCCGGATATCCTGCCTGTGTAAAGGTCAATGTTGATGGGGAGGCTGCTTTTGTAAAAGAAGGTGGTCTGCCGGTTGGATTACTTCCAGAGGCACAATATGTTACACAGGAACTAAAGCTTCAGTATGGCGAAAGAATATACATCTATTCTGATAGCGTTACGCGAGCTTACGCGGATAAGAATTCAGCAATATATCCGTCGCGACTAATTGACTGCATTGAAGAGGTGCATAGTCGCTCGATGAGTGATGTGCTCGAAAAGGTATTTGGGGTGGCTGAATCCAATGCTGCCAGCGTGGTCAGCCGAGATGATATGTCTATGGTCGGGGTCGAGCTGAATTAGACGCCTGTACTTACATGTTGCGTAACAGTATGAATTTCTATATCCAGCGAATTTAGCTCGGACCACCATTCTTGCATGCCGAGCATTTGTCGATGCTGGCGAAAAAGAGCAAGCTCCTCAACATACCAATCGGGATCACAGGCTATATTGTTAACCTGCAAGTGATCGATGTTATACGTCTCAATTGCTTTAGTTAAAGCGGCCATTTCCATCGGATGGTCGGTAAGACCTGGAAATGTCTGATAGGCAAGAGCTGCTTTCGATTCTGCAGCAAGTATTTCCAACTGTTTTGACATTACTTCAAAAGCTTCTTTTGTTGAGCTGTGAAAACGATTGTAAAATTGAGGTTGTAGCGAGTTTGCAGTCAGGGAAATGCGCTTAAATCGTTTTTTCCATTGCGGGTTTTCAGCCAAAACTTTTGCACTGCAGACCATATAGCACTGGTCTTTCTCTTCCTCCAACTTATTTAAGAGCTTCTCGAAGATCGAACCAAGCTCCGAACTGAGTTCAGACAGGGAGTGAAATACAACGATATGCTCTGGATCGTCTTGCAGATGGACAGCTATCTTTTCATTTTGCTGCACGCTCTCCTCTACCGAGATGTCCAGACGTGTTGTCGACGGGGCCGGAAGCTGGAGTGCGGCAGAGAATATTTTGTCTTCGTTACCCCCTACAGCAGTATAATTTGCCGGTTCCAGACGCCGGGCATCCAATTCCAGGGTATATGCACTTCGGTAATTTTGTAATGCCGACTCAGGCAAAATCGCTGACACCGGGAAAACGCGCTCACCGCGATAGTCATGCAGGCGGATAGATTTTTGCAAATCAGGGTCATAACCCATTGGCACCCGGCCAAACAATGGTTTAATGACGGTTCCTGCAGGAAGAGGAATAAAATCTTTCTTTTCAAGTGCAACGGGTTTAACCAGCTTCATTCCAGCAGGTTGAAGTTCTTTCAGATGTATAAGTTCACCCTGCCGATTACTCACGATTAAATGCATGTTCTCCAAAGTACATCCCGGTATCTAAATTTTCGTTCTGCAATTAGCTCAATAACATACGTTCATCTTTTTCTCGAGAACGTGATAGTGCACAATTGTGAGCGAGAATTTACTGAATTTGGGGCGTGAATTTTACAAAATTTAAAATCAATTCCTCGATTAGCGTGATTTAGACAGTATTTCAACACGAGTTGTTGCGTATATTCACCAAATATGCTTAAAAATGCGCTTGATTTTGCTTTCCAGTAAGGATTACCTTTTTTATCTCATGAAAACGAATCCAATACTCGTGTTTTGCACAGTGCCTGACCACGATACGGCAAAGCAGATCTCTAATGTGTTAGTAACTGAACGTCTTGCTGCATGCTGCAATTTAGTGCCGGGTATCCGATCTGTTTACATGTGGCAAGGCAATATTTGTGAAGAAGAAGAGATACAATTATTTATAAAAACCAGCGCTGAGGTCTATGACAGTCTTGAGAAACGTCTTTTGGAGTTGCATCCATATGACGTTCCGGAAATCCTGGCACTGCCTGTTATGCGTGGGTTATCAACCTATTTAAAATGGATGGATGAACATGTCGGCTAAGAAAGAAAAAGATAACCATCAGTCCGAAATGGAATACTGGCGTGATGATGTGGAAACAATTCGGGCAGATTCCAGGCACGGCTCAATTTACCTCTCAAACAGGGCATTAGATATTGTTGAGGCGTTTGTTGAAAAGCAGCTCTATCGCAATCGCACCGAATTAATTCAGGCCCTTTCCAAGTTGAGTAATGCGCTGGTACGCGCAAAGCCTCTGATGGCGCTCATTTACAACCGCACCCGCTTCGTTCTGGACTTTATTCAGAATATTCCCAAAGAGCAGAAAGATATCACTGCAATCCGCGTTTCTACACTGGAAGAGATAAAGCGACTCCGTGGTTTTGCAGAAGAAAATGTCGGTGTCATCACCAAGTGGGGTTGCCGTCTGATTCTGGATCACCATGTTGTGCTTACACATTCTGCAAGTAGTGTCGTCGAGTCGATCTTGATGGAAGCAAGAAAGCAGAAGAAGCGTTTTCGCGTTATCTGCACCGAAAGCAGACCGCTGAATGAAGGTGCCGAAATGGCCATGCGCTTAGCGAAGGCGGGTATTAAAGTACGTCTCATTCCGGACTCAGATATGGCACGAGCCGTTCATGAGTGTAATTTTGTGCTGACCGGAACCGATCGCTTTACCGAAACGTCTTATATTAACAAGACCGGAACCCACTCAATTGCCGTGCTGGCCAAAGAAATGAACAAGCCGCTATATATTGCAGGTGAAACCAGCAAGGTGTTGTTAAAACGAACCTACCCTGTTCGCTTTTCGCAGAACGAATCAACCGAGCTTCTGGATAAAAAGGTGGATAATTTACAGGTAGATAACTTTTATTTCGAAGAAGTGCCGATCGAGCTGGCTGATAAAATCGTGCTGGAAGATGGCGTGTTCGAATTGAAAGAATTTATCGATCGCTATCTGTAACAGGTGCCGTAATGACTTTTAGTAACAATGATTCTCTCTCTGGTGCAACGACATCAGAGGAGAGAGCTTCGATCCTGGTCGTCGATGACGACGCTGTCGTTCGCGAGTCTTTTCGGCAGGTTTTAACTGCTGCAGGCCACGATACAATAGTAGCCGAAACTGCCTCCGATGCCATTCGCTATCTCTACGACAATCGCCCGGATGCTATTTTACTCGATCTGGTGTTGCCAGACATGGATGGTTTGATGGCGCTTGAGGAGCTGCGTCAAATTCCACACCTGAATGATGTTGCTGTTGTAATTGTAACGTCACGAACAGATGTTGAGACGCTTATTGAGGCCATCGAATATGGTGCTGACGATTTTATTACCAAGCCTTTTTTGCTTGAAGATGCCCGCCGCAAGATCGAATTTGTACTTAAAGATCGCAGCGAAAAACATTCGCTGACCGAAACGGTTTTTGATACCATTAGCACTTTGAATATAGACGATAAGCTGAAGCAGCGTATGAAAACCAGTTTTATCTGGCACTTTGACGCCGTGTACGTGCAGTTTATTCGTTATTTAATTGATGCAGACTATTCCGCCTTACGCGGTCAGTGTGTTAAGCTACATACCGCAATGGAATACTACAATCTCGATCTGATTCGTCAATCCGTGAGTGAACTGGATCAGGCAATTGAAGAGCGCAGCTTCGGCCGTGTCATTGATCGCCTCGAAGGCGTTTATACACGTTTTGAAGCCTTGCGTCGCCAAATTGATTAGATAGCCTCACAATTCTCCCTCCTTTTTTTCTCCCCCCTCTATCGAGTTTGCCCGGAAAAGCGTATATTGCTTCCTGTCTTTGGAACTGTACAAGCTGAGGTGAATACTGTGAACGAACTAATAAAACGAATTCTGGTTGCTGTTATCGGTGCACCACTGGTCATTTTCCTAATTATAAGCGGTGGCAATTATTTCCTGCTGCTGGCCCTGGTTATCGGCATGGTATCACTTTGGGAATTCTATACCATGTTTCGGCAAAAAGAGCTGTTCGCCTATCGTGTTCCCGGCGTGGTGATCGGCGCTGCCGTTCTGGCGACCATCGCACTAAACTTGATCTGGTTACCTGTCGTCTTGCTACTTGGCTTTGCAATTTTACTACTCCTTTCCATTCGTAAACAAGAAGCCATAGCAAGCCTTAATGCTGCCATTACGGTTAGCGGTGTTCTTTACATAGCGGTTTTTTTAGGAGCACTCTTGCATTTGCGCTTGAATTTCGAAGCGTGGTATCCTTCAATCCAAAGTGGTTATGCCGGTGGAAAGCTTATTCTGCTGGCATTTTTGGCTATCTGGATATGCGATATTGCGGCCTACTTTTGCGGTAAGGCATTTGGTAAGCATAAACTGGCACCATCGGTGAGCCCCAAAAAGACTATCGAGGGAGCTGTTTCCGGGCTTGTCGGAGCAATTGCAACTGCTGTTGGAATTGGCATGCTGCTTTTGCCGCAGCTACCTTTAGGCGATTTGTTGGCAACAGGTTTAATTGCCGGTGTGTTTGGTCAAATGGGAGACCTTGTTGAATCGCGTTTTAAACGCGATGCCGGTGTGAAGGACAGTTCTTCATTGCTTCCGGGACACGGAGGCCTTCTCGATCGCTTTGATTCACTAATATTTGTGAGTCCATTTCTATGGTGCTGGTTTTTTATGACGCAGCTGATGGTGTAACATACTGAGAAAGCACGAGCGCCACATCCCAGACAAAAATGGATAATAGTAGGGCAGGGAAGATTTTAAAATGATCTACATGACAGTGAAATGTATGCCCTCTGCAGATTGTCCTTTCGATATCAACCCCGCCGTTTTTCCATGAATGCTGTAAAATCTCCTCATTTATTTTTTGCATTTCAATTGTTGAGTCAAAGATCAAGACCAGATTACTAAAAACCTCTACCTTCCTTGCAATACATTGCCACGCGGATTGAGAGTTCTTCTTTCATTGCCACGAATTTTACTCCAGGGACGTCAGGGGATTATGAATACGGTTTCAATACAGCCAGCTCAAAGGACTGTCGCGGAAAACTACCTTAACCTTTCGAGGGAATTTCAGGAGCAACAGCTCTACAAAAAGGCTGAGGAAACGCTGCTGGTTGCACTCGAGAAACTTCCGGACAACCCGTTTTTACTCAGACAACTATCCAGTCTTTATCTAAAGCTGGACATGATGGAGAAAGCGCTGATTATTGTTAATCGACTGATTCGCAGTAATGCCAAGCTTTCCTTTCCTTATTACCTTCGCGGAAAAATATTTGAGCAGTGTAATCAACCCAAGCAAGCACTGCGAGAATACGAACGTGCGCTTACCGGAAGCGATAAGGACACCTATGTGTTGGCGCGTTTTATTCCGTTGCTGATCGTTGAGGGTCTGGCGAATGCCGCCCTTGGGCAAATCCGCCATTATCAGCAGTTGCTAAAACGGCCAAACCTTTTTGCCGAACTACAGGCTGAAGCGCTTTTAAAGCTGGGACGTAAGCCAGAGGCATTTAATAAAATGCGCGATGCACTGCTGGCAAACTCCGATGATAGTCGTTTACTGAAGCGTTATCTACAGTTTTCCATTGAAAATAGCCAGCGATCTCCCAGAGATGTTTACGAAATCTTAAAGATGTCGCTACCCGGGCATGTCGAAATTGCAACGGATGAACTACTTGACGTTGAAGTGGACTATTTGATAGCTCGTGATAAATATAAAGAATCTCTGAGAGCAATCCAGCAGGAGATCGGCCGTAAGCCCAACTACTATTGGCGCAAGCGAATTGCGCTAATTATTCTGCAAATGGGTCGGGTAGAGAAAAGCCTTGAACTGTTGAAAGAATTGTTCCGACAAGACTCAACCGATATGGAGATCAGACAACTTCTGGAGAACTATTTCCTGATGTCAGGCGAAATCGACCAGTGGAAAAATTTGATAAAAGCAGTGCTGCGTGATCAAAGTAATCAACAGGAGTTGTTTCATTATTTGCGAAGCATTCACGACAGTGAAGACTGGCTTGCGCTTACCCAGCTAAATTTTCAGGAGTTTATGACGCAGGTTGAAGAGTTGAATATGGTGCGATCGGACATTACTGATCAGACTTTTCGCAAGCTGCCGGTGTATACTCTGGAAATGTTTCTTAGCTGGCTCGCGGTACACAATGAAGTGATAAATCCGAACGAACTATGGAAATTGATTTATTCAGAACGGCAGCGTAAAAATCAGCTTCCTCCATTTAATCTGGAAGACCTGGAAGCTGCTTATCCGGTATGGATTTTTGCCCTGCATATTTATTTTTCGTTTAAAGAACAGCTTGATTACCCGGTCGTTTTTACGCCGAAACATTTACTTAACGATAACATTGCCGTTGTTGTAGACATAGATGGATTTGAAGTGCGCATTGATATGAGCATGTTTATTGATGAATCTTCCCGGCGTCTTAAATCGGTCGTTGGTGCCTCCAAAGGAGTCAACTGGCGCTTGCCGATTCAGCCGGAACCAGACAACATGCTGCACGAAGTAAAATTCTTTACCAGAGATCAATTCGGAAAGCTTGTGAACGAATTTGACGATGTTCTGGCATCTCATCACACCAATTAGCAGATGCCTTCATGAAAAGAAACTACTGCCGATCCACGGATGAGATTGGTGATCTAAACCGACGGGATGCGATATGTACACAGAAACTCATAAGATAGATTCCACGCAGGACATCTTTACCGAGGCCGAACTTTCTTCCTTTCGCTCGCTTTTTCCATATCTGAAAAATAAGACTTACATCAATCATGCAGCTACCGGACCCTTGCCAACAACGGTCATTCAGGCGGTTAATGACTGCCTGTATCAGCGTTCAACCGGAGAGATAGAATATTGGCCGGATGCTCTCGAAGCAAGAGAAGAGTTTAAGAACAGAGTGGGGCGGTTAATAAACGCATCCGCCTCTTCAATTGCTGTTAGCGATAGCACGTCAATGGCGCTCAATTGGCTTACGCAGGGATTGACCTGGAAAAAGGGTGATCGCATTCTCCTGAACGATCTTGAGTTCCCCTCAAACGTCAACCCTTTTCTTGCACTGCGCGAGAAGGGTGTTGAAATAGATTTTATCTCTGCCGAAAACGGTGTGCTCACTCCTGAAGCAGTTGAGGCTGCTATCCGTCCCGAAACCACGGTATTGTCTCTCAGTTTTGTTCAGTTTCTCAACGGCTTTCGCAGCAACCTGGCAGAAATCGGTCGGATCTGTCAGAAACATGGAGTGATCTTTTGCGTAGATGCTATTCAAGGCCTGGGAGCACTTCAGCTTGATGTTCAAAAAATGAAAATAGACTTTCTTGCTTGTGGCGGTCAAAAGTGGTTACTTTGGCCTCGGGGTACGTCCTTCTTTTATGTCTCTCCAACAATCTTTGACAAACTCGCTCCCATGGCAACTGGCTGGCTCTCCGTAGAAGATCCCTGGACATTCTTTACGCAGGACTATAAACTTTTGCCGGATGCCGGTAGATTTGAACCCGGCATTTTTAACGTGTTGGGTGTGATTGGGGCGAATGCGGCTCTTCAGCTACTGGAAGATGCAGCTCCTGCAAGAATTGAGGCTCAGGTATTGTCACATAGTCAGTGGCTAAGCGAGTGGTTGGCGAATGCAGGTTATCGGCTGTTTTCCTCCGCAACGGACGCAAGTCGCTCTGGGATCGTTACCTTTTATCATCATGAAGCAGAAAAATTATTGGCCTTTCTTCAGGAAAAAAATATGTTTGTTTCGATGCGGGATGGGAAGATTCGCGTTTCTCCGCACTTCTATAATATTAAAGAAGAACTTATCGATTTTACAAAACTTTTAATGGAATTTGACAACGCTTAAGCAGGCTGATCTTTATGTGGTTTTCAAGAAACAAATCGCAATTGTTGTTGGCAACCTGTGCGGCAATTTGGGCACTCCTTGGTGCATCAAGTGGCGTATATGCACAGCTAATGAAACAGTTGCGTATTCCGCATGTTGCTGAATTCTCGGCTTTGCCGGTAGCGCTAACGATTTTTTTTGCGATTTTAAGTATTTTTCTCTACCAGCGCTTCCGGCTCGCCGGGGGGATGCTTATTGCGATTATGCTCACCGTTTTTATTGGTCTGATTGCTCTTCCAATTCAGTCTTCTTTAAAGGTTGAGCTTTCTGCAGGAATGTTGATTCTCAGCGTCTGGACGGCATTTTTAATATATTACACCATTCAGGCAATCCTCAATCGTGAAGAATATGATTTAAGAGATCCACTCGCTGCTCAAATTCCTTCCCCAATCCTTCGGCAGCTGCGTGGACAGGAAAAGCAACTAAGCCTGCAGGGCAAAAGCTTTGAGGGTACCAGTGTGTATATTGAACTGGATTGTTTGCACGATCAGCTTGCACGCTCTGAACCTGAATTGATTATGCCGTTAATCGCTGAAGCCAACGAACTCATCGTTTCTTTGGTAAAAGGGCACATGGGGATCGCCGAAATTGCCCCGGGTGGCGCCGTTGCAGCGTTTTGGCAACACTCAGATAATGTTCCCGAACAAACTATTAGCGCGTGCAATGCCGTGTTAAAAATACGTCGGGCTCTACGAGATGTTGAGGAGAAATTGACTGCGCTTCCCGGCGTCAATACTGCGGGCTGGTTAATTGGCATGCACAGCGGTAAATTAGTGGTTGGCAATGTAGGGCCCGGTAAGTGGCAGCGAATTTCTGCCGGTGGTGCTGTTGCTCAGGCTAGCCAGCAAATTGCCCGTCTCAATACGCTCTATGGCAGCAGGATTCTGCTTAGCGAACGCTGTTTTGAGTTGATTTCTGAGCATATATGGGCTCGAAAATTTTCGCGTATTCGTTTACCTCGAGAAGACGCGCCGCTTTACCTGCATCAGCTGCTTGGGCTGCGAAACGAAGCTCTCGGCGCCAGCCGAATAGAGCTGCTCGACCATTTCCATGAAGGTCTGGAGCTTTATATGGATCGTAAGTGGGAGCTCTCAGCAAATCGTTTTCGTCAGGCGCTGCAGATTGACGGCGATGATGAACCGTCGCGAATCTACCTGCTACGCTGCCAGGAATTCCTTCTAAAACCGCCGCCACGTGATTGGCAAGGCGTCTACGCAGTACCTTCTTCTGCAACTTCCCGAACGCTCTAGCGTAATACGTTTAGACTGCCGTCTGTTACTGTAGGCTGGACTACATCGATTAGAACTTTTTTTATTTACCTATCGTCTCTCTGTGAAACAGCATGTATGTTTGTTTGCTCTCTGAGATGAAACCTGAGTTTACCGCGTGTTTATAACATCGAAACTATCGCAACGAGCCAATACCATAAATCTTATTATTAGGAGTGGAAATGACGTTTAGATACTTCTGTATTCTGTTTTTTGTATGCTTCACTACTGCATTAATGGCCCAAAATCGTAATATGTCTTTAGTTGCAAACCTTAATGACTATGGAAACTATACGGACTGCTGGGGCTATACTGATGCCAATGGAAAGGACTATGCCCTGCTTGGCCTGAGTGGTGGCGTAAGCATCGTTGATATATCGGATCAATCGAATATCAGCGAAGTTGTGTTTGTCCCCTGGGTGCAGGGTGGCTGGTATGATATGAAAACGTATCAAAATTATATGTATGTCTCAACCGAGTCCAGCAACAACTTTTTAGTTGTTGATCTGGCTAACCTGCCGACGTCTGCAACGATTATCGGGGAGTTTGGTAATTTCGCTACGGAATTACACAATAATTTTGTTGATACCTCGGCGGCTATTCTCTATGCAATCGAGGACTTCAACTTTGCGAAACCGGTAACCATGTTTAGTCTTGCCGACCCGGCAAATCCGGTAGAGATTGGTTCCCTGGCCGGCATTGCGAACGACGCACACGATGTTTTTGCTCAAAACGGACGTCTGTATGTAGCAGAAGGTGTCCGCCCAACAATCGCAATAATTGATGTGTCCGATCCACTAAATCCATCTCTTATTGAGCGGGTGACCATTCCGGCCGCAGGTTATGTACACAATGTGTGGGCAACCCCGGATGATTCTTATATGATTACAACTGAAGAAACCGCTGGCAAGTCGATTAAGATGTGGGATATTCGCGACCTGAGCAATGTTTCCATTACCAGCGAATATATTGGCGAAAGCACGCTGGCGCATAATGTATTTATAAAGGGTGACTATGCCTATGTCTCGCACTATCAATCCGGAGCAAAAATTCTTGATATCAGTAATCCCGGCATTATGATAGAAGTTGGTAACTACGATACGATTAATGGTGAAAACCCGGTGACCTTCGGAAATTGGGGAATGTATCCGTATGCTTCGAATGGTCTTGTGGTTGCAAGCGATATGGCAACCGGTCTATACGTTTTGGAATTCAATAATACCACTGCGTATAAACTAAGCGGCTCTATTACAGATGCAACTACAAATGCGACGATTGAAGATGCCTGGGTTGAAATCGTGGAGACATCCACTGTTTCGCGAACTAATGCCGATGGGGTGTTCCGCACTGGTGTTGGATTTGCCGATAACCTTACTCTGCGCGTCGGTGCATTTGGATACGAGTTTCAAGAGATTGCCTTTACCTCTGTTCCGGGGAATAGTGACAGTATTACCGTGTCACTCAACCTCTCGGGGCGTGGTAATATTAGCGGTCTTATTGATGACAATAACGCGCAGCCATTGGCCGGTGTAGAAGTTGGTCTGGTTTTGGAAAGCCGCTTTTTGTCTGAGCCTTCAGTTCTTACGGTAACTACCGGAAGCGATGGCATATATAATTTTGCTGATCTTGCTGCAACGGACAGTATATGGACAGATTATCGCGTGGTTGCCATCGAAAAAGACTTCCCCTACACTCGCAGAGTGGTTGAGGAACCAGTTGTTCTTGGCGGTCAAACAACGACAATAGACTTTAATCGTCAACCGGCAGATTTACTTCTGGTTAACGATGACCCGGACGGGAACTTTTCGGCTGCCTATCTTGATGCTATAGCGGCAAGTGGTGCTGAGGCATTTGAATGGTTGATTCAGGCAGACGGGCCAGACGTGCCTTTCAGCGATGTGAATCAATTGCAGAGCCCGGCAATTGTTTGGTTTAGTGGAGCTGCCGGAACGACTGCATTGAACACAGCGGAAATTGATGGTCTGAAGGGCTTTTTAGACAATGGCGGCAAATTACTTCTGTCCGGAGCGGATATCGCTGAAGGGCTCGGCAGCAGCGATCCTTCTTTTCTTGCAACTTATTTCCAGTCCGAGTATAGTGGCGCGGCACCAAACCCGCCGCTGATTTTCCCGGTTGGTGGAAATCCTATTACTTCAGGATTAGTTCAGTTTCCGGCTTCCCAACAATCGCGTGATGCGGTTACTCCATTGGCTTCCTCAGCGGCGCAGAGCAGCTTTACTTATGTCGGTGGGCCTTCTGCGGCAACCATTCTTGATAATACAACGAATGGCTCCAAAACAGCTTTGTTCGGTTTCGGGCTGGAAGTAATTACCAATACCAATACGCGAAACCAGCTGTTTGCAAATGTGCTGAACTGGTTCTCAGTCATTTCAGCGATTGAGCCAATCGGAGATGCATTACCGGGAACGTTCGAGCTTGCTCAGAACTACCCGAATCCGTTTAATCCTACCACAACCATTCGTTTTGAGGTTGGGCAGCGAAGCCCGGTTTCACTAACGGTCTATAGTGCATTGGGACAAAAAGTAAAATCGTTACTGAACGAAACGGTTAATAGCGGTACATTTGAGGTGGAGTGGAATGGAACCGATAATAACGGTAATGCCGTTAGTTCAGGTGTTTATTTCTACCGTCTGGAAAGCAGTGGAGTTGCAAAAAGCCGAAAGATGATTTTGATTCGTTAAGAAAAAGTCTATCTTAGATTCTGTAATGCTTTCGGCGATTGTTCGCCGGAAGCATCTTCTATTCCTATTCGGGAACATTAGAACACTTTTAAAAAGGGGAGTTTGCGTGCCCCTTTTCTGTATAAAGAGACACTTAAATCCATGTCTGGAGGTTCACACATGAATCTGTTTCGTTACGAAAATTCCAGTCGCTCCGGGAACATACTGCCTGCCGCCTGCACCACTATAGTGGTGTTGGTTATAATGCAGTTGTCGCTTGCTGCGCAAACCTTCACCGATGCGTCAATACAGCTTTCTCCACGCAACAACAGTTTCGATTGGGGATGTAGTGTTGCAGACTTTAACAATGACGGGCTTCCGGACATTTATCATCCGGGAAGACTCTATATTAATAATGGTGGCAGCTTTACAAATATTATGAATAGCACCGGCATTAATGAAGGCTCGAGCATTTTTGGCGCTGTCTTCGGTGACTATGACAATGACGGTTATTTGGATATCCTCTTTGAGGATTTTTCTTTTTCCAGTAATAGCCGTCTTTTTCGCAATAATGGAAATCGTACGTTCGAGCGAGTCGATCAGCAGATTGGCCTGAATGTTCTCGGTCTGACTCAGGGTGCAGGCTGGAGCGATTTTAATCGCGATGGTATGCTGGATCTCTTTGTAAATGAAGACACTGGTGACAATCAGATGTTTCTGAATGATGGTAACGGTGGATTTATCGAAATAACCTCTTCTTCTAATGCACCAACCAATGGCAACTCTTATGGTATGTCTTGGGGTGACTATAATAATGATGGCTACCCGGATGTCTTTATCGCAACCTGTAATGGAAGCCCGAGTAATTCCATAAAGCACCTCCTCCGCAATAATGGCGATAATACCTTTACTGACGTGAACTATCAGGCCGGAGTGGCAGACTCATTGGCCAGCTGGGGAATTAGCTGGTTAGATTATGATAACGATGGCTGGCTGGATATTTTTATTGCAAATACCAATCATGGCGGTATTCAGGTTGGCCGCAATGTGCTCTACAAGAATAATCGGGATGGCACATTTACTGATATGGCTGCTACCGCGGGCGTTCAGGGAAACACGTCGAACTCCAGCTATGCCACAGCAGCAGCAGATTTTGATAACGATGGTTGGATCGACATCTACGTCGGAAACAGCAATACTGACCACGGCCTTTATAAAAATCAGGGTAATGGTACGTTTACCAATATCTCCGGAAGTGCCGGAATTATTGAGGATAATCATCAGGCAGTGGCCGTTGCAGACTTTAATAACGATGGTTGGATGGATGTTTTTAGTGCAGGTGGCCCGGAAAATCGCCTGATGATAAACAATGGCGGCACGAATCACTGGATCAAGATTACGACTCGAGGCTCACAGTCTACTTATCATGGAGTGGGCGCCAGAATCGATCTTTATACCAACGGCATGAAGCAAATTCGTGAGATTCGGGCAGGCGATAGTTTCTGCTCACAGAACGACCTGCTGACGGCGCATTTTGGTCTTGGAACTGTAGCGACTGCAGATTCAATTATTGTTTACTGGCCGGCTGGCGCAATCGATCGTATTTACGACGTTCCTGCTGATCGACACATTGAAATTCGCGAAGGCATCGGTGAAGTAGCTCCTATCCGCCAGGTCGATCTTACCTTCCCGGAAGATGGAGAGACAATTCGTGCGCTGGACTTTGCACGTTTTCGCTGGGACCTGGTCGGTGGCAACGGACTGCTTGGAACTGAAATGGGAACCAGCTTTAACCTGCGCCTTCAGGGCAATGGTCTGGATACCACGTTCTCTGGAATTTCCGATACCTCATTTGCGCTGGATCTGTCGTTGCTTAACGACGGCGATACCTACAGCTGGATGATTGAAGCAACGGATGGTTTTTCGATCGTAGCTTCACGCGAACTGAATAGCTTTACCTATGAGCAGGGTGCATTTTCGAGCGCCAGTGCCGGTGATATTGGCAACGATCAGCTTTTCTCCGAAGGGGGCAGCTGGGCTGATTACGATAACGATGGTGATCTCGATCTGTTCGTAGCAAATATTATTAATGGTAATAACCTTCTTTATGAAAACGAAGGGAATGGTTCCTTCACTTCTGTGAGTGGCATTGCTCCGGTTACCGATGGCGGATTCTCTTATGGTAGCCACTGGGTAGATTATGATGAAGATGGTGATGTCGACCTATTTGTCGTGAATGGCGGAAGCAGTCAGAATCAGGCAAACTTCCTCTATCGCAATGACAATGGCAGCTTTGTGAAAGTGACGGATGGACCGGTGGCAACCGACGCCGATGGCTCATGGAGTGCTGCCTGGGCAGATTTCGATTTGGATGGAGATCTCGATTTGTTTGTTGCAAACCATAACCAGCCAAATGCTCTGTATGAGAATCTTGGCTCTGGCAGCTTTACACGCCTCAGTGGTAGCGTAGTAGCTACAGGAAATACGCCTTCGCTGGGCTGTTCCTGGGCAGATTACAATAATGATGGCTATCCCGATCTGTTTGTCGCAAACGCGAACTTTGGATCCGGCGTTGTAAACAGCTTGTACACAAATAATGGTGACGGCAGCTTTACAGCAGTCACAAGCGGAAATATCGCTACTGATGTAGGTAATTCAGTCGGTGCAAGTTGGGCTGATGTAGACAGAGATGGTGATTTAGATTTATTCGTTACCAATTATTTTGATGAGAACAATACGCTTTATCTAAACAATGATGACGGAACGTTTACTACAGCTACAGGCATTGACCCGGTAACGGATGGCGGCCTTTCCGTTGGTGCGGCTTTTGGTGATTTCGATAATGATGGTGATCTGGATTTAGCCATTGGCGACGATGCGGTTTCCGGACAGAACCGTCTTTATCTTGGTGATGGATTTGGTGGATTTACTGCAGTGACGAATCAGCCGGTTGTTACCGATGTTGCCCGTACCAATAGTATGACCTGGGCAGATTATGATGGTGATGGCGATTTGGATCTGTTCGCTGCAAATGGCGATCAGGCACCAAATGAGTTAAGTAACTTTTTATATGAGAATGATCAGGTTAATGGTAATAACTGGATTACGCTTCGCGTGAAGGGGCAGATAGCTCCGGGACAAGCCGTTGGAACAAAAGTGCGTGTTCGAGCTCGCATTAACGGCGAAGATCGCTGGCAGATGCAGGAAATATCGACTCAGACCGGTTATAATAGCCAAAACAGTCTGGACGTCGAATTTGGCCTGTCAAATGCCTCACGTGTCGATTCTGTTCGAATTGAGTGGACATCTGGCGTAGTTCAGCGAATTGCTGCAGTGGAAGTGAATCAGATTCTTGAGATTGAAGAAGATCTGGCGCTTTCAATTGATCCTGTTGAAGGCGGTATTGTTCCTGACCAGATTATCCTTGCTCAGAACTATCCGAACCCATTCAACCCGGAAACGGTTATCCGCTTTGCACTAGCGCAGTCAGAAAGCGTACTCTTGGAAGTCTACAATCTTCTCGGACAGCGAGTAAGCTTGCTTGTGGATGAGCAAATTGCTGCCGGAAGCCATCAGATAACCTGGCGTGCGACGGATGATACCGGAAAGCCTGTTCAATCGGGAATTTATTTCTATCGCCTGAAGGCTGGTGGGCAAGTTATTACGAAGAAAATGACGTTGATTAGATAGCACCGATATTAAAGTGGAGCAGTTTTCAAAACTGCTCCACTTTTTCAAAACTGCTCCACTTTTTCAAAACTGCTTAACATTTTTCTGCCCTGACCCCTGCTTTTAAGCCCCAAACTTATTCAGTCTTAGTGCATTCGCCATACACAACATCATCAGATGTTTTGTTTCCATGCGTCCAATTGCTCCTCCAATACAGGCATTTTCACCGAATTCCGTTACGCGGTCTGGCCGACAATTGTCTGACCACAATAACGTTGGTACCGGATGCCAGCTGTGAGCAGAGAACTTGGATGGTGTCGAGTGATCTCCGGTAACCGCAAGAACCGTCGGGTTTAAATCGCGTAACTGAGCGGCCCAGGCATCAATCTCTTCAATTATCTTCACCTTCTTGTTAAAGTCGCCGTCTTCGCCGCTGCTGTCAGTTTTCTTAAAGTGCACGAAGAAGAAATCGTAGGCGTCGTAGTTATCGCGAATCTGCTGATACATGGCATCATAGCTTTCCGGGCGAGGAAAGACATCCATACCAACCAACCGCGCCAGCCCGCGATACATTGGATATTGCGCTACCGCTGCTGCTTTAAGTCCATAACGCTCTTCCATTGTGGGTAGGGGATTGAATGCGGCAAACCCTCTTGCCAGCACCATATTTGCAGGCGCTTCATTTTTAAGCAGCTCATGTGTTTGCTGCAAGAAGGAGTTGATATAGCCAACGGTTTTTTGTGAGGCCTCGTTTGCACCTTTTGCTTCGCGTGGCGGCAATCCTGTTTTTTGCGGATCAGTATCGTTAATATCACCGCCTAAGCCGTCTCCACGCAGAACCAATACCGCACGATGTTCAGATACGGATTGCAGAAAGAACTCAACATTGTCGCCAAGCGACACATTTTCTCTTAAGATTTTACACAGTTTTTCGTTTATTTCTGTGGCGATCCTGCCCGCTCGTCTATCCATGACGATTCCATTGTCGTCCAGTGTGCAGAAATTCAGGCGGCAGGCCACATCTCTTCCGGTCAATTCAAAGTCTATACCCAGTGCGGATAAAACGCCGCGTCCGATAAGATTGTCCAGCGGGTCGTAGCCAAATAATGCCAGGTGACCAGGTCCGCTTCCCGGCGTAATACCCGGGCTAACCGGATCGAGAACACCGGTAATGCCTTCCCGTGCAAAGCGGTTTAGATTTGGTGTATTGGCGATCTCCAATTCGCAGCCGTCGCCGTCTATCGGGTGACCACCGAGGCCATCCATAACCATAAATATAATTTTACTGTCGTTTTTGGTGATCAATTCAGCGAGGAGTTCCGGCTTCATGGTATCGTCCTTTGGTGTCGGGTAATATTAAATATTGATAGAAAGGTCAAATATAACCAGCGGAAAGGGGGGAAGGCAAGTGGGTAACGATGTATTGTAGCGACGCACAATTGTGCGTCGCTACAATACATCGTTATACGTGAAAACCATTCTTTTGGGCGACACCATTGCCATTGCGGCTGGTCGTAATGCGCATAAGTTCCTGGCGGACATTGTCGATATTCAGCGGCTTTTGAATAATGCCATCGATAACGCCATTCGCTGTTATCATTGCCGGGTCCATTTGATTCCAGCCGGTAATAATAAATATTGGGATATTGGGATTCAGTTTCTTCAGCTTATGCGATAGCTCGATTCCGTTAACGTTAGGCATGCTGAGGTCAGTAAATACGGCATCACACTGAATTTTTTGAAATTTCAAGAGTGCTTCATTGGCATTCGATGCGGAAATAACCGTGCAGCCTTCATCCTGTAGAATCTCTGCTACCGTTTCGCGAACGACGCCTTCATCCTCAACTAAAAGAATTCGGTGATTAAGTGGTTTAAGCAACACGTCTTCATTTGTGTGCGGCATAGGTGCGTCTTTGGTAAAGGGAAGCTCTATCATAAATATTGAGCCCTTTTGTGGAATAGAATCGACATAGATTTTACCACGATGCTTACTAATAACCTCGCGTGCAATACTCAGGCCGAGTCCATTTCCATTTTTCCCTTTCGTGGTGTAGAACGGTTGGAAAATTTTATCGCGAATGCCTTCCGGGATGCCGATTCCGGTATCGCTGACGAAGATCATGACCTTGTTGTCTTTCAGCGTGGTCTGTAATGCTACTTTGCCCCCTCGAGGCATGGCATCAATCGAATTGTTGATGAGATTAAAAAGAATCTCCCGCAATTCTGTTGCATCGCCCTTAACTGGCTTAATGTCTCCCAGCGAAAGGGCAATCTCGTAGTGCAGTCCACGGTTTTTCGATTCAGCCTCAATCCGTGGCCGAGCTATATCGACGACTTCCTGAATAAGATTATTGAAGTTGAGCACCAGAAACTTCGAATCGTCATGCGGGACAACATCGTTCACATCCCGCAGCTGCATGCGCCTTATGGTATTGGCGCCATCACCTGCTGCCTGCAACATTAGCGATAGATCGCGTTCATACGGCGTGCCTTCCAGCTTCTTTTGCAGAAGCTGTCCTTTCCCGATAATAACGCTAAGTACATTGTTCAGGTGGTGTGCCGAACTACTTGCCACCTCCCCAACAGATTTCATGCGTTCTAAATGCCGCGTATAGGCTTCATACTTGCGCTTGCGCTCAAGCAGTGCCTGCTTCTCGATCAGCTGCGTCATGATATACAGAATAAACTGATACAACTGCTGCTGATCGGGAGAGATGGACGTTGTCTTGCCATCAAATGCGATAATCCAAGCGCCGAGATAGCTATGATTTACGACAAAAGGAAAGAATAGTGCATTCTCAATTCCAAACGTTCGCATCGGTGCGGAAAGCGTTTTATTGAGCAAATTGTTTTTGTCGGTATTCTTCCATATCAACATATCAGACTCTTCGGTGCTTGCGTGGTTAAACGCTGGAAGCGTATTAAGCAACTGAATTCCCAGTTTACCAAGAATGGGCTTTTCATAATTCTCGGATAGCAACTGCCAGCGATTGGTTTCACTGGGACGCAGGAAGATGCCGTTGTAGAGCACATTTTCCTGGCGACTGATGGCGTGATGCAGGTGTTTGAGCACACCTTTTGTGGAATTGCGTATCTTTTTGGTCGGCAGAGCAAGCTCAACAATACTGTAGGAATCGCTCTTCTCGACGATGTAATCCGATAGATAGACGTTCTCCATCGCGAAGCTGACCATATCTGTTACCGTCGTCAGGAAGTGCCGATCCTGTAGCCGCAGATAATGTTCCGTTGTGGGGTCCCAGACAACCACTGCACCCAGTACTTTGTCGCGCACCTTCATAGGTATGCCCAACCAGGAGCTCGCGTTAATCTGGCCTTTTCCAAGGCCAACATTGTCGCAGAAGCTGGCATAGCTATTGGTGAGTACTATCTGCTGTCTTTCCAGCACGTAGTTGTAGAGCGTATTCTTTTGTGAAAACTCTTCAGCAGGGTAAACGCGCTTTTTGGTGTCGTCATATAAAAACTTTACCAGGCGCTTATTGTTTTGCCAGAGGATTATTTCAATGTTTTGAGTGACGTAAATATGCTTTAGCTCTTCGGAAAAGACGGTCAGGATTGTTTTGAAATCATGTGCGCCCATTACTCGTTTACTAAACGAAGCATAGTATTCCAATAGAAGATTTGCACCTTCTACAGTGTCGAGGAGTAAGTTGAGGGAAGAAAATACTTTTTCTTTCATGACGAATTGCCTGATCTACCGGTTTTTCCGGACTAAAAGTAATGCGCTAAAGCTGTTCAGACAGCACCTTTAGGGGCAAAGGCAATATGAACTTAGCGTACAAATACCCGACTTGTATGCGCATGCGCACATTTAAATTTTCGTATTTCATAACCCTTAAGCAGGTACACATCATAACAGTAGGACGCTGGAGAAGAACCAGTTGTTCGAGATGAGGGCGTCATCCTGTCAGTGTTATATCACTTTTAATGCGGAAGTCTGCGTTATCGGGAAAGTCAATCTGTTACAGGAATGCAATATGACAAAAAAAAATGAATAAATCCACCCCGGTTGCGCTGATTACGCATTTTTTATGCGTTTACTGTTTAATTATCGGATAAATGTGAGAATTTATGACATGAAAAACGAGATTTGTTAAAGTTTGCATTTTTAACATAAAAAAAACGCTGGTTTGCGTGTGATATTTTGCAACATAATCTGTTTAGAATTCAGTAATCATATGAGAATAAGATGTTCTCCGTTTCAATCCATAGCCTCACGCTACTATTACAAAGTAGTGGCGGCACCGGTGAATCTTTTATTAAAGCAAGTGTAAAACCCTGTAAATCAACAAATTGATTGCCTGATCGAACCGCTATAAATACGCAGAAATGTGTTTATTTTGGAGCAAAAATGTTCTATATTGGCAGCGTGCTTTAACGGGAATGCAGATTGATGACATCACGATTGAACAAGCAGAAGCAAATATTGTCTTTGCTGAATTTGCAGCCCCGGGATAACGATCAGGAAACAAGTCCACCGGCGCAGGCGGATTCTGGCTCACCGCACCGCGATTCTGTCCCACAGCAACGTCTGTTAAACCAGGTATACCATTTTCACAAAAGCATTATTCAGAACGTTAATTTGGGGCTGCTTGCTCTGGATCGCGCAGGGGAAATCACCTTTGCAAACAAGAATGCTGCGAAGCTATTGGGTTGCGAGACGGAATGGCTGTTGGGAAAGCGGCTGCAAAACTTTTTTACCGAACGAGCAGAGGCCGATCGATTTCTTGCCGAGGCCCTGTTGCCGGACAATAAGATTGATGATTGGGATGCGACATTTGCCTGCAGCGATGGTCGTGAGATTCGCGTAGACATAAATGCGTCTCCACTAAATGATCATAATAATCGGTTCGAAGGTTTGATTCTTTCTTTTCGGGATCTTACCGAGATACAGCAGTTAAAAGAACAGGTTACCCGAATGGAGCGCCTGGCGTTATTGGGCGAGCTCTCGGCCGGCATAGCGCATGAGATTCGAAATCCACTGGCTGGAATTAAGGCAGCATCACAGGTATTGGAAGAACAATTCGACAGTGGAGATCCTCGCCGCGGACTGCTCGAAAGGGTAATTCGGGAAGTGGATCGCTCAAATAAGCTGTTAAATGAATTTTTTCGATTTGCCCGTCCTTCGCGTCCGGATATGCAGCAGCACAGCGTAGAGAAGCTGGTCGGCGGCGTGAGGTTGCTCTTGTTGGCGATGATGAAGAAAAACGCAATTCACTGGCAGGAAAATATTGAAGCCGGTTTACAGATTTACGCCGATGGCGGACAGATGGAGCAGATTCTGCTTAATTTGCTGCTCAATGCCATCGACGCCATGCCGGATGGTGGGGCTCTTGCTATTGAGGCAAGACGATTGACACTCGAGCGTCGGCAATGGAAAGGCGGCGTAACCCGCTCGGGAAAACAGCCAATAATACGCATTGAAATCTCGGATAGCGGCAGCGGAATCGCACCCGAACATCTGGAGAAAATTTTTAATCCGTTTTTTACCACACGTCCTGAAGGAACCGGACTGGGGTTATCCATCTGCAATCGTCTCGTTGAAGAGCACGAAGGCACGCTGGAAGTAAGTAGCAGGGAAGGTGAAGGTACACGCTTTACAATCTCATTACCGGCAAGACAATAAAGTTACCGGAAGATTGCGCTGAAGAAGGATGTTGACATGAATGAGGTAAAACGCCTGTTGATAGTAGATGATGAAGAAACGCTAACCTTCAGCCTCTATCAAACGTTTATTAATGCCCCAATAGACTGTGAAGTGGTTACCGCTTCATCCAGCGAAGAAGCAATTACGCATTATGAAGCCTCCCCGTTTGATATTTTGATAACCGATATCTCTATGCCGGGTCTCAATGGCCTCGATTTGCTGGCACATCTGAAAGCGCTGAACAAAGAGCTTCATGCCGTGGTGATAACGGCTTATGGTTCGGATGAACGCAAGCAGGATGCCTATGCAAAGGGTGCCGACTGGTATGTGGAGAAACCATTTGATATTCACGAACTCAAGCAACACGTATTAACGATACTCGGATAACCTATGGCCCTCGTTGGCAATCTGAAAGACCTTAGGCTGGCAAATATCATCCAGATAAACTGTATTGAGCGCAATAAAGCACGCGTGACAGTCCGGGCAATGGATTTAACCGGCACCATCTATTTCGCCAATGGCGCGATGACGCATTCGGAATATGGCCCGTTCGTCGGTGAACGCGCTGTGCACGAATTGCTTTCTCTGGAAGAAGGCGAGTTCAAGGTCGAAGCCGATATCGATGCGCCAACGCAGACTATTATGCAGCCCTGGAATTCGGTTGTGCTGGAAGGGTTGCGAGTAATGGATGAGAAGACAGCCCATACTGCACCCATTCCAAGGCAGTTGTTTGCGCTGCTCTCCGGTCTTAAAAATGTTCAAAATGTATTCGTTTTAAACTATAACGGACAGGTAATAGAAGGTAAAATAGAGGCTATTCACCCTCTGGCACTTACCTTTATCTGGTATAAATTGAAGAAGATGCTGAATCTGTTTTATTCCGAAATGTTTCAGTTTATGAAGCTGCGGACGCGGGACGGCTACTACTTTATATTCGAATTCCGACCCAACTTGATTGTGGTGCAAACCGACCATCGCGTGATTACGCCGGAGTTTACCACAATGGTTAAAAAAGTTCTGAAACAGGTTAGCTTAAAATAAGGCGCAACACCGTGCTTCTACCGCAAGGTATAGAAAAACATCGCAATCTCAGCACGTCGTTTACAAAATTCGACCAGCTGCTTCAACAACAGGCAGAAAGCCGCTTCAGTGGCTATGTAAAGCTGACCTTTTGGGAGTATGAAGGCGTTTTGGTGATGGATATGGGACGTATGATCGAGGCTTACTCAGAGGAAGATGACGTTCGTCTTACCAACGAGAAGGCCGTTGTTCGTCTAATGGAAAAGGCTGAAGACGAAGATGGGACCATCGAAGTCTACGCGCTGAATAGCGAAGTGGCTCTGGCGCTTGCATATGCGATTCAGTCCCGGGTGTATAAAACCGCCCAGGAATTGAGTAATTATACGCTCGGTCAGATCTTTGATTTACTGGAGAAAGACTCTGTAACCGGTTATGTAGATTTAGAGTTTAGCGGGACAAAAGGGCAGGGGACGGTTTACTATCTGGAAGGAATTCCGGCCGATGCCGTGATTGTCTCAAATTCCGGTAAATTGGCCTCGGGCGATAATGTATATCAAAAATTTCAGTCAATCGGCGAGATGATTCAGCCAAGTGTCTCAGTTTTTCGCGCCAAAAAACCTACAACGATTGTCGAGGAAGATGTATTTCTCATTCCCTGGCAGCATCAGAATTATCTGGCCTTTTGGAAAGAACTGATTGACTATTTAAGCAAGCTCGTTAACGATCAGTTTCGCAAGAATCGCTTTGAGGGGGCATTTAGTAAGGTGAGTGCCGAACTGGCAGATCACTATCCATTTTTAAGCCCCAGCAGTGGCGTTATTACTCTCAATGCAACTCAATTCGCCGTTCGCCGCCTGCTGCACAATGCTACCTTTATTCAAGGGATGGTTATTGCAATCAACCGCGTTTTAAAAAGCCTGCCGACCTGGCGAGCAAGACGTATTAATCTAGCCAAAATCAGCGAAGATGTGCTGCAATTGGCAAATCGCTACGATGTAGAGCTTACCCGGCTGGACCCACAAAAGCTGGTGGGGCAGGTCTTTCGGGGGATAAAACTTTGATTACAGACGCATTTTCTGAACTCATCGCAATTAACGGCATCGAAGCTGTGGTGGTTTACGATAATCGCAATCAGATTATCGACTCATGGAATACGCCGAAATACAATCCCAGCGTATTCGTTGAAACCGGTGAAACCTTTCAGCATATTTTTGGCTTGCTGGAGTATTTACGATATGATATGGATGAATTAGTACTACCATTCGACCGCGGTTTAGTCTTCGTTAGGAGTCACTCCCGCTTATATGTGACGGTGATAGCACGCCTTTCCGTAGAAATTGCTCATATTCGTATGGCAATGAACGTGGCGATACACGATATTGACAACGGGAAAAAATGGCGCAGGACGCTTCGCAAGCTTCCCGAACAGAAATTTACCAATATAAATTCTGCTCGGCTCGATGAAGTAGAGAAGATAATGCTGGAAAATATGCGGGAAGGGAAGTGAGCGTGGCAGGCATAACGATCCACGATAACATGGTCTTCCGCGTAAACAGCAAGCGTTCGCCATCGGAAATGAAGCTGAAGAGTCTGGAGTGGGCTATTGTTACTCAGCTTAATGGTGAAAAGAGCGTGAGCCAGATTGGCGAAATCCTCGCACTGAATATGGATGAGACTCATGAGCTTTTTGAACGACTTGAAAAAGCCGGATTACTCGAGCTGGTGGAAAGCAATGGAAACGATCCGTACGTATCAGCCGAACTATTTTCTGAACTGGAGTATCGCTTAACCTACTATCTTGGCCCGGTGGCGGCAATCCTGGTAGATGACATGCTGCGTGAGTTAAAGCGAAGCCGCGCCAATCTGGATAAACGGCAGCTACCACAGCTGGTCGAGCTGCTGACCATGGAAATTTCCAATGATGAAAAACGAATAGAGTTTCAACGAGAGATGTTACAAAAACTAAAGGGATTGATTTGATGGCAGAGTCAACAGGATTGTTCAACAATTTGCGCTTTAAGATTACACTTTACATTTTGATTGGTGCAATTGTCTTTAGCGGTGTGATCATCGCAGTTACCTCTTCTTTTCTGGGCGATACCCTGCAAAAATCCCTCGAAGAGCAGGGAAGAATTATCGCCGGGAGTATAGCTGAGCTCGCCGCTGAAAAGTTAATTGAAGAAGATGTTGTCGGACTTAAGAAAATTCTTGAAAAATACCGATACTATCTAAGTAATGAATATATATTGATAGTAGATGCAGATTATGCAGTCGTTTCCGACACTTATAATGGGCAGCTTCCGGCGGAACTGTCTTCAGGGCCAGAGACGAACGCTATCTATGAGAACTATGATTTCTCAAGCGGCGAAGTGTATTCGGTGACCCCAAACAAAGTACAGGAGCGCGAAGTATACGATATTACCTATCCTATAAAGGATGGTTTACTCGGATTTGTGCGCGTTGGACTGCGAAAATCGTTTATCGATGAGCAGATTAATCGTACGCTGCTCTTAATCGGTGCCGTTATTGCCATCGGAACACTGATTATTATTCTGGTAGCCCTGGCAGTGATTACCGTGCAGGTGACACGACCAGTGATTAAGTTAACAGAGGCGGCAAACGAGATAAGCATGGGTAATTTTAACGCCCCGATTGAAGTAAAGGCGAAAAATGAATTACAGGTGCTCGCAGTTGCTATCGATAGAATGAAAGAAAGCCTTAAAACCAGCCTTACCCGGCTTAAAACCAAATCGACTATAGGCCGTTTTTAGTCAACCTATTTCAGGGAGAGTTCATATCATGGTACAAGTCAAGAAGTTGAAAGACGGAAGTCGTCAGATCATTTTAACTGCTAAGCAGTTCGATGAGATAACAAAAATTCTGTCTGAACTGGCAGCTAAGACGAAAGCATCGACTATTTTGCTTGCCGATATCAGCGGACAGCTGATTACCCAGCGTGGTAATACAGATGATATTAACACCGCTATTTTGTCTGCTCTGGCCGCTAGTGATTTTGCCGCTACGTCCGAGATGGCGAAACTGGTTGGAGAAGATGCAAAGTTTAAGCTGCTGTTTCACGAAGGTGAAAAGCGCAATGTATATCTGTCTAATGTTGGTGATAACTTCTTTCTGGTCGTCGTATTCGACGTCAGCGTAACGCTGGGACTCGTTCGAATCTATACCAAGAAAGCCATACAAAATCTGCTTACTGTATTCGATACCTCTGAAGCAGGTGATGATGCCGGTAAAATTATTGATCAGGATTTCAGCAGCATGCTCGGCGACATGCTGGATGAATCATTTAAGTAAGCTTCTTCTGCCGGATCGCCTGGAATTTAATGGAGCTGAAACTCTAAAATTGAAGTGAGAATTATTATGTTTATTAATTGGGCTTTACAGGAAATAAATCTCAAGATTGTGTATTACGGCCCGGGAATGAGCGGTAAAACAACCAATCTCGAGTATATTCATACTAAGCTGGATCCCTCCCTGACCGGCGAGCTCGTTACTTTGAAAACAAAAGAAGACCGTACCATCTTTTTCGACTTTATGCAGATCGAAGTAGGAAGAATAAAGGGTAAAAAACCAAAGTTTAATCTATACACGGTACCAGGGCAGGTCTATTATGCCTCCAGCCGTAAGATTATTCTGAATGGTGTAGACGGTGTTGTGTTCGTTGCTGACTCTCAAAAAGACCGTATGGAAGGCAATATTGAGACCCTGCTAGATCTTGAACACAATCTTATGTCGATGGGATATTCACTGGAAACCTTTCCCTGGGTTATCCAATATAATAAGCGCGACCTGCCGAATACCGAGTCTTTGGATATTCTCCAAAAGAAGTTAAACTTTTTTAACGTGCCTCATTTTGAAGCCGTTGGAATAAAAGGAACCGGCGTTTTCGATACCCTGAAATCGATTATTAATGGCGTTGTGCAGCATGTTCAAAAACAGCTGTAGAGTTTTCCTTCCTGAAAAGATATTTAAAGCCTTTGCAAGCTAGTTTTTGCAAAGGCTTTTTTTTTGTCTGTTGGTAATCGTCACAAGTCATTTATATTGTCGATGCAAATACGATTCTCACAAGCGACCACTTTCGGATACAGACCTCCATGAATTCTTTTAAACGTCTGAAAAGTCTCGGTAAACCCGTTTACGGATGGGCTCTTTACGACTGGGCGAACTCAGCTTTTGCAACCACAGTGATTGCCGGTTTTTTTCCAATCTTTTTTAAAAGCTATTGGGCGTCGGGTGTCGATGTCAACGACAGCTCTGCCTATCTTGCCTTTGCCAATTCGCTCTCCGGCCTGATTGTGCTGCTACTGGCACCTGTTCTCGGCGCCATTGCTGATAAAGCATCTGCACGCAAGAAATTCTTGCTGTTCTTCGCTTATTTGGGTGTGTTGATGACCGCTGCGCTTTTTACCGTGCAGCAAGGGCAGTGGCAATTGGCAGCCCTGCTCTATGTTATTGGCGGGGTTGGATTTTCAGCAGGTAACTCGTTCTACGACTCGCTGATTCCGGCGGTAACCGGCGAAAAAGATGTCGATTTTGTTTCTGGCTTTGGATTCTCACTTGGCTATCTCGGTGGAGGCTTGCTGTTCCTGATTAATGTGTTAATGTATTTATTCCCGGAAGCATTCGGAATCAGTGATGGTGTGATGGCTGTCCGTCTCGCATTCATAAGTGTGGCGCTCTGGTGGGGGCTGTTTACGCTGTTTCTTGCGTTTTGGGTAGAGGAAGAAAAGGCAGAGCAGGGCGGGATGAGTTATCGTCAGGCCGTTCGTGAAGGGGTTGGACAGTTGGCCGAAACGCTGCGCAATGTAATGAAGTTACCGATGACTTTTCTTTTCCTCTTAGCTTATTTCCTATACATCGACGGTGTTGATACCATTATTCGAATGGCAGTCGATTACGGTTTATCGCTTGGTTTTGGACAGGAAGACCTGATAACAGCACTGCTGTTGGTGCAGTTTGTCGGCTTTCCGGCAGCTATTATTTATGCGAAACTGGGTGAATCCTGGAGCGTGCGTAAGGCAATTTTTCTCGGTATTATTATCTACATGTCTATTACCGTCCTTGGCATTCAGATGAAAAGCAAAACGGAATTTTATCTGTTGGCAATAATGGTTGGACTTACCCAAGGTGGTATTCAGGCGCTTAGTCGCTCATTTTATTCACGAATAATACCTAAGGATCAGGCCGGGCAATTCTTCGGCTTTTATAATATGATTGGTAAGTCTGCGGTGTTTATCGGTCCGCTGATCATGGGGGTTGTCGTACTGTTCGTCAGATATTTACTGACGGATGTTGTAGACTACAACGGGACGGAGAAGGAAATTGCCAACCTGGCAAGCCGCTGGAGCCTTGCAGCTATCCTGCTGTTCTTTATCTCCGGAGGTCTTATCTTCTACTATGTCGATGAAGATCAAGCGCGTGAGCAGGTTCAGGCGTATGAAGCCGAGTTGAGGAATAAGTAGGTCGCCAATTCGTGACTTGTTGGGAGTAATTTACTATCTCGACCTGTCGAGATGTCTGACCAACGACCAGTGAAGGCTGGCAGCCGAAGCGTACTATTCGTTACGAGCACTACACTGGCAAGTCGCTCTCCCGAATGGTTGAGATCGCTTATGAGGAGAATAGGTGGCAGGAGAACTGACGTCTTATGAATAGTATCGATGCCAAATGCCCGGCTTCAGTACGAGCATTTCTGATATGCCTCGCTATTTTTCTTCTTTCCACTCCGGTGTTTTGCAAACCCGTTGTGGTGCAACACCCACCGTTTACCATTGTGGACTATGCCAAAAATCCTGCCACCGTTCAGCTGGTTACACGCATCCTCGATCAGCAGCAACCGCTATTGGAAAGCTATTTTGATTATCAGTTACCGGATTCCAATCGCATCGTTATTGCCGCCAACGCCGGCCAGTTTTACCAGCATCAAAACCTCACGATTCCGGAGTGGGCAGCTGCAGCCTATCTTACCGGCCGACGTATTATTCTGGTAAAAAGTCCCGGGTGGAAGGGATCTATTCGCTCGCTTCAGGAAGATTTGCGCCACGAATTGGTTCATCTTTTCGTCGATCGTCTGTTTGGTAGTGCGAAGATCCCGCTGTGGTACAATGAAGGTTTGTCTGAGATCTTAAGCGGAGAGAGTATTGATCTTGTCGAAGCCGGGAAAATCTCGGCTGATCTTCAGAGTAAAGACGTCATGTTTTTATCAGATATAGATAGCTTGCGCAATTTTCAGGTTCAGCAAATACAAATGGCATATATCTATTCATTTTCGGCGGCCAGTTTTTTAATCGAGTGCATGGGCGGTATAACGCAGCTGCCTGTATTTCACAACAACGTAAAAGTGCATGGATGGCCAGCGGCTCTGAGGCTTGCCAGCGGCTATTCTGAGCGAGAATTCGAGATTTATTGGTTTCGCGATTTACGTGAAAAATATCGCTGGTATTTGCTTTTGAACTTTGACAGTCTTTTATGGATAGCTATAATTGGAATCTTCTTCCTGGTCTTCTGGCTAAAACGCGCCAGAATGCGGCAAATCTTCCGTCGCTGGAACGACGAGGAAATCAATAATTATCTACAGTGAGGTTGCGCAAACTCACGAATGCGTGTCTCTTTCGACTTTATAATGGAGATATAATCAATGTATGTTCCCAAAAAAATGTTTTTGACCAAAGGGGTTGGCGTTCACAAAGAAAAGCTCGCCAGCTTTGAGATGGCTCTGCGCAACGCGAAGATAGCACATTTCAACCTTGTCGAAGTATCATCAATATATCCACCCCATTGTGAAATGGTAGAACCCGATGCCGGGCTTGAAGGCACCTCTCCCGGTCAAATCATGCATGTTGTATTAAGCCGTAATTCGACGAATGAGCCAGGTCGTATGATTGCCGCCTCCGTAGGCGTTGCAATGCCGACCAACCCCGAGCTATATGGCTACTTGTCTGAGCATCACAGTTACGGAGAAGACGAAGAGACTGCCGCACACTATGCTGAAGATCTGGCTGGAACGATGCTTGCGACTATTATGGGAATTGAGTTTGACCCGGATGATAGCTTCCGGAACAAGATTGAAACCTGGCGAGACTCCGGCCGTATTGGTAAATTATTCAGCACGACTCAAACAGCTCTGGGAGATAAAGGCGGGCAGTGGACAACAGTAATTACCGCCTCTGTCCTGTTGCCGTAAAAGATTGTAACTATATATTGTTCAAGCTGCGTCGAACATAACTTCAGTGAAGAATTTTTGAAGAACAAGAGGCCGTTGGTTTGCAGAAATGTGAACCGAATCGACTTTTTGTCGTAAGCAAAACAATACAGGTGTCCCAAGTCAGGACAGCTTGAAGAATCAAGGAGGTTAGAACATATGCAGGGATCAAATCGGAGCTCAACCTTTTTGGTGTTGGCTGTAGTGATTTTAGGATCTGTTGGCTTTGTGCTTACACATAATGCTTTTGCCGGCATCCAGAAAGATCTGCATTCCCAAATGGCAAAGCTGATGGAGGTTGCTCGTTTTGCGCAGCGCCACTACGTAGAGGATGTGAACTGGGATGATGCGATGGAAGGTGCTATTTCCGGCATGCTCGAGCAGATGGATCCGCACTCCGTATATATCTCGCAGGATAAGGCGAGCGCAAATAAAGAAAACTTTAGCGGTAAATATGAAGGTATTGGCATTCAGTTTGACGTGATCGATGGCTATTTAACGGTGATTTCCGCGGTGCCTGATGGACCGGCAGATCGACTCGGAATTCTTCCCGGGGATAAAATTGTTAAGATTAATGGTGTCAGTTCCGTTGGCACAGACCGAAACGATGTGCCCGGTAAACTCAAGGGTCCCAAGGGAACCACCGTTGATGTGGCGATAAAGCGCGAAGGCCAGGCCGAACCGCTCGATTTTACTATCATCCGCGATGTGATTCCCCTTTCTACCATTACCTCCAACTTTATGGCCGACGACAGTACCGGCTATATTCAGGTGAATCGCTTTGCGGCAATTACTTCGAAAGAAGTGGAGGAAAAGCTGGTTGAACTGGAGCGAACCGGATTAAAGCGCCTGATACTTGATTTACGGGGCAATTCCGGTGGCTATCTGCATGAAGCGGTGAAGCTGGCCGGTAAGTTCATTAAAGGACATAAGCTGGTCGTTTACACAAAAGGGCGAAATCAGCGGGTCGATGAAGAATATTATGCCGATCACTTCGGTCGTAAGTTTGTTCGAAATTATCCTGTCATTGTTTTAATAAATCGTGGTTCTGCTTCCGCATCGGAAATTGTGGCTGGAGCCATTCAGGATTACGATCGTGGGTTGATTGTCGGTGAGAACAGTTTTGGCAAAGGTCTTGTTCAAAAAGAATTCAATTTACAGGATGGATCTGCTGTTCGCATTACCACAGCAAAGTACTATACGCCTTCCGGGCGCTGTATTCAACGCGAATATAAGGGTAAGAAGGTCGATGAGTATTATAGTGAGGTTGTAGATTCGAGTTGGTATTCACAGGATTCTCTGCGAAATCGTCCGGTATTCCATACCCTCAAAAAAGGGCGTACCGTTTATGGTGGCGGTGGAATTCAACCCGATGTAAGAATAACGGCCAACAATATCTCAAAATCTCCCACATTGACAAATGAAATGCTTACTAAGCGGGTTTTCTTTGAGTTTTCCAATAAGTGGATTGCAGACCATCCTGAATTGGCGACCTATACGCGCAAGCGCTTTCGTGATGATTTTCACCTGACTCAGAAAGGGTATCGCGACTTTAAAGCATATACGATCAGCAAAGATGTTAAGGTAGAAGCCGACGAGTTTAAAAAGGACTGGGAATATATTGAGCTGCGTTTGAAGGCCGAGATTGCTCGTCAGATCTGGGATTCGAATGCATACTATTACATTGCTCTTACCGGGGATAAGCAGTTTAAACGTGCAATGGAGCTGTTTGATCAGGCTGGAAAAATGGCCACGCTTCGCTAAATTGTTTATCAGAGAGAACTGGCGCTGCTGCATTATAGATGCAGCAGCGCTTTTTTTTTGTATTGCCCATGCCAACTGCCAACCTGCAGCCATTGTGGAGTTCAATAAATGATGCCGGTAAAAGTATTCTAAATTCTTGCGAATAAAAATAGCCTAAATCAAGTTATTATAGTAGATTCCACCTCTTGTGGCACAAAAGTAATTTAGGTCACACGAGCTTAAAAAAAGTATTTGACTTTTTGACCCGCAAATCGTAAACTTTTGGGCATTAAAGTAGAATCCTAATATTAATAACGATTTAAGCTTAGTAAACAACGTATCGAGGAGGCTCAAAAGCTATGGTCGAACTCTATAATCTGGGCGGTGGGTTCATGCACCCGATTCTTATAATGGGAATCATTGGACTGGCTATTAGTTTGTGGAAAACTTTTACGCTTTTTAAAGCTGGTGTTAACACCGGGAAATTTATGGCTGATATTCGTGCTTCATTGAAAAGTGGCAACGTCGATCAGGCTTTGGAGAAGTGTGAGAGTACGTCAGGTCCGGTTGCTTCTGTTATGCACGCCGGTTTAGTTCGCGCAAAAGATGGTGTTGAAAGTGCAGAAAAGGCTATTGTTAGCGCTGGTTCTTTGGAAATGGCTTTCCTTGAGCGTTGGATGGTATGGCTTGGTTTTATCATTGTTATCGCACCGCTTCTTGGTTTTACCGGAACGGTATGGGGCATGATTGTAGCTTTCGAAGATATTAAAGTTCAGAACGATATTTCACCTGCTGTTGTAGCTGGTGGTATTTCTCAGGCTCTATTGACGACTCTTTTTGGTCTTATTGTAGCCATGGTTGTGCAGTTTTTCTTTAATCTTGCTACCGCAAAGATCGACAGTCTTATTATCGACATGGAAGATGCTTCCGCACAATTAGTCGATACGCTTATCGAACTTAAGGGTTAATGCCGCGAGAGGATCAACCACATGTTAAAAAAACGAGAAAAAGCTCCGGTAGAGATTCCTTCTTCATCGATGGCTGATATCGCTTTTCTTTTGTTGGTGTTCTTTCTGGTCTGTACAACGATTAATGTGGATAAAGGGTTGGATTTGATCCTCCCTCCTGATGAAGACGTTGAAGAGATCGAGATTAACCGTAAGAACATTACAAATATTCTCATTAATGATAATGGGGATGTATTGATCGATAGTTCGCCCGTTTCAATTCGCGAAATCAATCGCTTGATTCGTGAGAAGCTGGAAGAAAACGACAAGCTGATCGTTTCTTTGAAAACGACACGCGGTACAAAATATGAAATATATATTGCCGTGCTCGATCAATTGAAAGAATCCGGGGCAAAACGTATTTCTATCGCTGATCCGGACGTCGGATAGCGTGTAACCAATTGTCCTGGTTGATCTTATGGTCAATTAGGATTGTTGTTACGCGGTTAATAATCGTCAGTTCCACTTCGCAAGATACGAAGGTGTAGAAACGAATGAGCCACTTTAAAAAGAAGAATAAGACCAATATTTCAGTGCCGACCTCCTCAATGCCGGATATTATTTTCCAGCTATTGATCTTCTTTATGGTGACCACCGTTCTTAGACAGTATGAAGGTCTGAAGGTGGAGATTCCCAGTGCGAAAATGATCGAGAAGCTTCCCAGTAAGCGACTTGTATCTACAATCTGGGTAGATAAAGAAGGTCGCGTAGTGCTTGATGAAGTATCAATTAATAAAATAAGCGATCTGCGCACCGTTGCTTATAATAAGCTGGTGGCCGAGCCGCGTCTTGTTATTTCCCTTAAGGTCGATAAAAGTGCTGATATGGGGACGTTAACAGATGTGCAGCAGGAGTTGCGGAAAGCAAGTACGTTGAGGATAAACTATTCGACCATTCCGGAAGGATAAAGGAGAGGTTAGATGGCAAAAAGACAGTTGATATATAAAGAGCCGGAAGCGGATCTTAAGTTAAAATCGCGCCGCTGGTTTGAAGCCGCCACGCTGCTTACCCTTATTTTAGTCACGCTGCTTTTCTATGCATTCAAGCGTTTCGAAAATGAGGTGACCATTCAGAAGAAGGTGGACACTATTATTAAACCGGAAATTATCCCTCCGACGCAGCAGTTCCAGAAGCCGCCTGCGCCGCCAAAGCCCAAGATTCCAATTGAATCTGAGGACGAAGATATTCCGGAAGACCTTACGATCGATGAAACGGAAATTGATTTTACCGAAGAAGTTGATGCGCCGCCACCTCCGCCGGAAGAAGAAGAACCGATCGTACCGTTCTATGCGCTCTCCGATAAGCCGGTTGAGATTAAACGTGTGAATCCGAAATACCCTGAGCTGGCGAAAAAAGCTGGTATCGAAGGAACGGTTGTTGTTAAAGTTCTGGTAAATACCAAGGGCGATGTAGAAGATGTTCAAATTCTGAAATCGCATCCGCTGCTCGATGAATCGGCTATTACCGCTGCGCGGCAGTTTAAGTTTAAGCCTGGAAAACAGCGGGATCGCTTCGTTAAAGTATGGGTAAGTATTCCATTTAACTTTAAGTTGAAGTAAATGCGACATTTCCGCTAAGATGCTTTATAGGCAGTGCTCCTCGTGAGCACTGCCTTTTTTTTAACTCAGATTCTCTACGCTTGTCACTTCATACCCTTGAGCCATGTGTTATCTTGACGATTATTCTTTCTGAACGATACGATGAATACTCTGATAAACCTCACATGGAGGACTCCACGATGAAACTTGTGCTGTTCGAAGATAACTTTACTTCCGACCTGCTGCCGCTGGTCTATTTTAGACCAACATGGGAACTACGCTGTGGTGCTCGGACGCTACAGCAAAAGATTCAGCGAATTAGCGGCCAATCCTGTATGGGCTATGCGCGCGACTATCTGCAACAAAATTATCTGGAGCAAGAACAACGTCCAACAGCTAATAATGCTTCAGACGCGCTTTGGATCAATGCGCGATGGATTCCCTCCGAAAGCGGTTTTGCTGAAATTGAATCTCTAGAAAAAAATGAGGCCTTGGTTTACGAGAATGCTCTGGTCGCAGCACGAGTGCAGTGGAAGACCGTTGAGCCTTTTCTGACAGCTGAAGGCTTAGATAGTGCAGGCTTAATGGCAACTCTGCGAAAACGTTCCGGCGACGCAATATTGTTTCGCTATATTTGGCAACTGGTGCATCAGAACGGAAATGAGATTGTCCGCGATTTTCAACGTGAGGAACGCGGACAGATTTTCGGGACGGTAGATGAGGGCGTTCATATCCTGGAAAAAGAACGCGTTCATTTGGGCAATGGTAGTCGCCTAAAGCCAGGTGTCGTCGTGGATGCAGAGCATGGGCCGGTCTGGATAGAGGATAATGTTACCGTTATGCCTAATGCTGTTTTGGAAGGCCCCCTTTATATCGGTGCAAACTCGACGATTAAGATTGCAGCAAAAATTTATGAAAACACAACTATCGGACCCTGGTGCAAAATTGGAGGGGAGCTGGAGGAAAGCATTGTTCAAGGCTATTCCAATAAACAGCATGATGGTTTTCTCGGACACGCCTATCTCGGCAGCTGGGTAAATCTGGGGGCGGATACCAACAATAGTGATTTGAAAAATAACTATGGCACGATAACCGCCTTAGTGAACGGAAAACCTGTAGAAACCGGTAGCCAGTTCGTCGGCCTCATAATGGGCGATCATTCCAAGTCTGCTATCAATATGATGTTTAACACCGGCACAATTGTTGGAGTGAACAGCAATATTTTTTGTAGTGGCATGCCACCAAAATTTGTTCCCTCGTTTAGCTGGGGTGGAGACACCGCCACACAGTACGGATTTGAAAAAGCTGTCGAGGTGGCAGCAGCAGTTATGAAACGCAGAAAAGTAAATTTCACTGATGCTGATCACGCAATCTTTAAATGGGTTTGGCAATCTGCCAAAGCATTAGAAAAAGGATCACCAATTTCATGAGCAAGCAATACGCAATCGGACTAGACTTGGGCGGCACGTCCATAAAATACGGTATTTGTAGCGATGATGGGGAAATTGTCTCCCGCTTTAAACGACCGTCACACGCAGACAAAGATGCCGATGTTGTTCTGGAACAGCTTGTTGCTGCCGCAAAAGAAGCTCAGGAGTTTGCCGATAGCAAAGGCATAAAGTTGGAAGCTCTGGGAATTGGAACACCCGGTAGCGTAGATGTAAAAACCGGTTATTTAAAAGGCGGCACGCCAAACTTTAAATACTGGCGAAATGTTGCAATAAAGGATCGTTTAGAATCGAGCATTAATCTGCCGGTCTTTGCCGATAACGATGCAAATGTAATGGCATATGGTGAAATGCGTTATGGTGCGGGAGAAGGCTGCAAAGATATAGTCTGCATTACGCTCGGTACCGGAATTGGTGGTGGAATAATCATCGACGGAAATCTTTTTCGCGGAAGTAACTATGCCGGTTCTGAGGTTGGGCACATGAGTATTCACTATGATGGCAAGCGCTGTCGGTGCGGTGGAATCGGATGCTGGGAGAAATATGCCTCCGCAACGGCAATGATCGATCACTACCGCGAACTTAATCCAGACAGTGATGTAAGTAGCACGATTGGTATTTTTGAAAGATACGCCGGTAATGAGAATGCCGCGATTGAGGTTGTCGAGCGCGGTGCAAGCATGGTTGCTGCCGGACTGGCAAGTTTGGTGAATATTTTTAACCCTCAGCGCATCATCATCGGTGGTGGTGTAAGCGAAGCAGGGGATTGGTATATAGCAAAGATTAAACGAGAAACCTGTTTGCGTTCGATGGAGCCGGCGCAGGAAGGTCTTGAAGTTGTTGCAGCACGTCTGGGAAATAAAGCCGGATTGCTCGGTGCCGCCGGTCTTGCGCTTGATATGCAAGCGGCAAAATAATAAGGTTTGGTGATGCCTGATTTAAACATTCCTCCGCTTCTTCCAGGTGATAAAATCGGATTGGTTTCTCCGGCCGGCCCTGTCAAGCCAGCCCAGGTGAAAGAAGGAATGCGCCTGCTGGAAGAACTCGGTTATCGCTGTATCCCCGGGCAACATGCCTTTGCTAATGCTGGAATTGTCTCGGCACCAAGGGAAGATCGACTGAGTGACTTACACGGCTTTCTGCAAGATCCGGATGTTCGGGCCATCTGGGCACTTAGAGGCGGGTATGGCAGCATGCAGCTTTTAGCTGGCCTGGATTATGAACTTCTGCAACACGCCCCACGATGGCTTATCGGATTTAGTGATCTTACTGCATTTCAGTGGGCCCTTTTTAATCGTATTAAGCAGCCTTCACTAAGTGGACTTGCCCTAACGCTGCAGGTGCACAAGGAAAATCCTTATCTCCAAGCCGGTCTACGGATTTTATCGGGTGAGAAACGTTCTGTCTCAGCCGAGGAATTGCAGCAGGATACACCGCGAGTTATTACTGCCGGCACAGCAAAAGGCACGTTGATTGGTGGCACGCTGACCATGATCGCCGCCCTATGTGGCACCTCATACTTTCGTCAGCGCCGCAATCTGGTGCTGGTATTAGAAGATGTAAACGAGCCACTCTATCGCATCGATCGATTATTTGAACAGCTTGATATGCTCGGTTTCTGGAAACAGGTTAAAGCTGTAGTAGTCGGTCGTTTTCTATATGGAGAGGGCGAACTGGACGTGATACCTAATCTTCTTGCAAGACTGGAAGCAAGAACTCCTGTTGTCGCCGGGTTTCCTTACGGACACTATTCGGGTTCATTTCCCATCCCATTTGGGGTACGGGTAGAATTGCAAACAGATCCGTTTTTTATGCGTTGGCGGTCACCTGTAACTCGCTGAAAATGTATACTTTTACATCAGGCAAAAAAAATTGCCGTTGATTCCTGAATCTATTGGATTGCGCCCTTAGGATTGCTATATTTGTGGATAAATGTTTGTGGGGTCATGTTGCATAAGATAGCAGTTTTTGCTTCTGGAAGAGGAAGCAATTTTCAAGCGGTTTACAAGAAGATTCAGTCCGGTGATATTCGGGCAAAAATCTCGCTGCTGATAACAAACAAGTCTGGTGCCGGAGCTATTGATTTTGCACGTGCTCATGATATCGACGTTGCAGTTATTCCGCCAGGTAAATTTGAATCTCCCACTGCGTTTGGGAAAGCCGTATTAGCAAGTCTTGCCGAACACCGCATCCAGTTAATCGTGCTTGCTGGTTATTTACGTAAAATTCCGGAAAATGTCATTTGTGCATACCCAAACAAAATAATCAATGTGCATCCTTCTCTGTTGCCTGCTTTTGGTGGAAAGGGCATGTATGGTATGAATGTGCATCAGGCCGTTTTCACTTCCGGAGTGAAAGTATCAGGCATTACAGTTCACTTTGTGGATAATAAATATGACACCGGTCCAATTCTTATGCAGAGAGCGGTTGATATTAGTTCATGCGGTTCTCCGGAAGAGATTGCCGCCGTTGTTCTTCAGGAGGAGCATCGTTCCTTGCCGGAAGCAGTTAAGCTGTTGACAGAACGCAAAATTGATGTTGAAGATAAACGTGTATTAGTCGGGGACGATAACAGATGATAGCCATTAAGCGGGCACTGTTAAGCTGTTGGGACAAAAGCGGGTTGGTTGAGTTAGCCAAGACGCTGGTAAAATATGATGTTGAAATTATTTCAAGTGGCGGCACCGCCGTTCATCTCGAAAAGAATCAAATATCTGTTACGCCGGTCGACCGCGTAACAGAATTTCCCGAAGTGCTTGGTGGACGAGTAAAAACGCTCCATCCGCATATTCATGCCGGACTGCTGGCAAAACGCAGTCGCGAGCATAAAAAGGAATTGAAAAATCTTGGCATTGAGGCCATCCAACTTGTTGTGGGCAATCTCTATCCGTTTGTCGGTGAGGCTGTGGCGCAGGGTTTGGCGATGAAAGATGCCGTTGAATATATCGATATCGGTGGCCCGACAATGATGCGGGCCGCAGCAAAAAACAATCGAAATGCTATTGTTTTATTTGATCGTGAGCAATACGGCGAATTTATGCAAATACTGAATGAGAACGACGGACAGATTCCTGAAGCCTTTAGTCTGCGTCGCGCCCGCGAGTTATTCTTTTATACCAGCTGGTATGATGGTCAGGTTCAGGAATATATCGGTTCGCAGATTGATGCGAACGAAGAAAAGGCCCCGCGCTTTGTCAGTCGTTTTATAGAAAAGATTCAGGATGTTCGCTATGGCGAGAATCCACACCAACATGCTGCTGTCTACCGACCCTATTTGGAAGATGTGCGTGGTCTTGCCGCGCTAGAACAGCTCTGGGGCAAACCGATGTCTTATAATAACTATATGGACGCTCAGGCCGCGTATGACGTGGTGCTGGAATTTTCCAGTCCGGCAGTTGTTATTGTTAAACACACCAATCCCTGTGGAACAGCTGTATCTTCTGTAAATATTGCGGATGCCTTTAAGCGGGCGCTGAAAGGCGATCCGGTTTCCTCTTTTGGTGGCATCGTAGCGCTGAACAAAAATGTTGATAAGAAGACTGCCGAGCTTATGTCCAAAATTTTCTTTGAGTGTGTTATCGCACCCGGATTCAGCCCGGCAGCACTTGAAATTCTAAAGAAGAAAAAGAATATCCGACTCCTTAAGCTGCATGCAGATAGTGTCAGCAAGGGAGAAAAAGAACTGAAATCCATCAATGGTGGATACCTGATGCAGCAGCCTGATCACTCCATGCTAAATCCCAAGGCCTGGAAGGTTGTAACAAAGAAGAAGCCAAGCTCTAACGCAATGCGTGAAATGGAATTTGCCTGGAAGATTTGCAAACATGTAAAATCCAATGCTATTGTGCTCACGCGTGATATGGAAATATTTGGAGTTGGCGCCGGACAGATGTCCCGCGTAGATGCTGTTACTCTCGCTAAGTTAAAGGCAGAGCAGGCCGGTCGGGAAATGAGTGATCTCGTTCTGGCGTCGGACGCTTTCTTCCCGTTTCGCGATGGAATCGATCAGGCAGTAGCAGCCGGTGCAATGGCGGTGATACAGCCCGGCGGATCTATACGCGATGATGAGGTAATCAAAGCCGCGGATGAACACGGCATCAGCATGATCTTTACCGGATACCGACACTTTAAACACTAATGGAAATGGAGAATTAATGGCGTTCTTCGATTTTTTCTCGAATGACCTCGGAATCGACCTCGGAACTGCAAATACCCTTATCTATGTGAAGGGTAAAGGAATCATTGTAAATGAGCCCTCAATCGTAGCCTTTGAGGAAAATAATAATAAAATTGCAGCAGTGGGGCATGCCGCTCGCGAGATGCTTGGACGCACCCACCGCGATATCGTAACAATTCGTCCGCTAAAAGATGGGGTTATTGCTGACTTTGAAGCGACAGAAGTAATGATTCGCGAATTTATAAAGAAGGCTCGCGTAAACCGAATCAGTATCGGACGCATTGTTGTTTGTGTACCTTCCGGTGTAACAGAAGTAGAAAAGCGTGCGGTTCGAGACAGCGCCGAGCGCGCCGGCGCAAAAGAGGTCGACCTAGTTGCAGAAGCTATGGCATCTGCCATTGGTATCGGACTAGAAATCGATAAGCCGGTTGGAAACATGATTGTCGATATTGGTGGCGGAACATCTGAGATCGCGGTGATTTCTCTGAGTGGAATTGTCCAGCACACGTCTATTCGCGTTGGTGGGGATGAAATGAATGAGTCGATCGTTTCCTACTTCAAGAAAAACTATAACCTGCTGATTGGTGAAAAAACGGCGGAAGACCTGAAGTGCCAGGTGGGATCTGCCTTACCATTGGAGGAAGAAATTACAACAATGGTTAAAGGGCGCGATCTTGTTGATGGTATTCCAAAAACGGTCGAAGTGAACTCCGTTGAAATACGTGAAGCGCTGAATGAGCCGATTCACACAATTGTGGATACAATTAAAATTACGCTGGAAAATACGCCCCCCGAACTCGCATCAGATATTCTGGATCGCGGAATTATTCTGTCCGGTGGTGGGGCACTGCTCCGTCGTCTCGATGATCGCATTATTCAGGAAACCCGTTTACCGGTAAATGTCGCAGACGATCCGCTTAGCTGCGTAGCGCGAGGGACAGGCAAAATTCTCGAAGAGTATCCACGCTTTCAAAAGGTTCTGCTCAAAAGTAATCGACGACTATAGCAGTGCATGTCTTCAGCGGCATTGGTTGATTATAACGCCGTGTTTCGAGGTAGCGCTGCATTTAACCTGTTTGTCTGAGCTCGGCGTCCTGCGCCGTGTGCCGGAATAGAGGAATTCTCCCTGCATGAATCCGCATCTTATACTAGCTTTCCTGAAGCGTCCGTTTTTTCTTTTGTTGCTATATATATTGCTTTCGCTGATTCTGATGTCCGTTAGTGAGACCAATTCGCAGCGCTTCCCACGCTCCCTGCTTCTACAAATAGTAGAATCGTCTGATAATTTGCGCGATCAATTTACCTTCCGCACCGGATTGTTCGAAGAGAACAAGAGATTGAAGGAGATGAACTTTCAGCTCGAGACCGAAACCCAGAATCTTCGTGAAGTTCTGGTGGAAAACGCCCGTCTTCGTGAAATGCTCGCTCTTAAGGAAAAGAAGAAGGCTAAATATCTGTCTGGACGTATTGTGGGAGAGAGCGTTGAGCGTCGAATTCGCTCACTTATTCTTGATGTCGGTGAAGACGATGGCGTTCTAAAAAATATGGCTGTGGTCAGCCCAAGCGGATTGATAGGAAAAGTGGTTACAACAACTTCAGGGCAGGCTATTGTGCAGATTTTGATGGATCACAATTCACTGGTTAGTGCTACGCTTCAAAACTCCCGGGAAAAAGGTGTTGTTAGCTGGTCTGGAAATTCCTGGCTGGATTTGCTGTATATTCCAAAGAATATAGCGGTTTCTACGGGTGAATTGGTTGTTACATCCGGGTTAAGCCAGATTTATCCACAGGGAATAAAAATCGGCGTCGTTACAGCCGTGGAAGAAGATGAGCTTAATCTGTTTAAGACGATTCGTGTGAAGTCCGCGGTAAATTTTAATGCCTTGGAAGAGGTGTTCCTGATTGTTCCGGATACAACCAGCTCAGATAGCCTTCAGGTGAATGCCGATGAGTAGAGAAATTATTCAATACGGAATACTTTTCCTCGCCGCCATCCTGCTTCAGGCAACTCTCGTTAAGTTTATGGACATTAATAACACACGTCCGGATTTAATACTCATAGCACTGGTTATTTTTTCGCTAAACTATGGTCCGGTTGCCGGAAGCACAATGGGATTCTTCGTTGGAATTATCAGCGATCTTATTTCCGGGAGTGTTTTGGGGTTTGCCTCACTTGCCAAATCAATTACCGGATATATCGCTGGTGGTGGAGCAGGATTCTTTAAGGAAGGCAGCCAATTTGTCTTTACGCTGTTGCTCAGCGGACTCGCTCATGATCTGGTTTTGTTTGGAATGAAAAACTTTGATCAGCCGATTTCTTTGGAAGTCGCGCTGCTGTTTCAGATTATACCGAATTTATCGTACACCACCATTCTTGGTGCGTTAATTTATTTGCTTATCGGAAACTCATTGAAAAGGGAAGAAGGAGCCTCCTACTAATATGATTTCGCGTAAGATGGTTTTTTACATTGTGGTAATCATTCCTTTTCTGATCCTTTCAGCCGGGTTTTTTAATCTTCAGGTGCTCCAGGAATCGGTTTACCGGCAAAAATCCCGCAAAAATAGCGTGAAGATTGAAATGCAAACGCCGGTTCGTGGATTAATTTACGATCGCAATGGTATCTTGATTGCCGACAATCGTCCGGCTTTCTCTCTCTATCTGGTTCCGGCGGAAGCAGCTAAAAATACCAACGTTGTACCCTTTGTGGCTAAGGTTCTGGGAATGTCTGAAAAAGAGATTCGTAAGAATTTTCGTCATTCCCGTCGTTTTCAGCCGGTAAAAGTTGCGCGATATGTCGATCAAACGACTCTAACGCTTATTCAGGAAAATAAATCTGATCTACCCGGTGTCGAATGGCGTGTAGAGCCAAGACGAAATTACAATTTTCGCAAATCTTTTTCACATGTTCTTGGAACGCTTGGTGAAGTAACCGAAAAAGAACTCGGCGATGAAAGTGTTTATCAGCCCGGAGATATTGTCGGGAAAAAAGGCGTAGAGAGAGTTTTGGACAGGCGTTTGCGAGGTAAAAAAGGATACAAGTTGGTAAAGGTCGATGCGCTGGGAAGAACGGTTGACGAAATACCCTCGGAAAAGAATTCCTTTCCATATCCGGGACAGGATCTTTATTTGACTATCGATTCGCGACTGCAAATATATGCCGATTCGCTACTTCGTGAACGAATCGGAGCCATTGTCGCAATCGACACCCGCAAGGGCGAGATATTGACGATAGTATCTAACCCCAATTTCGATTTGAATGATTTTACCGGCATCACCTCACCGGAAATCTGGAGCAGTTTATTAAATGATTCCAGAAAGCCAATGTTCGACCGAGCGAGTCAGGCTACCTATCCACCCGGATCAACTTATAAAATGATCGCAGCCATCGCAGCTTTGAATGAAGGTTTGGTTACTCCACAATGGTCTGCATATTGTCCCGGGTATTGGCCTTGGGGACGTGGTGCCATGCGCTGCTGGAACCCTGCTGGTCATGGTGAAGTGAATATGGTTAGTGCGATCCGGGGTTCCTGCAATGTGTTCTTCTATTATCTGGGCAACAAGGTCGGTATTGAGGATATGACCAGTTATGCAAAAATGATGGGGTTTGGTAAACCAACAGGTGTAGAGCTTACATCAGAGCGAAAGGGCTTTATACCTGATCGGGCATACTATGAACGCGTTTATGGAAAAGATAAAATCAGCAAAGGTATGCTGGCGAATATTGCAATAGGCCAGGGCGAAGTTCTGAGTACGCCGCTGCAAATGGCACAGTTTGCTATGATTCTGGCAAATAGAGGCAGTTTTGTGCCGCCACACCTTACAAACCGGTTGGTCAATAAGGTAACGTTAGAAACGCAAACAACGCGTCTGGAACATAAAAAAATGCCAACGGTTCGTTCGGAAGTCTGGGATGTTGTTTGTGAAGGCATGCGACAAGTCGTTGCCGGTGGCACCGGCTGGCGAGCGGGAATCTGGAAAATTGATAGTGCCGGTAAAACAGGGACGGCTCAAAACCCGCACGGCAAACCTCATTCCTGGTATATGGGGTTTGCACCATTCGAAAATCCGGAGGTGGCAATTGCAATCGTCTTGGAGAACGGCGGTGGAGGTGGCGCTATGGCCGCTCCTTTGGCAGGACAATACCTCAGACGTTACTTTGCCTATGAAGGCAAGTTTAGCTATGAAGAAGAGCGAGACATGCAGCGTATTCTCAATAAGCGCCGTCAGGAGCAGGCACTAAAAAACAATCTTCAAGAGCTTCAGCAAAGAATGGAAGCTGATACCAGTGTGAGAATCAGATAATGACAGGTCGACGTTTTAAAAATATAGACTTCGTGTTGCTCGGCAGCGTTGCCGGACTACTGTTGTTGGGTCTGGTGGCTCTTTATTCTACCTCTCAGCCACATCTTATCTCAGCACAGGCCAGCAATTACTTCTCTTTGCAGCTTGGCTGGATTGGCCTTGGCAGTATCGTTATTATGATTACAACTTTTTTGCCGAGTCGCTTTTTTTATACCTATGCCTATTTTTTCTATGCGATTGCCTTTTTGCTGTTAATTCTGGTGTTTTTTATCGGTACAACCGGAAAGGGTGCAACGCGCTGGATTTACATTGCCGGAATTGGCTTCCAGCCATCTGAGTTTGCCAAAATTGCGGTGCTACTGGCACTTGGGCGCTTTCTGACCGAGAATCGCAGCGATATTAATCACCTCATGACGTTTTTAACAGCCCTGGCCATTGTTTTAGTACCGATGGTGATGATTATGCGCCAACCGGATCTCGGTACCAGTCTGGTGCTCATGGTACTTATTCTTCCAATTTTCTATTGGGCTGGTCTCGACACCAAAAAGCTCTTTTTTATCATTACTCCGGTTATTACAATATTGGCCTCCTTTAACTTCTACGTTTTCTTTGTCGTTATGCTGTTGATTATTGCCGGGCTGTATTTGTTGCGTCCACCGGTTCATCAGGCAGTGTTGTCCTTTGCCGGCAATATTGGGTTTGGCCTGCTGACGCCACTACTTTGGAATCAGCTTAAGGACTATCAGAAATCGCGCATTCTGGTGTTTTGGAATCCGGAATCCGATCCGCTGGGAGCGGGATATCAGATTATTCAATCCAAAGTGGCAATTGGCTCGGGTGGCTTCTTTGGTAAAGGATTCCTGAATGGATCGCAAACCCAACTTCGCTTTTTACCTGAGCAGCATACAGACTTTATCTACGCGGTTATTGCCGAGGAACTGGGCTTTATTGGCGTGTTCGCAGGTCTGTTTTTATTCACGCTCTTCCTGCTACGCACCGTTCATCTCGCAGACCAGTTTAAAAACAAGTTTAGCAGCCTGATTGCTATTGGTATCGGAACTATTCTTGCCTTCCACATGTTTGTTAATATTGGAATGACAATTGGTCTGTTTCCGGTAACTGGTTTGCCACTTCCTTTTATCAGTTATGGTGGAACGGCTTTGTTAACCAATATGTTGATGGTTGGCTTACTGTTGAACTTTTACAGGCATCGCTATGAGTATTAACCCCGACTATCCTGGAAAGCTATTATGAAACCCGAACTCTTTCGCATCGGAGCCGTTGCGATAAATAGTTATGGTGTATTCCTGGCTTTGGCATTTATCGTTGGGCTATGGCTTACTCTGCGTCTTGCTGCACGGCGCAATCTGAATCGCGATAATATGTTGGACTTGGCCATTCTGATAATGGTTAGTGCAATCGTGGGTGCCCGTCTGTTTTATGTGCTGTTTCATCTGTCTGAATTTGAAGGACGTTGGATATACACCTTTCTCCCGGTTCAACCGGATGGTCGCATTGGTTTAAGTGGCCTGATCTTCTTGGGCGGTGTTATTGGAGCCGTTTTTGTCTCAGTGATTTATGTGCGTTGGAAAAAGATGCCGATTTGGAAGACCGCAGATAGTGTCGCCCCTTCATTGGCACTGGGGATTGGCATTGGGCGTATCGGCTGTCTGCTTAACGGCTGCTGTTTCGGACAAGCATGTGAGCTGCCCTGGGCAGTAAATTATCCCGAAGGAAGTGCAGCGCATCATATTTTAGAAGGCCTGGCAGCTCATCCTACGCAACTTTATGAGTCTGCCTATGGTATAATAATCTTTGTAGTATTGCTAATATTAGAGCGACGCGGTACTTTTGACGGACAATTAACCGGCATCTTTTTGGTGCTCTACGGAATTTCACGGTTTAGCGTTGACTTTTTTCGTTATTACGAGAGTCAAATGTTTCTATTTGCTGGAATCGAGTTTAATCAGATCGTGAGCTTTGTCATGTTTGTTGGCGGAATATTCCTTTTATTTAAGCTCAAGCCGGGAGGCTCTACGGGCAGCAGCTCATTAACTACTTGACTCTACAGGCTTTTATCTATATTTTTTTGCAGACAACATCAGGAGAAAGTATGTTTACGTATCAAAGAATTTCCGTCCTGAATCTGCTGCTGGCGCTGTTGTTAAGTGTTCTGGTAGGCTGTGCAGGTTCAAAACCACCCACCGATGAGACGATTGAAGCAGCTGATCCCGATGATTATGCTGAGATCGAACGTATTCTCGGTATTTCATCCCCGGACGATCAGGCCGTTACAAACGACAATAATGACAATACGAATTCGTCATCAGACGAAGATGAACTGCTTAGCCTCCTGCAGCCGCAGGACAATACACCAAACGACAATTCAACGTCTGGCAATTCATCAAATAATGATGATGGTGGATTAATCAGCCGCGATCAAATTTCTTCAGGTTCAGATGCCCGTGTCGATCGCCTGTTGAACGAAGTTGCACAGTTAAATGATTCTGTTCGTGACAAAAATAAGACCATTGCCGACCTTAAGGCACGCATTATGATTATGGAAGCAGATGCCAAAGAGCAGCAGCCATCACTAACGGTTTCTACTCCCGTTGAGCGCGACTATATACCGCGGGTATCCGGCAGCTCGTTGAACAATAGTGAATATGAAAGCGAATATAATCGCGCCAAGCAGCTTTATTTGTCTGGTTCACGTAACGATGCGCAGCAAATTTTTGAATCCTTACTGGCAGCCAACTCGCGTCATCCGCTTGCAGATAATGCACAGTACTGGATGGGGGAGTGCCATTTTGCAAAAGGCGACTATCGCGCAGCTATTATTGCTTTCGAGAAAGTCTTTACCTACAGTAAGTCTAATAAAAACGACTTTGCACAATACATGCTTGGAAAGTGTTACTATCGCTTGAAGGATTTGGATCGCTCGCGACAAGAGTTTCAAACGCTTCTGGACAACTATAAAAACTCACAAATGGTTGCTAAAGCAGAAAACTTTTTGCGTGATAAGTTATAATAGCTTATCTTCCATCGCTTGATGTAAAATGAATTAGAATTGCCACCTTTAAGGTCATCCTGTGAGATGACGAAGGTAGAAAACATGACGCACGTGTATCTTCACATAAATTTGCCAATTTCTATAGCCTTCAGAGGATTCCTCTAAAGGCTATTTTTTTGTACTAAATACATTGGGGAAAGCCATGTCTGGCCAGGTAAAAGCACAAATATTAAATGAAAGCGATATCAGTCGTATCATTACCCGCCTTTCTCACGAGATCCTGGAGCGCAACCGCGGCTTACAAGATCTTGTCTTGGTAGGTGTTCGCACGCGTGGAGCGTATGTAGCCGAGCGTATTTCCAGGAAGATAGAGGAGATCGAAGGTGTGAGCGTCCCAACAGGCTATCTGGATGTGACTCTGTATCGCGACGATTTTCGTACGAGGCTCAAGCAGCCTGCCGTGGAGGTAACTAATATCCCATTCGAGGTTGATGAAAAGAACATCGTGTTAATCGATGACGTCTTTTACACGGGGCGCACCACACGCGCTGCACTAAACGCACTTATGGACTTTGGGCGTCCCACGCGTATTTATCTTGCCGTTTTGGTCGATCGCGGGCATCGGGAGCTACCGATAAAAGCTGACTTTGTTGGTAAGAGCATTCCAACGTCGCTGGGGGAAGAAGTTCGGGTTGAAATGAGTGAAGTTGATAAGGAAGACAGCGTTTTCCTTGTTGAGGCACCGTCGAAATAAATACTATAACTATAGACAGTTTTATTAAAATTTGTGAAGGATCGCAATGTCAGAAAAACGTCATCTGTTAGGTCTCGATGGGATGAAGGCTGAAGAGATTTTTGAATATCTTGATACAGCCACTACCTTCCGGGAAATCCTCGATCGTCCAATCAAACGCGTACCGACGCTGCAGGGAAAAACGATCGTCAACTTGTTTTATGAAGCATCTACGCGAACACGCATTTCCTTTGAACTAGCGCAAAAACGCCTTTCTGCAGATATCGTTAACTTTTCGAAAAATACCAGCTCGGTAAAAAAAGGCGAATCGTTTATCGATACAGTGCACAATATTGAAGCCATGAAAATTGACATGGTTGTTGTTCGTCATGGTTCGCCGGGCGCTGCGCATTTGCTGACACGCGTTTGCGATGCAAATATTATCAACGCCGGAGATGGTGGTCACGAACACCCTACTCAGGCACTACTAGATATGTTTACCATCCGTCAGAAATTAGGGCGCCTGGATGGCATTACCGTAGGGCTAATCGGGGATATCTCGCACTCGCGTGTGGCAATGTCTAATATTTATGGATTGAAGGCAATGGGCGCACGCGTTGTCGTTTGTGGGCCGCCTACGCTTATCCCGAGAGATCTACATAAGCTTGGTGTGGAAGTTTATCATCATATTGAAGAAGTGATTCCGCAAATTGATGTGATGAACATTCTCCGTATTCAACTGGAGAGACAGAGCACAGGCCTTTTCCCATCTCTTCGCGAATACCACAACTTTTTTGGCATTACCCGCGAACGACTCGAAAAAGCAAGTCGCCCGGTAGTGGTTATGCATCCGGGACCGATGAATCGTGGATTGGAAATTTCAAGTGATGTTGCAGACAGCGAACACTCAGTGATTTTGAAGCAGGTAACAAATGGTGTAGCCCTGCGCATGGCGGTGCTCTACTTACTAGCAGGAGGGAAAAGTGAAATTAACTAGTGATATAAAACAACAGAATGGCAAATTTCAAGAGCTACCGGGAAAACTGTTGTTAAAAGGTGGGCGTATTGTCGATCCGGAAAACAGTTTTGATAAACAGCTCGATGTGCTCATCGAAGATGGTAAAATTACTGCCGTAGACTCGATCGATACGAAGGGCTTCGACGGAGAAGTGCTCCAGCTGAATGGCAAGGTTGTCAGCCCGGGCTGGATAGACATGCATGTGCACTTACGTGAGCCTGGCAGAGAAGATAAGGAAACGGTTGAAAGCGGTTGTTACGCTGCGGCTAATGGTGGATTTACCACGGTGTGCTGTATGCCGAATACAACTCCGGCCATCGATAGCCAGGAGATCATTCAATACATAAAAGATCGCGCTCGCGAGCTGCTTGTCGATGTCCATCCAATTGCAACGATTTCCAAGAACCGCGAAGGGAAGGAACTTTCCGAAATTTTGGATTTGGTTGAGCAAGGAGCCGTGGCGGTATCTGATGACGGTGATCCGGTAATGAACTCCGAGTTGATGCGTCGTGCTCTGGAATACTGTAGCATGGTTGATATTCCGGTTATTGGACATGAGGAAGACAATACCATGACAATCGACGGGCACATGAACGAAGGCTTTGTGTCTACCTGTCTTGGATTGGGTGGCATTCCTACCGTTGCAGAAGACATTATGATTGCCCGCGACATTATGCTGGCGGAGTATTCCGGAGGGCGTTTCCACGTTGCTCATATCTCCTCCGGGAAAGCCGTCGATTTGGTTCGTCAGGCGAAGGCTCGCGGTATCAACGTGACGGCAGAAGCCTGTCCACATCATTTTACCCTGACTGATGAGGCCGTTCGTGGTTATGATACCAACACCAAGATGCACCCGCCTCTGAGAACGGCAGAGGATGTTGAGGCTATTAAGGAGGGTCTGCGCGATAATACGATCGAAGTTATTGCCACCGATCATGCGCCGCACTCCTGGGAAGAGAAAGCATCCGAGTTTATCTATGCACCTTTTGGTATTACCGGGCTCGAAACGGCAATGGGGCTAACGCAAACTCAGCTGGTAAACAAGGATGTTATCGATTTGAAAACGATGATTCAGAAGTTTGCAATAAACCCATATCGTATCCTGCGCCTTCCGGTACCGGCGATTTCCAGTGGTGTAGCAGCCAATATTACGATCTTTGACCCTGAAGAAGAGTGGACGTTTAAAGCGGCTGCGAGCCTTTCCAAGAGCAAAAACTCGCCGTTTATCGATTCCACAATGCAGGGGAAGCCTTATGCGGTAATTAATCGCGGTAAGCTCTTCTTCTCGCAGCTGTAATACCAAAATTGCCAACCTGTCAGACAAGTTGGCAAACTGGCACGAAGTCCCGTATTCTTTGTCATATCGGCAAAAAATACGGGGTTTTTTATATTGTTGTTTTTATTGAATTTATGGTGAAGTAGGTTTTTTGGCATTATTCTTGTCTAATTAGGGCCTAGAATACGAATTCGCTACGGAACGGCGCAAAAATCTGCCATAACGACTGAATTGCGGACGTATTTACTGAAAAAGAAAACAAATTTGTATTAAGCATTCACAGTAAAAGGAGGGCATAGCGATATGTCAAAGAAGACAATAGGTATTGACCTTGGAACCACAAATTCCGTTGTCTCGGTTATGGAAGGTGGGGAGCCGATTGTAATCCCTAACGCAGAAGGTGCACGCACAACCCCGTCAATTGTTGGTTTTACCAAGTCAGGCGAAATTTTGGTTGGTGCCCCCGCAAAACGTCAAATGATTACCAATCCGCAGAATACAGTGTATTCAATTAAGCGCTTTATGGGACGCCGCAAAAACGAAGTTGATGAAGAAGCGACAATCATCCCGTATAAAGTAAAAGATGGTGTGAACAACCTGGCCGTTATCGAGGCAAATGGAAAAGACTACACGCCTCAGGAAATCTCTGCAATGATTCTGCAAAAGATGAAGCAGACTGCTGAAGATTATCTCGGTGATAAAGTAACCGATGCGGTAATTACCGTTCCGGCATACTTTAACGATGCTCAGCGTAAAGCAACCAAAGAAGCTGGTGAGATCGCTGGTCTAAACGTAAAGCGCATTATCAATGAGCCGACGGCTGCTTCCCTGTCTTACGGACTGGATAAAAAGAATAACCAGAAAATTGCCGTTTATGATCTTGGTGGTGGAACATTTGATATCTCGATCCTCGAAATTGGTGATGGTGTATTCGAAGTAAAGGCTACCAATGGTGATACGCACCTCGGTGGTGATAACTTTGATCATCGTATTGTAGACTTTATTGCCGATGAGTTCCAGAAAGAACACGGCATCGATCTTCGTAAAGATCCGATGGCTCTTCAGCGTCTGCGTGAAGCAGCTGAAAAGGCAAAGATCGAGCTGAGTAGCACGCTGCAAACCGATATTAACCTGCCATTTATCACCGCTGATGCAAGTGGCCCGAAGCACCTTCAGATGACCATCACGCGCTCCAAGTTCGAGCAGTTGGTTGAAGATCTGGTGAAAAAGACCCTTACGCCATGTAAGATGGCTCTGAAAGATGCAGGTTTGAAAACCACTGATATCGATGAGGTTATCCTCGTAGGTGGATCTACCAGAATCCCTCGTATTCAGCAGTTGGTTAAAGAAGCATTTGGAAAAGAACCGCACAAGGGTATTAACGCCGATGAAGTTGTTGCTGTTGGTGCTGCTATTCAAGGTGGTGTTCTTGCCGGTGAAGTAAAAGACGTTCTTTTGCTTGACGTTACGCCACTTTCGCTTGGAATTGAGACTCTGGGTAACGTGACCACACGTTTAATTGAGCGCAACACAACAATTCCTACGCGCAAGAGCGAGGTATTTACAACCGCTGCGGACAATCAGCCTTCGGTTGAGGTACATGTGCTTCAGGGAGAGCGCGAGCTTGCCGAGCATAACCGCACGCTGGGGCGCTTCATCCTCGATGGTATTCCGCCGGCACCACGTGGTGTTCCGAAGATTGAAGTAACCTTCGATATCGATGCCAATGGTATCCTGAACGTAGCTGCGAAGGACCTTGCCAGCGGTAAGGAGCAGAAGATCCGCATTGAGGCCAGTAGTGGACTTAGTGAGGAAGAAATTGAAACCATGGTTAAGAACGCCAAGGAAAATGCCGCAGAAGATCGCAAACGTCGCGATATGGTCGATGCCCGGAATGCTGGTGATAATCTGGCATATCAAACTGAGAAGAATCTCAGCGAAAATGGCGATAAGATCGATGATGATACCAAAGGTAAAATCGAAGCGGCTCTTAGTCGCCTCCAGGAAGCAAATAAGACGGATAATATCGAAGAGATCCGTTCTGCCACCGAAGCCCTGAATCAGGTATGGTCACAGGCCTCTTCCAACATGTATTCTCAGGCCGGTGGTGCCGGAGCTCCAGCCGATGGGCAAGCACCCAACGCACCTCAGGGTGACAGTGTTGAAGAAGCGGACTTTGAAGTTGTTGATGATGATCAGGGAAAGAAAGACGCTTAGTATTCCCAAAGTTAAGCAGTCGGCAACGGCTGCTTAACCTAAAAAGAATGTATGTTCCTGACAGACAACAATTTTGAAAATGAGGTAATAGAGAGAATGGAGAAGTCCCAAGACGTAAACAAGGCTGAAGATCAGCCTGTAGTTACAAACGATAGACCGGAACCACGTGACGGCGATTTTGCAGACGAACCTGTTGAAACACCGGTAGTAGAGACGCCGTCTGTTGAAGAACCGGTGGCTGCTGAAGCGAAACCGAAAGCCGCACCACGGGTTGAGGTTAAAGTTGTAGATGAAGTAATTGCTGAAACAAAGGCAGAAGAAGAACAGTCGGCGAGCGATGTTGACGTGGCTGCAATTATCAAGTCCTTAGAAGAGCAAAACCTACGGCTTCGCGCTGAATTTGCAAACTATAAAAAGCGCATAGAGCGTGAGCAGATTGAACTGGCGGAGTATTTGAAGAAAAATATTTTGATGCAAATATTGCCGGTTCTTGATGACTTTAAGATGATGCTCGAAAAATCGGGATCTACCGAGAATGAAGGTGGCGTGCTGGAAGGAGCTGGAATGATATTCGAAAACTTTCAGCGCATTCTGGAAAAAGAGGGCGTTAAGAGAATCAATGCGCTTGGTAAAACCTTCGATCCGCTTCTACACGAGGCTGTAATGATGAAGCCGGTAGAAAAAGAAGAGGATAAGGATAGAGTAGTAGAGGTCTTTCAGGAAGGTTTTACTTTGAATGAAAAACTTCTGCGTCCGAGTAAGGTAGTTATTGGCCGCTCGGAAGAATAAAAGCGTATCATCTTCACCTTTTTATTTCAGGCTACCTGCTGAGGCTTCAGCAGGTAGCCTTTTTTTATGCCTATTTTTGATTTGAGAAGTTCTGAAACAAGTAAACCAAAATTTATTTTCTTATAAAATAATTCTTGATTCCTATCAATAATTGTTAATATATTTTCGTCCACTCACATTGGACAATTCTTTTAAGCTCATATATATTCTATCATTACGGCAAATTTTATTTCATGAGTCGCTATTGACATTATTTTCTTAGTTCTTTATATTGTTAGGCACATTTAAAGCAAGAGGTAGAACCTATGCTAGTTTTAACAAGGAGGTTGGGCGAGTCTATTAATATTGGTGACAATATTAAGATTACGGTTGTTGACATAGATGGTAAGCAGGTCAAGATCGGTATTGAGGCTCCCAGGGATATCACGATTTTTCGTGAAGAGGTATATGAGCGCATTAAGCAGGAAAATCAGCGAGCCACCGCAGCCACATCAGATGATGTAAAAAAAGCGGCGCAAATTTTCAAAAAAGATACATCGGGTGGAAAAGAATAACTTTTCACTTGAAACATCTTTTGTAAACTCGCGCTTTTATTCCCGTTCTTAGCAAAAAAATAGTATTTTACTTCCTATGAGATATAGGATGCGAATCCAAGAAATTGTTTCGTTATCCTTCATCTATGTCCTATAGTTTTGAAGTTCTCCTTTTTCTTGCAGTAAATCCACCCTTCAACACCACGATTTAAAACACCTCCAAAACACCGCTTATATTTGCAGCTCTAGTTGCTAATTAGGGTAATTTTTATTATGCTCATATGGAGACAATTAATGCTTCATTGTACGAGGGGTTTTAATGAAAAAGAATATACAACTCGAACGCGTAACAATCCGTTTTGCAGGTGATTCCGGTGACGGAATGCAGCTTACGGGTAATCAGTTTACGCGAGCCGCTGCACTTGCAAATAACGACATTAGCACACTTCCCGATTTCCCCGCAGAAATTCGCGCGCCTGCCGGAACCCTTTATGGCGTATCAGGTTTCCAGATTCAATTTAGTAGCGAAATGATCCACACCCCGGGCGATATGGCCGATGTGTTGGTAGCGATGAATCCGGCAGCACTGAAGGCGAGTCTTAGGTACCTGCGCGAGAACGGTTCCATTATCGTCAATACAGATGCGTTTAGTTCCAGAAATCTTCGCATGGCAGGTTTTGAAGACAATCCGCTGGATTCCAATTACCTCGATGGCTATCAGGTCATACCAGTCGAAATGAGCCGCCTAACCAAAGATGCTCTTGAAGAACTCGAGCTTAGTCATAAAGAAAAAGAACGCTGCAAAAACTTTTTTGCGCTCGGTATGGTCTTCTGGATGTATACCCGTTCACTCGACAATACGCTACAGTGGATTGAATCGAAATTCTCCAAAAAACCTGAATGGCTGAAGGCAAATAGCCTTGCACTTAAGGCAGGACGAAATTTTGCTGATTCTACTGAAGTTTTCCCCGCCTCCTATCGCGTGCCCCAAGCAAAAATTGAGGCTGGAATCTACCGTCAGATTACCGGCAATGAAGCACTTTCTATCGGGCTGGTCGCTGCTGGTGAAAAAGCAAGTCGGTCGGTATTCTACGGAAGCTATCCAATTACACCTGCAAGCGATGTGCTTCAATACATGTCTCTGCACAAAAATTTTGGTGTGAAGAGCTTTCAGGCAGAAGACGAAATTGCGGCGATTGGAGCGGCAATAGGCGCCTCGTTCTGTGGTGATATTGGTGTTACGGCAACCAGTGGGCCGGGAATGGCGTTGAAGGCTGAGTTTGCCGGATATGCTGCAATGACCGAATTACCGCTGGTCATTCTAAATATTATGCGTGCAGGACCAAGTACCGGGATGCCGACGAAAACGGAACAGACTGACTTACTGCAATCTCTATATGGTCGCAATGGTGAAGCGCCACTACCCATTGTTGCTGCCAGCAGTCCTGCAGATTGTTTTTGGGCGGCCTTTGAAGCGGTTCAGGTAGCGCTGAAATTTATGACTCCGGTCATCGTACTTTCCGATGCCTATTTGGCCAATGGTGCCGAACCCTGGAAAATCCCGGATGCCGATAAGCTGCCCCAAATAAAATCTTCCGCGATCGTCAAGAGCGAACCGTTCATGCCCTATCAACGAGATGAGAAAACTCTTGGGCGTAGCTGGGCCAATCCCGGCATGCCCGGAACCGAACATCGCCTTGGCGGGCTTGAGAAAGAAGATGGTAGTGGAAATGTATCTTACGATCCTGAAAATCATCATCACATGACGGAAGTTCGTGCAGAAAAAGTGGAACGAGTTGGAGATTTTGTAGAGCTACCGGAAGTAAAAGGGAATGAGGAGGGTGATGTTCTGGTTGTTTCATGGGGGAGTACGCATGGAGCGGTAATCACTGCTGTTCAAGAATTACAAAATGAGGGGAAAAGTGTATCTTATTTTCATTTGCGCTGGGTAAACCCTCTGCCCAAGAACCTGAAAGACATTCTGCCTAAGTTCAAGAATGTAATTGTTCCTGAGATAAATTCAGGGCAGCTTCTTGGCCTGTTGCGCAGCCGTTTCCTGATAGATGCCATTGGTTTTAACAGGGTAAAGGGACAACCACTACAGGTTGCCGAGCTAAAAGCGGCTATTAAAGAACTTTGTGAATAGAGGAATACTATATGTCTGATACAATAAAAACGCGTTCACCGAAAGTAAATTTCGCTTCAGATCAAGACGTGCGCTGGTGTCCCGGGTGTGGTGATTATGCTATTCTGGCACAAATGAAGAAAATATTACCCGACCTTGGCGTAGAGCGCGAGAATGTCGTGTTTGTTTCCGGAATCGGTTGTGCAAGTCGTTTCCCATATTATTTGAATACGTATGGATTGCACACCATTCATGGACGTGCTCCTGCCGTAGCAACCGGAGTTAAGGTTGCAAACCCCGAACTGACAGTTTTTATGATAACCGGAGACGGGGATAGTTTAAGTATTGGCGGAAACCATTTGATGCACATCTGCCGACGTAATGTAGACGTTAACATTATTTTGTTTAATAATCAGATCTATGGTTTAACCAAGGGGCAGTATTCACCAACCTCGCCGGTTGGAAAGGTAACGAAGACCACGCCCTACGGTTCGCTGGATACACCGTTTAATCCACTCTCGTTGGTATTGAGCGCGGGGGCCGGATTTGTTGCGAGAACAGTAGATCGCGATACAAAACATATGGCTGAGACTTTTCGCAAGGCGGCAGCACATAAAGGCACGTCTTTTGTTGAAGTCTATCAGAACTGTAATATCTTTAACGACGGTGCCTTTAAGCATCTCACCGATCCGGAAAACAAGCTGAACTATCTACTTTATCTGGAAGATGGTGAGCCGCTGATATATGGAAACGAAAGGTCTAAGGGCGTTCGTATGAATGGCCTTGCACTCGAGTCTATAGAGGTTACTGATGACGAGGCTGATCGGGTTCACAGGCACAGCACTCGAACGGATAGTGATATTTATCCGTATATGCTAACCCGTATGTCTGAAGATCCTGCATTGCCAACGCCGGTAGGTGTTTTTCATCAGATTGAGCGCCCAACCTATGAAGACTTATTGCATCAGCAGGTTGCGGATGTGACAAAGCAAAAGGGCCGAGGAGATCTAAAAGACCTGTTTATCACTGGAAACACCTGGACGGTAGACTAATTTACTGTCCGATTGGGTTTGTTTGTCGATTGGATGAATCCAATCGACGTGGTTGGAGCTTGAAAATACGAATAGAGCGAATTTTTCTATTGTACAAATCCTTGTAGAAGTAGTCGCGAAAGTTCTGCGTTTTGAATCGTTTGTTCAACTGTTTGAGCGCATTATCTTCGTGCCCCTCAAAATGAGATGAGACAAACCAAGCGGATTCATTTTCATCAACATTGTCTAGCCCACCTCGAATATCTTCCGAAAAAGTTTTTCTCTCAAGGCCTACCGCCGTATTACAGTCAGGCCAATAATATCCAAACATCTCATCAATACAGAATGCTGAGCCTACAAATATCGTTTCTTGATTGGACGCTGTCTTAAGATCCTGCAGGGCTTCCCGCCAGGGCTCTCTCATTGTCGCATTGGCATGATCTACATTAATCGAGAGCATACAGAACGTCATAAATGCCAATGCAAAAGATTGCAGGTTCTTCTCCTTGGGGATGTAATGAATACCAAAAGCCATAAGCATACACCATGCGGGGCTGGCGGCTATAGCATATCGCGGTAAAAAAAATGGTGAGAGTATCTGAGATAACAAGAAAGGGACGAGAATTGGTATTGCCATCCAGACGCTGAGATACATAATTTGTACTTTGATCCCCCAAAGTTTTACTTCCCAATTCAGGTAAGAATAGATACCATAACAAAAACCTAACCCTAAAATTATGAAAGCCCACATTGAGCCGGAGAAATAGACAGGTGTTGAGGCGAGTTGGATTAGACCTGGTTGTTTAATCCAGTAACCCTGTTGAGCTGACATTACCAACTCTACAAGAATTAGGGCGTACGGCAGGTATGCAATGAATGCCGCAGTTTGTAACAAAATCCATGTGCGAGCAGAAAGTAGTCTACTTCTGTCGTAAAAAAACCAAATGTTCAGGAGAAGCAGGGTAAACCAGCCATAAATATGGCTGTAGAGCAGAAGCACGAGAGTTATGAAGATCAGGATATGACGAGTTGCAGGTCTTCCATAGTGGATATAGGCAAATGCCAAAGTGGCGGTTAAAGAAGTAAAGCAAAGTAGGCTATAGGCTCGTGTTTCCTGAGCATAGTAAATTTGAAAAGGGGAGAGGGCAAAAATCAGGGTGCCAATAAACACGGCCCTGTCACTGAACATCTGTTTACCCAAAAACCATAGAACAGGCACACAGGCTACGTTTAATACTGCGGAAAGGCTTCTTACGGCAAACTCACTATTGCCGAAAAGATTTATCCAAAAATGCAGCAAATATAAATAGAGGGGGGGATTGTGGTCTGTTTGCAGTCCGATACTATTAATATCTTGCAGCGACATCGATGCAAGCCTTACCGAGAGGCCTTCATCCAGCCAAAGGCTTTCTGAGGATAGGTTAACAAAACGTAGAACTAAAGCAAGGGTAAATAGCGCCCAAAGTTTTCGATCACGCATTTCGCATCACCTGGTTAAGAAAAAAGCCCGCTTTTTGGGCGGGCTTTTCTGGCGGAGAGAGTGGGATTCGAACCCACG
>JBOEGD010000007.1:82195-187592 GCA_050633245.1 Calditrichia bacterium | reverse complement strand
ACACGCTTTCCAAGCGTGCGCCTTCAGCCACTCGGCCATCTCTCCATAAAAAAATCTTTAATTCGTATTGCGAAGCCTTCTAAAAAAGTCTGAAAGGATAAGCGAACACTTTTGTTCGAGAACACCGCCTGTAACGCTTAGTTGATGATTTAAACGCTGATCCTGCACAATATTGAAAAGCGTTCCACAGGCTCCGCCTTTTGGGTCACTTGCTCCGAAGACCAATCTGGGAATTCGACTTAACACAATGGCACCTGCGCACATGGAGCAGGGTTCAAGCGTTACATAGAGCGTAGTGTTGAGAAGACGTCGGGCATCAAGATGATCCGCAGCTGCTGTAATGGCGAGCATTTCTGCATGTGCTGTGGGATCTTTCAGCATCTCTACCTGATTGAAGCCACGGGCAATAATCTGGCTTTGATGGACGATGACGGCTCCTATCGGTACCTCATCTTTGCGGTAGGCCTTTTCGGCTTCCTTAAATGCAAACTCCATCCAATAATCATCATTTTGTTCCAGCATGGACGCTCGCAGAGTAAGGCCTTAAAACTTGTGCACCCGGCAGGACTCGAACCTGCAACCTCCTGATTCGTAGTCAGACGATCTATCCAGTTGATCTACGGGTGCATTAAGCGGGACAAATGCAATAAAACGGCACAATCCCTCAAGAGTTGCTAAGAATAATACATAACATTCTGAAAAGCAACCTCAAATTTACAATATTTAAGGGATAGCGAAATGTGCAATTCATTGTTGTTACTGTTCTCATATTTGCGTGGTGGCCTTCCAGTCAGAGGCAATGCAACCGTATACAATATTCCTGCATATTCACAATTTTACTTTATTGCGCTTCCGCATTTTCGTAACTTTAATCTTCTATTCAAATACAGAACAGGGAAGGCTTCTATGCGCTATTATGAAAGCGAAACAACAGCTATTCGTCAATTTATGCAAGAGCACGACAATTTTTTGGTTACAGCACACGTCAGCGCCGATGGAGATGCCTATGGTGCAGCTCTGGGAATGGCTTATCTGCTAAAGCAGCTTGGCAAAAAAGCAACCGTTGTTCTGGATGATGCGGTAAAGGATGAAAAATATCGCACGCTCTGGGGCTGGGACGATATTCTTTGCTATTCTCCAGAAATGAAAATGAATTTCGATGCTGCTATAGCAGTCGATGTTTCCTCACGCAAACGCATTGGAGATCTTGCGGTTTTATTACCTGATTCCGAGCATTGTGTGATGATCGATCACCATCCCAAAGAAGAAGATTTTGCAGACATTAATTTGCACGATACGGCAGCCAGCTCCGCCTCACGGTTGGTTTTTGAACTGGTTATGGCATGTAATATAGAAGTAACAGAAGATCTCGCGATGGTGTTGTTAACCGGCCTGGTATTCGACACCGGACGATTCTCTTTTTCAAACACCGGCAAGCGCGACTTCGAGATTGCAGCCAGGCTGATTGAGGCTGGTGCGCGTCCTGAAAAAGTCAGCGAGTTCATGATGTTCAACATTCCCATTCGGTCTTTACGCACAATTGGCAGCGGCCTTACCGGCCTGAAGCTGTTGCTGGACGATAAAATTGGACTTGTCTTTCTTCCCAAAGAGCTAATTGAAGTCGATGAAGAGCTGGATATCGATCCGCTCGCAAACTACAGTCTTTCTCCAATTGGTGTGGAAGTTGGTGTGTTTATTCGAGAGACGAGTGAGCTGTTCAAAATCAGCTTGCGATCGAAAGGGTTGATCAATGTAAGCGAAATCGCGCAAGAAATTGGTGGCGGTGGCCATCGTCAAGCAGCCGGGTGTCGCTTTGTTGGCACTTATGCCGATCTTGAGGCATTACTTGTCAGGCTGGTTAAAAAGCAACTGGGAGACCAGTAGAGTGACCGATTCTATTTTGCCGGTCTTGGCGGCTATTATCCACGATTCCAGAGGACGTGTATTAATTGCCAGGCGTGGCAAAGGGACAGCCAGAGCTGGATACTGGGAATTTCCCGGTGGAAAACTGAAGCCGGGGGAGACACCGGACTCCGGCATTCGGAGAGAAATCGCTGAAGAGCTTCAGATGCAAATAGATGTGATTGAAATGGCGGGCATTGTAAATTATGTCTATCCGGATTTGAACATCTTATTGATAGCTTTTCACTGTCGAATGTTGAGTGAACCGGGTGAGCTCCTTGCTCATGACAGAATCGATTGGCAAGATGTTAAAGGGTTACAAACAGATCAATTTTCTGCTGCAGACAGGGAATTGATCCGAATCTTACAAAATTCAGATACCCAATTTCAATTTACAACTCAATAATATATCTATTCTGTCGACCTTTTTCTAAGACAGCAGCTTCAAAACAGATGAAGTTTGAAGGTAGTCTAATAAATTCGATTACCTGTTTTGGCTTGTCGAACACAGCAGGAAGCAGGCAGCAATAGAATATTTGGGTATAGAGCAATCTGTTGCCAATGTTGAGAAATTTGCAAGAATAGGGAGAGTGTTAATGGAGTTTAAAATTGTGCAAGACGATGATATCGTTTATGTCACTATTATTGGAGCAGTTGACAATGATAATGCCGAAGACCTGAAGCTCGAGTTCTCCGGGCTTTTAGCGATGGATTTTGAAGAAGCTGTTTTTGATCTGACCTTTGTTCCCTTTATAACAAGTTCCGGAATTGGCAAATTCTTGATCTTCTATAAGAATACTGTATCTGCCAGAAGACGCATGCGCGTTAAAGGAATCAATGATAATCTGCTGGAACTATTTAAATCGATAAAACTTGATCAGCTCTTTCAGATAGAATCCTAAGGATCGTACCAATGAATGCGTTACCTTATAAATTACTTATTGTCGATGATGAGCCTTCTATTCGCAAACTTCTTTCAGATTACTTTGCCTCGCTGGAATATAATGTTCGTACGGCTGAAAATGCTGAAGAAGCGATGAAGTTAATTACCACGAATGAAGTGCTCGATCTGATTATCTCTGATATTGACATGCCGGGAATGTCCGGCATAGATCTACTTCGATTCTCGCGGGAAACTCGCCCCGATGTACCCGTTGTAATGATTACCGGTTTGAAAACACTTGAATATGCTATATCTGCCGTTAAATACGGCGCTCAGGATTACATTACAAAGCCATTCGAATTGGGTAATGTCCGCAAGGTTGTTGAAAAGGTTTTGCGCTATCGTAAATCGACTAAAAAGCAGAGCCAGCTTTTCGAATATGCACAGTCTATGACGGTGAATTTTGATATCCCTACAGACGAAATTGACGCAGGTATCACGTCAAACTATGTCGCTCAGATTTTACTAAATAGTGGTTTTTGCCAACAGGAAGAATATCATCAGTTCTATGTGGCGATTATGGAAACCATTATTAATGCAATTGAACACGGAAATTTAGAGCTTCCATCCTCAATGAAGGGGACGGATTTTGAGCAAATCATGCATTTTGAGGAGCTACGTGAGAAGCGGATTAATGATCCGGCCTTCGGCAAGCGTAATGTGGGTGTTTATTTTCAGTTAAACTCAGAACGTTTTTCCCTGACCATAACTGATAATGGACCAGGCTTTGATTGGAAGTCTTTCATCGCAGATGATAGCCAGCTTTTTGATGCAGATACAAAGCCGCATGGACGTGGTTTTATGCTCATCAGGCATATTATTGACGAGGTTTACTTCAATGCCAAGGGAAATTCTATCACCTTGTTAAAGAGCAAATCCGACGAAGATACCAATTTCTAAACATGCTATTTCAATAAATTTGTGTTAGTTGTGCATCAAGGGACGTTTTTTTAAGCGTTTTTTGGTGCATTATTGTGAGTATTAATTTTCGGATTTTGTGATCTGATTGCAGCATAAATATGTCGCGTGCATTAATATGCACTATTCCTGCCTGAAATTGCTTAGAATTATTGTTTTTAAGCCGGGTGCACTGTTCGGATGATAGAAATCGAAGAAACGAAGTGTATGGAATAAGGCAAAATTACTGGGGCCTTTTCATGAAGATTTACAAGATACTGGTCGTGGATGATGACTACGGTAGTCGGCTCATGCTGAAGAAAGCTCTTGAGCAGCACGACTATGAGGTCGTTACCTGCAGCAATGCCACAGATGCTATCGAGCTCATCAAAGAACAGACTTTCGATCTCATGTTGACTGATCTGATTATGGAGCAGATCAGCGGGTTGGAATTGCTTGAACGGCTTCGTGAACTGGAAAAAGATATTGCCACAATTCTTCTAACCGGGCATGCCTCTATTGAAACAGCAATTCAAGCCGTACGCCTCGGTGCAAGTGATTACCTGTTAAAGCCGATAAACCTTGAAGAGCTGCACTTGCGTGTAAAACGAGCTTTGGAACGCGTCGATTTAGAACAGCGTCTTTATGAAGCAGAACGCAAGCTGATGTTTAACGCAACAATTGCGACAGCAAATCACGAGATCAATCAGCCACTCACTGTTATCATTTCTGCCATTGATATGGTTCGGATGGAGATGGGGAAGCCTGAAATTAATCAGAGCCGCCTCGAAAACTATCTTAAGCTGATGCAGACGTCCTCGATGCGAATCGCGAATATTCTGCGGAAGCTACGCGAAATCTCTGTTCCAAAAATTCAGGATGTGCCCCTTGGCATGAAAATGATCGAAATTCAAAAGGATCATGAGCCTGAGTTATCAGATTTAGATAAACAACAATTTGTTTTGGTAATAGAAGATGAAGAAAATCTACGTCAGATAATTCATAGCGTGCTCGAAAACGAATCCTACAAGGTCATTACTGCCGAGACAGCTCGGGAAGGCATCGACTTGTATCTTGCCGATAAGCATTTAATTGAGGTGGTTGTATTAGACTTCAATCTGCCGGATGCTAATGGCCTAAGCGTTCTACGAGAGCTAAAACAGATTCGACCTGATGTGAAGGTGTTGCTTACATCCGGCTTTGATGTTGATGATTCGATAAACGAAGCGCTTGATCAGGGGGCGATGCATTTTATTCGCAAACCATTTAATCGCCAACAAATTCTGGACTCTGTTCGCAAGATCTACAATTACTCTTAGAGCCACTCACCCTGTAGTTTTATTTGCCCGCCTCTTTTTAATCCACTATATTTCATCTCTTTTAACGAACTCTGAAATGGAGAATGACCTCTGGAAGAGCTGATTGCTTTCGATACCTGGCTTTTTTTAATCCTCAACTTTCACTTTCACTCCCCTCTGCTGGATGATGCGATGCGCTTCGCTACGGAAAAGTCTACCTGGTATATTCCCGGTGGCATTTTAGTCTTATGGCTCTTATTGAAAGGGGGAAGGCGAGGGCAATTGCTGGTTCTTTTTTTGATTCTCGGAGTCGTTATATCCGATCAATTTACGAGCGGGTTGATGAAGCCGTGGTTTGAAAGGATGCGTCCCTGTAAGGCACTCTCAGGATTTCGCTTGCTGGATCATTGCGGCAGTCTTTATGGCTTTCCGTCATCGCATGCTGCGAACTCCGCAGTTGTAGCTACGCTTGGTGCTCTTATATTGAAGCGTTGTAAATTCGTTTGGGCAGCTCTTGCAGCGCTTATTGGCTATTCGAGAATTTATGTAGGGGTTCACTATCCGGGGGATGTTCTTGTTGGCTGGATTGTCGGAATTCTTATTGCCGTCGGTTTACTTTACGCATATCGATACGTCGCGGATCGATACGCGTTGAGCTAAATTAAACTTAAACTGTAATTGAGTAGAAGCTAATGAGACTGGCCGTTTGAGTATTCCCCACTTAATTGCGTCAGTTTAACCATGACTTCCTGATCTTTGTCGATCATTCTTCGTATCAGTTCCTTAAAGGAAACGTGACCCTCAACTTCATGCACGCCGGTGCGATTCCAATTTTCCGACGGGAGGGTATAGAGAATGCGTAACAGTTCTTTACGCTGATTCAGAAAGTTGCTGGCAATGTTTTTTAGCGAAGACGAGGTTCGTTTTACGTTAAGACGAATTTGATCTGGCTTGATTTGTGGAATGTAGGGATGTTCCTCACGAAGAATCTTTAACAGACGATAGCTGACAACTTCATCCTGAATATCGGCAATCGTCGCCACGAGCTCTCTAAGCTGAAAAGGTTCCGCCGCGGATTTCGTTCCATAGTCCGGCTTTTCCACTTGATCAAGAAGGTTGTGATACTCTTTTACGCTTCCCTCGATGGACATGATAAGGTCTTTGACATCCATGATCATTACTTCCGATTGATTGAGTGTATACATTGAAGGCCCTATATTGTAAACATGTTCCCGGTTTCAGAAGATGATATGTGTCACACTCTGGAAATCCTGACTTACACAACAAAATTATCCGAAATAATGCCCTTTTCTTTAGTGCATTATAGCGAGACATTTAGAATTCTTTTTGGAATCCCCAAGAGGTGACCGAAGACTGAATAAAAAACAAGAACAGTGCCAAAATATTCATTCCGTTGTTTATGCTTCCTCAATATTTCCAGTAAGCGCTATATTAAGAAATAACTTATCGATGCTTGCTTCAGTAACTTCGAGTAGCTATTATCGGAAAAGCTGTATAACCAAAAGAGTTTTATTTCTTAAAAAATACTATATGTGTAAATATTTTATACAACAAGAGGTGTTGGTATGACGCTGGATCGACAATTTAATACTATTACAGAAACTATATCCTCGCTTGAAGAAGAAATGATCGCGTTTCAAAAGGCAATTACGGCAATTCCTGCATTGTGCCCAACAAGCGGCGGAGAAGGTGAATGGGATAAGGCAATGTTTATTCGTGAATATCTTACTAAACATGGCGTTGCGAATATTCAGCAAATTGATGCCCCTGACCCCGCGGCAAAAAATGGCGTAAGACCAAACCTGATTGCCCGCATTCCCGGTGAGTCGAACGCGAAGACAATTTGGCTAATGGCACACACAGATGTTGTCCCGGAAGGGGATGTTGGGCTGTGGGACTCAGATCCCTGGCAGGCCATTGTAAAGGATGGCAAGATCTATGGACGGGGAACAGAAGATAACCAGCAGGGTGTTACCAGCAGCGTGTTTGTGTTACGGGCATTCATCGATGCCAAGATTAAGCCTCGCTATGATGTTGCCGTTATTCTGGCTGCTGATGAAGAAACAGGTTCTGCCCTGGGTCTGGAGTATCTTCTTGAGCACCATCGCGAAATGTTCTCTGATGATGATATTATTGTTGTGCCGGATGCTGGCGAGCCGGATTCAACGATGATTGAAGTGGCCGAGAAGTCCATTTTATGGCTAAAGTTTACCACCGAGGGAAAGCAATGCCATGCGAGCACACCAGATGCCGGTATTAATGCGTTTCGTGCAGCCTCGGAACTCGTTGTAAACCTTGATGCTCTACATAGCGATTTCGCAGTACGGGATGAGGTCTTTAATCCACCGATCAGCACCTTTCAGCCTACTAAGAAAGAGGCGAACGTGGGCAACGTAAATACAATCCCGGGTCAGGATGTCTTTTACCTGGACTGTCGGATCTTACCTACCATTGCGCCTGATAAGGTGCTTGAACAATGCCGTAAATATGCCGATGCGATATCAGAGCAGCATGGTGTGAAGGTCTCTATCGATATCGAACAGCGTGCTGATGCTGCACCGGCAACCCCGGCAAACGCAACAGTTGTTGAGCTCTTGAAGCGCGGGATAAAGCAGGTATATGGTGTTGATGCAACGGCTCAGGGAATTGGTGGCGGGACGGTTGCGGCTGTCTTTCGTGCTGCTGGTCTGCATGCTGCTGTGTGGAGTACGTTGGATGATATGTGTCATCAACCGAATGAGTATTGTGTGATAGACCATATGGTAAACGATACTAAAGTCTTTGCGCACCTCTGTCTTGAAGACTAAGGAACCTGAAATAATTGCTTGGTGTTAAAGATATCTTAGTGGATGGGAAAATGAGTGGATTGTAACCTCTTTGTAGACGAGACGTATTGAACTGGTCTTGACAAAAAGTACTTTGTCTTGTTATCATTTAATAAACGAACCAGAGGCAACCAGCAATGCTTAGCCAGAGCGTACTACTGCTTAACCAAAACTTTGAACCATTGAAGATTTGCGATGTGAAAAAGGCGATCATCCTTATCTATCTGGGCAAAGCAGAGGCCATTGAAAATGACGCCTCATGGGTTCGCTCGCTTCATTTTAAAATGCCTCTGCCGCTGGTTGTCCGTCTTGTTCGCTATGCTCGTACGCCTAAAAGACGCATTTTGTTGAATCGTAAGAACCTATTGATTCGAGACAAAAACTTGTGTCAATATTGTGGGCGTAAAAACCCACCGCTTACGGTTGATCATATTATTCCAAAACAGTTTGGCGGCAAGGATACCTGGGAGAACCTCGCAATTGCCTGTCTGGCATGCAATAACAAAAAGGCAAACAGAACTCCCGAGCAGGCAGACATGAAGCTGCTCAATACGCCGAAAAAGCCGAATCATTTTTTCTACTTTCAGCACTTTATCGGTGCTCGCCATAAAAGCTGGCGTCCCTACCTTTTTCTGGATGTGCTTCAGGATTAATCCTGAAGCACTCGATTGTCGCCTTACTGACGAAAGTTTGAGCAGGTCCGGTTAATTATTTCAAGCCATAATTTCTTCTAACATTTCAATGCCCGCGCAATTATATTGACATTCCGACCAGAAATGAGTTTACTTTCTAGCCTCTATTCACCTGCCGGGAAGGCGCTACTGAACGCATTCCTGCTGCTAAAACACAAAGGTTACCAGAATGAGCAAAGCAGATTGGAAAACTGTAAAAGAATATCAGGATATAACGTATCGCAAATCTGGTGGTGTGGCACGAATTGCCTTTAATCGCCCCAATGTAAGAAATGCTTTTCGTCCCAAAACAGTAGGAGAGCTGTTCGATGCTTTTCTTGATGCAAGAGAAGACACCTCAATAGGCGTTATTTTGTTCTCAGCTGAAGGACCTTCAACCAAAGATGGTGTCTATTCGTTTTGTAGTGGTGGTGATCAAAATGCTCGCGGGCATCAGGGCTATGTAGATGATGAGGGGATGCCAAGATTGAACATTCTTGAAGTGCAACGACTTATGCGGTTCATGCCCAAGGTCGTAATAGCTGTTGTGCCCGGCTGGGCAGTTGGTGGTGGACACAGTTTGCATGTCGTTTCAGATCTAACTCTGGCAAGCAAAGAACATGCGATCTTCAAGCAAACCGATGCCGATGTTACCAGTTTTGATGGCGGGTATGGTTCGGCTTATTTGGCTAAGATGGTTGGCCAAAAGCGAGCGCGGGAAATATTTTTTCTTGGACGTAACTACTCTGCTCAGGAAGCCTATGATATGGGTATGGTCAATGCTGTTATTCCCCATGACCAGCTGGAAGATACCGCATATGATTGGGCACAGGAAATTTTGGCAAAGTCACCAACTTCAATAAAGATGCTTAAGTTCGCGTTTAACCTCACTGATGACGGTATGGTCGGTCAGCAGGTTTTTGCCGGTGAGGCAACGCGCCTGGCTTATATGACAGATGAAGCAAAAGAAGGCCGAAATGCCTTTTTGGAAAAACGTAAACCAAACTTTAAAGACATCAAATGGATTCCTTAATCAAAAAGACGTTAGTTGCAATTGCTTTTGTTATTAGCCTTATGCCCTTAACGTTGTCGGGGCAGGAGTATAGTGATGTCGATTCGCATGTCGCATCAATTGTGCAGGGTCAGCAGGACGTTTTGCAACTAACCAGAGAATTAGTAAAGCCATTTCAGTCGCCGGAGAAGCAAATACGCGCGATCTTTAGCTGGATCACGAACAACATCGCGTATGACTATCAGGCGCTGCTGCGTGGGCAAGTTCGACTTGCCACAGCAGAAGATGTGCTGCAAACCCGTAAGGCGATCTGTGGCGGCTACGCAAGGCTGTTGAAGAAAATGGCGAGAACGGCCGGATTCGAAGCAGAATTAGTTGGTGGATTTTCCAAAGGCTATGGATATGATACTTCAAATCCATTTGCCGACAGAAATCGTCATGCCTGGAACGCAGTGAAAGTGGATGGCACGTGGCGTTTGCTCGATGCAACCTGGGGAGCTGGCTACATCAGCGACGGCAAGTTTAAGCGATCGTTTAATGATTACTATTTTTTCACCCCACCAGAAGAATTAATTCAAACACATTATCCTGAGCAGAGGCGCTGGCAACTTTTGGATGAACATCGTAATCGCACAAACTTTATGGCGATGCCGTTGACCAAGCCGGCTTTCTTTCGCTACGATATGCGAATGATTAGTCATACAGACCGCAAAATTCAAGCATCGGATTCATTATCTTTAAAGCTCTCGGGATCAAAAGATGTGGTATTGCTTTCGCGGCTTTATGTTGGAGAGAATGAACTGGATGACATGCTTTCCTTTGCACAGCGCAGTGATGATGGGTTTGAGGTGCGCGCCATTTTTCCACAGCCCTCAAATTATATTCTGCGCATTTTCGCAAAGCGTAAGACGGATACCGGCAACTATCAGTGGCTTCTTGATTATGAGGTTGAGGCGAGTAAAGGGGTTCGTCAAGCCGCCGGGTTTCCTGAAAAACTTGGATCGTTTGATGACTTTAATGCCAGGATTTACGAACCGATGAGCCGTTTCCTTACCGCTGGAGATTCAGTTGATTTCAAATTAACCGTAGAGGATGCCCGCGAACTGGCACTCATTCATGAGGATTCGTTTCAATTCCTTCAAAAAGATGGGGAGGTCTTCTCGGGAAGATTTGAAGTGCCCCCGGCGGACTTTTTTATTGGCGCGCGATTTCCTAACAGTGACTACTTTATGTATTTATTGCGATACGAGGGATGGTAGCAGCTATCTCAACGCGACAGGAGAATTATTTGTCTTTGCTTCGACTATATTCGATCGGGATTCTTGCAGGAGTTCTGTTTTCTTGCACAACATCTACCAGAAGTGTTGTCGTTGAAAATACGCTTCCTAAATCAGTGCAGGAGTCTATTGACTCGACTGCCTCCGATTTAATCGTATCGGATACGAGTTCAAATTACTATCTGTTCGATTACATACAGAAGTTAACCCCGAATGATTATTATATCCGCCTTGATAGTCTTAAAAACGATCTGGCGGTTAACTTCTTCACGATGCGTATGGCATACACCAAGACGCCTATGTATAGTCCCTACGACTCACAACTGCCTAAAAGACATAGAGCTCTTGTAAATCATTTTGATGCTGGAGAGCCTGTACAGGCCTTTGCCATCTCCGACTCAATATTAGCAGACAACTACGTAGAGCCGATGACGCACTATTACATCAGCTACATGCGTAGCGAGGTGGGAGACTCGGTCTTGGCTAAAAAACACTTTATGATATACGAAGGCCTTTTAGAATCTATTTATATTTCCGGACATGGGCAGAATCCCAAAAACGCACATATCGTAGTTTCTACCAAGGAAGAGTATGCAATGCTCAGGTGGTTTGGACTTTCATCCGGAAACCAACAGCTGTTAAAAGTGGATGACTATGTCTTCGATCTTTTAGAGTCTACCAGTAGAGAAACACAGGATACATTCGAAATCTACTTTAACATTACCCTCCCATTTAATAAGCTTAACTCATCATTCTCTGATTAAAGAATGCTGTCAAGTTTGAAGGAATAGGTCTTTTAGCGCAAATGGCAACACTCTTACTGATATTTTTCGGCACCTTCTGGGAAGCGAGCATGGATCTGATTGGCACCCCTCACAACTTTGAGGCCTCCGTTTGGAAAAAACTCGCCAACTGGTTTGATGCTCAAGGGCGTTCCGCGTTGGGCAATCGATTTTGGGATAATCGTCTTGCCTGGAGAAACAAGTGGAAAGATGGAGATCCGGCAAATGGGCCGGCTTTTCCCGGGGCATCAACAGTTTTTGTTACCTTTATGGACGGTTGGCATGTAGTTAAGTTCTTCTGGCTGATGCACGTGTTTGCAGCTATAGTCTTTTACGAACCTATTAGTGGCTATTTCTTTGTTGATATGTTGATTATATATTGTGCCTTCGGACTTGGGCATGAGCTCTTCTTTTTGCTGCTGCAAGACAAAAAGCTACTACCAGGGAGAGAAAGCGATGCCGATTAAACGTGGTTTGTTTATCTTTATTTTAGTCTGCACCGGAATTGTGGCAATCCTGCTTAACGTCTTTCTAGTTCCGATGTTGGGGTTAACGACGACTCTCGCTCCGGTGGTAAAAGGGGGAGTCTTTGTCGGCTTACTTCTTGGCATGATCGGTTTTATTAATAAAAGATTGAAGAGTAATCAGTTGAAATGGCTGAGACGATAGGGGAGTGCAATGAACGGAACGCTACGTGCCGACATCGCAATTGGACAACGCGTTGCAATCGTGTTGAAAAAAGATCAGCGAAGCGGTGATCTTACGGAAGGCATTGTTGAAAAAATCCTCACAAAATCACCAAAGCACACGCATGGCATTAAGGTACGCCTTGAAAGTGGCGCCGTCGGCCGTGTAAAGGCAATCTATCCGGATGAATAGCTTATAGAGCTTCGTCTTCCGGATGGAAGATCTTAAAATCCATATATAGCCACAGCACGCGTGAATACTGAAAAACAAGCGGCGATATTATGATGGACGGTAGCAGCGCTGCCAAAAACACCTGCCAGAACGAGTATCCCTGAGACAATACCCAAAACCAAATTGGTGTGATTAGAAACGTTGTGAGAACCGAGCTCATCATTACAGCTCCGGTGAAGTAGCCTTGTTCGCGTTCGAAGCGAAATGAACAGGATGGGCACGTTTCGTGCATTTTGAAAAATCCCGAGAACATGCCGGCTTTTTCACAGCGGGGACATTTTTTAAGCAAGAGTGGAAGTAACTTCATAGTCGACTTTCTGTTTAGGGCGCTCGAATTTTCCTTTCAAATTATCGTTTAACTTCTGGCTTCGCAATTGCAGATAAAAATAAGTTTGGTTAAAGAAGACTATCCAAAAATTCCCTTGCCTGATCGGTTCTGATATCGCAAGTTTAAGGCTATTACTTAATCTTGCCTTCAGGAACGAATGAGACGGAATATTTTGCGATGACGGAACTAAAGAATAAACGAATTCTCAGCGGTATTCAACCTTCAGGAATACTGCATATAGGCAATTATTTTGGCGCAATTCGCCAATTTGTACAGCTTCAGGAGCAAAACGAAAACTTTATTTTCGTCGCTAATTATCACTCTCTTACAACCATTACTGATCCCGATGTTCTGCGACAAAACTCGCTGGATGTCGTAATCGACTATCTGGCACTTGGCCTGAACCCCGAGAAAACGACGCTGTTTTTGCAATCCGATATTCCGGAAGTCACCGAGCTTGCCTGGATTTTGTCTACCGTTACGCCAATGGGGCTGCTTGAACGAGCTCATTCCTATAAAGACAAAGTCGCTAATGGCATTTCACCGAATCACGGGCTTTTCGCCTATCCGGTGCTAATGGCGGCAGATATTCTCATCTATGACTCGAACTACGTTCCTGTCGGTAAGGATCAAAAACAGCATCTGGAAATTACCCGGGATATTGCCGAAAAAATCAACATTACATTTGGTGAAGGTACGCTGACTATTCCGGAAGAGTTGATTCAAAAGGATGTTGCTGTTATTCCCGGGATCGATGGTAGAAAGATGAGCAAAAGCTACAACAACACCATAGATATTTTTGCAGAAGGCCAGCCACTTAAGAAGCAGGTGATGGCGATAGTAACCGATTCGACTCCACTTGAGGAACCGAAAGATCCGGACAATTCGCACATTATAGACTTGTATACATTCTTTGCCTCAGAAGAGGAATTGAAAGCGATGCGCAATAATTTCCTTGCCGGCAACTATGGTTATGGGCATGCGAAAAAAGAACTTCTTCAGGCCATAACCGAGTATTTTGAAGACGCACGTGAGCGTCGCAAAAAGCTTGTTGCCGATATGGGCTATGTTGAAGATGTCTTGCAAGCCGGTGGAAAACGTGCCCGAGAAGCGGCACAGGAAGTAATGGAACGCGTGCGTAGTCGCACCGGCCTGTTGCGCTATTTGAAGTAAGGATTGTGGAAAAGCAATGTATAAAGTGAAACTACCGGTTTTTGAAGGCCCATTCGATCTTCTTCTCTATTTAATAAAGAAGAATGAGATTGATATCTATGATATTCCAATATCGAATATCACTGAAGAATACCTTCAGTATATGAAGCTGATGCAAATTCTGGATTTGGAAGTTGCCGGTGAGTATATTGAAATGGTTGCAACACTCATTCTGATTAAAACCCGCATGTTGCTTCCGGAAAAAGAAACCAGCGACGTAGAGGATCCGGAAGATCCACGCCATAAGCTGACAATGCAGCTGCTGGAATACAAGCGATTTAAGGAAGCTTCCTCCGAGTTTTACGATATTGAGACCGAGCGTCGCAAATATTTCTCCCGCAAAGTACCAAAACGACTTAAAAAAGCAGTTATTGTCGAAGAAGAATTTGCCATTGAGGCAACGCTCTTTGATCTGTTGACAGCGTTTAAGCGTGCCCTCGACAACATGCCGAAAATTACCGTGCATCAGGTTAAGCAGATCAAAATTTCTATTGAAGATCAGGTTCGTGTCATCGTCTCGGACCTGGAAAAAGGCAAGCCGGTGTTCTTTTTGAAGCTGGTTGAGAAGATGCCGGAGAAAATTTACATCGTCGTAACATTTATGGCCATTCTCGATCTGATGAAGGTAGGAATGATTACCTGTAAGCAAAGCGAAATATTTGAAGATATTCGACTGGTGCCGCTGGGTGATGTTTCGATGTCTCGCTACGAGCAGACCCGTGAAGCATCGGCAATGAGCTTTGAATATGAGTCGGATGAGGCAGAAGAGTCGAACTCAAGTGCGCAATTAGCTCTGGATATGACGGTTCAAGATGCAGAGAACAACGCTTCACAAAACGATTTACCAACTGACGAAACAGACGAAATCATTTAATTCTCGTATTCTTATGATGTCGGATATGTCAATATGGCTAATGGATTTAGCCGTATAATATTCTGGAAGGCGGCGCCCCCAACGGCCTTACGCCTGCAAGTTTGCCTACACGACGGCAGTGCTTCTATAAGCTGCTAAATTACATCGCCAATAGTAATTTCAATAACTATTTTGTACATTGCGCGGATCGAAATTAAAACAGAGTCGATCGCATGTCTTTGACATGTTCATTGAAGTAGAGACAGTAGAAAACCGGGCTTATTATGTCGTCCAATAAAAACGAAAAAGCTGAAAAACCTGCTACAAAGGAAAACGCTGTTGAGGTGGAAGCGAAGTCTCCGAAAAACGGGGAGGCTAAATCCACAGTAAAGGTCAATACGCTAACCGATAAAGAAATGCAGGCCATTGTTGAGGCGATTCTTTTTGCAAGCGAAGAACCACTGAACTCGGCTCGAATTCGTGAGGTTGCTCCTGAGCTTTCCGATGCGAATATGAATAAAATTATACGCTCTTTGAACAAGACTTACGAAAAATCGTCGCGGCCATTTCATATAGACAATGTTGCCGGTGGCTATTTGATGTATACCCGCCCGGAATATGCAGAATATGTCGAGCGATTGTATGCACGTCGGCAAGCAAACCGACTCAGCGCAAAGGCTCTTGAGACCTTGGCAATTATTGCCTACAAGCAGCCGATCACCAAAAATGAAATGGAAGAAATTCGCGGCGTAAATGTCGATGGCGTAGTTAAAACCCTGTTGCTTCGTAATCTGGTTACCATCTCCGGCACTGCCGAGTCTATCGGTAATCCATTTTTGTATAAAACGACAAAGCAATTTTTGGAATACTTTGGTCTTAAAAATTTAAAAGAGCTCCCGCGTTTGAAAGAACTTGATGAAGTGATTGAGGCCGATCCTGACCTGAAAGAGCAGGTTGGTGAAGAGATTCTTAAGGAAATTGTTCCATCCACTCTTGGGTTTGATATCGCTCAGCTAAAAGATGACTTCACCTCTACACAGAAGGCATCAGCGGAAGCAGCGGAAGCAAAGGCTAAAGAAGCTGATGGAGAAGTTCAGCAGACAGATTCAACGGAGAATGCTGAAGAGACTACCGAAGAGGTAGAGTCTAAGGAAAGCGCCCGGAACTCCGAAGAGGCATTTAAGAAAGATATTTCTGCAGAAGACAGCGCTGAAGAGAATACTGAGAAGACCGAAGAGAAAACCGAAACTGTCGGGAATGAACCAAAACCTTCCGACAAAGAAGAGCAAGAAGAACCAGATATCGAATCGTCTAAGGAAGAGAAAAAGACCGCAGACGAAGAAAATAAAGATGACTCCGCAGCGGATGCGGACAAGCAGTCGGCGAATTCACCCGAAAAGCTCTAGGAAACCATGGATCAGGATAAGAAACAGAACAGCGATAACGCAAATAAACAACTGGTACGCTTAAACCGTTTTTTAGCAATGGCGGGAGCAGGCAGTCGTCGCGGATGCGATAACTTTATTCTCGAAGGACGCGTTAAGGTGAATGATGAGCTGGTAACTCGCCTTGGAATGCGCGTTAATCCTGACACGGATGAGGTAAAACTCGATGACAAGTTGATTAAACCGCTAAATGAGCTGATTTACGTCTTGATGAACAAACCGCTGCGCACCATTACCACAACACGGGATGAACGTAAACGGCGCACGGTAATGGACCTTATCTCCTCATCACATCGCCTTTTTCCAGTTGGCCGACTGGACTATAACACAACCGGCGCACTGCTTATAACGAATGATGGTGAACTGGCCTATTATCTGATTCACCCGCGCTTTGAGATTAAAAAAGTGTATCGCGTTTTGCTAAACAAAGTGATCCGCCCCATCGATCTGCACCACTTTCAAAAAGGCCTGATGCTCGATGGACGCAAAACGCATCCATGTAAGGCAAAAGAACTACGACGCATGGGCAATCGCAGCTTTCTGGAAGTCGAAATTCACGAAGGCCGGAATCGACAAATCAGGCGCATGTTTGAAATTCTGGGTTATAATGTCGAAAAACTACATCGCCAGGTCTTTGGCGGGCTCGAAGTTAACGAATTGAATTTTGGCGAATGGCGTGAATTAACCCCGCGTGAGGTTCGTCAAATGAAGGAACAGGTCGATAGTCAGAAGGCCTACGTTGCAGAAAGCCAAAATAGCCCAAACTCGGCAGCTCGGAAGGAATCGTCCGACAAATAAAATGGGCATTGCCCATTTTTGACCTCTTCAGCAGGTTCCTGCCGTTTAATTCAAATCTTACCACTCCTGCTTCCTTGATAAATTCAAACGATATTGCTATCTTGCGAAGCCACAACGGCAAATCAACTCTTAAAATCTGTTTCTCTTCTTGTTACGACACATGTCCGCCACTGGCATAAAGGATAGTCTATGAATTTTGGATTTATCATTGATAACCGAAAGTGTATTGGTTGTCATGCGTGTACGGTTGCCTGTAAATCGGAGCACGATGTTCCAATCGGGGTAAATCGTACCTGGGTGAAGTATGTTGAAAAGGGAGAATATCCCGCAACCAGGCGGCTATTCTCGGTTATGCGATGTAATCATTGTGCTGATGCGCCGTGCACAGATATTTGTCCGACGCAGGCTCTTTACACACGCGAAGACGGTATTGTAGACTTCGATAATCGCAGGTGTATTGGGTGCAAGGGCTGTATGCAGGCGTGTCCATACGATGCGCTTTATATTGACCCGGAAACGCATACTGCTGCAAAGTGCAACTATTGCTCGCATCGGGTAGATATTGGCCTTGAACCGGCCTGCGTAAACGTTTGTCCGGAACACGCGATTATCTCAGGCGATATGGATAATCCTTCGTCTGAAATTGCACAGCTACTTGCCACCGAACAGGTGACGGCCCGCAAGGTTGAAAAGGGCACCCAGCCAAAGCTTTTCTATATTGACGGAGATGATGCCACACTTAATCCAACCTCCACAACACCAGCCGAACACTATATGTGGAATTCTCAGAAGGGTGGGGTAGGACATTTTGCAAAATACGCCGAATCGCTGATAGCCAGCCGCAATCCTATTGACATGCTTAGGCAGCTGGGTGGAAAACCGGCAGAGGTGTCGGAGAAAAAGACAGCCACTAAACCACGGCGAGTTTATGATGCGCCGAATAAAGGCGTGCTGTGGGGATGGGAAGTAAGCGCTTATGTGCTTACTAAAGCCATTTCTGCGGGCATGTTCCTGCTTCCGTTTCTGGTAGGCTTCTTTTATCCCGGTCTTTTGGAAGGACCGATCTTTTTTTCAGGTGGAGTTTTGGCACTGGTCTTCTTGATGATTACCGGTGGATTGCTGGTTAAAGACTTGGATAAGCCCTCACGCTTCGCCTATGTATTGCTTCGCCCGCAGTGGAGCTCATGGCTGACTCGCGGTGGCTATATCATAACGTTTTATGGGCTCTTTCTACTGCTGTCGCTGGCAACCCGTTCCGGACCTCCAAAACTTCATATGACCATAAACTGGATTACAGCTGGTTTTGCGCTGCTAACGGCCGTTTATACCGCATTTCTTTTTGCGCAAGCCAAGGGCAGAGACTTCTGGCAGAGCCCTGCCTTACCGCTACATATGTTGATTCATCCATTTTTGGCTGGCGCGGCCTTTTCGCTCATTTTGTCTTATCCACTTGCTATCGCTCTTGGCAGCGGCCTTTGGCGCGGATTCCTGGCAGACGTCATGTTCATTGCGATATTTGCAAACTTGCTTGTGCTGATGGCGGAACTCTTTACAACGCATCCCACACAGGATGCTCAGAAAACTGCATCCTATATCGTTGCCGGCCCATTTCGCGATAAGTTTTGGGGATTAGCAATTCTATTGGGCAACCTATTACCACTTGGACTGTTAGCGTTCACAGATTTGCCGCTATATATACCGGCTATTGGTGTTCTGGTTGGGTTGTATATAACTGAAAATATTTGGGTTAAAGCCCCGCAATTGTTGCCGTTGAGCTAACCATCTTGGAGCAGTTTTCAAAACTGCTCCAAGATTTTCAAAACTGCTCCAATCTTCTAACACCCGATTTATTTGACAAGACTGTTTTAAACATTACATACGAAAGTTGTCTATGGCCTCCTTTATCGAAAAAATCGCTGAGTCTCTTAAAATTATTCCAAAACTTACCAATGGTGAAAAGCTGCCCCATCTGAACGAACCGGGAGAGTTAACGGCATATCCACCACCGGAAATGTGGGATAACTGGCAGGAATATGAGGCGAAAAGTGGTGATGCTCGTAAAAAAAGAGACTACATGATCGTTCCTACCAGCTGTTTTAATTGCGAGGCTGGTTGTGGTCTTCTGAGTTATGTAGATAAAGAAACGATGGAAGTTAGAAAGTTTGAAGGAAACCCTTACCATCCCGGTAGCCGTGGTCGCAACTGTGCCAAGGGACCAGCAACTATAAACCAGATCACCGATCCCGATCGTATTCTCTATCCGCTGAAGCGCGTGGGAAAACGCGGGGAAGGGAAGTGGGAACGCGTGAGTTGGGATGAAGTTCTTGATGATATTGCCGATCGTTTAAGCAGGGCGATTAAGGAAGAGCGTCACAATGAAATTGCTTATCACGTTGGTCGTCCCGGACATGAAGGCTATGCCAATCGCGTGCTTCAGGCGTGGGGTGTAGACGGACACAATAGTCATACCAATATTTGTTCTGCCGGTGCGCGTTTTGGCTATGCCATTTGGCATGGCTACGACAGACCGTCGCCGGACCATGCGAACGCCCGGTTTATTTTGTTGATTAGTGCACACCTCGAATCGGGACATTACTTCAACCCACATGCACAGCGCATTATTGAGGGCATGATGAAGGGGGCGAAGCTGGCGGTAATGGATCCACGCCTTTCCAATACGGCATCGATGGCTACGCACTGGATGCCGACTAATCCCGGTAGTGAGGCCGCGGTGCTGCTGGCCATGGCAAAAATTATACTGGATGAAGGTCTTTATAACGAAGCCTTTTTGCGAAATTGGGTGAATTGGGAAACGTATATGGAGCAACGTCAATCTGATAAGCCTGCAACGTTTGAGAACTTCATAAAGGCGATGCGCGAGGAATATGCTGAATACACGCCGGAATTTGCAGCAGCAGAGGCAGGAATTTCTGCAGAGATGATAGTCGACGTCGCTCGCCAAATTGGTGAAGCGGGTGAACGCTTTGCCACGCACAACTGGCGCAGCGCCTCCAGCGGTAACCTGGGAGGGTGGGCAGTGTCTCGTTGCCTGCATTTTCTAAATGTGCTTACCGGCAGCGTTGGAACCGTTGGTGGAACCTCACCCAGCGCATGGAATAAGTTCAAGCCGACGATGTTCAACAAACCACCGGCACAGAAATTTTGGAATGAACTTCACTTTCCCAACGAATATCCGCTTGCGCACTATGAGCTTAGCTTCTTATTACCGCATTTTTTGAAGGAAAACCGTGGCAAAATGGATGTCTATTTTAGTCGCGTTTTTAATCCGGTCTGGACATACCCGGATGGGTTCTCTTGGATTGAGGCATTGAGTGATGAAAACATGTTCGGCATGCATATCGCTCTGACGCCGACCTGGAATGAAACGGCCTATTATGCCGATTATGTTCTGCCCATGGGGCACGCCGGTGAACGCCACGATCTATTAAGTTACGAGACACACTCCGGTATGTGGATGGCTTTTCGCCAGCCGGTGTTACGCGAAGCACGCCGCAGGCTGGGAGAAAATGTCGAGTTTACCTGGCAGGCAAACCCGGGCGAAGTTTGGGAAGAAGATGAGTTTTGGATTGAACTATCCTGGCGAATGGACCCCGATGGAAGTCTGGGCATTCGCAAGCATTTCCTGTCTCCCTATCGTGAAAACGAAAAAATAACAATTGATGAATACTATCGCTTTATCTTTGACAATACCCCGGGGCTATCTGAGAAGGCTGCGGCTGAAGGACTTGATTCACTGGCCTATATGCGTAAATATGGCGCATTTGAAGTAGAATCCTCATCGTATGCAAAGTATCTCAAAAGCATTCCGGAAAGCGATTTGAAAGATGCCAAAGTTGAAGAGAAAAGTGGACTAATTGCAAAGGATGGCAATGTTGCGGGCGTAATGGTTGAAGGCAAAGCTTATGCAGGATTTCCCACGCCATCGCGTAAACAGGAATTTTTCTCGCAAACGTTAGTCGACTGGGGTTGGCCGGAATATGCAATTCCTACCTACATCAAAAGTCATGTGCATGAAGAAAATCTGGAGCGCGAAAAGGGCGACTTTCCACTGGTGCCGACATTCCGTTTGCCGACACTTATCCACTCGCGCTCCGGTAACGCAAAATGGTTAACCGAAATTTCCAATCGCAATCCAATTTGGATGCACGTCTCCGATGCGGAGCGACTTGGTATTAAAACAAACGATCTGCTGCGTATTACGACTGAAATCGGTTATTTTGTCGACAAGGTATGGGTAACGGAAGGTATGAAGCCGGGAATCGTTGCCTGTTCGCATCACATTGGTCGCTGGCGTCGCCCGCAGGATAAAACCGGTAATCGTTGGGCAACAAATACCGTTGCTCTCGAAAAAGAGGGCAGCCTTTGGAAGATGAGTACGATGAAGGGAATTGGGCCATTCGATAGCAATGATGCTGATTCTGCCCGCGTTTTTTGGAGTGATGGTGGTGTTCACCAGAACATAACCTTTCCGGTTCATCCCGACCCGATTAGCGGTATGCACTGCTGGCATCAAAAGGTGCGTATCACGAAGGCAGAGCCAGACGATAAATATGGGGATATTGCCGTCGATACTCAAAAATCCTTTGAAGTCTATAAAAACTGGCTGGCTAAGACCCGCCCGGCACCTGGTCCAAATGGATTACGTCGACCACTCTGGCTGAACCGTCCGCTACGTCCGGAGGAGAGTCTGTTTTATTTGGATAAATAGGCAGGGGACGGCAGGCAACAGTGCGCGGTGATCGGCTTTGTCATGCCGAGTCCATCGGCATGCTCAGGATGCACTCCGCAGAGGCAATCGGGCAGTAGGCAACGGTGAACAGTGAGCGATTTTGTTACATCGAGCTTGTCGAGATCCGAGCTTTAAATTCAGGTTTCAGGCTACGGAAACACGTCAGGTTGAGCGGAGTCGAAGCTAAAGCGAAGTAGGCAACAGCCAGCTGTCGCTATGCTTTTTGGAAGGCTTGTAGTTTTTAGTTCGCTCCTTCGGAGCTTGTGGGGGACTACAACCTACCAGCGAAGCGTCTGACAAGTTCCATTAGGGACGACCTAAATCCAACCAGTACTAACACGTCAGTGCGACCAACCAAATACTTGTAAAACGGCTAACAATCTCTTGTTTTCCCCCAATAGTCCCTCTATATTTTCAACTCAATACTCCCCTCGTTTAAAAATACATCATTGATTTAACAAATCGTCTCAATAAACTCAATTGCATTTATCGTCTGTAATTGCAAGATTTAGTATTAAAAGCACGTAACTATATGTTAGCGCTAAATATTAGAGGCAAAACTTATGCGGGTTGAAGAAATATTTTATCAAACTGATATTTGGAAGCATTTTAAATCAGTAGCAAGTGATTCAAAAGTGACTTGTGTGAAGAGACTGATTGAATACAGTATTCCAATTTTGGACAGAATCATTGAAACTTTCCCAACATATACTCTACATAATGGTCAACACCAACTTAACATACTTACTCTTTACTCAGAACTTCTAGGGCCAAGAATCAATGAATTGACCGATCTGGAGGCGGCAATACTAATATTGAGTGCATTCTACCATGATATCGGAATGGTATTCGACGAAGATTCAAGACATGATTTGCAAAGCGAAGAACTTTTCTCACTCTTTTTATCAACTAATCCATCGGCTAGGTTGAAGTTAGAACAAGAATCAACTATTGATAATGAACTGTCTGAATGGTATTGTCGATGGTCTCATGCCGAAAGAGTCTGGGTCTATTTAGACAAAATAGATGATTTATTGAATTGGGAAGGTGTTAATTTCAGAAAAGAATTAGCACTCGTTTGTTTGAGTCATAATGAGAGCACAAAATTTATTGAAAGCGACAAACTCCCCTCGGATTATTGGAACAATGCAGACTTAAAGTTTTGTGCTGTTTTGTTGAGGCTGGCAGATATTTTGGATTTTGACTATTCGAGATCTCCAGAAAGTGTCTATTCATATTTGGGGCTTGACAATCCCAAATCGTCATCGGCTTCAATAAGCCATAATGAATGGCAAAAACATCTTGCATCAAAAGGTTTTGATTTTCAATTATGGTCAAAGGATATTTCATACCCTATTTATTTTAAAGCAACTCCGAACCACCCGGCAGTCGAAAATGATATTAGAGACTTTCTGGAAATAATTGAGAATGAATTACAACAATGTAGAGTTGTATTGAGGAGCTGTTCGCAGAAATGGCGGACTTTCGCTTTGCCAGATAAAATAGATAAAACGCACATTTATAGTCAAGGGTATACGTCAGGCGAGTTCAAGTTTAAATTGGATCAGAAGCAATTACTTAACCTGTTGATGGGGGAAAGCTTATATGAAAACTCATTTGTATTCGTAAGAGAGCTGCTACAAAATGCGATAGACACTACCCGACACAGAGAAAAATATGAAATGCATGTTAGAAAGTCAAGTTTCGAGCTAAAACCAATTGAGTTTAGTACTTGGCATGATGAAGCTGGTTTCAAATGGGTTCGGGTGGATGATTATGGAATGGGAATGACCCTTGATCAAATCGAGAAATATTTTTTAAAAATTGGCAATTCATTTTATAACTCTGACGATTTTGAGATTAGCAAAATTGACTACCCTGAAGGTGAAAAGAAATTCACACCTATAAGTAGATTTGGTATTGGCATACTATCGTGCTTTATGGTTGGAGATATTATTGAAGTCTCTACTAAATCAATTTTTTGTGACAATAAAAATATTCATCCGATTAGGCTTTCACTACAAGGAATTGACAACTATTATTTTCTTTATACAGATGATGACATACCTAAGGAAATGCCTCAAGATTTAAAGAATGAGAAAACTTATCGGAAAGAATTTGGAACATCAATATCGATCAGGATCAATCCCAATTTTGATAGAGAAGATTTTGAAATACATAATATATTAGAAAATCTTGCATATGCATCCCTTGTACCTGTAGAGTATAAATCAAGTCTGTATGGAGATCAGCAAATAGATGAACTTCCTGATAAAATCATAAAACATAAAATATCTGGAGAAGACAAATCACGGTTGTCACACTTCCTAGACAAGTCAATCATCAAAGAAATTAATCCAGAAATCCACCGGGTACCAATCAGACTTATTAACGATAAAACACCAAATGCATCGGGAATGTTGTATGCATTTCTTCTAAGAAAAAATCTTACATATAAGGATGGACATCAGGATCATGATCGAGAACGGTATGTATATCTATCCGAAGAAGATGAATTCATTGATCGAAGGGTAGAATGGAGTTTATACTTTAGCACCTTTCGAGAGAATGAGCCCCCATCGTTGTCACTGCGTTTGATGCAAAAATCTGGCAGAGTAGAACGCGAAATTATGATTCCGGTAAATGAGTTGATCAGTGATCTAGAAGAGTTTAACGGTAATCTAAACTATAACACTATAAGAGGTGAAATTCTACTATCGCATAATGGTTTAATTGTTCAAAATAATCCAGACTATTTTGAAAAGGGAACCAAGCTTGAACTTTCACTGGAAGAAATAAATTCTGACTATACTTTTTGCCTAGGAATTGTCAACTTAAAAGACGATTTAAGACCTGAGTTGAATGTCTCGAGAGACCAAATACTATCCTTTCCATGGAGTTGTTTCTCTCAAATAAATTATTTGGTAAGGACTTGCCTAGAAAAAAGCAAATATAGATTCAAATCTGAAATTAATTATTTTTCATTCTCTTCAAAATATACAGAAAAAGGGATTAATAATGATTTTTTACTAAACAGCTTAGATGGGTGGCCTTCACTTATTGAAATTGATAATAACGGGACGACAATCAATAATCTGGGTAAAAAAAAATATGAAATAAGTCTTCAAGGCAGGAATCCTTATAGTGGGGATTCTTTGGTTAGAACTAAATCAATATTCAATCATTGCAATTACAACATTAAACTGCAAAAAAAGAAAAGGGAGAACCCTAAAAAGGGAGAGTCATCATTTGTTCTCGTAAAAAAGGCCTACCTCTCTAGCCCGAAACAAGTTGAAATAAATTCTTTCCCGACTCATTATGTTTGTAACTATGATAATTTTGAGGGATTAATGCCACTTGAGCTGAATCAACAACTTTATAACTTAGAGCATTTTTTCACAAAGTGGCTAGTATTGGTATATTCAGAATTGCTAAATAGTTATCCATACTATTTAAGATTGATTCTCAGAGCAAACTCAATTGATGAGTTGAATACTATTTTAAAAAAACTCAAAAATCTTTTACCAGAAAAAATCCAACCTGACTTCACGATTTCGGAAAGAGATTTTGATGTAGACTTTGACTTATTAAGAATTGCTAGATAAAGATTAAACTATAGCGAAAGCTGCTAACAAACACTGAAATGAATATACGAACTGAGCTGTTTGAGAGGAAAATTGTACTTCACCCAAAAAGTAGACTTTCAGTTTAGCTGCATGATGTCGTTTCTCGAACTCTACCGGAGCCAGATAACCGATGGATGAATTGCGTCTGATCCGATTGTAAAGCCCTTCGATGTAACTAGGCACTTCTCTTTGTGCATCTCTCCGGATTTGAAAGACCGCTCGGTTGTAAAGCAACTCCGTCTTCACCGATTTGAAAAACGCTTTGTTATGACAACCCGCCCGCATCTCGTCAGAGCCTGTCCTGAGCTTGCCGAAGGGCTCGATGTGACAAATTTTGCTACCCGCCAATTTGTTACTGCCCGTGAACGCAGTGAACACTCACCCGGAGCGTAGCGACGACTCACTGGGAACGTAGTGACCACTCCCCGCCATTATCTTTTTTCTAACCTTTGCTTCTTACCCGTCGAAAATAGTCAAACGGGATTGTTCAGTCAAGAATGACAGATCCTTTTTCCACTGAAGCTGTTGCCGAAACCAAAGCAGAAAACATCTGTGCGTTCGGCACGTTTTTTACATCCGCTGTGAGTATTTGCATTGGGGGCGATCTCACTTCGGGCAACTTATGTATGGAGCCAGAGGAGAGGTGAATGAAAGGAATTGTATTTAGGGAGTTTGTCGATTTTATCGAAACAAAATTTGGTGCACAGGTTCTTTCCAGCGTAAAATCTGCTGCTAATAGTCCGGCATTTGAATCATTTGAAGATGATGCTGAATATGATGAAAAGTATCTTTTCTCAATGGTTGAGTTTTTGAATCGCGCAACCGGTATTCCAACCACAGACATCGTGCGGATTTATGGCAAGCATTTGTTTGCGCGCTTGGTTGTTAACTATCATTCGTATTTGGAACCCGCAGACACATCCTTTCAGTTTCTACAGCAGGTTGAGTCTTTGGCAAACAACCAAATTCAACAGATTTATCCTGACTCGCATTTAAAGCTCGAATTCGATCCTGCTGAGGCAAATCGAATGGTAATGTTGTATCAGTCCAGAGATGAATATACCGATCTTACTGAAGGCCTGCTGAAAGGTTGTATTGAACACTTCGGCGAGAAAGTGATCTTTGAGCGCGAAGACCATCTTGAAGAAGGTGTCAATACGGTAAAGTTCTCAATGTTAAAGATGTTTTAAAAAAAGGATATCAGGAGGTTTGAGTGAAAGGTGTTGTTTTTACAGAATTTGTGGAATTTGTAGAAGACGAGTTCGGTCTTGATATCGCTGATGATATGATTGATAATAGCGAACTTGAATCTGGTGGTGCTTACACCTCAGTCGGCACATACGACCATCGGGAAATGGTTGAATTGGTTACACAGCTCCATTTGTTGACAGATAAACCTGTTGATGGCCTGATCCACGCTTATGGCAAACATCTTTTTGGGCGCTTTGCTGCGGGGTATGAACAGTTCTTTAAGGGAGTCGATTCTGCTTTCGATTTTCTTCAATCAATTGAGCACTATATCCACGTTGAGGTGCGGAAACTTTACCCGGATGCCGAACTGCCCAGCTTTGATTATAGCAGGCCTGCAGAGAATCAACTCGAAATGATTTATCGATCTCAACGCGCTTTTGGGGACCTCGCTGCCGGGTTGATTGATGGATGCATTGAATTTTTTAATGAGGATATTAAAATTGAACGAGAATCGTTACCCGCAGATTCAGGAACATGTATTCGCTTCTTATTGACAAAACAGTACTAAAATCGCCACTCAGAAAATCGATTAGGACAAATGAAACAGCCAGACAAGGAAGATAAGTATAGCCGGCGATTCAGGCGAGAGAGAGAGGCTCGAAAGGCTGCTGAGATCTTGCTTGAAGAGAAAAGCCTTGAATTGTTTCATACAAACCGAGAGCTTAAGGAACTTGCTGAATCACTTGAAAAGCGAGTTCAACTGCGTACCGTTGAACTTGAACAGGCCCGCCGTAGTGCCGAAAAAGCAAATCAAGCTAAAAGCCTGTTTGTGGCCAATATGAGCCATGAAATACGCACGCCGATGAATGGTATTATCGGGATGAATCAACTGCTGCTCGAGTCCTCGCTTTCAAATGAGCAAATTGAACTTTCCAGAATGGTTCAAATAAGTGCAGAGTCGCTTCTTTCACTAATTAATGACATTTTAGACTTTTCCAAGATTGAGGCGGGTAAGCTGGATCTGGAGTATATCGATTTTAATCTGCATCAATTGATAAACAGCACCGCCGAGCTGTTACGTACTCGTATCGAATCCAAGAACCTTCGGCTGATTACAGCTATAGATTTCCCTCCAAATGCAATGTTTCACGGAGATCCTTCACGTATTCGTCAGATACTCATTAACTATCTCTCCAATGCTCTGAAATTCACAGAACAAGGAGAGATCGCCCTTACAGTTGCCCCTGAGTCTTCAGAAGTTAATTCAGTTACGATGAATTTTTCAGTAAAGGACAGTGGAATAGGAATACCCAGCGATAAAATAGATCGGGTCTTCGAACGTTTTGAACAGGCGGATACCTCAACGTCTCGGAAATATGGTGGAACTGGCTTGGGACTATCCATTTGTAGGAAGCTCGCCCTTTTGATGGGTGGACATGTCGGCGTAACAAGTGAATCGAACGTGGGATCAACTTTCTGGTTCAGCGTTAAACTCAGCAAAGTTAATGAACAATCTGACAGCAACCAAAAGATTGCAGACTCGAAAGGTTCGGGATTGTCCTTTCTTCGGGAAGATGGTAGCCCACTACGAGTGCTGGTAGCAGAAGATAATCAAGTGAATCAAAAACTTATATTACGTTTGCTAACGAAAAAGAAAATCCGTGTCGACCTGGTCGCAAATGGATACGAAGCTCTGGAAGCGCTTGAACGTATCTCTTATGATTTGGTGTTGATGGACATGCAGATGCCGGAAATGGATGGCCTCGAGGCAACCAGACGTATTCGCCAATCGCCTTTAGAAGGTATTTATAGCATTCCGATTATTGCACTCACCGCAAATGCCATGGCGGGTGATCGCGAGGCTTGTTTAAAAGCAGGAATGGATGATTATCTTACCAAGCCGATTAATATTGGAAAACTCTATGAGGTCGTTTCAAAGTTAGTAAAAGATCAGCTTCAGGAATAAATTCTGCTAAGCGAGCAATTTTAAACAGTTTAAGCATCGATCTTCTCTTCGCTAAAAACTCTTTCAGCCCAAAAAATACTAGTAAAATATCTTCCCAAAGGCTATATTTAGACCTGCATTTGGATCTATTCTCTAAGAAGATTAACGCTATGCTTTCTAAGCAATACCAAAAGAAGAAAGAACGTTTGATACGTTCATTATCTATGGCTGCTCCACGCCTGCAGGGCGCGCTGAACGAGCAGGCGTTTGATAATCTGGTTGGCACTACGGCCGAACGGCTGTATGGATATAGGTCTGATGCTCCTGCCGCAAAATACCCCTGGGAGCCCGGCTATGTGCCTGATGATCCCGACGTGATTACCCTGCCGGAGATTCGAAAGGACCCTTTTGAAGCACCTCGGGAGCTGGTGCGTCTTGCTCCAAGATACCACGTTGTCTTACATAATGATGATGATCATAGCTACGAATATGTGATTGAAATGCTTGGCGACTTGTTTGGGCACAACCGACTTATTGCATTTCAAATGGCCTGCACGGTCGACTTTAGCGGTCGCGTTGTTGTAGATACGACCTCCAAAGAACGTGCCGAGCTCAAGCGAGATCAAATTCACAATTACGGTTCGGACTGGCGAATACCACAATGTAAGGGTTCTATGAGTGCTTCTATTGAACCGGCTGAAGATGAGTAAGAGAAACTCTTCTTTCGATTTTTGCTAACGAATAAAGGAATATTTTATGTCTGGTCTATTGCGCAAGGCCGTATATGTCGATGGCTGCAGAATTCCATTTTTGAGAGCCGGAACAGATTATAAACGCTTTACTTCCTACGATCTTGGTCGCATGGCTATTAAAGCACTGCTCGATCGCAGTCAGGTCGATCCGGAAAAAATAGACTGGGTGCTGATGGGCAGTGTTATCTCTAACATGTCTACCAGCAATGTTGCACGTGAGGCGGCGTTGGCCGCTGGCGTGCCGAACCATGTTCCCGCAGCGACGATTACTCAAGCATGCATCTCCAGTAACAAAGCGGTAACGAATGCCGTGGACTTGATTCGGACCGGACAGGCTGATATCGTCATTGCAGGAGGCACTGAGCTAATGTCTGATGTACCAATAAAGTTTCGCCGCCGATTCCGCCAAAAACTCATTGAGTCACAGCGCTACCGAAAGCCAACCGATTGGCTGAAGTTTTTCCGAGGTCTTAAATTCAGCGACGTCTTACCGGAAATACCATCAATTAGCGAATATTCAACCGGACGCACAATGGGGCAAGATTGTGATCGTATGGCTGCAAGACTTGGTGTAACACGTGAAGAACAGGATGAATTTGCGTTGCGCTCTCATCACCTCGCTGCCAAGGCGACGGAGGCCGGACTGCTGGGCAAAGAAATTGCACCTGTGCCGCTTCCACCTAAATTTAATGTGCTGTCGGCAGACAATGGCATACGCGGTGACAGCAAGATGGAAAAGTTGAAAAGTCTTAAACCGGCTTTTATTAAACCATATGGCACGCTTACCGCAGCAAATTCTTCCTATCTGACTGATGGTGCATCCGCGGTACTGCTTATGGCAGAAGATGTTGCCCGATCTTTAGGCTACACACCCAAAGCGACATTTAACAGCTATGCTTACAGTGCTCAGAACCCGGAAGATGAGCTCTTGCTTGGGCCTGCATATAGCACGCCGAAAGTACTCGATAAGAGCGGACTAAGATTGCAGGACATTGGGGTATTTGAATTCCACGAAGCGTTTGCGGCGCAGGTAGTCGCCAATCTGAATTGCTTAAATAGCGATAGCTTTGCGAAGGAAAAATTGGGGCGGAGTTCGCGGGTTGGAGAAGTGCCATTGGATAAATTGAATACCTGGGGCGGCTCATTGTCTATCGGACATCCGTTTGGTGCTACCGGTGGTCGGCTTGTAACTACCGCGGTAAATCGTCTTCATCATGAAAATGCGCGCTTCGCACTCATTGCGTCCTGCGCCGCCGGAGCTATTGGAAATGCCATGATTTTAGAACGCTATGACGCGTAACAAGTCTTCGTTACGTTCACAGAATTGAAAATAGGAACAGAATAAATGCCTTATTTACACCTCGAAATGCATAACTCGGTAGCAGTCGTCTGGCTAGATCAGGAAGGCGAGAAAGTAAATAAACTCGGTGCCTATCTTCTCGATGAGTTTGCAACGATGCTGTCAACACTTGGACAGGATAATAGGATTATCGCTGTAGTCTTGATTAGCAGGAAAGTAGACAGCTTTATTGTCGGAGCTGATCTGGATGAACTCGCTGAGTTAAAATTACCCGGCGAGGTTGAAAAGCTGGTGCGGGCGGGGCAAGAACTGCTACAGCGTCTGGACGACTTCCCAAAGCCCGTAGTTGCAGCAGTTCATGGCGCTGCTCTGGGCGGGGGCTTAGAAGTCGCGCTCGCTTGTGATTACCGGATATGCAGCGATTCTCCCAAAACAATTTTTGGGTTGCCTGAAGTAAAACTGGGCTTACTTCCCGGCGCGGGTGGTACACAGCGCTTGCCAAGACTTATTGGAATTCAGCGTGCACTCGATATTCTTTTAACGGGGAAGAACGTTTATCCGGTACCTGCAAAGAAAATGGGGCTTGTCGATTTGATTGTGAGTGAACACGCCTTGCTAGACAGCGCCAGAAAGGCTGCGCTAAACCTGGTCGATAATATGCCGAAGCGCAAGCCGCGTCTTTCTCTCTTCGGCAAAGCGTTGGAGAAAACACCACTGCGCAAAATTATTTTTAATCAAGCTCGTAAAATAGCTGCTAAGCAAACGGGTGGGCACTATCCTGCTCCTGCAAAAATTATTTCCTGTGTTCAGAAGGGGATAAGTAGTGGAATGGCAGCAGGGCTTTTAGAGGAAGCAAATTCGTTTGAAAAGCTAACGCGTAGTCCGCAGTCAGTCGAATTACGGCAGCTCTTTTTTAGTATTACTGACAAAAAGAAAAACCCGCTTACAGATCAAGTGAAGAACGTAAAAACGATTGGCATTGTTGGTGCCGGTTTAATGGGCTCCGGAATTGCGAATGTTAGCATAAATAGCTCGTTTAGGGCAGTATTAAAAGATATAAGCATTGAAAATGTCGCGCGCGGCCAGAAAATGATTTATTACGATTTGGATCGTAAGGTCCGTAAGAAGGTGATCTCTTCGTTTCAGCGAGACGTCACCTTCAACCGGCTTAGCGGCCAAACCGATTATCGCGGATTTAAGTCTGCTGAAGTCGTTGTTGAGGCCGTTTTCGAAGATCTGAGCCTGAAGCATCGCATCTTATCGGAAGTTGAGGCCGCAACGGATGCAAACTGTATTTTTGCAAGCAACACGTCGTCATTGCCGATTGGTGACATTGCCGCAAAGGCACAAAGACCGCAGAACGTGATAGGCATGCACTATTTTTCGCCGGTTCCGAAAATGCCACTACTGGAAATTATTATAACTCCACAAACAAGCGATTGGGTGACTGCAACGGCTGTAGATGTGGGGATAAAACAGGGTAAAACAGTAATCGTTGTCAAAGATGGCCCTGGCTTTTATACCACTCGCATCCTTGCTCCTATGCTGAATGAGGCATTACTACTTCTTGCGGAAGGCGGAGATATTGCCTACATCGATCGCACGATGAAGCGTTTTGGCTTTCCTGTTGGCCCGCTTACGCTTATTGATGAGGTTGGCATTGATGTCGGAGCACATGTATCAGATGTGCTCTCTGGCTTATTTGCCGGGCGCGGTGCCAAAACGTCTGATGTAATGGCTAAACTTGTTGATGACGGGCTATTGGGCAGAAAAAATCAAAAAGGCTTCTACCATTATGAACTGGATAAAGATGGTCGACCTGGCAAGAATAAAGAAGTGAATCAGAGTGTCTATAAATATTTTGGCGGAATGAGCCGAAGAGAACACCCGCCATTTGAAGTTCAGGATCGCCTCCTTCTAATGATGGTGAACGAGGCCATGTATTGTCTGGGTGAAGGAATCATTACTTCTCCTCAAGATGGCGACCTTGGGGCCATTCTGGGGCTGGGATTTCCGCCATTTCTCGGTGGTCCATTCCGCTATGCAGATTCGACCGGCGCCGAAGTTCTGCTAAAGATGCTTCAGGAATATCAAAAGCAATGTGGCCCGCGCTTTACTCCTGCTCCAATCCTTTCCGAGATGGTAAACACTGCCAAAAAGTTCTATTAATACCGCAGCGGCAGAACGATTCCAAACGTCTGCCGCAATCTTATGCGGTATATCAATTCTCCCTTGTAAAAATTGTATACTTTTACCTCCGATGAATTAGACGCAGTTCATGTTGAATTGGTATTGAGGTAATGGAATGAAGTCACCGTTTTTCAATGAAAAACACGAAGCTCTCCGTAAGTCTGTCCGGAATTTTGTCGAAAAGGAAATTTCACCGAATGCCCAGGAATGGGAAAAGTCCGGGCGCATTCCGCGCGAGACTTGGTTAAAAATGGGTGAAGAGAAATTCCTGGGAATAAACTACTCCAAGAAATTTGGCGGTTTGGAAGCAGATTTCTTCTCGAGCGTAGTATTTCTGGAAGAACTTACGCGTAGTGCGATGGGCGGTTTTTCAGCTGCCGTAAATATGCACCAGTTTATGGCTCTTGCCTATGTGGAGCGTTTTGCTTCAGAGGCACTTCAGAAAAAATATCTAAGTGCGGGTATCGCCGGAAAGCGTATCGGAGCATTGGCCCTTGCAGAGCCGAATGTCAGTTCAGATGTTTCTGAAATAAAAACCCGGGCTGTGCGTGAGAAGAATAACTATGTATTGAACGGGTCAAAAAGCTTTGTCATTAATGGCATTTACGGTGACTTTGTTATTGTTGCCGCCAAGACAGATCCCGAAGCCGGAGCCAGCGGAATTTCGCTATTCATTGTTGATAGTAATACTGACGGTTTCAGCAGCCGCAAGTTAGAAAAAGTTGGTTGGCAGTCTGCCGATACTGCAGAATTGTCGTTTAAAAACGTACGCGTACCCGCTGCAAACCTCATCGGTGAAGAAAATATGGGGTTTTATTACATCATGGAATGCTACCAGCTGGAACGCTTGATTGCAGCGGTAACCTCCGTTGCTTCCGCTGAATTTTGTCTGGAGCATACCCTCGAATATCTTGCCGAGCGTAAGAAGTTTGACCATCCGTCGTCTCACTTTCAGTCTACACGACATGCACTTTCCGATTTGGCAACCGAAATAGAGGCTGCTCGTCGATTAACCTACTTTGCCGCTTGGCAGTATGGCAGAGGCGAGCAGGCGCTTAAAGAATGCACTATGGCAAAACTTTTTAGTACGGAACTGGCTAAAAAAGTCGCGGATGAGTGTCTGCAGTGTTTTGGCGAGTTTGGATATACTTCAGACTATCTTATCTCGCGTCTTTATCGCGATGCGCGAATATCCACCCTTGTCGGCGGAAGCACAGATATCATGCGCGAAATCGTTTCCAAGCTGGTTATTGATGACTTTGAATTTCGCTCGCCTTCAGTCTCACTTCTGGATGCACCTGATGCAGATGAATCTTCTCCTGACCTTCCACTTGTGCAAGAAACTGTTGAGGAGCTGAATGCTGTTGAGCCCGAGGAAGTAGAGAAAGAGGCTAAAGTAGTGGTTCCTCCTGTAGAAGTTGAAGGGGGTTCTTCTGAGAAAAAGACTGCTAAGGTAAAAGAGACTGCAAAAAAGACGGCTTCCCAAAAGGAAGAGAAAACAGTCGAAGACCTAAAGGAATCGAAGAAAAAAGGGACCGCAAAAAAACCGGTTGAAGGCGCGCCTGCCGAAGAGCCGGAAGTTGCAAAGGCGCAACAGAAGTCAACAAAAGATACGGGTAAAAAGGTAGTTGCAGACGTACCCGCAGATCCTCCGAAACCCGCAAAACCGATTACAGATCCTGTAAAAGAATCTGCCACTTTTGAAGAAGATATATCTGAGAGTATTGAACTTGTTGAGACCGAGGAAGTGTCTTCTGCAGACATTGCTACTGAAGAAGACGTAAAGAAAGCGGTTCAGCAAGCGGAAAAAGCCGGTAAAGAAACGCCTGAAGAAATAGCAGATAGCATACAGGAAAATACTGATCCAACCATTTTGTCTGAAAAGCCATTGCCACAATCTTCAAAAGAACCGCGAATTGACGTGACGCGTCTCAAAACATCTTCTGAAGAAGTGACTGAACCGGTAATCTCGGGTAAGGATCCCAAGTCCGCTGATGAAACCATACTTGCGGCTCCTTCCAAACAAGCAAATGGACACTCTTCACCTGCTGATGCGCGTACAGCACCACCACCGGCACCAACTCCTAAAGCACGTCGCAGCGTTCCACCACCAAGACTTGGTAAGCGCCAGCATGCGCCGAAAACAACTAAACACGATATTCACTCTGTTCAAGATATCTTTGATGGCATGCCGCATCGCTTTCGCCCCGAAAAAGCCGGGGAATATAGAACCGTTTTTCATTTCAGACTATCTGGTGAGCAGGGTGGGGAATATACCGTCAAGATATTCTCCGGGCAGTGTACTGTAGAAGATGGATTAAGTGGAGATCCACGCTGTGTGGTAGAGACATCCGACAAAACCTACATGGATATAGAGCTCGGCAAAACCAATCCACAAGTTGCATTTATGATGGGTAAGGTTAAAGTGTCTAATATTCCCGAAATGACTCACTTTGGTAAAGTGTTCCGAAAACTGCACGGAACGTGAAGCCAGGCAGCCGCTGAGGATGACCGTCCTCCACCCGATGAGCCCTCAGGATGGGAGCTCTTAACGGTAGCGCGGCCTATTTCAAAAAAAGAAAAGTTGCCGATTTTGGCGTTGAACAGTGGTGGCAAGAAAAAAAGCGTTGTTCGTCGCAAAGATCCGTTACAGACAGACCCGCACCCTCTGGTTTCCTCGCTAAACGGTGATGAAGACAGCAAGGTCGATATTGATATCCGCGCTTTACCGGATATTAAGCGACAAGATTCAAGTCAGCCGCAGCCGGTACGAAAGCTATCTGCAGAAGAGCGACAGCTTTCCAGCATGCAGAATACTGTCGTAGATGCTCCAGTCGAAACGCCGGTTAAAGAGCCGTTTATTGAAGACGCAGAGATTATCGAAGATCCCAGTGAAATCAAGCTGCCTCAGAAGATTGTGCGTCGAACCGATCCGGTGACTTCCGACGGTTATGAAGAGCGCAATATCCCATGGCCTAAGCCCGTTAAGTTGGGCACGGGACCGCTTTCCGGAATACGGATTCTGGATCTGACACGTCTTTATCCCGGACCCTTGGCAACGATGATGATGGCTGATATGGGCGCCGATGTCATAAAGATTGAAGACATTATCAGCCCGGATTATATGCGGGATTATCCTCCATATGTTAACGATCTTTCAGCTGGCTACATGGCCGTGAACCGATCGAAGCGTAGTTTGGCGCTTCGCCTGAGTGAAGAAAGGGGACAGGAGGTCTTTTTTGATCTTGTGAAGACTGCGGATATTGTAGTAGAGCAATTTAAGCCGGGCGTATTGCAAAAGATTGGTCTGGATTATGTTGAGGCAATAAAAACCAATCCACGCGTCATTTATGTATCTCTGACCGGATATGGTCAGAGCGGCCCCTATGCCCAAAATACTGGTCATGATGTGAATTACCTTGGCTTGTCTGGCATATTGTCCAATACGATAAATGATCGTGGAGAACCTGTGGTGCCAGGTGCTCAGATTACCGATGTTGCCGGAGCCTATATGGCAATGAATGCGTGTATGGCTGCCTTACTTGCACGCGATCGAACCGGGCAGGGGCAGCGTGTCGATGTTTCTCTTCTCGATGCAGCTCTACCCATGATGAGCCTTCCTCTGGCACATTACTGGTCTACCGGTGAAAAACTTCCGCCGTCGCAGCAGCCGCTAACACGGGGAATGGCTGCGTATGGCACTTATCGCTGTAAAGACGGAAAGTATGTCGCGCTTGGCGCAGTAGAACCGAAATTCTGGACGCGCTTTTGCGAACTTGCCGGAAAGCCTAAATGGCTGGATAAAATGAATTCATCTGGCAGGGAAGCGACAAAATTACGGAAGGAAATTGTTTCTCTGTTTAAAGGAAAGCCGCGAGATTATTGGCTCGATCAAATTGGGGCAGGAGACTATTGTTTAACACCTGTTTTGGATGTGGAAGATATTGAAGATGATCCGCATATTAAGTCCAGAGGAATGGTCGATGTACGTGAGCATCCACAATTTGGCAAAGTGAAGACTATCGGAATACCGCTCAAATTCTCACACACGCACCCGCGAATTTCAAATACTGCCCCGAACTTGGGTGAGCACACTGCCGAAGTGTTAATGGAATTAGGCTACTCTGAAGGAAAGATTGACGAATTACGTCGTCTCGGTATCGTTGTAAAACTCAAATAAGATTCCCTCCCAAGAATTATCTCTCTTATCTATACTTTCTTAGCAAATCCTGATATTCCTTTGTTTAGTTGTCAAGATGCTATTAAAACTGTGTAAGAGTTGCGCACTTTTTACTTGCATTGATTCATGTTTTATAAGATTTTACCGATAATAGTAAATTTATTGGCAGAAATCACACACATGAAGTGAAACTTCACGACTTTAGAGAATATTAATCGCCTTTATGAGGATAGAAATCAACTCTCTAATCTCCTTTAAATATTTGTTTTTATTTGTTTTGAATTCTTTCGTACGCACGAGTGTGCAGAACGATTGATAGCTATGCTGGCATGAGGTTTGTTTAAAAGTGAGTACTATTTCTCAGGGTAAGTGACAGAAGTTGTAATGCAGAAGTCTAAAAGGGGCCTGCAAATAGATTTTTAGGGGTTAGAATTAGCTACATTCAACAAGGAAAAAACGACTGATTTTTTCTACAATGGAGGACAATATGTCTGGAATTCGTACATACTTAACGATTGCTCTTGTGGTTTTATTGACCACCTCAATGATGGCACAACTGCGTACTCGCGGAGTGGCACTTGGCTTGGCAGGTGGACCAACAATTGGCGATCTCGACTTTGGCCGCGATGAAAAGTTTGGCATTCAGGCCAGTGCTTTTATCCGCCATAGTATTTTGGGCCCGGTGGAAGGACAGATTACCGGTAATTTTCTTGGAAAATTAACAAGTGAAGATACCAACCCATATACCACAGATATCAACTCTGGCGACTATCGCCTGCTGGTTCGATTGTTCTGGACCGAGTATTTTAGCCCCTACATTTATGGTGGAGCTGGTGGTGTTTACTATGAGGTTAGCGAAGCACCTGCCGTAATTGATGCAACTCTCGAATCGAGTGGTTGGGTTCCCTATGGCACTGGTGGTGGTGGTTTTCAGCTGAAAATTACAGATATTGTCTCGCTTGATCTAAGTGGTGGCTATCATCTTACCAATTCAGATGCGTTGAATCAGAACGCCTCTTCAGATGGAAATGATGGATGGTTTAGTGGAATGGGCGGGCTTACGTTTACGCTGAGCTCTAATCAAGATCCTGATGCTGATGGCCTATTAAATAAAGAAGAAAAGAAGCTGGGTACCGATAGGGAAAATTACGATACCGATGGTGATGGTCTCAGTGATGGTGAAGAAGTTACCCAGCACAATTCCGATCCTTTGAAGGCTGATACCGATGACGACGGTCTTGCTGATGGTGAAGAAGTTGGCACCTATAACACCGACCCCAACAACGCGGATAGCGATGGTGACGGTCTGGATGATATGAGTGAAGCACTGAAGCATAATACCAATCCGCTGAAAAAAGACAGCGATGGTGATCGTCTCAGTGATAAGGATGAGATTGAAGTTTCCAAAACGGATCCGAACAAAAATGATACAGACAGCGATGGCCTGGATGATGGTTCTGAGCTGAGTGAATATAAAACGGATGCTTTAAAAGCTGATACCGATGATGATGGTTTAAATGACGGCAAAGAGGTGAAAGTTAATAAGACGAATCCTCTTGTCGCTGATACCGATGCCGGTTCCGTAAACGACGGTGCAGAAGTTGCTCGTGGTACGAACCCACTCAACGCTGATGACGATGTGGTTCTTGAAGTAACAAATGTCGGAGCCAGAATTGTGCTTGATGGTATTGTCTTCGCATCAGGTAAATCTGCGATTACCTCTACATCCGAAGCTATTCTTGAGCAAGCGTACCAAACGTTGGTAGCTTATCCGGACATGGAAGTTGAAATTCATGGCTTTACCGATAGCCAGGGTGGCGCAAGAAGCAACCAGCGTCTCTCGCAGCGTCGTGCTGATTCTGTTCGTGCATGGTTGTTACGTAAAGGCGTCGTTGGTAATCGCGTGAAGGCTGTGGGTTTTGGTGAAGACAGTCCGATTGCAGACAACAAGACTGCTGAAGGCCGTGCTCAGAACCGTCGTATCGAGTTCGTTCGCACCAAGTAATTTATGAGAGTGGCTAACTTTTTATCGGCACCCGTTGCATTTGCAGCGGGTGCCTTTTTATTATAGGGTATGTTGAATCTATTACTGGCTATTGCCACATTTAATTGTCTGCTCTTTGCGGCTTTCCTTATTAGCAAGGATCGACTTAAGAACCGGTCTAACAGATACCTCTCTTTGCTCCTTTTTTTTATGAGCCTGGGATTTGTCGACCACTATTATCAGGCAAACTTCAATGTCCTTGAATATCCAGAGTTTTTGTTTATTTTCAATTATACATTTCTAATCGCTATTCCTCTGCTTGTCATATATGTGAAGATGTCTACGCAAAAAGACTTCCACATCAGTTGGGGAGAATCACTATATTTTTTGCCGGCGATTTTACTGACCGTATTTTTCTTCTTCGATTATCATATCCTGTCTTTCGATGCAAAGGTGCAATACATCAGGGAAATTCCCAATAATCCGCTTATCGGATATGTTATCCCCTTAGCTGGAAACCTTCTTTGCCTCCTGTTTCTCCTAATCACATCGCGAGTATTATATCGTACGTTGAAGCATGAGGATGGGCTAAATAGAAAGGTTAAGGCAAATCATCGAAAACTGTTGTGGTTTTTGCTTCTAAGTTTCATTTTGTTCAGCTGCACAGGATTATTGAATTTTCTGTTTGATGATCTCCTGAATGACGAAAATACATTTCGCTTTATAGTCATGCTCGAAGTGCTTTCATGGTTTATGCTTTCAATTGCCCTTATCTATCATGGACTCGATGTGCCCGAGGTGTATCTTCTACAAAAAGAACCTGCCGTAAAATACCAGAGCTCCATACTCAAGGAAGCCGACAAGGCAACATATCAGAAAAAATTGCTGACGTTTATTCACGAGAACCAACCTTATCTTAATCCGGAGCTGAATATAAGCCAGCTCTCGGAATTGTCTGCAATCCCTCCAAAATATCTTTCGCAGATTTTGAACGAAGAATACGGAATGAATTTCTTTCATTTCATCAATTCCTATCGAGTCGACGAGGTGAAACGCAGATTAATGAACGGAGAGCATCACTCGAAGGTGCTCCTCAGCCTCGCACTTGAAGCCGGATTTAATTCCAAGGCAGCATTTAATCGTGCTTTTAAGAAACAAACTGGAATAACACCGACCGAATTTATCAAAACGCTGAAAAATCCCTGAAGATTGTCTCTCTTTCGGAATCTGCGACGCTCACTCCGGAGAATTAGACTAGATTTCCTCCAAAACAATGCACTTATAGCATTGAATGACGGTAAAACCTGAAGGGAGAAAACTTTATGTGCACACTTGCTCGTAACCTGCTGTTGGTATGTTTAATGATTGGGGGGATCGCCGATTTGTATGCAAGCCCATTGTCAAAAGGCGATGCACTTGTGAAGGTGAAAATGCGTACCGATTTTGGACTGCCCTTTCTTGAATTGACGTTTGATGGAGGTCGGACCGGTCTCTTTCTAATCGATACCGGATTCGATGAAAACATCGTCGATACGGAGTTCGCAGCTGAGCTTGGATTAACAGTTTACAATTCACAGGCTGTGTTACAGCCTGGCGGCGAGGTTGAGATGGGAATTACTGAAGGCTTTTCCTTTAATTTAGAAGAGGTTCAGCTTGAGGTATTGGCTGCACGAACAGCCCCGCTTCGACAATTTAGAGCATTTATTGGATTTGAGTTTCAGGGCATTCTAGGGCATCCTTTTATTGCCAGGCATGTATTGTATCTGAATTTCAAGGAGAAAATGATGCAGGTCTTTTCTCCCGAGAAGCACGTTCAGGGGAACAAGGTCAGGGTTGTTCCAATTGATATTATCGCTAATGAAGTACTGGTTCCTTTTTCCATAAAGCAAGATTCGGGTCGTGCTTATTTCTCTCGCTTGAAACTGGATACCGGAAGTTTATCCGGTTTAGGATTTGCCTTGAACTTTTATGAAGAGGCAAACCTGGAGCAGACGACACCTAATTCGATAGCCACCACCGGACTTGGTGGCGGAGGAACCACAGAAAATCGTGAGTTTGTGATAGATTTGCTCAACTTCGCCGGAAGAGAATACCGTTACAGTCGCGCCGGAGTAACTATCGAAGCAGCCGGCACGGAGCGCCGGACAAATGCCGGGACGATCGGAGCGAATATTCTTGCGCGGCAGGATCTGATTTTAGATTATCCCCACGGTCGAATTCTCTTTGGTGAAGAATATCCTATTACCGCGGGAATTCCTGATGATAACTCAGGCCTTTGGGTTATTGAGCAGGAAGGGAAGAAAACGGTATTTCGGGTTTATGACCATAGCCCCGCTGCTACTGCAGGCTTAGAGCCTGGGGATATTTTCATACGCATAAACGGAGTGCCTGCAGACAAACTGACGCTAGAAGATATATGGCGTCTTTGTGCAAGCGAGCCGGGTAGGGAAATTGTTTTGAAATTTAAAAGAAATGAAGAAACTAAAAAAACGGTCATGACGTTGCAAAATCTTTTCCGGTAACGATCGAGGAGCTTACAGAATGTAACAAGCCCGATTGATGGCTGGTGAAATACCCAGCCAACTGGCTAAACGAGATGGTGCCGTAGCCTGGCTATTCTGTTCGTTTAGATATTACCAGACTGGTAAATGTGCTGCTAAAACCTGCTAGAGCCGGATTACATGATAAGAAAAAGCTTACTAAGCTTCTATTTTCTCTAATACTTTTTTTGCTTTCTTAATTTGTTTACTCAGCGTTTCAAGATTCCGTACAAGCTCACTCTCACGATCTTTTTTTAGCTTGCCCTTTGCGAGTGTTTTTTTAATTTCCTGACGCTTTTTTATCATCTTTTCAATAAAGCTTTTGAGCGCGTTCGCTTTTTTAAGCTTCTTGACTTTTGTGTTGTCTCCCAATATTTTCTTAACCGCAGTGACAATCTTTTTGAGCCTTTTTTTCTGTGTCATGATGTCTCCTCAGTTTCATTCGGTGGAAGTCAAAAATTCTTCTGATTGAAGCAGCAATTCCTGTTCAATTACTTTTAAATCACTTCCTTCCGCAGTAAACATGCGTTTGGCGATTTCAATCAGTTTTTTGCCGATTTCATACGCCGATGCACTATCGTTCATCAGGCTCGACGTCATCGCCGGAGATATCAACTGATCTCTAATAAGCTTATCCAGCGTTCCATTTGCCAATACATCGCTTTTTTCCAGGTCTTCTTCCATCTCTTTAAGAGCTATAAAAAAAGACACTTCATCTTTGGAATCTCTAATGCGATATATCGTCCTGAGGATAGATGCCAGGTTCTTTCGAATGGCATTATATTCCTGCAACATGAACTCATTGTCAGTTCCCATATATAGCTCAATGTTGGGGCGCATATGGGATATTTCCTTTATGATCTCAACAATTTCCCTGCAAACAATGCGTAAACTGTAAAGAGACGCTAACTGCTCTTCTGTAATATTGTTAATTGCACTGGCGCGTGCAACAAATTCAATAATTGTGCTATAAAGGTTTTTTATACCTTCATAGTATTTCTCGAGTACATCGATCTCCATGGACTCCCTCGAGTTAGCTACAATTTCATCCAGGCTGCGCCCCATCAGTATATCTGTTCGGTGAAGGTTTAAGCCATGTGCAACAACCTCGAAGGAATTGTCGAAGAGGTTTGATGTCTCTTTAATTACAACCTCCAAGCCGGTATCCGGCAGCAATAACGCGGCATCATTCAGATACATTGGCTGTAGACCTACTTGTCGCTCACTGGTCTCTTTTAGAGGCGAGGTTATTTTTCTCTCCAAAAATTGAACAAGAGGGGAGATAAAGGGAAGCATAACCAGAACACCGGTAATGTTAAAAAGAGTGTGGAATATCGCCAGTTTAAGCGTCCAGTCATTTTCGGCAATGCCTACTATTTCGGCGATGGTGTTGACGCTCCAGCGAAACTGACTGATGAAAAGAATGGCAATGAGGGCGGTGATAGAGTTAAACACCATATGGGCAGCAGCCAAGCGCTTACCGGCAATGTTGGCACTTATTGAACCCAGAACGGCGGTAACCGTCGTGCCGATATTCGCACCTATCGCCAGGGCAAGAGCATTTTCATATGTGATTTGTCCTGCTGCCAAACCGGTAATAATCAGCATCAAGGTTGCATGGCTGGACTGCATAATGACCGTAGCAAGTATGCCAATGCCTGCAAAAACGATTAATCCGGAAAACCCGTCCATTGCAAACTTAACCAGATTAATTGATTCCTTGTAGGCTTCAAATCCTTCCTTCATGTAGTGGATACCTAAAAACAAAAAACCAAGTCCGGTAAGAATATAACCAATTCCTTTTAGCTGCGATTTTTTTTGGAGAACTAGCACCAGTCCGAAGATCAGCATTGGCATTGCGTAGGCTGAAATCTTAACCTTCATGCCCAGGCCGGCCATTAACCAGGCCCCGGTTGTCGTACCGATATTGGCACCAAAGATGATACCAACGCCGGCAGCAAGCTGGATCATCCCGGCACTTAGAAATGAAATGGTAATGACAGATACCAGTGAGCTCGATTGCATTAATGATGTGGTTATAATACCAAAAAAATGGCTTTTCCAAAGTGTATTAGTCGATCGTTTCAACAAAGTCTCAAGCGCACCGCCGGTAAAGGCCGTAAAGCCCTGCTCAAGAAACAACATTCCGAATAGAAAGATAGCGACTCCGGCAGCAATAATTTTAAAATCATTACTTAACCAGATCGCATATGCCAGAATAGCAAGGAGGATCAATAAAAAGCTATTTTTGTATGTCATTAACTGCTCCGGCCATTTCGATTATTTAACAATTTAATATATAAGCCGTTTGTAACAAAAACGGCTAATAATCTTCTGGTTTTGAGCAGTATTTTTTTTCTATTTTAAAGACGAATCTTTATTTGACTAAAAGCGTGTTTAGGCTAACGAACAAGCAACATTTTTCGAGAGAATATATTGTCTTCCACTTTTAATCGATACAGATAGATACCGCTGGCAACTCGATTGCCGGAATCATCTGTCCCATCCCAGTCAACCATTTGTGATCCGGCTTTCTGCTGCGCATTAACGAGAGTTTTTATTTTTTGACCAGCCGTATTATAGATAACCAGTGTAACTGTTGAACTGCGAGGCAGACTGTATTCAATTGTGGTAGAAGGGTTGAATGGGTTTGGATAATTTTGTGCAAGATGAAACGTGAGAGCTGTTTGAGAATCGTTGTCGTGAATTCCAACGGGCGTTCCGTTGTTCTCAAACCAGATTAGCCTGTCATCTTGTTCGGAAATAACTATAATATCGAGGTCGCCATCTCCATCTAAATCCGCAGCTTCAACCTGAATAGGGCCATTTGAGGCGGTACCAATCGATTGCTCGGGGCCGAAGTCGTTGCCGACTTCATTTAGCCGGTTTTCATACCATACCACTTTATCATCATTGCGACTGACGCCGACAACATCCGGATCACCGTCACCATCAATGTCAGCTGCTAAAACGTCCCGCGGATCCTGATTCAGTGGTGCAATTTCCTGGCGCGCACCAAAACTAATGGAATCTCCTGCGAGGCTGGTTTGATACCAGACCAAAGCAGAGAAGTTTTCAATAAAAATCGGATCCGGAATATTGTCGTTATTCAGATCTGCTATTTCTGCTGCAATCGTATTTGCATTGTCGATGGGTGAGTTGATATACAGCATATGACCAACATTTTCATAGAGAGAGGCACCTGCACCAAATGCAGCACCGATAAAATCCGTATCTCCGTCATTGTCAATATCAGCTGCCACCGCTGCCCGAGTGGCAACACGAGGGACGTTGCCAACTTCGATATGGCCTTCGCAGGCATAGTCCGTCCAAAGTATCCAGTCGTTGATATAAGCAAGAAAGAGAAGATCCGTATCACCGTCATGATTTATATCCAGCGTTTGCTGCAGCTCGCCACGACCTACATTGGTTAGCTCGCTAAAGTTTTGAGAACCGTCATTCAGGTAAACGCTGCTCGAAGAACCGCCATCGTAGTCTATCCAGATATCCATGAAGCCATCAGTATTATAGTCCGTGGCAAAGACAGAGACCGGAACATCGCTTATCGGTAGAGAAATAGGTGTAAATGATCCATTACCGTCGTTTTCATGCCAAAACAGCTCGCTGAAGGAGGTTGAAAGCAAATCAATATCACCATCGCCATCTATGTCTGCCACATCCAATCCACTCACATTACTTGCCATGTTTTGTATCGGATGAGCTGAGAATGTAAATTGATTGGTTGCCCTGGTTGCCGCCTGAAATGTAAATCCATAACCGGTTTCGAGCTTCCCATCTGCTCCGGCGGTCTCGGGGTGAATGGAAACGCTAATTTGCTCTCCGGGCAGGAATACTGCATTTGGCTGGAATGTTAGGGTCGAGCTTCCGCTACCGCTTATAGTGCCCTCGATATTTCCCCGAACCTGGCTGTATACACGAATTGAGCTTGCTGCTGAACTGCCAACATCTTCCGAAAAAGTTATCTGAATACCCGTACCGGCCTCCACATCGACGTCACCGTTTTGCGGGTTAGTTGAAAGAACCTGCATTAGAGGAGTGCGTTCCTGCCAGCTTACGGCATAGATTCCCGTAGACAGCAGATCGATATCACCATCTTCATCCATATCAGCCAGTCCCAGAGCATAAGAGAAGGGGGTAAAACCGGTCGATAAACCTTCGTTAATTAATACTTCTGCAAAGTTCTGGGAACCATCGTTACGAAAAAGAAAAGCTCCGGCAAGAATATCTGTTGCTCCATCACCATCGGCATCTCCGACAAACAAACCCGCCAGTCTATTGGTTGCCGAGGTTGTAATTGGATGTTCGGTGAAGCTGCTGCCGGTATTTTCAAACCACGAGAGCGGCTCCGAAGGTGAATTTTCGAGCGAGCTTCGGGCAATATCAATATCTCCATCGCTGTCGATATCACCATATTCAATGCGACTGCGATCGGTCCCGGTGTTGATATTGATTTCTGTAAAGCTCTGCGATCCGTCGTTTTCATACCAGACCAGAGTTCGGTCGTCACGCTGAAAGGCGAGGATGTCCATTGCTCCGTCGCCATTCATATCGACAATATGGAAGTATGAATCCGAGCCGCCACCAAAGCTGGTCGGTATTGACGTTCCCGAGCTAAAATTTCCTGACCCGTCGTTGGCGAACCACAGTAGCCGGTTTGGAATCAGCACGGCTGCGAGAAGATCGATGTCTCCATCGCTGTCGATATCGCCGCCTGTCATTGTCCACGGATCTGTGCTGCTTATAAAGCGCTCCGTAAAGGGAGTGGAGCCCTCATTCTCAAACCAGTTTATTTCGGTATCAAAGGCCCCGGTAGAGCCAAAACTGTCGAAGTCTCCATCACCGTCAATATCGAACATTTCGATAAAGCGGAAGGCAACACCCGGTTGAAAGGCACAAAACTCATTGTTGCCGCGGTTTTCAAAAATATGCAGCCTTTCCGGCACGCCCTCAGCAGATGCGAGAATATCCAGATCTCCGTCCTTATCATAGTCCAATGCCTGAACTTCGCGTCCTTGTTGGCCAATGCTGCTCATATCCCGCTGCGCAAAGGAAAGAGCCGATGTTGCTACGGTCGCACTACGAATGGTAAATGAATAGGTATGTCCGCGCTGTAGGGGCGAACCGCCGCTGCTCTGGATACCTGTAGTGAGAGTTAGCGAAATACGCTCTCCCAAACGGAAATCACTTGCGGGATCGATCACCACAATGGCATTGTTTACCGCGTAGGTGGCGGGTAGAACGCCGCTTTGGCTTCCACGCAGAACAATGGTGCTCGCATTTACAGTCGAATTATCGACGTCCAGGTTAAATGTAATGGTCAGTGTCGAGTTTGCATCGACGTTGAGTTGGTTTGGTGAGGGAGAAATACTGTTGATCTCAAGGTTCTGAGCAAATGTTGTAACTGAGAAGAAGGTTATGCAGCAAAGATAGAGCGTAATTCCTTTTAACATGGGGCGTCCTCTTATATTGAGTCTGAAAATCTCTATCCCCTCTGAGTAGGGGAGCAGGATTAATAATGCCAATAGTTGCCGTTTCGGCTCGCGTGAGATGGCTTTAATACACTGATTCAATCGTGGTAGGGTATTCTTTGATATAATAAGGCAATCCAGACGACACAATTGTCTTTTGTGTCACATTGGTGTAGATTATATCCGTTCAGAGTTCAGAGTTCAGAGTTTCCCGACGCGTTGTGATCCAGGATTTGCTTCAGCAATATTCAAAGAACTGTTCCCTGAGCCCTTTGGCAATCTCAGAATCAACTTCGCCGTGAGGGGAAAGGTTCAATGCCCATGACTTTAATCGCGGGTAGATGAAGCAATGAGGCAATTTATATGACTGGAATTAAAAAAATCAATATTGCTCTTCAAAATGTAGCTGAAAAACTGTTGAAAGACGGTATGAACTATACTGTTAGTATAGAGTTGTTTCGAGCAGGGAATGTGGTTGATGAATCGGTTTCTGTTATATTAAGAGAGTGTTTTGAGGATGGGGCTACATCCGGAGATCATAAATACGTTTTGAAAGAAGATCTCATAGACAGGTTAAGGAAGCATTAACATATGGAGGGGAGCTGGAGCACACCCTTCAAAACTATATCTATCCTCGCAAGAGCACAACGATGCGGTTGAGTCTATTTGCATGGAATTCGGCTGGTTTATGGAAGACGCACGCCGTTTTATATCGATTATTTTAGATGTTGGACATCCGTTTTATCCAGAATTATGGGATTTTTATTATATCATTGAATTTCCGGACCAGGTGTACGTTCTTGTTGGTAGTGCCTCGGACTGATAACGCTCCTTGATGACACTTAGGGTTGTGTCCCGCGGTTGCGATCTAAAAATATGACGCACAATAATGCGTTACCACGATACATTAAATTCTCTGTTCTCTGCTCTCTGCTCTCAAAATATCCCCCACATTGGGTATTTTTCCTGAGATAATCAATTCGCATATTATGAAATTCCGATACCATATGATGCCGGACTCTTGACATTATCGTGGGCCATCCGTACACTGGATTATTCCACAATACTCTTACCGCCTACGATGGAGAATCATGATGAACAATCTGCGTTTGTATGTAACACTGCTATGCTTTTTATTGCCTGCTATTCTATTCGCATCCGATAAAAAAGATAAATGGGACGTCATGCAGCATCGCGGCCCGGCTGATACCGTCAGCTTTACCGTTGACGAAGGAACCTGGATGAATCTGGACGTAAGTCCTGATGGAAAAACAATAGCCTTCGACTTATTGGGAGACATCTATACCTTACCAATGTCTGGCGGTAAAGCCACTCCAATTGCAAGTGGCCTTGCCTGGGAAGTTCAGCCGCGCTTTAGTCCGGATGGAAAATCAATTAGTTATACCAGCGATCGCGCTGGTGGAGACAATATCTGGATCATGAAGAAAGATGGTTCAGATCCTGCCCAGGTGACAAAAGAAAAGTTTCGTCTTCTGAACAATGCTGTTTGGATGCCGAATGGCGAATATTTGATTGCTAAAAAACACTTTACCAGTCGTCGCTCGCTTGGTGCCGGCGAGATGTGGTTGTATCATCGAAGTGGGGGAGGAGGCGTTAAGCTGACGACCCGCAAGAATGATCAGCAGGATGTCGGTGAACCGGCAATTACACCAGATGGACGATATCTCTTTTTTAGTGAAGACATGAGTGGTGGCAGCACCTTCCAATACAATAAAGATCCTAACACTCAGATCTACGTCATTCGCCGTGTCGACCTCGAAAAAGATCGCCTGACTAATTTTGTAACCGGGCAGGGCGGCGCAATTCGACCACAAGTTTCTCCTGATGGAAAGTATCTGTCGTTCATACGTCGCATTCGCACCAAGTCGGTATTATTTATTACCAGCCTCGAAACCGGTGAACAATGGCCGATTTATGATGGTCTTAGCAAAGATCAGCAGGAAACCTGGGCAACCTTTGGCGTTTACCCCGGATATGACTGGACTCCTGACGGCACGTCGATTGTGATTTGGGCGAAGGGCAAGTTGATGAAGGTGAACGTCAAGAGCCGTACCGCAGTAACTATTCCTTTCAAAGCCGAAGTAAGCACTTCAATTGCCAAGGCGGTATTGTCTCGACAGGAAGTTCTACCCGAGAAGTTCACGGCTAAAATGATCCGGCATGCAACCTCTTCACCAGATGGAAAATGGCTGGTGTTCAATGCAGCGGGGCATCTCTGGAAGAAGAAGTTACCCAACGGTAAGCCAAAACGGCTGACAAAAGACAAAGAAGTCTTTGAATTTGAGCCATCATTTAGCCCAGATGGAAAATGGATTGCCTACACGACCTGGAACGATACAGCACTGGGTGCCATTCGCCGGGTAAAACTTAAAGGTGGTAACTCGATTGCTGTCACCTCTAAGAAGGGCTATTTCTACTCACCATCCTATTCACCGGACGGTGTTGTTCTTACCTATAGACGCGGTAGTGGGAATTCGGTGCTTGGTTATACGCATGCTGTTAATCCCGGGTTATATTGGATTGCCGAGTCTGGTGGTGATGAACACCTGATTATTCAGGAAGGAAATAGCCCGTGTTTTAATCGCAAAGGTGACCGTATCTATTTCCGTAGCTGGGAAAATGGTAAGAAAGCGCTAAAGAGCGTGACGCTGGACGGCACCGATCCGCGAACGCATGTAACCTCTAAGTATGCTACGGAAATTGCCGTAAGCCCGGATGAACGTTGGATTGCCTATCAGGAGCTCTACAATGTATATGTAACCGCCAATCCTGCAGTTGCAACAACATTGGATCTTAGCTCAGGCAACAGCAGCTTGCCGCAAACAAAGTTAACCCGCGATGCCGGTATCAGTCTGCACTGGTCGGCAAATAGTAAAGCTCTGCACTGGACAACCGGACAGGAATACTACACACGCAAGTTGAACAACTCATTTACATTTGTTGAAGGGGCACCAGATAGCCTCCCGGCAGTAGATACTACCGGAACAGAAATAAATCTGGTTTTGGAGAGCGATATTCCCAATGGAAAGCTGGCATTGGTTGGCGCGAGAATCATTACCTCCAAGGGTGATGAGGTGATCGAAGACGGCACCATTATTGTCGATCAAAACCGAATTATGCAGATTGGCGCGCGTGCAGACATCATTGTTCCGGTAGAGGCAAAGGTGATCGACGTAAAAGGCAAAACCATCATGCCGGGGCTGGTTGATGTGCATGCACACATGGGACACTGGTCTGGTGGTATTTCAACTCCTCAGAATTGGTCCTACATGGCGAACCTCTCGTTTGGTGTCACCACAACGCACGATCCGTCTGCGTCCACAGAGATGGTCTTCAGTCAATCAGAAATGATAAAGCGCGGAGTTATGATTGGACCGCGTATCTTCTCGACAGGAACGATTCTATACGGCGCTGAAGGCGATTTCAAAGCAGTCATTAATAGTCTGGACGATGCGCGGTCTCATCTGCGCCGCATGAAAGCTGTTGGCGCATTCTCAGTAAAGAGCTATAACCAGCCACGTCGCGATCAGCGGCAGCAGGTGATGCAGGCCGCACGAGAGTTGGATATGCTTGTTTATCCGGAAGGTGGTTCTTTCTTCTATCATAATATGAGCATGATTGCCGATGGACATACCGGTATCGAACACTCTATTCCGGTAAACCCGGTTTATGAAGACGTGCTGAATTTCTGGGGAAATAGCGGTACCGGCTATACGCCGACGCTCACGGTTGCCTATGGCGGAATTTGGGGCGAGAACTATTGGTATCAGCATACCAGAGTTTGGGAAAACGAGTTGTTGCTCAACTTTACTCCGCGTGCCCTGGTGGATAGCCGCTCGCGCCGTCGTTCCATGGCTCCGGAAGAAGAATACGGACATTATGCAAATGCCAAAACGTGTAAAGCTCTGGCCGATCGGGGTGTTAAGGTTAACCTGGGTGCCCACGGGCAGCTTCAGGGGTTGGGAAGTCATTGGGAGCTATGGATGTTGGTTCAGGGGGGGATGTCGCCTCTTGAGGCAATTCATGCTTCAACCCGGAACGGTGCACATTATATCGGAATGGATCATGAACTGGGCAGCCTGGAAACCGGCAAGCTCGCCGATTTGGTCGTTCTTAATGCCAATCCACTAGAGTCAATTTACAATAGCGAAAAGATAAGCCACGTCATGCTCAACGGCAGGCTCTATGATGCGGCAACGCTCGATGAAGTGGGCAATTATTCGAAGAAACGACGGCCTTTTTATTGGGAAGACCCGCGCAGTAGCGATGGTTTCGTCTGGCGTGAAGATAGCGGTTTTTCCGATCCACACTGTGGCTGTTTTGGAACGCATTAATGCTGAATACCTGTTCACGATATGCTTTTATTATTATCGCGCTTCTCACAATTGTGGTAAGCGCCGGATTTGCTGAAGACGACCGCGAAGTCCCGGAAGATTATGAACGCTTATTTGAGCAGTTAACGAGTTTGGAAATTGATAAGGAGCAGGTTGCAGACGTGCGTAACCTGACATTGCGACGCGATGCCGGAACGTTTCTGCTTCAGGAAGGAAAAATTGCATTTCTGAAACCGGTTGATGGACGGATTCATGGAGCCGTTTTTATCGGTAAGGGGAGTTTTCGGATGACACCTCCAACCAAAGTTGAACGCGAGCAGCTTTCTCGTTTTACTGAGAAGGAAGAGGTGAATCAAAAGCTTAAGCGTGTCTTTTTGTTCTTTGCTGATAAAACAGAAGAAGAATTACGCAACAAACTCGATTTTACCAAAAGCAAATTACCTCGCAAGGCACAGTCTGAAGTCGACTATGCCTTAAAATATCTTTGGCAAAAAAAGAAAAAGCGTTTCGACTATCTTTTTCTCCGTACCTTACTTAACGATTCGCAAAACGGCCTGTTTTATGCGCACTTCAGCGAGAGGCAGTTTGATCCCTGGTTCTTCGAGATAAATCCTTACGAGGATGAGGAAATTCGCTTTAGTAGACGCCGAAAGGGAGCCTCTTTTCTACACTTGCGTGAGGTCATCAATCAGTTCCATAAGGAAAGTGACTATCGTCAGGAACAGATTATTCCCGAATCACATAGCAGTATGCACATTACCCATTACGATATCGACTGCACGTTGAAAGGCAGCCAGCTGGAGTTTGCCGCGAAAACGCGACTCGATATCACCATGCTTCAGGATGAGCAAAAGTGGCTGCACGTTTTTCTGTATTATAAGCTGAAGATCGATTCATTAATTTGGGATAGTGGTCAACACGCTGAATTTGTAAAAGAGAAGGAAAATGCGCTTCTATGGATAAAAGCCGATTCAATTTTAAGCCGTGACGATAGCAGAAGTCTTACCATCTATTATCACGGAGATTTAATTGAACGCCGGAAGGACTGGTTCTTTATCCAATCCTCCAAAGGGTGGTATCCGCGTCACGACTTTCAGCAGCTATCAACCTTTGACGTGCGCTACACGGTTCCTGAAAACATGTCTTTTGCCAGCTTTGGAGAATTGGCTAGCGATAGCCTGATCGATAAAAACCGGATCACACAGTGGACGAGCGAACAGCCGATTCGCAACGGATCGTTTAACGTTGGATTTTTTACCGACCATGAAGTTCTTGCCGATAGCACCATTCCAATCAGTGTGATGATGTCGGAAACGGGACATCAGGAAATCGGTCGACAGCTGGCGAGTAGCGGCGTTGGTAGCGGTCGCAATATGGAAATTGAAGTGGGTGAGGATATTGCCAATAGCGTGTCTTACTTCCGTAAAATCTATGGAGATCTGGCATCTTCGCGACTGTATGCCACAGATATTCCCTATGGACATGGTGAAGCATTTCCCGGACTTCTGCACCTGGCTTGGTTAACCTTCCAAAATACCAATGATGCCGGCGACGATCAAATTTTTCGTGCACATGAAGTGGCTCATCAGTGGTGGGGGATCGGCGTAGATTTTCAGACTTATCATGATCAGTGGTTAAGTGAGGGCTTTGCTGAATATGCCGGCTGGAGCTATTTTCACAATCTGCTACTCAATGATGAAGATGAAAAGAAATTTTATGACATTGTAAAGGCCTGGCGCGAAAAAATTGTCAATAATCGCAGCTTTTTCTTTGGTGAGGGCATGCAGGCTGCGCCCATCTGGCTTGGTCCGCGTGTGCAAAACAGCGAGACCAAAGGCGACTATACGCTAATTATTTACAAAAAAGGTGCGTGGGTGCTGCACATGCTCAGCAGTATGTTTATGGCTCTTGAAACGGCAAGTGAGCAGCGATTTACAGATATTGTGCGTGGATTTTTTCAGGAGAATATTGGAAAGCGGGTCAGCACCGAAGACTTCCAGCATTGGGTTGAAGCTCAGACGGGTGAAGAGCTGGACTGGTTTTTTGAGCAGTGGGTTTACGGCACAGAGATACCGGAATACCGCGTGGCCTCAAAAATCAGCGAAACGTCTGATGGCCAGTGGCTGGTCGAACTACAAGTAGAACGGTGCGATGTCTCTGCGCAGTTCCAAATGCCAATGTTGGTTGGGATTGAGTATGCAAAGGAGCAGATAGAGATGAAGCGGATTAATATTCGTGAACAAATGAATCAATTCAGCTATATCGTTTCTGAAAAGCCGAAAAAGGTGTTGTTTAACCACCGGGAGTCGGTACTGGCCAAAATTGAAAAAGTAAACTGGAACGAGTAACCTTATACGAGGTTTGGCGGAGGAAGAGTCTTATGGCAAGAGCGTGTCTGATTCTGATCGTATTGTTGCTGGCAATTCTAAGCACCGGTTGTCAAAAGACGGTGATTGCACCGCATCAGCGAATCGTTGATGGAAAATACGATATCGGTTTTCCTCTGGACTACAAACCAGAAGTTATTGAGCGGCTAATGGAAAGCGTACAGTTGCTTAACGCGCATGTTTTTTACGACCGCTATTCATTTGAAGCAAGTGATGGCATTGTGCCGGGGAGAATCACAAAAAATCTCTTAAAAGAGAAGAAAAATACACGCAGCGTCTATCAGGATTTTAGTGTGGGAACGGCAACGCTAATTTACCATCAAAGCTTGCGCGTTGCATTGTTGACCTGTGCACATGTTGTGGATTTTCCGGATACCCTATACGAATTCTATGCCTCTGATAATCCGGCAAATGCAATTGTGAGTAGCGTGTCGATCAAAAAGCGCCAAACCAATCGTCTTGTGAACTTCCGATATAATGCTGAATTTGAGTTGATTGCGGTTGACCGGGATAATGATATTGCCATAATGGGTGGTCGATTGGATGAGCCGCCTCAATTACCCCTGCCGGTATTGCGACTGCCTACAGGTTCGGCAAGGGAGCTTAGCTGGGGCAACTTCGTTTACATGCTTGGTTATCCCGCCGGAAAAAAGATGATCACCTCAGGAATTATCAGCAGTCCAAATAGAAATAGGGAACACGATTTCCTGGTTGATGGTATGTTTAATCGTGGATTTAGCGGCGGTATTGTTCTGGCACTGCGAGACGGTATGCCAAACTTTGAGCTGGTGGGAATTTTAACTTCAGTTGCTGCAGAGGAAGAGATTATTTTGGCCCCGACTCCCGGCACGGACTATGCCGCATTTCCGGTTCATCGACCGTATCGCGACAACCTCTACTTTCGGGAGCGCAAGCTGATTAAATATGGCGTGACCTTTGGCGTTTCTATTGAATCGATCCTTAAACTTCTGGAAAAGCGTGATCAATATTTGCGCGATCAGGGATATGATACCGGAGCCTTCTTTCGCTAGCGAAAAATGGTCTCCAGTTTATAGGTCGCGCTATCGACTGGTTGGATGCTGAAGCGAATTTGTCCGAGCAAGAGCTCATCCTCGGTTTTTACATCAACCCGCCAATCCCCGGGCTGGATGTTTTTCTTGAAAGAGTACCCCCGAAATCCACCATCTCTGCCCCCGGTTATCTGGTAACTTAGTTTATCGGTCGTTATCCACTCTCCACGCTTCTCGGAATATTGTTGCCAGTGATGGTAGACCTTTTTTCGCAACTTGGTTGGAGCAAATATCGCGGTAAAACAGAACACGGTATCATCGGGAGCGTAGCTAAATGGGTTATCAGACTTCTTGCTAAACTGATACCAGCTAGGTGATTCATACTTTAGTTTGTATTGCCCTTCGATTCGCTCTACGTGATGATAAATTCCGCCCGACTTAAGGGATAGCGGCACCGGGGGAATCCAGTTGAGAACATAAAACAAGTTCATTACGAGAAACATAGTCACCAGCATGCCGCAAATGCGCCAATATTGCTCTTTACTGCGGATGGCAGAGCGGTAGAGTAAATAGAATAATAGCGCCCACACCATTGCCAGACTAATAACGCCACCCAGCAAAAAGATGTAGCCATTCATTTCTTTTAGAACCACGGGAAGAAAGAAGGTGAAAAATGAGAAGGATGCCAGAAAGAATAAACCCATTTGCATGTACATATTGGTGAGACGTTCTTTCAAAAACTCATTGGCAACAAGTAGTCCAACCAAAACGATAAAAAAGAGAGCTGTTTTGCTAAGGGAAGCACTGTGAAAGTAAAACACCACATAGGCGCTAAACAAGCCGCCGACAAAGAACTGAATCGCGATTGGGAACCATTCAAGGCGTGCATCCAGGAAGTCTTTTTTCAAAACGCGTTTGTCGACTAAATGAAAAACAAGGATCAACGAACCAAGCAGCAGAAGGTAGCAGAGCAGGATCATATTATCAAGGAAAGCATCGATTCGACGCAGTGTAAAACTATCCCATCCAAATCCTGTGAAGAAGGCCACAAGCGGAAGGAACTTTCGGTATTTAATATAGGCGTTCACTGGCCGTTTAACCAGCGGATGCTCTACTGAAAAGTAGCGCCTGATCCCAGACTTTCCCTGTTCTTTTCCCATAGTGTTCTCCGGATAAATTACTCCGGCTCCCTGATCTAAAAGATGAGGCAGTTTTCAGATGAAAACTTGCGTAAAGGAGCAGTATTGGAGTAAAATTGTCTGAAGATAAGTTTGTCTTGCGTGAATTGCAACAGTTGCCGATTCTAATAGTGAAAATTTATGGAGATGCATCATATATGAAAACTCTGATAAAGCTATTACTCATTCTGCTTCTTTTGGCTGGTGGTGGTTACTATTGGCTATCCAATGAACAGGCGTTGCCAGATTGGTATTTGGAGGGGGAAGCGGTAGAGACAGTTCTTCCTGCTGAGGAGGCCGCTGAGCGTGTGGAAGAGGTTCAAGAGCAGCTGCGAACAGAACAGAAGGTGGAAATTGCCGAGAGCGATATCAGCACCATGCTTCGGGAGAAAATCAACACTCAGTTTGGCGAGCAAAGTGATGAGTTGATTAAGGGGTTGAGATCGAGCATTAAGCCGGATAAAGTAGCGCTTGAAATGGTGATTGATGCCGAAAAAATTCCATGGGATGATCTGCCGAAGTCGTATGAATATGCCAAACCATTTATTGCGCAATTATCAGCTCTATCCGATGGAAATTTATTTGTTAGTGCCTCAGGCCGACCGCGATTGAATGAGGAAGGACGATTAACATTTGATGATCAGGCAATAGTTCAGCTGGGCCTGTTCGAATATTCTTTAAAGGATGCCGTTGATATGCTGGAGTCTAGTGGACAACGGCAGATTCTGGATATGCTCAGTAATCTGCCGTTTCGCGATATTACCTTGGGCAATGGCGTGATGGTGTTCGAGCGCTAATTATTCTGCCGGGTAAAGTGAATCCCACCAGTTAGCATCTCCTTTTAGGTAGCGGTCGAACCAGGCAATGATGGTGCGCTGCCAAATCATCCGTTTTTTGTGATCGAGAATATGATGATCCTGCCCCTCAATCCGAATATAGTCTACCTCTTTTTCCAATACTTTTAGAGCGACGTAGAACTGATCGCTTTCACCACGCGGAACGTTGGTGTCGGAGTCACCGGTGAGCAACAATAGGGGAGTGGTCACTTTATCTGCCTGGAAAAGCGGACTTTGATCGACATAGAGATCCGGTCGGTTCCAGGGAAAGCTATTTGCCGTTGCGACTGCGCTATAGAGATAACCCCAGAAGCCTTCGCCCCAGTAGCTGGACAACGAACTAATTCCCGCGTGCGATATTGCACCTGCAAAAATGTCGGTGCGCGTGGTAAGCAGCATTGTCATAAATCCACCATAAGAAGCCCCCATGCAGCCAACTCGTTTACGGTCTACGAAGCTATGTTCTGCAAGGAATGCCTTGGTGCCGCTGATAATTTCATCAGCAACTATCTTGCCCCAGTCATTTACATGATATGCCGAGAAGCTCTGTCCATAGCCAATTGCACCGCTTGGTTGCAGCACGTAAACAACATAGCCATTCGCTGCAAATAGATTGTAGGGATAGCGACCGCCAAAAGAGCGGGAGACCGGAACGGTTCCGCCGTAATAATACACAATGGCCGGATATTTCTTTGCCGGATCAAAATTTGGCGGATAATACACGCGGCCTTCAATATTGTCACCACGGCTGTTTTTAAAGCTCCAGTCTTTAATATTTCCGAATCGCGTATTCGTAAACTGCTGCCGTGCAGGAAAGCTGAGAAGCTTAGGCTGGTTCTTTTTAGTGTCGACTACAAATGCTTTTGGCGGACTTGTAACGCCGCTGCCATAAAGAGCTATCATTTTGCCATCTGTAGAGACATCGAAGGAACTCACGACGTCCACACCAGTCTTCAGTTTCTTAAATGACTTTCGCGCAAGGTTGTACGAATAAATTGGTGCATACTCACCTTCAGTAACACTCATCAGAAGCGAATTATTGTCTTTCCACCTAACTGAATTAAGAGATGGATTAAACGTGCGCGTTAGTGCAGTCGCTTTTTTCTTGTTCAAATCGTAGAGATATGCTTGAGTATCGTAATCGTTCGGAATTTGTCCTTCGCGAACATTCACGCCAATATCGCCAAACAGATTTGGGCCACCAGTCAGTACCAGCTTCTTGCCATCCGGCGACCACGATGCCTGATTCATCCAGCGAACATCGACGATTTCTTCAACCGATAGATCTGCGAGCGTTAAAAGTTTGAGAGTGGTTTTGGTATACGGGCGATTTGCAAAGTCATCGGTGGTTTGACCAATCAGCAGCGTCTGTTTCTGCGGATGAATTGCATACAGATTTGTGCTGTGCTTGCCACTGGTAAGCTGCTGCTTTTGACCGGAAGCAATATCGAGTTTATATAAAAAGTTGCGATCCTGAAAGTTTGGCCATCGGTCTCGTGGCGTGGAAAGCTTATGCACACCGCGGTCATCTTTCTTGGCTTTTTGGGTAATTGAGTAGATAATATAGCTGCCGTCAGGTGACCAGCTATAGCTTCGAAAGTGTTCCACATCCCGCATGAGTGCTCTACTGCTGCCCTTGGAAAGATCGACCAGCCAAACCGTTGCCTTGCCATCGCTTCGAGAGGTGTAAATGAAGCGTTTGCCGATCGGTGCCCAGTTGATACCGCCCAGTGAAGCGAACCCACGATAAGAGTTGAGTAGTCTTCCCGTTTTAGTGCTGCGCAGCTCCAACCAGCTTTCGCGCTTCTCATCGCCAATAACCTGTCTTAAGTTCACTGCGGCCGTCGATCCATCAGGAGAAATAGAAATTCCGCTTATTAGGGGGCTGCTCAACAACTGCTGTATGTTAAACGGTGTTTCCGGTGAAAGGCTGACGGTGACATCGGAGTGATCGACCGTCGTTTTTATTGACCAGGCTTTGCTGTTCGCCGGATCGCGCAGCGTGCGAATAATCAACACATGCTTACCAGTCTCCAACGAAAGTGTGTGCGTTAATTTCCCCGATTCATCTTCGCTTTCGCTGGACTCTTTTGTTGCAACAGAGCTCCCGTTTAGAAAAAGCTGGAGCAGATGCGCACTTTCCAGAGTGACTTTCAGCTTGGTAAACTTTTCAACCTGGACGTAACAGGCGGCAAGTGCCTGCTGGGGGAGAGCACTTTTAGAAGATGCAAAGGTCAGTGTCTCGGCGTTTTGAACTCGCCAGGAAGACTCATTGTTTCCATTCCAGCTAAGTGTTGCGCCTGATTTTGGCTGAAGCGATTGCCAGTCCAGCGCGCCGGAGTTCAATAGTTCTTTTATCTCGGCCGGATCTTCCTGGAATGCCGGAACTGGAATTGGTGCGGATTCGGTTATAAGCCAGCTATTCAGAGCCATTGGACTTTGCTCCTTTTCCTGTGCTAAAAGTTGGGTCAGCATAAACAAAAGCAAAAGAATTACGATACGGTGAATAGAAAATACTGCTTGCACGAAGCCTCCTGGGTAACAATTGTTATAAAGCGGCATCTAATATAGGCCATGAAAATTAGTTTTGAAACATTTGAGTGTTAAAAGCGTATTTGTGAAAAAAATAACAAGAGTTTTGGCCAACTATTATAGAAATACGCGTAGGGGAGAAGTAAGATGCAAAACTCAAAGAATAAACACCAGGTGGTCATTATCGGCGGTGGATTCGGTGGCTTATATGCTGCCCGGGCATTTGGCAAAAAAGATGTTCAGGTAACGTTGATTGATCGCCGCAACTTTCACCTGTTTCAACCTTTGCTTTACCAGGTTGCAACAGGTGGCTTATCTCCCGGTGATATAGCATCGCCTTTACGTGCCGTATTGAATCGCTACAAGAATATCGACGTGGTGATGGCTCAGGTGGAAGATATTGATGCGGACAGGCAGTTGGTTTTGGCAGGGGAGCAGGAGTTCTATTATGACACGTTGCTGGTCGCCGCTGGAGCACGACATCACTATTTTGGAAATGATCAGTGGGAAGAAAAGGCTCCGGGGATAAAAACCATTGAGGATGCGCTCGAAATGCGTCAGCGGATTTTTCAGGCCTTCGAGGCAGCTGAACAATCAGAAGATCCGGAAGAACGCGCTGCGCTGATGAGCTTTGTGGTTGTTGGTGGCGGACCAACCGGAGTAGAACTGGCAGGGGCGATGGGGGAGCTGGCCTCGTTTACCCTGAAAGATGACTTTCAATCCATTCATACCAATGAGGCCCGCATCGTGCTGGTTGAAGCGGGTGGACAGATTCTTAATGGTTATCCGGAAAAACTTGCAACAAAAGCCATGAAATCCCTTGAAAAATTGGGCGTCGATGTGCGTCTTAATACGCCGGTGCTCGATATTCAGGAAGACTATGTAACGGTGAAATCTGCTAACTCAGAGGAAATAATTCCCTGCCACACTGTGCTTTGGGGTGCCGGTGTTAAACCATCGGCACTTGCTACGGTTCTCGCCGATCGCTTTCATGCTGAACTTGATCGCGGCGGCAGGGTAATGATAGAGTCAAACTTAGCCATCAAAGGCCACGACAGTGTTTTTGTCATTGGCGATATGGCAAATTTCTCGCATCAGGGTGATAGTCCTTTACCCGGAGTAGCCCAGGTTGCAATGCAGCAGGGAGAATATGTCGCTAAACTTGTTCTTAAGCGGCAAGAGGATCGTCCGCTACCCAAACCCTTTCGTTATTTCGACAAAGGCAGCATGGCGGTAATTGGTCGTAATGCTGCTGTTGCTCAACTGGGTAGTATGGGATTCTCCGGATTTAGCGCCTGGTTGATTTGGGTGTTTATCCATATTGCTTATCTAATTGGTTTTGACAGTAAAGTGCTGGTGCTCTTTCAATGGGCGTCTAACTACTTTACCCGCAAGCGTGGTGCGCGGTTGATTACGGGAACGGAGTATGCGGCGTTCCGGGAGAGCGGCTGAAAGCCGTCTGTCAGCAGAGCGATCTGTGTTCTGACAGCGATCCCGATACTTCGGAAGGAGCGACCTGTCAGCGTAGCGGTCTGTCTTTCACGGGGTAACCCGCGAAAGACTGTTACTTTTTTCTGTGGAACCGGTCTAAATTGATGTAGGTTATAGATATTGAGAAGCACAATGCCTATATTTTAGGCAAAAGGAGGTAGATCATGAAGAATAGGATGAAAATGACAAAACTTTTGACGCTTACAGGACTGCTGTTAAGCGCAGCGTTTCTGTTCATGGGAGTGGCAGAAATAGGTTCGAAAGCCACTGGTTTTATGCTGCCCGGCAGCGACGGAAAATCCCATTCCCTAAGCGATTATAGTGATAAAAATGCCGTGGTGCTGATATTCCTTTCAACACGCTGTCCGGTTTCGAATGCGTATAATGAGCGTATTGTTGCACTGGCAAATGATTATGCTGCAAAAGGCGTGGCCTTTATTGGCATCAATTCCAATCGCAATGAGAAAATGCCGGGTATTAAGAAGCACGCGACAAAGAACGGGTTTACTTTTCCGGTGTTGCAGGACGTTGGCAACAAGGTGGCAGATAGTTTTGATGCGTCTGTAACCCCAGAGGTCGTTTTGCTGGACAAGTCGCAGACCATTCAATATCACGGGCGCATTGATGACTCGCAAAAAGCATCGTACGTAAAACAGAGCGATCTGCGTCTTGCACTCGATGCACTGCTGGCAGCAAAAGTCGTTGGAGAAGCAAAAACCAATGCATTTGGTTGTAGCATCAAGCGTGTTCGCTAGCAAGCACGTACAAATCTGATTCGTTGTATTAACCTGCGATATATGCTCAACCCACGACTTTAGTCGTGGGTTGGCACATACAGCCTAAAAAGACAGCTCCGATTATGTCTGACCGTATCTATCATTTCCGTGAAGAACTCGCAAATAGCATTACGCATGGCATCGCCACAGCGCTTAGCATTGCGGCGCTTACCGCATTGGTCATGCTGGCATCTATGTATGGCGATGTATGGCGTGTTGTGAGCTTTAGTATCTATGGCGCCACACTCACCATTTTGTATCTTGCGTCAACGCTCTATCACAGTTTACTGAACTGGGAGAAGCGCGATGTGCTAAAGCTGTTGGACCACTGCGGAATTTATTTACTGATTGCCGGTACGTATACGCCTTTTCTGTTGGTCAACATGCGCGAGAGCTGGGGATGGCCACTTCTGATAATCATCTGGTCGCTTGCTTTGGCGGGAATTGTATTCAAGGTGTTTTTTATTGGACGCTTTCGTCGTATGTCCACCGCTCTGTATATCGCAATGGGCTGGCTAAGTCTGCTGGTGATGAGCGAAATGATGCAGACGATTCATCCAAACGGCATTGCATGGCTGGTGATTGGCGGACTTACATATACTTGTGGCGTTCTCTTCTACTCGTGGCGAAGTTTGCGCTATCATCATGCAATTTGGCACCTGTTTGTCATGGCCGGTTCTTTTTTTCATTTTATTGCAATCTTGCGCTACGTCCTTCCCATGGAAGTATAATTACCTATTTTTACGGAACAAGTATAGACTGATCTGGATAGAAGTGATAACTGATCGGAATATCGCGCCCGTCTATCGGTCTTATCAATGACTGAACCAAGGAGATTTCCAATGGCTGCACGCTTTATCTTTTCCATTTTATTTTTGATCGCCCTAAGTGCTTGTTCCGAAGATGGTAATGACTTCCAGGAAGCCAGGGTGCCCAATGCCACCCTCTCCTCTATTCAAGTAAATGTTTTTGACCGCTCCTGTGCATTAAGCGGTTGCCATAATGGCGATGAGCGCCCTAACCTGACGTCCGGTAGTTCTTTTGCAAGCTTAGTAAACGTGGGAAGTTCTGAAGGCTTCGAGCAGGTTGAGCCGAACAATCCTTCAGAAAGCTACCTGTTTCTAAAGCTGGTCGGTGGCGATATTGAGGGCTCCATTATGCCCCGTGGAGAAGCTCAGTTATCCACTGAAATTACCGATTCTATTAAAGTGTGGATTGAGAATGGTGCGCTGAATAATTGAGAAGATGGACAGATCTGTTAGACATTCCGGTTTTGTCACCTCGAGCGAAGTCGAGAGACTAATAAGCTCTCAATAGGGCTTCGACAGAGCCTGTCCTGAGCGAAGCCGAAGGGCTCAGCCTGACCAAGTTTACACGATAGTGTCAAATAATATTGTCTTAGCACTTAGAACTCGAATTATATCAAATTTTGACGAAAGAGAACTGATGAACAAAATTATCTTTTTGATCTTACTTCTCGCCTTGCCGATGTTGGCAGGCGATGAGGAAAGCGCTCCGACGATTTGGCTTGAGACGCTGGAAGCAGCAAAAGAACATGTTGCTGATTCCGATAAGCTCATCATGCTATATTTTTCCGGCTCGGATTGGTGTCGACCATGCATCCAGCTGAAGAAGGTTGTATTGGAAACAGATGCTTTCAAAGCCTACGCTGCAGACAATTTGGCGCTCGTTATGCTGGACTTTCCCGCTAAGAAAAAAAACAAGCTCTCTGCAGAACGAACGGCTTACAACGAAGGTCTGGCAGAGCGTTTCAACAAGAAGGGATCTTTTCCACTTGTTGTTCTGATAAACTCGAATGAAGAGAATGTCGCCACTCTCGGCGGCTATCGCGAAGAAACGCCGGAAGCGTATATTAGCAAAATAAAAAAGGCTATCTCTAAATAGTGTATTTTCGCTCCTTTCTTAACATGATGATGATCCTTTGGTGTGGCGCAGTAGCGGCGCAACCGGAAGATTCATTAACTAGTAGTCGCAAGATTTTGAAGCTCATGGGAACGCGCTTTGAGCTGATTGCACTTGCCGAAAACGATTCGCTCAGCTGGAACGCGATTAATGCCGGAATTGCAGAGATAGAGCGTATTGAGAACCTCATCTCATCATGGAACCCCTCCTCGCAAACCAGTAGTATAAATCGAAATGCCGGTATCAAGCCTGTTACCGTATCTTCTGAATTATTTCAGCTTATCCAGCGCAGTATCAAGGTTTCAAGACTCACAAACGGTGTCTTTGATATTTCTTACGCATCCATGGATAACGTATGGCGCTATGATGGTAGCATGACCGAATTGCCTTCTGCCAAAGAAATGGCGGTTTCCGTATCGAAAATTGGCTATACTAACATCGTTCTGAATGCTGGAACCAAGAGCGTTTTTCTACGCGATGCCGGAATGAAAATCGGTTTCGGTGCCATCGGAAAAGGCTATGCTGCAAATCGCGCTCGTGAGGTAATGAAGCAGCTGGGTATTGAAAATGGCGTTGTAAACGCAGCAGGAGATTTGTTCGCTTGGGGAAAACAAGCTGACGGTAAAGACTGGCGTATTTCAATTGCCGATCCCAACGATTCGAAAAAAGTGCTTTGCTGGCTGACAATTCGGAATCAGGCGGTTGTTACTTCCGGAAACTACGAGAAGTTTGTTGAAATTGATGGTGTGCGTTACGGACATATCATTCATCCGAAAACGGGTATGCCGGTTTCCGGACTAAAAAGCGCCACTATAATTTGCCCGGATGCAGAACTGGCCGATGCTTTGGCCACATCAGTGTTTATCTTGGGTAAAGTTGAAGGCTTGGCGCTGGTGAATCGTCTGAAGCAGGTAGAATGTTTGTTGATTGACGCACAGAACGAGGTTCATACCTCAAAAAATCTGAAAGTGGAGTTAGAAACAACTGCACCATAAATGAAAGGAATCTCTTTGAAGCGTATTCTGATTTTTGCGGGCATTGCATTAATGTTTAGTAGTTGCGCCTCGGTTAAACCTTATCAAAAAATGTTACTGAATGATGAGGACATGAAGCTTTCCAGTGCAACAATGGAGACTCACGAAAACAATATAGAAACCTATCGTGAAGGAGCCTCGGGTGCAAATGGTGGAAAAGTAGGTGGAGGATGTGGATGCAATTAAGCAGGATCTCTCTATTGCTGTTTCTGTTAGGTGCAGTTGCTTTCGCTCAGACAGATATGGCTCGGGACACTGAAATAGACTTTCTCTTCAACTATTACAGTCAGGATGGTGATAATGCCGCTGTAACCGGGGGACAGGGAACAGAAGAGCTAACCGATGTTGGTCCGCTGATCGTGGTAACGATTCCGATGCGCGATACGCATTCCTTGGCAGTAACGACTGGTTTGGAAGTTTATACCAGCGCATCTTCGGATAATGTCGATCCGGTTGTTTCCGGAGCGTCCGGACAGGATGCGCGGGCTTATGTTAATCTTGGATACACCATCGGTTCGCAGGATGGAACCGGCTCCTATGGATTATTGTTAGGTGGCTCTGCAGAATACGATTACAATTCTGTCTCCTTCGGAGCTACCTGGTCGAAAGGATCGCAGGATGGTAACCGCGAACTGAGTTTGAAGAGTCAGTTCTTCTTTGACAACGCGACTATCATTCGCCCAATTGAGCTTCGCAGTAGTTTGCGTGGCGAAAACGTCAGCGGTGCGCGCCGAACATTTAGCAGTTCGGCAACCTGGTCTCAGGTCATTAACCAACGCATGCAAGCTGCGTTGAATGTAGATTTTGCCTATCAGACAGGATTTCTATCGACGCCTTTTCATCGCGTTTATTTCCCTGGAGAGAACTTACCCCGCACCGAGCTGCTGCCCGAATCCCGAATAAAGATTCCTGTTGGTCTGAGACTCAATACCTACATCAATGAATACCTGGTTACGCGTCTTTTTTATCGTTTTTACTATGATGACTTTGGAATTACCGCAAATACATTTAGCGCAGAGCTGCCGATTCGATTTGTCAAGTCTTTTGCTGTTACGCCTTTTGTGCGCTATCATAATCAGACTGAGGCAGATTATTTTGCGGATTTTGAGCAGCATGATCCATCGTCAGAGTTTTATACATCTGATTTTGATCTCTCGGGTTTTAACAGTCTGAAATACGGATTGGGGTTTCGCTATTACCCACTGGAGCGAATAGCCAAAATGGGTAATTTGAATCTCAAAAAAATGGAATTTCGCGTGGCGTTGTATGATCGCTCAGATGGATTAACGGCTTTCACGACAACCCTTGGCCTCAGCTTTTATTTGCGATAACCGGAGCGTCTATGCGCCTTTTGCTAATTCTGTTCTTCCCGATTGTGCTATTTGCGCAGCAGAGTGAAAATGATTTTTTTCGCGGCGTGGATGTCTCCTATCTACAGAAAGTAGAGGATTCTGGTGGCACCTTCCGAGTCGGGGGTGTGCCACGTGATGCCCTTGAGGTATTTGCCGAAAATGGTGTAAACGCTGTGCGTTTGCGAGTCTGGAATAATCCCGCCGATGGTTATAGTAATCTGCAAAAAACACTTGAGATTGCCACCCGAGTGAAGACTGCTGGAATGCAGCTTTTACTGGACTTCCACTATTCTGACACCTGGGCAGATCCCGGCAATCAAACCAAGCCTGCGGTATGGATGGGCTTGCCTTTTTCCGCGCTCTCCGATAGCGTCTACCAATATACTAACCACGTTGTAGGAGCACTCGCTGCCCAGCAAACGCCACCGGATGTGGTGCAGATCGGCAATGAGATCATTTGCGGTATGCTGTGGAATGAAGGACGTGTCTGTGATGGGTTTAATACCCCGCAGCAGTGGTCGCAACTGGCGCAGTTAATCGGCAGTGGTGGTCAGGGAGTGCGCGACGCGCTTGGGGCAGGGGATAGCACGAAGATCATGATCCACATTGACCGTGGTGGGGATAACGGCAGTAGCCGCTGGTTCTTCGATAATCTGACGGCTCAGAATGTGGAATTCGATATTATCGGTCAGTCTTTTTATCCATGGTGGCATGGCGATCTGAATGATCTCACCAGTAATTTAACCGACATGGTTAATCGATATAACAAAGAAGTTGTGGTAGTAGAAACTGCCTACCCCTGGACGCTGAACTTTGGCGACAACACTGGCAATATTGTTGGGCTGAACAGCCAACTGCTAAATGGTTATCCGGCTTCGGTGAACGGACAGCGTTGGTTTGTTCGAGACGTGATGAACATTGTGCGCAATCTGCCGAATAATCGCGGTACCGGTGTTTTTTATTGGGAAGCTGCATGGATATCCGCTCCACAATTTGGTTCCGCCTGGGAAAATCTTGCCTTCTTCGATTTCGCCGGAAATGTCCAGACATCTATCGATGTCTTTAACCCACCAGTAACCGGGATAGAAGACGACAATCCACAACTCCCCCAATCGCTTAGCTTACGCAATTATCCCAATCCTTTTAATCCAACAACGCAAATTGAATTCGAGTTGGATTCTCCGACGCAGATAGAGCTGCGTATATTCAATGTAAACGGACAGCAAATTCGACTCCTTAGCAAAGGGTACTATAGTCGTGGTTTGCATGCTTTTGAGTGGAATGGATTGGATGATATAGAAAGGCCCGTGGCATCGGGCCCATATTGGTATGTTTTAAAAACGGATTTTACAAGCAGCGTTAGGCAGATGACGCTTACTCGCTAACCTTCCATTTTGTCGGCTGCATCTGTTTTTGTCAGAAACTGTCCGAGAAAATCTGAGACAGCCTTCCAATACTCCTCACTATCCTTAAACTTATCCCAGAGCGCCCGCGAACCATGATTCCCTTTGGTTTGCGGTAGGAAATATTGCTTCTGTTCGGAAGGAATTGCATCGTAGATCGCTTTCCAGTTCACGTGTTCGCTTTTAGCAGAAGTGATGAATACCGGTCCGGTAATCTTGGCGGCTGACTGGCGAATCCAGTCTTTTGGTTTGCCGAAGCGCGTAAAGTATTCCCCGGGAGCAAAAGACAAAACGCCATCTATGTCGCTTGCCATGTCGCCACCCAGTTTAAGCACCAGAGCAGAAGAGTAAGAACTTCCCCAGACAATGATCTTTCCTTTAGCATAATGCGTTTTTGCATATTCTATCGCAGCAATAATATCCGGCAGTGCGTCAGGATAGTCCATTGCCAGAGCTTTGGCCTTTGCCGCTGCTGCGGTCTTGTTTGAAACCTCGTTCACGCCTTTGCCAGAACGTTGGTCGATCGCCATGCAGTTGAATCCCATCGCGTTCAGCTTGGGCGCAATTTCAAGATATTCACCGCGACTCCAACCAGCCTGATGGCACAGCAGAATAAATGGAGCAGTGCTATCTGCATGTGCGATATATACATCTGCAGTGATGGTTAGTTTATCTTTGGAAGGAAACGTTATGGTCTCTTTGGCAGCGAGACAGACAGAAAAAATAAATAGTATGCAAAAAAGGGAGCGCAGGGCGTGCATAAAACTCCTCCGGTTGAGTTTACTTGGGTTGTGGATACCTGCGTAATATTAGAAATTATTCAGTCTATTGCAAAATAAAAGTAAGTGGATGGACAGAATTGTTTTACATTTTTGTTTTGTCACCTCGAGCGAAGCGAGAGGCTAAGAAAGCTCTCAATAGGGCTTCGACAGAGCCTATACCGAGCATAGTCGAGGTGCTCAGCCTGACACATTTTAACACCTTCACTCATTAGACTTAATTTTGTCCGAGCACATATTTCTGGTTTTATAACTGCTGGAAAACGGGGTTAAAATTATCAGAGAGAGATGGTTCTTTGATCAGATAAATGTGGGTATCAATTTACCGCCGGTCGACACTATTGAAGGCCAAAATTACTAGAGAAAGATGGTCCTTTTATCAGTCCCACAACGACAACAATGCCGACAAAACCAAGAACAACTCCATGGACAGCCAATATTTTTGATTGTGAATAAGGAACCTTTACCAACTGCTTAATTTCTGAATACTTGATGTATTCATCGTTGGTGCCATAAATACCGTGCTTGTTGGTTCGTTTTACCTTGATTGAATAAACTTGGCCTTCTTGCGTTTCGATTATCAGCTTCATCATTGGACGGATGTTATGTCGAGATGGTTCGATCATTGTTGGTTTTGAACCGGCACAGCTGTTGAGCAGGATAAGAACTATGGGGCCAGCTGTGCAACGCAGGACCATCTTAGCGAACTTCATTTAATACCCTCTTTATTGTAAGACGCATCGTCTATCTACCAGCCAAAGGATTTAGGCCATAAGGATCCATTACAAATTGTATAAACTGTATTCGCTAAACCTATCGACTCGATAAACCGGACAAACCTTCTGCAATTCCCTTATAATATGCCTGCTGTGCCTTTATTGCTGCGATGGCAATGACCGTGGCACCGACGGCGGCTGTTCCAAGAATGGCAATGCCCACATTGGCAGGATTTGCACGTTCGGTTTCAATGAAGGCAATTTCCTCAAATGAAAAATACTTTTGTCCGAACCCATAAATCCCGGTTTCATCGCTTTTTTTGAATATCAATTTGTGTTTGCTACCATCATGCATCGTGATTATCAGTTTTTTCTGAGCTGCATAGTTTTTTTTGGTTGCGGGCATAAGTGTCCGAATCGGTGGCGCACAAGAGGAGAAGTTCAGTAGCAGAATGGTTGCGTAAATGACGAATTGTGTAAAAGCCTTTATCATAGTCACTCCACGTTTATTATTTCGGTAAACCCAGGCTTATTCCAAGGCTAAATGAAGTAAAGCCGGAAATCGATTCTTCACCCGGCATGCCAGTAAATGCACCGCTGAGAACCAAACCGAAATTTGGCATGAGTCGGAACAGCAATTCTCCACCAATGTTAAACGAAACAGCAATTTCGTCTTTGCGTAAACCATTAATGTCTGACCCCGCTCTACCAGACTGTAACTTTTCATCTGCAAATCCGCTGGTTGTGCTCAGCGATTTCACCTGTGAAAACCCGGCTCCTGCAATAAGCGCCGGACGTATTTTTGATTCCGACAGAATAGGCCACCACTTCAGATGTAGATTGAGGGTGTTTACGCTGGATAGCTTTCCGCTGAGGTTTTCGACTTGAATCGGTGACATGCCTGATTCCACCGCGGCGATTTCGTCAAATAAAAAATCGTGGTGTGAAAACTCCAGTCCTATCAGAGCCGTTTTGCTGCGCGCCAGACGGAAGCCGAAGGCATAGTTTAAATTACTCTTCCAAACCGTGCTGAATTGATCAGGTGTAAACGGGATCGAGGTGCCTGCGCGAGCATAAAACTCCGTCTGCGCAGATAGAGATGTGCTTAATGCGGTAAGACCAAAAATAAGCGACAGAATAATGCGTTTCATAAGTCCTCCTAATGATGAGTGCTCCGATCTCCTGTCATAAAGAGGTCAAGTATCATGCCATGTTTTTTATTCGATTTAGCGGGTTATTTTAGCGGATCCTGTCTATTCTTTTGCACAGTAGTATTAATTTGCAGACTGTTTTTACAGGTCTGAGTCCGTTTTGGAAATTGATTGATGGGAGGTATATTGGCTGGGGTAATCGGTGAGAATCGCCTAACAAGTAACGTGGGTCTTGACCCACGGCTATGCACACACAGAACTCAGACGGTGAGAGATCGCCTAACAAGTAACGTGGGTCTTGACCCACGGCTATGCACACACAGAACTCAGACGGTGAGAATCGCCTAACAAGTAACGTGGGTCTTGACCCACGGCTATACACTCGGAACTCAGAAAATTATAGGTCTCATGAAAAGACTTGCAAACAAAATTGACGCGCTTACAGAAAAGATTGGCAGCGGTGTCGCGTGGCTAACCTCCGCAATGGTGTTGGTTGTTATGTACGACGTTTGTGTACGCTACGCGTTTAACAGCACAAACCCGGCAATGGTTGAGCTGGAGTGGCATTTATTTGCTTTCCTCTTTTTATTGGCCGCTGGCTATACGTTGAAGCACGACCGACATGTGCGTGTCGATGTTTTCTACAGCCGCATGAGTAAGAAACATCAGGGACTGATTAACTTTCTGGGAACGTTGCTCTTTACCATTCCCTTTTCAGTCGTTGCGATAATGACCTCCTGGACTTTCGTTGCCAATTCCTTTGCCGTATCTGAAACGTCGCCTGATCCGGGTGGGCTGCCGATGCGTTACCTGATTAAGGCGGCTATTCCGGTTGGCTTTGCGCTTATTATTCTTCAATCGATCTCATTGCTTATTCGCTCGTGGCAAGACTGGCAAGAGCAGCAGGAGGTTGCGTGATGGAAGCGATGGGACTGATACTGTTTGTTGTGCTATTCGCATTGCTCCTGCTCGGTTATCCGGTTGCTTTTACGCTGGGTGGCGTATCAATTTTGCTCGGACTCCTTACGTTTGGATTCGATTTTCTGAATCTATTACCGCTGCGTGTCTGGGGCATTATGCAGAACTATGTGCTGCTCGCGGTGCCGCTTTTCGTTTATATGGGCGTCATGCTGGAAAAATCCGGCCTTGCCGAAGAACTGCTTGAAACAATGGGCATGTTGTTTGGCCGATTGCGCGGTGGGCTGGCGATTTCTGTCGTTGTTGTTGGAACGTTGTTGGCGGCCTCAACCGGCATTGTTGGAGCCACGGTTGTTACAATGGGACTGTTAAGTTTGCCAACCATGTTGAAGCGTGGATACAGTCCGGAGGTAGCCACCGGCATTATCGCGGCTTCCGGCACGCTTGGGCAGATTATTCCTCCGTCAATCGTTCTCGTATTGCTTGGTAGCGTTATGAACGTGCCGGTAGGGGATATGTTTATGGGCGCGGTTTTTCCCGGTATTCTGCTGGTTGGCCTGTATCTGCTTTGGATTATAGTTTTGAGTATCATAAAGCCAGGCGCAACACCGGCGATGCCGCCGGAAGAGTTGGCTGCATTCAGAGGCGCGGGAATGGGGAAGCGCATCGTTATGGCCTTTCTGCTACCGCTATTGCTGATAACAGCCGTTCTGGGATCGATCTTTTACGGTTATGCCACACCGACTGAAGCTGCTGGCGTTGGTGCATTTGGTGCAACGCTCTTGACTATTCTTCAGGGCAAGCTGAACCTGGAAACGCTAAAAATCGTAATGAAGGAAACGACCTTCCTAACCTCGATGGTTTTTATGATTTTGGTTGGTGCAACGGCATTCAGTCTGGTGTTCAAGGGAATGGGCGGAGACGCCTATCTTGTGCAGCTGATTCAGCAGCATAATCTGGATGCCAATACGCTGTTGCTGCTGGTGATGGTATCGATCTTTATTGCGGGATTTTTTATCGACTTTATCGAGATTACGTTTATTATTGTGCCCGTCGTGTTACCTCTTTTTGCCGCACTCAATGTCGATTTACTATGGTTGGGCATTCTTGTCGCTATGAACCTGCAAACGTCGTTTCTGACACCGCCCTTTGGCTTTGCGCTTTTCTATCTGAAGGGTGTGGCACCACCTGAGGTGAAGACCCAGCATATCTATCGTGGAATTATGCCCTTTATTGTTATTCAGCTAATTGGCCTGGCGGTAGTCATTTTCTTTCCTGAACTAGCCACCTGGTTGCCGAAGTATTTGGTGAACTAGGTCGTCCCTTCGGGACTTGTAGGACGTTTCACTGATGGGGCGCTGCGCTTATGAGTCGTCCCTTCGGGACTTATTGGCTGAGTCCAGGCTTCTTATGTGCACTGGTTGTGTTGACAGAGCGGAGCAAAAATCACCATGGACGGTCAGGCGAGGGTTGTTTGAGTCAGGATGACGAGTTCCCCGAACCAAAGGCATTTTTCGTCCTTTTTGTGTTGTCAAAAAGGACAAGAATTTAAGTGGAGTGTACTGCGACTCACTAGGCTAGACACCAACCAGAGGTGTAGCCTCGCCCAATAAGTGAGCGAAGCGAACATCTAAGTCTATTTCAACAATACCATCTTTCGGCTGATGCTTTGCCCGGAATCGCTACTTAGTCTGTAATAGTAAACTCCACTGCCGACCGAGTTACCGAGATTGTCCTTACCATCCCAAACAACAGAATATGTGTCTCCGCCGGTACCGCCTCCGCCCGTGGGGCTGTCATTAAGCACTCGAACAACGCGCCCTACGGCATCAAAAATTGCAATGGATACACGCTGAGGAGTTGAGAGCTCGTAGCGAATGGTGGTTGATGGGTTAAATGGATTCGGATAATTGCCGTGTAGCGACATCTGCTGTGGCAGCAACGCTTCAGGATCAATACTAGTGGAGGATTCTATGGTGATGTTAACCGGTACATTGACAACCGTGTTGACGCTGTCGTTACTGATTATCTGAAGCTTGGCGGAATAGGCTTGCCCAACCGTTAATCCAGTCGGATTTACGGTCAGTGTTACCGATTCGCTCTGTCCGCTTTCAATACGCCCAATGGGGATAAATGCTTCAACGCTGAACCATTCTTCGCCAACCGCGCTGGAATCGTTCAGGAAGTAAATAAGGCTACCATCTCCGCTGTTGTTTATTACGACCTGATAACTTTGGGTTCCCTGCGTGTCCATTAGCGTATCACTTATTGCAGCTGGCGCAACATCAATAGCCGGGCTCTCGAGCGCGTTAATCGTAACCTCAACCGGAACCTGCAGATTCGGAGCATTGCTGCTGTTGTTAGCAATTAAAAGTGAAGCAGTGTAGCTTCCTTCCGGGTTTACGGCAGCCAGCAGATTCGTTACGCTTGCAGAATCGCCCGCCGGAATTGATGCTGTAAATGGGATGTCGGATGCGCCGTTTGAGTCGCTATGAGCCAACCAGCTTAAACCGTCTTCATTGCCACGTCGTCCATGTCCGAAATCGGGAGCAAGATCGGGGAAGGACGTGCTGCCAAGCGAAAAACTGGTAAGGGATAGATTGCAGTTGTCGTCAAAGATCGGCGTGAGTGCCCGAAGCAAAGAGACTGATACCGTATTGCCGTTAATGCTCAATGGGCTTGGAAGGCCCACTGGAGTAAACGTGCCATCGCCGGTAATTGCAATGGCTGAAGGGGCAATGCCGAGTGAGTCACCAACTAAATTGCTAATGTCGAAGATTAAATTGAAGTCTGCACCTAAATCGTATGATCCTATTCCAAATCCCAGTGGTGCCGGAAATTCGCCTGTTGCCATATTTTGATCGATGTCGATTGCCAGAAGAGCTAAGCCAGAGGTATCTACTGCTCCAGCAAACTCGATGGATACGCTATAGAAGAGTGCATTGGAGCTGACATCGACCGAGACGATATCGACGCCGCTTGTTTGCGAATCTCCAACCGGATCAGTAATAACTTCCGCAACATGACTGAAAAACTGCTGAGGTGCCGGTTTTGCAAACTCATTTTCTTGTAATTTGAGTTGAATGTCTTTGAGTCGTTCACGCATTATCGCTGGTAGCAGGGGAGTGGTAGTGACACTCTGACCATTGTTATGGGCTTTACGGGTAACTTCTGTATCGGTTAGCGAAATCGTTAAAGGCTGATTGCCATCGTTGAATACCATCAGGTTTTGCGCTGGCGAACCAAGGCGTGGCGTATCAAAACGCAGGGTATCGGGCTCCACGCGGATTTGCGGTCCTTGGGCGTGAAGCGTAAAGGCAGTAAGTAAACAGATTAGAAAAAAGTGTAATGGCTTAAACATATTTTTATCTCCAGAGCGATTATTAACAGTTGGTATCCGTGCTAAACCTGATGAAGTTTTGAGCGATTTGCCAGGGGATTTGTCACTTACTGCAGAATTTTTTTCAACTTTTGATAGCCGCTTCTGCTAATCGGTAAGGTCATTCCATCCTGAAGAACCGCCTGATAGGAGTCTCGCGTGGCTTTCTCAATACTTCTGATTGTCGATAGCTTTATTATATGGGAGCGGTGAATTCTCAGAAATTCACCAGTAGCAAGTTTATTTTCGAAGAAAGTCATGGTTTTTTGCTTTAAAAAATTGCCGCGCTGCGTATACAACATTACGTAATCGTCCTGCGCTTCAATGCGAATCACTTCTTCAATAGGAAGCACGACAATCTTTGAACCCTTTTTAACGACAATGCGGTCGAGAATCGAAGGTTCACTTTCCTGATGCCGTTCGAGTAGTTCCAGCTGTCTGCGATTGCTGCTGCGATCTTCTGCGAGCAGCTTTGCCCGATGAAGGGCTTCGTCGAAACGTTCCGGAGTATACGGTTTCAATAAGTAATCGGCGGCGCTAACCTGGAAGGCTTTCATTGCGTATTGATCATATGCCGTGCTGAATACAATAACTGGTGGGTTTTCCAATAACTCCAACATTTCAAAGCCATTGATTTGCGGCATCTGGATGTCTAAAAACAGGATGTCCGGCTGATGCTTTTGCACGGCCTTAACACCCTCAAATCCATTCTCACACTCGGCTACAACCTTGATGTCGGAGTGGCGCTGCATGTTCGTGTTCAGAATGCGACGCGCGAGCATTTCATCATCTACAATAATAACGCGATAGCTTTTGGTCATTACTTAACCTCGTTTGCCGGAATAATGAGTTTCACGATAAAATCGGTTTCAGTTTGCCTGGTCTGCAGCAGATTTTCACGATCGTAGAGTAACTCAAGCCGTGAGCGGACGTTTTGCAATCCAACACCGGTGCCACTTCGTGAACTTACGCCTTCGCTGAGGTCATTTTCAAGCGTGAGTATTAACAAGTCGTTTCTTATTTCGGTATTAAGACGAATAGAAATCGGCGTGAGGCTCTCGTAAACTGCGTGTTTAATTGCGTTCTCAAACAGTGGTTGCAGACACATTGAAGGCACCTTCCAATTCAATGCTTCGGGTTGAATTTGTTCTGTGTAGCGAATTTTGTCACCGAACCTCTCTCGCTCAATATCTAGGTAAAAGTTTGCGGTTTCAAGCTCCTCAGAAAGAGCACGCACGCTGCGTTCATTACTGGTTAGCGTGGCGCGCAGCATTTGCGACAGTTTGACCGTCATTGTGCTGGCTGCCTTTGGATTCGAGCCTATTAAGGCATTTAAAGAGTTGAGGCTGTTAAAAATAAAGTGCGGATTAATTTGTAACTTTAGGGAGCGCAACTCCGCTTCTCTTGCCAGGTTTTTTAACTCGACTGCCCGTAGCTCTCTTTCGTGAAAACTGGCGTAGTAGCTTTGTAGATAGAAGAAAAAGGTAACGAGTGAATAGAGCAAAATACCCAGCGCCAATCGCCATGAAACGGTGCTTCTAAAAAGTGTCTCCTGTGCGGCGGTTGCTGCAAGCCCATCCATCAAAATGAAATAAAGCAGGATGACCCAAATGCCAGACGCGACAATTGCTGCAGCAAGGTGGTTCACCAAAATAACAGCGATAGAGGTGTTCTCCAGAGAAAGGTATTTGGCCGGATACCAGAAACTAATGGCAAGAAGAGAAAAAATGCCAAAGGAAAGTAATCCATCGATGAGCGCATTGACCCAGCTTTCGGCGAATTCGATTCGCATGACAGCCGCTTGCATAAATGCCAGAATTAGCCAGATGAGGAAATAGTAAAAGAGGGTGGACTGTTTTTCGAAGAGTGGATGTCCGGGGAACATGGTTGGTTCGCTTTTACCTGTGTGCAGCGCTCAAGCGAGCGCTGCACGAGTTTAGTCTCAATTCTGCGATTATCCTGCTGCTTTTACCTCAACGCCGCCAAAAAGAACGAAACCGTTAATCACCAGCACGTTTTCTGTGGGATCCATCGAGCTGTCGATTGCGCGACGCGAGTCGGTGAAACCGCCGAAGAGTGGAATAGCTTTTTGAACGACACGCCAGTTTGTGGGAACATAGATTTCAGCTCCGCCAAACATTACAAAGACATCGAGAACGGCTTTTGGCGCGGCCGGAGTAGAATTTCCTAGATATATTTCCGAGCCTCCGAAGAGTATGGTCAGATTTCCACCTTTAAATTCCGGACTATCTACGCGCATTTCACGTCCGCCAAAGATTGCCACGCCATCCACACGATCTTCAGAAATACCTTCGGCACGGAGTGACGGGTCGCCATCGTTATAGTAAAGATTCCAGATGATGCGGCTTCCAATGAAGATCAGAATAAGCGGCCACAATTCCAAGATGTCATCGATATAAAAAATATTCAATTCATCGAACAGGAATACTGAGCCTATTAAGATAAGGATCCCCGAAGAGAAAACGTCCTTGTAATTCGAGCCGACCAGCTTTGCTACTCCGACAATTATTAAAATAAGCGGCCAGTATGACCAAATATCTCCAAAATCGAATAGGTTGAAGTTGTCGAGCAGAATGAGCATGCCAACGCTTATGAGCGCAACACTGATCCAGAAACTGGAGCCGCGGGTAATGGAATTATCAGTCATATTATACTCCAATTAGATTATGATGGAAAAAAGATAGTTTGCAAAGTCTGTTGTGTTAAAAAGAATGAGTAGCGTATCTGCCCAAACGCGCTGAATGTTTTCTATTGGAATGAAGTGCAGTCTTGTTTGAAGAAGCACAATGCCTATCCCCAGCAGCAGGATAATTGAGGTGACGTCCCGATAGCGTCTGCTGCACAGCTGTAAAAAGGCCAGCAGGATAAAAACGGTTGGCCAAAAATCTGAAATCAAAGATTGGATATCGATGTTCAGCTTCTGCAGCGTCTGGAATGCTCCAAAAACAGCTACAACAATAGCTGCCCAGAACTCCGGCTTCAGATATAGCTGCTTTGCCTTCATGCCTCACCTTGGTTTAATTGCGTTCAAATAAAGTTACGCTATTGCGATCAAAAAAGATGTTGGGAATCGGTGAATGACGTATTGGGAGGGGGTGAGTGGCGGAGTAATGCGGTAAGTTGCGTTAGCGAAGACGCTTAACGGCCAGCATTGTTACATCATCGGCCTGTGGTTCGCCGGCAGCGAATGCGTCGATTGCCAGAAGCACATTGCCGACGATATCTTTAACCCGGCCATCGCGCTGAGAAGAAACCAGTTCATAGAGCGGTTCTTCACCCCACTCTTCGCCTTCGCGGTTAATGGCTTCATTAACGCCATCGGTATAGGTTATCAGCAGATCACCTGTCTGTAGATCTACTCTGCCGGTATTGTAGCTGTAGCCCGGCATAATTCCGAGCAAAATTCCACCGATATCCAGAAAGCTGATGTCGCGTTTTTTGGTTACGATAAACGGATTGTTGTGTCCGGCGTTTACGTATTCAAAGCTGTGCTCTTTTATGTCAAGAATTCCGATGAAAAAGGTAATGAATTTGTCCAAATCAGTATTCGAATGAATAAGTGAATTGATCTTTCCTACAGATTCAGCGAGATTTACATTTGGCGTCATCATTACGCGCAGCCCGGCCTGCAGATTTGCCATCAATAGAGATGCCGGCACACCCTTGCCCGAAACATCGCCGATCGCAAGAGCATAGCGATTCTCATCGATTTTAATTACATCGTAATAGTCGCCACCAACCTGCTTGCTGCTGTTGTTAACGCCGTAGATTTCGTATCCGGGTATTTCAGGTAGCGCCTTTGGCAATAGCTTGCGCTGGATGTTTCGAGCCACGTTCAGCTCTTCTTCCATGCGCTGCTTTTCTAATGCTTCTTTAAACAGGCGAGCGTTTTCAAGTGAAATTACGGCCTGACTTACCAGAGTGCTCAGGAATTCGAGATCTTCCTTATCGAATGGTTTCTTCGATATCTTAGAGCCGAGCAGAATATAGCCGCGAAGTTTTGACTGATGTTGCATCGGAATCAGAACCTGCACGTCATTTGTATTGAAATGACGTTGCAGAACCTTTCCGGTAATATCTTTGGCAAGGAGTATTGTATCGGTTGCCGTCATTTTATTCAACTTTACAGCGGCGCTATCGATAAATGAGTCATTGAATCCTTTATTGACATAAGGAGACAGCTCTTTTTCTGTCTGAAGTAAAATGGCGTATCGCGTAATGAACATCTGACCCATCAGCGCAAAACCAAGCAGGTTGAGAATCTCAGGGAGCTCAAGGGTTCCGCTTAACCCTTTTCCAATATCGAAGAGCGTTCCAAGTTCCTGAATCTTATTATCGAGCTGGAGGTTAATCTCCTGAATTTCTGCGACTTTAAGGGCGTTTTCTATGGTCGTTGCAGCGAGGTTTGCCAGAGATTTGAGGAAGTCTAGTTCTTCGCTGCCAAACTCCTGCTTGTTGAGCTTTGCTCCAAATAGCATCATCCCCAGGCATTCGTTATTTGAGATAAAGGGTATACCGACACTAAGTCCGGCTTTGGTGGCATAATCTCTTAACTCCGGAAATTTCTCCTCGTCATCAGCCTCTCCATTTAACTGGAAGTAGGACTCTGGAAAATCTGCCGTTTCAAAGGTGTAGTCCCGCTGATCTTCACTAAGACCCTTAGCCATAACGGTCTTATAATTGCCATCGCGATTCAGCACAATGGCACCACGTGCAATCATCATTCGTCCCATTGGAATGAACAGAATATTATTGAGCACTCGCTTTAAATCGAGAGATTCGTTTAATAACTGGCTGATTTCAAAAAGGGAAGATAATTCAAGGAGTCGCCGATTGACCTCGTCGAGTGAGTCTTTTTGGTACTTTTCGGAGAGATAGTCCAATAATTGGGCCATGGAAGGCGAGCCTTATTTTTGCAAGAGTTTGATCATCTTTACTTCATTGCGAACGCCTGGCTTCATACGAAAGGATACTTTGTCCATAAAGGTGCGGATCAAGTGCACACCCAAGCCGCCTACTTGACGAGCGTCGAGGTATTCGTCCATATCGGGGCTTTCGAGGCCTTCAGCGTTAAAGCCAGTGCCTTTGTCTGCCACGGTAATTTCAATCTTGTCTACTTTATTGCGTACGGTAATATTGATAAGCTGCTGCGTGCCGTTCTTGGTGTCGCTATAGGCATGCTTTACCACATTTGCACATGCTTCATCCACGGCAAGCTGAATCTGATCGACTCCCTCCTCATCAAAGCCCATCTCCACGGCAATACCGGAGACAAACTGCCGGATCAGCACCAAGTTGGCTGAATCTGCCGGGAGTTTCAGGCTATAGGAGTTATTTGTCTTCTTTGCAGCCATGAACTATCCTTCTAAGGCTTTGGAGAATTTTTTACACGCTTCATCTGAGGTGTCAAAGAATTCGTAAAGGCTTGGAAACCCAAGGAGATCGAATACTTTGAACACGCGTGGTGAGGCAGCAGCTAGCTTAATATCACCCTTGTTCTCACGTACCTCCTCAATAAAGCCCATAAACACACCAAGTCCTGCAGAACTTATGTACTGCAGTTCAGCGAGGGAGACAACGATACTATAGCGTTTCTCATTAATCAGCTTCTTGAACGCATTCTCAAAGTCCGGTGCGGTATGAGCATCCAGGTAGCCTTTTATCGTTAATACCGTAATCTGGCCGATGTTTTCGCTATCAACGTTAAAGTTAGGCATCAATTATCTCCTTCTACATTTTTTTCTCTTACGGAAGATCGTCTGAGATAGTTGTGTTTTTCTTTCATATCCCGCAAAAAAATATCAGAATCAGTGTTTTTGCAACAAATTGTGCGATTCATGGAAGATATCAAAGCCGTATGCCTAATCAAAGGATTAAATAGACATCCGGGATCGCAGAATTCATTCGGGATACTATCTCATAATTTTCGTTTAATGACGATCATCGTCAGGTCATCATGCAGAGCCGTTTCTCCAATAAACTCAATAATCTCTTGCAACAGAGCTTCCTTTAGCTCCACTGCGCTTAGTTGCGTCATCTTTTCCAGCTGTGGCTGCAAGTGTTCAAGATCGTATTCCACTCCTTCGGCATTTCGTAACTCAACAAGCCCATCTGTAAACAATAACAGGCTGTCACCCGGAGCCAGCTTGATGCTTTCCAGCTTCATTACTTTGTCGAAGAGTGGTCCTTTCTCCAGGCCGATTCCCATACCCGGTGGTTCAAGACAATCGACGCTGCCGTCTGCTGCGTGAAGATGCATAACCGGCGTATGCCCGGCCCTTACAAAATCGAACCGATGCTTCTTTGCATAGAGTTTGCCAAATATTGCGGTAATAAAAGACTGCTTTTCAATGGTGTTGTATATAATGCGATTCACCTTCGAGGCCATTTCTTTAGGACCAACCACATTACCGGCAAGGGTTTCACAAACGCCCTTGAACTCCGCCATATAAAAAGCTGCTGAAGTGCCTTTCCCCGAAACATCGCCGATAACAAATCCATCGGCATTATCGCTGAAGGAAACAAAGTCGTAGTAGTCGCCACCTACTTCATAAGCAGTAAGAAAATAGCTGTCTACCTCATACCCGGGAATTTCCGGCATCGTATGCGGCACCAGCTTTAGCTGCATTTCGCGAGCGACGCGCAGTTCTTGTTCAAGACGTTCTTTTTCCAGCGAGGTTGCCCAGAGAATTGCATTTTCCAGCGCAATTGCGGCCTGATTGGCAAACCCACCCATCAGCTGAAGATCCTGATTGTCGAATCCGAAAGCTTGAGGCTTGCTGGCGTAAATCATGCCCATAAGTTGCCCACGATTAGACAGCAGGGGGGCCGCGAGTAAGGAACGCGCTTCCTGCTTCCAGTCGCTGATGTGTTGCAGATCTTCCTGTTGTGCCATATCGTTCAATAGAACCGGCATTTTCTCGCGTATGACGCGAGCGTTTAATCCTTCAATCACCTCAAGTGGATTTCTGATAATTTGATCTTGAGTCAGATTGATGTGCGATTTTAACGTCAATTTATGATTCGCTTCATCATACAGCTCAAGCCAGGTGCTCTGGCTTTCCAGAACCTGGCTGGTTAGCTGCGTTATCAGCTGATTGAGCCTGCCGGGGTCGAGCTCGCTATTTAAACGTCTCGACAGATCGTTAAGTGAGTTTACTTCGCGAATTTTGCGGTCGAAGGCTTTTGACGTGGGTAAGTAAACCAATAGCGTTAGCATGGCAATGCCGCAGTAAACTGCCAGAAACAGCCAGATAATGTATGCGATATTTGCGGCGATCAGGCTAAAAGCATAAATGTGCGGTGTATAAACAACTTCCCAGAGGGTTATCACCTGAATGCCGATTACAATTCCCAGGATAAAGTAAAGGATCTTCTCTTTACGCGGCAGATAGGTGATCCATTCATTTCTCAAGGATAGAAGTACAATCGTTATCAGAAGAGAGCTGCTTAACAAGTGATTGAATACGCCGCCATCTTCAAAAGTGAAGTTTAGTGGCTGCTCTGAAATAAATGCCCAGCCCGAGCTGATTAGCAACAGAGACAGAAATAAATTGTAGTATAGATGTGTCGTGCGTTTTTGACGGTAGAATATGAGAGACCGTAGAATTTGAAGTATAGGCAGTAGCGTAAACATGGCAATGATGCCAATGAGATTTGAGGAAATTACGGCATCAAAATTCTCAAACTGCTGTGGAAAACCAAGATATTGCGGACTCACAAACAGCTCCAGCATGAACGCCAGAATAAAGTTCGCGGTCAGAAAAATAGTTAGTCGCCAGAGGCGTTCTTTAACGCTTAGCGCGCCTGTGCCAAAAGAGCGTTGTATCAGCACGGTCCAGGCAATAATCAGAGCAACGACAAATATCTCGTGCAGATTATCCAAAGAAAGCGTTACGAAGGAAATTTGAAATTTTATGAGGAAGCTGAGGCTGTCTGCTACAAGAAGCAAAACAGCCAATGCGGGAACCAGCAGATAGAGTAATTTGAGGGATATGTCGCGCATTATTCGATATAAACTCTCAGTGGCACATTAAGGTAGCTACGTCCGTCGTTGTCGCGGGATTCACTGATTAAATTTCCAGCGGCATCAAATAGCACGACGCGATCTCTTTGATCATCGACAACCAGAATAGATTGATCGAACGGATTGATTACAATCTGTTCAATGTTAAGAAAACCTTCCGGTAATTGCAATTGACGTTCTCCAGACATGGAAAGTTTCACGACGACGTCATCCTGTGAAGAAAGTGCCTCTGCAAAAAAGTAATTTTCACTCAGGGAGTCGGTTGTCATGCGATAAAAAATGCCGTTAACGAACAGGCTGTCCTGCACTGTTGCCCCCTGATAGAGATACAGGCGGGTGGTTCCCTCGGCAACCGAAGCCGTTAACACATTTATGCCGGAACCGGTTTTCTCAATATCCAATCCCTCGTGATTATTGAAAAAAAACATTCGTTGCTGAGTCAAATCGCCCAGGTTTATAATATTCAATCGATCTTGGGCAATGGCATAAAGCCGATTGTCGGAGGCATCGATTTCTATTTTGAAGTACTTAGCGTCAATATCGAGTGGAATGCCGGAAGTAATCTTCTCATTTTGAAAGAGATAGATTCTATCCACAAACTGATCGAGAATATAAACAGTGCTGTTGTTGGGATTATAGGCAATATCCTCTGGAGCACTGAGAGTATCCAGGATAGTCTCCTGACGCGTATTGTCTACAAGGTTCAGTTGCGAAATACCACTGGGAAAGCGCGCGAACAAGATCCAAGCTAAATCTTCTTCCGGCAGTAAAACCCAGTCCTTTGGCTGATAGAATGAGCTCTCGATGGTTTCGACCGGATGTCTGAGGTCGTACGACACGCGTTCCAGCGAATATCCACCGCGGTTAAAAATAAGCGGTTTTCCCAAACCTGTATAGCTAATGCGAACAGACGAACGATTACTCTCGACGCCGGTGCCCAAAATGGAGAGTGAATAATAATATTCTCTATTCAATGAAATGGTGGTATCTGAATAGCTTCGAGCAGCTGCTGGTAAGTCCAGAAAGGGCGCTAAGGCTGCCAGAGAATCAACGGCACGGTACAGACGAAATCCCTGCAAATCGGAAATTGGCTTTGTAATGTTCCATGTCAGGTCAATTTTATCATTCGCCGGAATGAGTTCGACAGAAAGTGGGGGAGGGGCGGTGTTTCCGGGATCGAATGGATTGTCTCTTGCCCGATCGGAGCAGGCAAGAAGGATAAAGAATGGGATGCAAATGGCAAGCCCCTTCCGCACAAAAGTGGAAAGGGGCGATAAATAAGAAGTTCGGACCACGCGAGTGTCCTCCCAGCGTTTATTTGCTTTCGAGAATAGCGGAAATATCTGCAGCAACATCATGAATACTCTGCAAACCGTTAACGCTATGCAGGACGCCTTCGTTCCGATAATATTCGATTAGCGGCTCAGTATTCTCTCGATAAACTACAAGACGGTTCTTAATTGTTTCTTCGGTGTCATCGGCACGCTTGCGTTCGAGCAGTCGTGAAATAAGCTCTTCATCGGGAACGCTTAGGTTAATGGCTTTGATATTTGTTATGCCGTGTTTTTCAAGAAGCTTCTTTAGCCCATCTGCCTGTGGAATCGTTCGCGGAAAGCCGTCGAGAATAAATCCTCTCTTGCAGTCGTCCTTGTTTAATCGGGAATCAACAATTTCCAAGATAAGGTCATCAGAGACAAGTTCACCGCGCATCATAACTTCATTTACGCGTGAACCGAGTTCCGAGCCTGAGTCGCGCTCCGCACGAAGCATGTCACCGGTAGATATTTGTGGTATAGAGTAGTTTTCCATAATTGTGGCGGCCTGAGTTCCTTTACCGCCCCCTGGGGGTCCGAGTAGAATTAAGTGCATGTAGACTCCTTCAATTGTCTGCAACATCATGTTTTTTGTAGCGATCTCATCGCGGCGCAATATAACCAATAATGTTGCTGTTTGGAACGAAAAAGAAATGCGCCTGACATAAGGTATAATATGTTGGAATCGGGCGGGTTAATCCGCTGACTGAGCTTGGGGAATGCCCATGGAACGAGACTTATCTTCAGACTCGATAAACAGTTGTCCACATGCTGCCGCGATGTCTGTTCCGCGGTTTTTACGGAAGGTAACCATGAAGGGGGCAGTTGCCAATTCGGAGAGGAATGGCTCCATGCTATCGTCGCCAGACGCCTTATAGCCAATTCCTGTATTGTTATAAGGAATCAGATTCAACTTGCATTTTAGCTGGCCAAGTAGCGATTTCAGGGCCTTGCCATGTTTGGCGCGATCGTTAATGCCTTCGAGCAAAACATATTCGAAAAAAATTCGCTTATTTACCTTCTTGCTATAGTAATGTGCGCTGTCCATCAATTCCTTCAGCGAAAATTTATCTGCTACGGGCATGATCTCGCGACGCTTTTCCTGAATCGCCGAATGCAGTGAGATTGCAAGACTAAAATTATGTCCTTCATCTGCATATTGGCGAATTCGCGGCACGATGCCGACTGTCGATATAGTGATTTTCTTGGCCGCAATTGCAAGACCATGTGGATCACACATGATTTGCGCCGACTGAATCACCCTTGAATAGTTCAGAAACGGTTCTCCCATGCCCATAAATACGACGTTGGTTATTCGCGGCTCATTGTCCTGCTGCACCTTGACAACCTGCTCTACAATTTCTCCAGCGCTTAGGTTTCTAAGGAATCCCATCTGAGCAGTTGCGCAGAACGTACAGCCAAGCGCACATCCAACCTGAGAGGAAATGCAAATTGTGTTGCGCGTTTCTTCCGGTATAAACACCGACTCTATTTGTTTACCGTCTTCCAACTGCCAAAGATACTTGCGCGTTCCATCAACGGACTCCTGGCGTTGCGCCAGCTTAAGTGTTCCGAAACGAAAACGCGCATCTAATTCACTGCGCAGTTCTTTGGAAAGATTGGTCATTTCATCAAAAGTTTTAACCTTGTGATGATGCAACCATTGATAGATTTGCGTGGCTCGAAACTTCTTTACGCCCAGGTTGGAGAGTATCTCGAGTAGTTGCTCGATCGTTAGGCCAATTAGCGGCTCTTTATGTTTAAATTGTGTTGGCATTATAGCATTACTCATTGTTATTTGTTCAAGTCTCAAACTTACAATAGTTTTTTAGGGGATACAATGTCAATTGATGATTCGTGAATTATGATTGCCCATTGCCCATTGCCGCCCGATTTTCACCACAGTGTTTTGACAAGCGCGTATTCTTATGTATCTTTCCCCCAAAAAATCGGGAATCACTCACAAGATGTCTCAGCCACGGATTGTTATCGCCATTGATGGACCAGCAGCGAGCGGTAAAAGCTCCACCGCGAAGCAAGTTGCCCGTCAAATGGATTATCTATACATCGATACCGGAGCAATGTATCGTGCCGTAACCTTACTTGCCCTTCAGAATAATGTTGATTTGCATGATACCGACCTGTTGATGGACATTGCCGGACGTGCGGAAATCGAATTTGTGTCGACTGACGATGGCATGCATTTGCTGTTAAATGGTGTTGATGTTAGCGAGGAAATCAGAACAACCCAGGTTACGAATAGCATAAAGCCCATTGCTGCAAATCCTGCCGTCAGAGAAATTCTTGTAGAGAAACAGCGCTTACTCGGAGCGAATGGCGGTGTCGTTATGGATGGCCGCGATATCGCTACAGTGGTATTTCCCGATGCCGAGCTTAAGATATATATGGAGGCCTCCGCTGAGGCTCGCGCTAAAAGACGGCTTCGTGAGCTGCTTAATAAGGAACACAATGCCACTTATGAAGCAATTCTGAGAGAACTGATCGCACGGGATGAATCGGATATGAATCGTGCAGCCGGGCCGTTAAAGCGCGATGCCGATGCTGTTCTTATCGACACAACGGAATTAACCTTATCGCAGCAGGTTGCTAAAATCGTTAGCCTGGCGCGCGGGGTTATTCGCAAACTATCCAAGACAAACTGACAGTCCCGAAAAAAGTATAAGGAATCAGCGAACTTAATCTGATTTGTAGCATATATACACTGTTGCCAAAGTGTCCGTAGCTTTACAGGACACGCTAAAGTGTCTCAATCACCCCATCTTGAGATACAAGCTGGATGCTCCGTGTGGATGGATGTCATGGAAAGACGAAATTATCGTCGTATATACCCAATTTTGTATTGAAGAATTATGAACATTGGCTTGCTTAAATCTTATACTGTAAATATATTAAGCGCTCCAATAAGCCGGAGGTAGTCGATAGGGTAAATCGTTACGATTAAATCTAACTGTGGAAGTTAAAAAGCAAGTTTTGCATGACTAAGCGACTACGATTTTTATTTTATCTACCTCTTCTCCTTTGGCTGGTTTCCTCTGTCCTTGTACCGGAAGCTGTCAATGCACAAGGCCTGAGGTTTCCCGCAACTCCGAATGGAGTAGCAACCCTCAGCGACCCCAGCTATGAGGGTCTTGGGAGAATGGCGTCCGACTCACTCATCTTTTATAAACCCTTTCAGGATTTTCAGCGTGTTATCGAGTTTGATAGTACCAATCAATATGTGATTGTTGAGGAAAGCCTTTACGATCGCGCCTATCGCTTACCCATTAAGATGGATGTTGATTACTATCTCAAGGAACAGCTTCAGGCAGAACGCCGCCGCATTTTTTTGCAGCAGCTCTATCGTGATAATCAGATAACCATCAACAGCTCCAGCGGTGGGATCGAACTGAATATTCCCGGTAGAATCAAGAGTAAGGCATTTAAGCGCATCTTTGGTGGTGATCGTGTTGGCCTGCGCGTATCCGGAAATATTACATTCGAAATTGCCGGTCGCACAGAAAGTCGTGAAGGGTCCGCGGTTACCTCTATTGAGCAGCGCAATACGTTCTCCCCAAAATTCAAGCAAACGCAGCAGTTTCGCGTAGAAGGCCGGGTAGGGGACAAGGTAACGATCTCTGTTGATCAAAACTCCGAAGCTACCTTCGACTTTGAAAATACGCTCAAGCTTACCTATGAAGGTGATGAAGACGAAATTATCCAGAGTATTGAAGCTGGAAACGTCGGTTTATCGCTTCCCTCTACGCGCTTTGTCTCTACTACTTCAAACCATCAGGGATTGTTTGGTGTTAAGTCTGAAGCCCGTGTCGGGAATTTAAGCTTTACCGGAATCGCCAGTTTAGAGCGTGGTGAAAATGAGACGCTAAACGTCTCTGGATCATCGCGTGAGAATACCGTTCGCAAAAAAGACTATGAATTTGTGCGCAATAAATTCTACTTCATCGACAGTTTGTATCTGGATCAGTTTGAAGATGTATCCCGACAAATGATCCCCAATGTACTTGGTTCGCGACGCGTGCGTCAATTGGACGTTTGGAAATCGGTTAATGCTACAACCAATCGGCTCGAAACTGTGCCAGGCTTTGCTGTCTTGGATGCTAATGCTCCGCTCGACACAACGCGTTCTGATGAGAATGGGCGCTTTGAAGTGGCGCGATTCCAACGTTTACAAGAAGACGAATATTCATTTGATCCGGATCGTGGCTATTTTTGGTTGAAGGGGTCAAATATTCAGGATGAACAGGTGCTGGCGATTGCCTATTCTTACGGCGACCCTGTTGCACCCACCGAAGTTGGAACCCTCTTTCAAAATGTTGATACCACCCAAAGCGTTTTAACCCTTCAGCTGATTCGCGGGCAGTATTCCGGTCCAGACTACCCCACCTGGAATCTGGAAATGAAAAACGTTTATGACTTGGGGGCCATCTCCTCACCGGAAGGCTTCGATATAAATATTGTCTACACCGAAAAGGGTGAAGATCAGACAGTGGACGCCACAGGCGATTCGTATAATTTTATCCTTGGACTCGATCGCTTGAACGAGCAGGGTGGTGAGATAGCAGGTGGTGATCAGAAGATCGACGTTGAAAACAACCCCTTTGTCTTCGACTTGAACAATGGTTATCTCATTCTGCCAAAGTTAAGGCCATTTGACCCTGGCCCAACCCTGAATCCGAATCGTAATCCGGACTTTACATTTAATCCGGATCTATATGTCGATGTGTATGATGTGGAAACACAAACCGAGTGGCTACAGCGCACCAAGTTCGAGATCGAAGTGACGACCAAGTCTGTTTCCAATACCTTCGAGCTGGGTTTTAACGTGCTCGAGGGATCTGAGAAGGTTCGTCTTAATGGACGTGAACTAAAGCGCGATACCGACTATACAATAGACTATTTTAGCGGACAGCTGCAAATCTCTGCTGCGGAAGCACGTCGTGCTGATGCGCAGATAGAGATCGAGTACGAGCGCGGTCAGCTTTTTCAACTGGACAAAAAGTCATTGTTGGGTGCGCGACTTCAGTACGACTTTAATCCGGAGAATTTTCTTGGTTTCACAACGCTTTATTATAGTAAGTCGACGTTAGACCAGCGGGTTCGTTTGGGGCAGGAACCACTCAAGAACTGGGTATGGGATGTAAATACCTCTCTCAGCTTTAAACCGAACTTTATCTCGAGTATACTCGACAAGTTGCCAATATTGGAGACGTCAGCAGAATCCAAATTGAAGATTGAAGCGGAATACGCGCAGGTAAACCCCAATCCAAATACCTTCAACGAAGAAAGCCTCGGCGAGACCGATGGTGTGGCCTATATCGACGACTTCGAAGGTAGCAAGCGCTTTACCACGCTTGGTATTCAATATCAAATCTGGACGCCTGCCTCTGTTCCCGGACGCTTTCGCGTCCTGAGAGATCCAACAATTAATTTTGGACCTGAAGACTTCGCTTCGCGTCGTGATTACGCCGATCAATTAGATGCCGGCCGCGTTGGTTACTATTGGTATAATCCGTTTAATCAGGTTGCCATTCGCAGTATCTGGCCAAACCGCGATACCAATACGCAAAGCGGCAATACCACAAATATTCTTGTGCTAAGCTGGCAGGATGTCAATTCCGTTCCCGAGCGTGATTGGGGTGGAATGATGCGTAGTACCTCGTCCTTTAGCGATCAGTCGAAAACCAAGTTTATTGAAATTTGGCTGAATGGTGAAGGCGCGCAGGTTAATATCGATGTCGGTACGATTAGCGAGGACTATTTTGTTAAGGGCAGCGGCTTTGGCACGCTGAACACCGAAGATAAGAACTTTAACGGGCTGCTCGATCTTGGTGAAGGCAGTGACTTTGAGGATACGGGTGTCGATGGCGTTGTCGGTGTTGATGGTACAAATGTCGATGGTGATGCCGGAAATGATGACTGGGCTGCGCCAAACTCCGATAATCCTTCCGGATCAGAATTTCGCTTTATCAATGGAACAGAAAACAGCTCGGAACGTCAGGGTGCCAGATTTCCTGATACTGAAGACCTTGATGGTGACGGAACGCTGAACGAAACGAACAGTTACTTTACCTATTCAATCAACCTGAATGATGGTATGGGCGGTCGGAATGACCCATACTTTATTGAGGAAACAGTTGGTGATGAGGGTGCAACCGGTTGGAAGCTGTTCCGCATTCCGCTGAATGACGTACGGCGCCTGGCGGTTGGAGACCCTGATCCTACTTTCCAGCAGGTACTGAATACGCGCGTGTGGGTAAACGACTTTGAGGAAGCCAGCGGTAGCATTGGCGTTGCAGCACTGGACTTTGTTGGTAACGAGTGGGAGGACGTCGGTTTTCAGAAAAGTGAGGATACCGGGTTTGTTATCGATGAAAATCGATTTAAAGTGACGGTCTTGAATACAGATGAAAACGAACGATACTTTTCCCCTCCTGGCGTTGAGGGAATTGTCGATCGTGTTACACGCGTTGAGTCTAAGGAACAGGCACTGGTTTTTCAGATCAACGACTTCAACCGAGGTGCCCGCGTAGAAGCTCGCAAGCAGTTACGTGAGAAAGTAAGTCTGCTAAACTATCGCAATTTGCGCATGTTTGTGCACGGAGAGATGGAAAATGATCTGGCAATGATGCAGGGCGATACGCTGGAATTTTATCTTCGTTTTGGTGTAACAGATGATATTTATTACGAATATCGACAGCCAATTTACAGTGGCTGGACAGATAGCGCAGAACGAAATAATGTGGATATTGATTTCGATATTCTAACCTCAACAAAAGAAGAAGGCGATTCTATCGGCGTTTCGGATGCTGGAGAGCGCATTGTTGTTCGTAAAGACCCGAACTATCCACAAAAAGAAATCGTAATTGTTGGAAGCCCCGGTTTACACAATATTAAGTATTTTACTGCCGGTGTGCGCAATAAGGGGACTTATATCAACGAAACCGAAGTGTGGTTCGATGAACTCAGACTTACGGGTGTTGAGCGTGAAAAAGGTAGTGCCATGCGGCTGTCCAGTGACTTGACAATTGCCGACCTTGGTCGTATCAGCGCTCAGTGGGAACTGGTTGACGACGATTTTAGAAGAGTAGAATCTCAATTCTCCGATGCCAGTGGACAGGGATTGAGCGACGAGAAACAATCGTATAATATGAACCTGAACGTCGACAAGTTTTTACCGGAAAGCTGGGGACTGGACATTCCGGTAAGCGGTAGTCTGCGTCGTAGCCGGAAGGTGCCGAAGTATTTCTTCAATAGCGACAGGCGCACAAATTATGAGCTGGGTAGCATTGGCAATCGCGTGAATGCCTTTTTTGGGCTTGCCAAAACGCCCGAGGGACTGGAAGAAGAAGTGACGACGAACGAGAGCCGGTCAGTTGGTGCCACAATACAGCGTCGACGTGGTCAGCGCGATCCCTGGTATTTGAAGTATACGGTAAACCAGCTTGTCCTCGATGTTGACTTTGCTAATACTCAGAGTTCTTCGCCGAATGTAAAATTGAACGAGACCACCAAGCTAAGCGGTAGCGTAAAATTTGGAATCCCCTTTGGTAATAAAACATACTTTAAGCCATTTTCCTGGCTCGGCACGGATAATTTTTTGAAGGGACTTGCCTCCCAAAAGCTGTATTACTTGCCAAGTAAAGCAAATGTTGATATTACGTTAAATGATCAAAAAAGCGTTAACCAGAACCGTATTCAGGTTGAAGCGCGTCCGGCAACGATCACCGTAAAGACAACCCGCAAGTTTCTCCTCGACTACAAGATGTTCGAGTCAATGAACTTTACTTACAATCGAAATTATCAAAATGATGGTCGTTTAGATTCACAGGGTGGAATAGTTGAACGACGTGCCGGCGATGTGCTGAGCAATATCTTTAGTCGTTTTGACTTTGGTGAAGATCGCCGTGTCGATCAAAGATTTGGTGCGAACTATAATCCCAAACTTCTTTCCTGGTTAACAACGAACTACCGCTATCAGTCAGATTTTATTTACAGCTTCGATAATCCGCAGCTGCAGGCGCGTAGTTCTACTTCAAATATTAGTCAGAACCTGCGCCTCGACTTGAAGCTGTCGACGCTGATGAATAAGATATATTCACCCAAAAAGGGCAACCGCGGCAGAACATCGAATGCGCGTCCGCGAGGAGGTCGAAGACCTGCGAATCGTGGTGGAGACGACGAAGCGAATAAGGAAAAGGATGATGAAGCCGAAGGTGAGAAAAAAGAAGATGGCGGTCGCGGTATCCCCAACCCGGGAATACTTCTCTGGCACTTTTTTAATTCCTTCAAATCCTTTAATCTGGACTTTAAGAAAAATGACAGCTACGGCAATTCCAACCTGAGGCGCATACCGCGCTGGCAGTATCAGTTTGGACTTTCAGAAGATCCAAACCCAACGGACACGCCATTTACCGGGACCAGCGAAGATACGCTGGTGCTTCAGCCGATAAGCATTAAAAACAGCCGTGGTGTCGATGGCTCGCTACAGCTGGATTTGGTTCGTAATCTAAAAACCAATTTCAAATACAATTATCAAACGGTAGATAATCAAGCGAACGATCAGGTTACCCAATCGATTGCCAGTAGTGTATTTTTTACCGGGGATGATCCGGATGCCAATCAGCAGGATTGGTGGCAGCTTATACCCGATTGGCGTATCAGTCTGTCTGGTGTTGAGAAGTTTCCGTTTATCAAAAACTTTGCTACCAGCGCGTCCATCGAGCATTCACGAAACGGTAAATTCTCAGAGAATTCACGCTTTGATGGTGAAGAGAAGAGTACCGACAATATTAGCTATACGATTAACTATCAGCCATTTATCGGTATAACAATAAATACCAAGTGGGGGATAACCGGTAATATTAGAAGTAATCGCTCTGTTAGCTTCGATTATCGTGCTGCCGGGTCTACGAATAAGCGCGAGCAGTCTGGCTTTAGTCTGAATGCCAGCTATTCGGTTACCCGCGGTTTTAATCTCCCGCTTCCGTTTATGAAAAACAAGAAGCTTAAGAACGAGATTCAGTTTCAATTAGCTTTCGATCAGAGTAAAAGTTCTAACTTTACGCGAACCGCGACCCAATCTGAATTCGAGGAGCTTGACGTTTCTGATAACTGGAAGCTACGCCCCGCCATTACCTACCGCTTTAGCCAGCGGGTAAACGGTACCGCCTTTTATGAGCAGAGCACGGCCACAAATAAGCGCACTGGTGACACCTCCTACAAAGAATTCGGGATAAACGTTAATATCGCCATCCGCTAGAAAACTGCTGCTGACTATGACAGATTATTTTGAATTAAACATCTCGCTACAGGGATTCGATCTCGACGCGCTGAGTGGTATCTTGCAAATGCACAACTGTAGCGGTATTCTGGAGCTAAGCGATACCGAGTGGGTTGTTTATTTATCTGGTGAAGTAACACCTGAAGATGTAGAGCGCTTATTGGAACAGTTAAAGCAGATTAACCCGGATTTTGATTCAAATAAAGCAACGTTGCGTGGACAAGAATCGAAGGACTGGAATGCAGAATGGCGCAAGCATTTTGTTCCTCTTAACCCGGTGGCAAACCTTTGGATTTGTCCTCCCTGGGATAAGCCGGAAAAGGATGGCGCAGAAATTCTGCTTATAGATCCACAGATGGCTTTTGGAACCGGGCACCATGAAACAACAGCCCTCATGCTGGAAATAATGAACCGAATGACCCTAGCCGACCAGCGTATTCTGGATCTTGGCTGCGGTTCCGGTATTCTGGCTCTATTTGCCCGAATGCGTCAAGCCGGCGAAATAGTGGGAATTGATATTGATCAGGATTCGATTGACAATGCCTGGCATAATATGACGTTAAATAAGTTGAAAGATATTGACTTTCGGGTTGGAGATATTCATTCTGTCGGTCAGACACCTTATGATGTAATTCTGGCAAATATTCAGTTCTTTATCCTGAAGCCTATTGCAGCAGAATTACGAGCTGCACTTAAGCCGGGTTCCAAGCTCTTGTTGTCTGGACTCCTGCTCGAGGAAGAGAGCGCAGTTGCGGAGGTGTATGGCAAGGCTGGTTTTGAATTGATCTCGACTAATAGAAAGAAAGAATGGATTGCCATGTTGTGGCGTGCTGCTTAGCCACACTTTTATTGGAGACATACCTATGCTAAATCGATTTTGGCTGTTTCTGCTACTGGGTCTGCTGTTGACAGCCGGCTGCGAGGAAGAGCTTGGACCAGAAGGACCTGAACCGGATGAGTACTCCATTACCACGGTAACGGTTCCTCAGCTACTCAATCTCGGCAGCCCGCGCTTTTATACCGTGTCCTATAAGGTAACGCATCCCGATGGCCCGGCCGCTATTAGCGGTGTGACACTTACTGTTCTGGCTTCTGATCAAACAACGGTATTACAAACCCTCGAGCTGTTTGATGACGGCGGTAACGCTATGCCATCTGCGCAGGATGTTGTTGCAGGCGATGGCGTGTTTACAAATCGAGTTTTTTCAGATCCTCAGGTGTTTACTCCCAGCGACGTTTATTTTCGCGCTACTGCCACGGCTTCAGGCAATGAACAACTTTCAACAACTCCTGCAGCGTCTATGGCTGTCGAGAACTCTGCCCCGGTGATTGCAAATGCAACTCTGCCGGACTCCCTGCGCTCTGGCGAAAGCCTTCCACTGAGCGTCGATGTTACGGATGCAGATGACCTTGATAATGTAAGTAGTGTTCAGGTAAATTTACAGAGCCTCAGCGGCTCGACGTTGCGAACGCTTCAACTCTCTCTTCAACCGGGCGGGGGGACAATGTCTGGAACGTATGGTGGCGTATTAGACTCATCTTTTGCCGCAGAGCGACAAGGAGACTTTCAACTGGAATACCGGGCTGAAGATCTTGCCGGTGCAACTTCAAATACTATTACTACGTCAATTTATCTCGAAAATCTGGCACCTTTTTTAAGTGATATTCAGCTTGCCGAAACTTTCCAGCTTCCTGCCTCCGGGCTCGATACTATTGTCGTGCGGCTTTCAGCAAATGATGCACAGGGCTTAGCGGATATTGAGCTAGTTGATATGCTGGTTTTTCGTGAGGGTTCCCCGCCGCCAACGACAGGAATTGAACTCTTTGATGATGGCGATTTTACCACCAACCGCGATGAGGTTGCCGGTGACGGGGTTTATTCTCGTGGTCTGGAGATTTCCTCAACGAACCAGCCGGGAACGTTTATCTTCCAATTTAATGGAAAAGACCGTGTTGGTAATACCGCAATTACGATTAACGATACACTAGTAACTATCGCGCCATGATTTGGAGCAAGGAATGATGATAAATATGCGAACTCTTTTTTACCTGCTTTTGCTGGGCTTGCCAACGGTTTTGCTGGCTCAGCTGCCAGACGGATATAAGCTGGGGCAATCTGAACCCGATCGCAGTGGGCTTATCGGAAATGGTGTTACCGATTTGCTGTATGCCAATGGGACTATCTACGCTGGTACCGGTTTTGGCCTGAGCGTTTCAAATGATGAAGGATTGACTTGGCAGAACCTCAATTCTGATGATTATGGTGGTCAGGGCGGAGTGTCTGCAATCTATGTTTCTGAAGACAATACGCTGTGGATTGCCACGGCCTACGATACGCTTGTAGAGGATGATCAGAGTCTTTCCATTGGCGGAGGTTTACGCTATCGCGAAGCTGGCAGTAGCGAGTGGGTGTTTATTCCGCAACCGATTGATGCTGTTACTGATACTATTGGCGGGCAAAAGCCAACGACGACCCGCGTGCAAAATGTGACGTTTGATATTGCCGTTCGCGGGACCGATGAAGTATGGATTACCAGTTTTGGTGGTGGCGTTCGTCGTTCACAAGATCGTGGACAAACCTGGGATGTTATTACAACCGACGGAAAGCCGTTTAGCGCTCTCGATGAGCTGAACCATCGTGGATTTGCCGCGACTGTTGATACCAGCGGAAACGTCTGGATCGGCACAGTTGATGGTGTGAGTAAAAGCACCGATGGTGGTGAAAATTGGGAACGCTATCGACATGACAATCAAAGCCAGGCGATTTCTGCAGACTGGATTATCGGACTTTGGCATAATGATTATGACAACAGCATATGGGCGACCTCTATTCGTTCCGTCGATACCACGGAGACCAATGGTGTTAGTCGTACAAAAAATGGTGGCCTTACCTGGGATACTTATTTAACAGACGAATTGAGCGATGGCACTTTTGCTCGCTATGTCTCATTCTACGATTCAGCGCTATATGTTGCAACCGAGAAGGGTGTTTATAAATCAATCGATGATGGGACAACCTGGTTTCTGTTCCCGCAAATTACAGATAATATTTCCGGTGAGTCTATCTTTACGACAACTTTTTATTCTGTTGCGACATCCCCGGCAACCTCTCCAAATCATCGACTTTGGGTTGGTTCTCTTGATGGAATGGCATCGACATCAAACAATGGCTTCGATTGGACTGTCTTTCGTGGTTTTGTGAGCACGCGAGATGAAGCAAGCCCCAGCGTTTATGCTTATCCGAATCCCTATTCGCCGCAGATTAGCGACCGTCCACTTAGATTTCAATTTGACGTAGAGGCGGCAGGTAATGTAACGATCGGAATATATAATTTTGCAATGGAGCGGGTTGTTGAGCTGCAGTCTTCGCAGGGAGCACCTTCTGAAGGCAGCTTCGATCGCTCTATGGTTTGGGATGGCAACGACAGCAATGGTCGTCCGGTAGATAATGGCGTGTATTTTTTTCGCGCACAGGTTGGCTCCGAAGTGAATTGGGGCAAAATTATGATAGTGAACTAGTACGTCCATACAGGAAATGATCGCATGAAAAAATTACTTTGTCTTTTGCTGATCTTCGGCAGCTTTGTTTTTGCAGAAGGAAATGGTGGCTTTTCGGGCTCCTTCCTGAGGCTCGGACTAGGGGCTCGGGGTATGGCCATGGGAAACGCACAGGTCGCCTCGGCAGATTACGGTTATGGTGTTTATTATAATCCCGGTGCACTGCCTTTGTTGAAAGATCGACATTTCTCGGCTTCATGGAGTTCGATGTCGCTTGATCGCAAATTTAATTATGTCGGTCTTGCTTTGCCACTCAAACCGTTTGGCGGATTTAGCCTCGGCTGGGTAAATAGCGGTGTAAATGACCTGCGTGCCTATAATTCTGTAGGACAAGATGTCGGTGCAGTAGAGCATGGGCTCAACGCCATCTACGCTTCATTTGGGTTGCAAATATTGCGGCTGGTGCAGGCCGACGGCAAGCTGACAAACCTTCCTCCAAATCTTATAAATGTCGGAATCAGCGCAAAATTCCTTCGCGAGAGCCTAAGCGATACAGAAGATTTCAATTATAACAGTAACTGGGGATTCGGCATCGATATTGGTGTCTTGCTAAAACCGCACGAATCCCTTACTATTGGATATCAGGCAAAAGATGTTGGTGCAGACCTGAACTCGAATACCAACGATCTGTTTGATCGTGGAACACAGCAAGATAACAAATTTCCCATTACTCAGAAGGTTGGTGCGTTTTATCATACGCCGCTACGCTGGTTGTCACTAGCTTACGATTTCGAGTGGAGCAATAAAGGTGAAGAGAAAAATCATGTTGGTCTCGAAGTGAGCAATAAGCAGCTTGCCGGCCGCGTTGGCTTTGATAACGATCATCTGACACTTGGCGGCGGTATTGAGGTAAAAGCCTATAAGCAGCTCCACATGGTATTGGACTACGCTTTTGTTGATAGCGTTGAGGATGAAGGAATTAGCCATGTTTTTTCATGGCAATTTGTTTTCTAATGAGCAAGTGAATGGATAACACGGATATTTTAATATGACTTATTTGCGGAATACTCTAATAATCATGCTGTTTTTTAGTATGGCTATCTATGCGGATGGCAGTAACGGCGCAACCGGGCTTTCTTTTTTAAAGATCGGTGCGGATGCTCGAGGTGCCGGAATGGGAGACGCGTTTACAGCGGTCAGTAATGATGCTAATGCGACCTATTGGAATCCTGCTGGTCTTGCCTTCGCAAGCCGTTCGAATGCAACATTTCAGCATAATAGCTGGCTGCAGGGTATTCGCAGCGAATATGGAGCGCTTCAGTTTAAAGGCGAGAAGTCCAGCCTGGCATTTCATGCCTATGCCATGAGCATCGGTGAAATTGAGGTGCGCACTATACCAAGCAGCGAACCACTGGAAGAAACCTCGGCAAATTATACGTCCGTTGGCGTTTCCTATGCTCGCCTGCTGTCTCCGGATTTTTCCTTTGGCATTACCGCCAAATATCTATACGAAAAGATCTTTATCTATTCGGCAAGTGGTTACGCCGCTGACCTCGGTGTCTCTTATCGTGGTTTAATGCCAAATCTCACTCTTGCGGCTTCATTTGCCAATCTTGGAAGCATGAACGAATTCCGAACTGAATCGACAGATTTACCCAAGATTCTTCGTCTTGGCGGAATGTATGAGCGTTCGCAGCTTACCAAAGATATTGGTGTTTTACTCGCTGCAGATTTTGTGAAACCACTTGAAGAAGGCGCACGCTTTAGTGTCGGACTAGAGGCAACCGTGAAGAAGCTGATCCTATTACGATCCGGTTTTATTTCTGGTTCGGAAACCCGGAACGTTAGCTTTGGAGTCGGAATTGCTAAATCTGCTTTTCGCTTCGACTATGCGTTTACACCCGTCAGTGATGACCTGGGGAGCAGCCAGCGATTTTCACTTTATCTGGGACTGTAACACGATTGTTTGGTGGGATAAACAAAAACTTTTGAAGTAGATAAATACAAAATTTTCAAATATAAAAAAGCCGGGCGATGCCCGGCTTTTTCGTTTCATTATTACTTCTTGGCATCACCAAAGGGGAAGTAAATTAGATCGTCGTTACTATTCCAATCGTAATTATTATACCAATCGGTAAAGTCTACACCACCGCTTGTTAGCCACTCATCAAAGTAGAAATAGGCATCGTAAACCAGCTCTCCTTCAAAAGGGTGTGCCCACGGTGGATTGTCCCATTCCTCTGTTGAGGAATTCCATTCCCAAATAATTGGGATATGTAATCCCCACGGAATATTGTTGCTCGTTCTGTAATACAATCCGGTGGCTACATCAGATACATCATCGGCAGTCCCTAACAGCGATGCATCTGCAAGAGCTGACGGTGCCACATTATTCAGGTGGACTTCTCTGCCACGATTCTGATCGATAATGATAAAAGGATCGTAGGGAGGCCAACCGAGCTCATTGCCGGTGAAGCGACGGTCAAAGATGATTTGCATCGTTAAGGTATCCGGCTCTGTGTATGGGTATGCGCGTTCGGTGTTCACGCCAATGCCACTCACAGCGGGAGGCATCAAATCTAATCCATTATCAAAAGCAATAAAAGTTGCCTTGCTCTGACCGGCCTCTGTTCCGTTTGCATTCAGGTTAATATATCCACTGGTTAGATAGTAGCCGCTGGTGCTGGTAACATCAGATGGTAAAATGGGTAGAGTAAAGCCGTAACCATTCTCACGAGTTGTGCCCATGGCTGTTGGCACAATCTGAGCCACAATGTCGGTAATAAGATTATCCCAATCGCAGGTAATGACATAGCGCGTAGCTACAATCAGATCATTGTAGTCTAAATCCCCCGCGTCTGGCCAGTCATCGTCAAATGCAATGGTCTCCCACTCCCAAATAATTTGTAGTGCACGGTTTTCATCACAAGGAAAGGCGTCCTGATAATCAGGTACACCGTCATTATCGCAGTCAGGCAAAATCGGAGGCACCGGCATGTCAGGCGTCTCAAAGGAGTTGTCATCTCCGGTAATGTAAAAGATAAGATCATCCCAGTTGTTATTCGGCTCTGATGATTTGAGATAATTATCTTCGCATGACATCAAAAGGCGGTCTTCAGTGTTTCTAAAGTTATAGTCAGCATCATTCACAATAATGAAATGCTGGCTTACGCCTTCACTTGAAGGATTGAGTTCATCGATTGAGTAAAAAACATACTCACCATAGGTTGGCACTCTGTCGTCACCTTTTAATAAAGCCTTATCTTTAGCCCACCCATTGCGAATCACCGCAAAGCCGATGCTGGTGCCGGCTTCAAAATCTCCCAACTTCACGCGATCACCGACCTCTAATCCAGCTTTAAAGTGCGCATAAGGGAAAACGATAGTGAGTGAATCAATCTCTTCTACAGTTGTTGGAGGAGAATTTGTAGGATAAGTAAAATAACAGAATACGTTCTTTTGCCCGGTGTCTTGATGGAGAAAAGTTAAATAAACCGGTGTGTCTATTAATAGATTAACGTTTGTTTCAACACCCTCGGCAAAATATTGCGGGAATTCTTTGTGAATTTTCACACCTTGTGGAATAACCTGATTTACAGTATCCAGTTCCCCTTCTGATACTGAGACGCGCGTATCGAGATAATCTGGAAGTCCATCTTTATCCCATGTTCCGAGGATTCGGAAAGGCGGTCCATCATCATCCTTAGCTAAGCTCCAGCGCGTCTCAGAACGCTCGTCTGAATTTAAGGAAGGACGCTTGCCATTAATACCCTGACCAAGGACAAAAGATAGATCACCGGCTCTCGCAGTTGCTTCAGCCTGGTTAATTGCACCGACGTAGTTGAACTTTAAATACACGCTGTCTATGCCGGCACTTACCGGGATTTCCGTTGCGAAAGTACCTTGATCATCGGTAAAGCCCTGCATCAGGTGATTTTCACCATTCTCACGGTCTTCACGTGAACGGTAAACATTACAACGAATCAAATTGATAGGTGTGCCCGCTGAAGAAAGTGCACGAAAGACTATACGCACTGTTTGGCGATTGTCATAATCGAAATCTTCGGGTGCTTCAACATTGGTAACTGTTCCAGGTCCGGGGTCTGATGTATGCTCGCCGCAGGCGCTCAACAAAAGGAAAACAAAGCATATCAGTAAAATCATCCATTGAAAAGAAAGCTTTTTCATCCATGAATCCATTGTCTTGAGTGAATATCTGCATCAATTCAAACAAATTATCGGAGTTTCGGATGTTGGCTTGAAAGAAAAAAGGCCCGTAGATTTTAATTAGTGCATTAGAGAGGAAGGTAACATACAAAAACAGCCCGCAGAGAAATTCTCTGCGGGCTGTTTTTAAAGAAAAAGAGGTGATGGGATTCTATCTCTTATTGATACCGAAGGCGCGATAAATATTGCTGTCGTTGCGATAGCCACTATTATCCAGATACCAGTCCGGATAGCTAACTCCACCACTGCTAAGCCAGGTTGCAAAGTTAAGATGAGCAGTTGCAACACCAGCTTCCTCGAACGGATAATCCCAGGATACCGGAATATGCATTGCCCAGGGTATATTAGATGACGTTCGATAATATTGATTGAGCGATGCATTACTCACATCATCGGCGGTGCCGAACAGTGTGCTATCAGCTTTTGCTGTAGGTGCATGATTGTTCAGATGAACTTCTTTGCTGCGTTGCTGATCGACAATCATAAACGGATTGTATGGCGGCCAACCCATAACAGCAGGGGATATGGTTGTGTTAAAAACAATCTGCATGGTCAAGGTATCATGCTCTACCGGTTGTTCACCGCGTTCAGTATTAACACCAAGACCACTGGTATTCGGTGGCATCATATCCATCCCGTTGTCGAATACGATAAATGTCGCATCGGTCTGTCCTGCTTCCGTTCCATTTACATTCGTTGAAATTATGCCGGATGTGTGACTATAGCCGGTTACACTCGCTACCAGAGTTGGATCGACCGGCATGGTGAATCCATAGCCGTTTGAGTTACTGGTGCCCTGGGCTCTTAGAACAAAATTTCCTATTAAATCTGTAATGTCACCATAAGCATCGCAGGTGATGGTATAGCGGGCATCTACAACCAGATCATTGAAATCCAGGTCGCCCTGAGTTGGCCAGTCGTCTTCAAAGGCAATTGTCTGCCAGTCTACGAATACCTGTAGTGCGCGATTTTCGTCGCAGGGAAAGGCATCCTGATAGTCTGGAATACCGTCATTGTCGCAATCCGGCTCATCCGGGTATTCTGGAATACTGTCCGTATCAAATGTGCCTTCTGCCGCGGTGATGTAAAAAATTACATCATCAAAATTGTAGTAGGTATTATCTGGTACCAGCTCATTATCGTCGCAGGTTAACAGCAGACGATCCATTCCACTTACTTCATCGTCTTCAACCAACACAAAGTGCTGCTGATAAGCTGTAGGTTCCGGGTTAAATTCATCAATTGAATAAAATACATCCGTGCCGCTACTGGCGCCAGATCCATCCCAACCATCGCGAATGACGGCCCAGCCGATTGATGTACCTGCGGTAAAAGTACCCAGGCTTACCTTAGATCCGGACGCAAGTCCGGCGTTGTAGTGCGCGCGTGGAAAAATAACCGTTAGCGAATCGATATCGCCAACCGAGTCGGGCGGGCTATTGGTTGGATAACTGAAAAATGCAAAAACGTTTTGCGGACTGGTGTCGGTATGTAGAAAAGTCAGGAAAACCTCACCGTCCTGCTCAATCGGCACATTTGTTGAAACGCCAGATCCGAAGTATTGCGGATAGACATTGACCAGACCAACACCTTGTGGAATCACTTCATTGATGCGATTCAGTTCTTCAGCCGAAATAACAACTGAAGGCTCCAGATAATTGGGCAATCCTGCGGCAGACCATCCGCCCATAAACTTAAACGGGGGTGTCGTAGAATTGGCCTTGGAGGCGCCAAATGGTGCCGAGCGTTGACTCATGCGTCCACGCTTGCCATTTATTCCTTGTCCAAGAACAAAGGTAATCGACGTTTCTTCTGTGGATGCCTGAGCTTCGTTTATGGCTCCAATAAGGTTAAACTTCAGAAATACACTGTCCTGTGCAGCACTAACCGTTACGCTGGTTGCAAAAATACCGCTGGTATTGGTAAAGCCAGTCATCATTGCATTCCTGTCGTTCTCGCGATCGTCTCGACTCTTATACACGCGACAGCGTTCCTGGACTAGCGGTGTACCATCGGCCGCCTCAGCCTTAAAAATAATGTTCATTGTACTGGTATTGTTAAAGTCGAAATCATCTGGTGCTTCCAAGTCACCATTTCCTGAGCCGGAATTAATATCTCCGCAGGACATGAAAGCAATCAGCCCTGTAAAACAAAGCGAGAATACCCATTTCCTTCTCTGCATAAGTTTCCTCTTTTCCCTGTGTGTTGGTTTATATAAAAATGCATTTATTTCAGTTCTGTCTTTACCTGGCCTTTAAACAACAAATCGACGCGCGGAAAATCCACGCGTCAAAAGGCAATCCTGCTATATATCTTGCAATACTATTTTTTCGATATTCCAAACGAGCGATACAAATTATCTGCGTCGCGATATCCGGAAAGACTCTCATACCAATCCTGATTTGTAGAACCACCGCTGGACAGCCAGCTTGTAAACCAAAAATAGGTGTCGGAAATAGAAACCTCTTCAAATGGATATTCCCAATACAGTGGAATTTCCAGTCCCCATGATAAGTTTGTTGCTGAGCTATACCAGATTGAGCTTCCCGGATTGCTTGCATCATTGCCGGTTCCAAACAGCGATCCATCCACCAGATCGGTAGGTGCATCGTTGCGGATATGTATTTCATGTCCGCGATTTCCATCAATGATCAAAAATGGATTTATCGACATCGCGTCGGTATAAGGAATGCCATTGGCAAAGCTCATATTGATAGTCACCGTGTCTTGCTCAACATAGCGGAACCCTTTTTCCGTATTCACGGTGCTGGCACCGCTTTCCGGTGGCATCAGATTGGCAAAGTCATCGAAAACGATGGCAACAGCCTTTGTTTGTGATGCCTCCAATCCATTACCAGCAAGCGAAATGGTACCGGTAGATAGCGCTCCGGCAGATGCTGTTGTCACCAGACTGGACGAGAAGGGAAGCTGAAAGCCGAATCCTATCTGCTTGTCCGTGCCTTTGGCGCGCAAGACGAAACGGTAGGTGGCGTTAACCACTTCGTTTGAAGCATTTGCCGCTCCGGCGATAACGTAATCGATAATCACATCATTGTAGTCATAATCGCCCAGGTCTGGCCAATCTGCTTCAAAGGCCAGAGTTCTTATTGACCGATAGAAATTGTATGCTCGTGTTGCATCGCAAGGATAGGCATCATCCGCATCGATAACCCCGTCTCCATCACAATCGGGTGGTGCATCAGATGGCCCTGCCATGCCATTTGTATCTATCGCAGAAGGTGGATACACTTCAAAGTAGAATGCGTGATCGCTATAGTCGATATATCCTGCGGCGTCTTCCATTACTGCCATAATCAGTGGATTCACCGGATTGCCAGGATCTTCATATTTGAACATGGCCATGGTATAGGCCGAAGCGGGATTTAGTTCGCTTTGGCTGTAGCGCGCCGTGCCGGATGGGTAACTCGGCAAATTTGCAGGTTCATCCCAACCATCAGAGACTTCCACAAATGAAAGAGTCGTATTGGGCTCAAACTTCCCAAGGTGGATTCTCTCACCACCGGTGTAGGGCCAATTGCTCCACGATCCCAAAAATGGGAACACTACGTCAATCGAATCGATATCTGTAGGATCGTCGATGCTGTCTGCCTCAGTATGCGTGTAGAAACCCAGCAGGTTTTGCTTGCCGGTCAACGTTCGGATCAAGCTGATATAAACATCTGCCGTATCGGTAATCTGTAAATTCCGTGGCGGGTCTCCTGCAAAAAGCTGTGGTGATTTTGTAAAAACATCTTCAGACTCAGATACCGTATTGTTCAGGGCATCGAGCATGTTGAAGTTTAGAATCGGAATTACCGGTTCCAAATAATCCGGTACGCCTGACAAACCCCAGCTTCCCATGTAGGAAAGGGGAGAGTAGCTGTATTTATTTACATCGCTATTTTTTGCTCCCCCGGCATAGCTCTTGGGAGTTCCTTGTCCCAATGTAAACTCAGCAGACAGGTTTGAAATAGCGACAATGCCGCGATTGCCTGGCGCACCATAATCGATATACATCATAATGCTATCAAGCTGCGTTGGGATGTCCGTTTCGGCGATAAGGACGCCGTTTGCCAACGAGACTCCGGTAAAAAGCGGGTTTTCCAACGTTTCATCATTCAACTGCGATGGCAGAAAAACCTGGCAGGTTTTGCCGCCTAGCGGAACATTACCCGGTGCGATTGCATTGAAACGTAACTGGACGCTTCGTGTGTTGGTAAAATCAATCTCGCCGGGGATATCGATATCGTCTATATCGTCTTCACCCTGCGAATCATTTATCGGAGAACAGTTAGATAAAAAAAGGCATAGCAATGCCATGACAGTAAAGATTACTCTCCACATATCTAAATCCTTCCAATGGCTACCCGAAATTGTAATACTTTAGGGGGGCTGCGGTGTCTAAGAACGTAGGAATGCTGCTACATTGATTACATGTTAAAGAAAGCAAATTTCCTGCCGATGATGCGCTCCACATTTTTAATCGGAAGTTTTTAAAAAGAAATTGGTCAAAAGCGCATAAAAATGCATTTTTTGCGCATGAAACCGCTCTCGTTGTAAAAGGAAATAAAAATATGACGTTTACAAAAAAGAAAATCTGTGCAAATCAGTTACACTTTTGGTATTTTGGCGGGGGATAGGATAGAACTCAGAACTCAGAACTCA